>NZ_NRDO01000079.1 GCF_010231475.1 Citrobacter sp. NCU1 | reverse complement strand
TTTCATCTCGAATACCCATGCCAGGATCCCAGCACAAACAGAGCCTCCGACCAGAGCGAGAATAATGGCCACAGAACCAGGAAGAATTTTTACGCCCATCACTGGCGGGAGTTGTGGTATCCAGGGTCGAACCAGGTAAAACAGCAATACGCAGGTTATAGCGTCAGCGCAGCGTTCCCGGATTCGACCACCGCCGTACATCCAGCGAGCTAATTCACCCAGGACAACGATAAAGAGCAACTTCATCCACTCCGGAGGATTACCCATCAACTGAGTGAACCAGTCAGCGATACTTGATTTGTATGGCATGGGGATTTCTTCCATAAAAAAGCCCACCAGGTTCGCAAACGAGGTGGGCTATTGATTTTGTATTGGTGATTCACAATGCCGAGATAAAAAAAACCGGCACAAGCTTAGACCGGGTTGAATACTTAATGCAGGGAGATGGGACTATCCTTTGCACTGCTGCAGAAGATTCATTTTGATACAGCTGCAGACATCATCATATTTGGGGATGTTCTTGGTGTTGGCGATCTGGAATGAACGACTATCAACCCATACAGAAAGACATCCGAGTAGCTCACCAATTTCCACCTTCTGGGACAGGTATATCATTGGATCGCCTTGCCTTTCACCACCAACTGCAACTTGTAAAGTGAAGCCAATTCTCGGTGTTAACGACTCCCCCACGGCAATGCCAGTTACGGGATTTTCTTCACCGGCAACTGAACTGACACTGACTCTTGGCTTTTCCTCACTCCGGACCGCGCTACCAAAAAAAATGCCATCCCAATCCTCAGCGCGATAGGTCAAAGGTTCGCTTGATAGTGATTTTTTGAACTCTTCAACAAGTATATCAATCTCTTTTCTAAGCTCGATTTCTAAAGACTTATGACGTTGATAGGTTTCCGAAAAAGCCTCTTTTAAGTCCTGATAAGTAATGCTCATGCCGTCTTTCCATGGTTCGTGAATTTGAATGCGCATATTCAGGGCCTTTAATTTAAAAAATTATGATTGAACTCAATGAAGCAGGTAAGGTTTCATTACTGTTTGTAAGGTGGTGTGCGTCTGGAAGATGGCGCTTAAAACGGAAAAAAACCGCGCTGGCGGGTTCAATTTTATGCTACTACCGCAGTTTTTCTGCAAATCCCACGAACGAGATTAACCATGGGATTTGCGGAAAGTTGCCGAAAATGCGGATCGAAGTTTGCCGCTATGGTGTTTTCTAGCGACATTTTACCTTGACTGATATCGTGACGCTGTAAGGGTACCCACATCCAACTGGAGGTGATTTGTGATTTTTGGTAATGAGGAAGCAATCGGCCCTAATTATTATTCTGGTATCGGAAAAAAATATTTCACTGTTGATTTCAGTAGAAGGCTTAAGCCGGACAGCATCGTATCCCTTTCCGTATTTCATCCAGAAAATGAGCACGAAGATAAATTTTTAAACAGTATGTTTCCTGCTGGAATTTCCAGACATGGTTATAACTACCTATACAATTCAGGTCCCAGAATGGACGAGCGCAGCGAGGAAAGTGAAGCCCTGATGATGGGACTTATTATGGAACATACGCGTAAAGCATACTTCCCAGAAAAGGTGTCCAGATATCAATGCCTGTTTGCTTGTGAAACTCATGAGGAGGCAATGGCCTACCGTGCTGATCAAGCGAAAACAGAAGAAGAAAAAATAGCGCCAATTTATGAAGTTTACACCCGCGAAAATGTTCATAAGGGGGATATGAATCTCATAAATATAGAGTGCACTATCCTTGAGCTATATCGCCGTGTACATATTTATTGGACCTCTGACTCCAGCCAGATTCATGATGACTACACACCGTTTTGGGAAATACTTCTTCCATTGCCGGTGTTTGTCGCCAAAGAAACAAACTATTGACTCTCCCTGATACGGCGTGATGCTGCTTTAACCTCATTATTAATCAGCATCACGCTGCCTTTACCTTCTGCAAAGTGTGAATTCCCTGATTCAAGAACGTCCAGTGCATTCCGTAACTTCTCAATAGCACCAGATGTAGATCCCGATGAAACGCTGAGAGAAAACTCTCTCACGTCATCTGCATCAACCCTCAACAAAGAACGAGGCATATCATTCTCCAAAAATGAAAAAACCCCGGCGAATGCCGAGGCTTTAAAATCAGTAACGTCACAGGCGTAATACCCCAGCGTTAGAATCAGCGTATCCATTTTCCGCCACTTTTGCAATGGCATAGTTTCAATATGGCTATTATCCAGTCACCGCTTTCAGCATCCTTTCAGCGCAGGACTCTTCTACATGGCAATGCGTTACCAGGCGATCGAAAAATAACTTATAGTTTCGGCGCCATGTTGTTTCAGGAATGCCCAGCGCTTTAAAAATCTCAGAATCCTTCAATCGTGGATACCCACGCCCGGCGCAGCGCTTACACTGCGAATAGACCGGTACACCCTGAAATTCTGTTTTCTTTTTGTCGAGTACCTCACCGCGCCCACGGCATCGGCATTCATTCCGGGTGCGCCCCTTCCCTCCACAAGGTTTGCAGATAACGCGGATTTGCTCGCGAACTTCACGCGGTCCCTGCCTGGTTCCTGAAATACGTACTGACTTCATCGTGAATACCTCAGCATCAATGAAACCTGACCCTACACAGTGATCACACTTAATTTCACTGGCAGCACTGAGCGAATAATCACGGAAAACAAACTCCGCCAGTGTGCGCAGGAAGATGCGCCGCTGGTGTGCTGTCATTTTTTGTAGCGTGCGATTTTTCTTTCCTCGCTCGAGCGCCAGCTGCTCGATGTAGTTTGTGATGTTGTCTACCGGCAGAACGCCAGCCTTTGCCAGATAAAGCTCAATGCCGATCGCTGATTTAGCGGCAGCCATCCCAAGTGATGCCATCACATCAGTGATGGTCAGCGTTTCAGCAGTAATTCCGCACGGTACCGCGCCAGGCATCATGGATTTAGGAGAAAAATATTTAACGATACTTTCGAGGTTCATACTTTTGGCTCCCGCGTCATGAGTCGATGGGCGTAGTTTTTGATAATTCGATAATCGGTCAGGACAGAACCAGAAAAGCGATATACGCGCAGGCGCAGCCACTTTTCACGCAGCGATAAAATAACCAGCTGATTGATGATCATCATTTTGCCCCTCCCAGCTCATAAAGAACCTGTCCGAGGAGGTCGGTTTCAGTGCCGTATTTCATTTCCCAGGTTTTGGGGCAATCGTGATATGAAACGCCAACACCATGAAATTGATGATGTGCAGGGCAAAGAGGGATTGTTTCGAAATGACTGGAGCGCTGACCTGCACCCTGACCGGTTCTGATGTGATGAATAACTGCAGGGGATTCACCGAGACCTTCATTGCGGCAAACAATACAGCCCAGCGCCACCACGCGGTCAAGGTGCCTTTGCTCGGTTTTGGTTTTGTAAGTGCGCTTTTTGCTCATGCTGTACCACCTGCACGAACAAAAGCACCGCCCTGAACAGGACGGCGAGAATAGGTTACTTCAGTTTTATGCGCCATCGCGTACTCCGGTTGGCGCAGCTTTTACTCAGTCAGGGTGTTCAGCCCTTCAGGGATTATAGCAATGGAATTCTTTTGATATCCAGACATCAATTCAGCTTCCGCCAGCATCCTAAGACTGGTGACGAACTCATCAGGAGCCAGAGCAAACCCGCTGTCCACTCTTAGCTTATCCATATCAAATAAAACCGGACCGGTTAACTCACGCAAACCGGGAACCAGGGACTCCGGAACGTAAATCACTATCATGTTTTCGTTAATTGACATGTTGTTCATCCCAAAGGAATGATGTTCACCTTTTCGGGATTTTCCGTTTTACCTTCCAGCGCTGAAAATTCAGTTTGTTAGAATCGCTACGGCTTCGGTAGCCATCTGTTTAGTCGGCAATTTTAATCATTGATGATAAATCCCAACTTCTGTCTCCCCGCGGTGTTGCCGACTTTGCCTCGAAGGGTACCTGAGTGCCTGAAGCTGACGTTTTCTAAATCGGATTGTCATAGTATATGGAGTAAGGGTCACACACTAAAAATTAATCCCAATTATTTATACTTTTTACTCCAACTCTATCATTGGCTTCAATAAACGAATTCAATCAGGATTCTTTTTGACAAAATCGGTAAATTTCTTGACTATTTCCTTCCTCGCAGCGTTATCGGCCAAAATTTCATTAATAACATTCGGCAAATCTTTTAAGAACGCATTTGCTCTCTGTTTACAGATTTTTCGACCATTTAGATTCTTGACGAACTTAACAATGTTGGATTCGTTAATGTCTTTAACTTCGGACTTCTTGACTTCATTGCGAAGATAGGCCCAAAAATTATCGCTCGAAAGTTTGCTTTCGGCAGTCTGGATGTCATCAGCCAAATCATAAAAATCTGGGATGACTATATCATATAAACTCATATATTCCATAAGGCTTTCAAAATCATTACACAAAACTTTATTTAGCAATTTCATCTTTCTAAATACTGGTATTTCATCAGAAACTGCCATGTCACAAACTGGCAGGAGGTCTAGCATTAACATAATTGCTTCCTGTTCTATGTCTGCTTCAACTAATTTTCCGTGAGCAACAATATTTCGTATAACAGGGAACTTGAAGGAGTAATATTCAAAATAAATGAAACTACGGATACTATCTTTCAATATTCTTAGCTTTTCATTGATTGATGATATATCAAGCCTTGATTCATCAATTCCTAATTCAGTACATATGTCGTGGAATATACCTTCAATTTGCATGGGGAGCATATTAACAACTGACACATAATCTTCATTCTTATAATGACTGATGATGACTGAGAGGACATCGCGCCTTTTCCCTATAATATGACTAGTTAAAAAATAACCTTCTATTTTATCGAGTGCACAGTCAAGTCCTTCAATCTCACCAGAAATGAATCTTTTTGCGAACTCATAAAATTTTTCTTTGTCATTTTTGTAGAGGTTGTTAATTAGAGTGTATTGAGGTAAAGGTAAATCTAGAAATTTGTTCGACATAACAGTCATTTGTTCAACATCAAATGAATCTAAATTAGAGAACATTATCCCGCGAGAATAGCTATAAGGCATTGGACCAGTAAAAAAACCCAACATTGGTAGCGTTGTATAATGATGTTGACATTTTAATAAAGCATAATTCTCCAGATCTTCTGATAAAAACTTTAAAATTTCGTCTTTAGCAGATTGATTTTTATCTCTGTAGTACTCATATAAGTTTCTGTCATAACGCTCCTCACCATTTAACCAGCCGGATATTTTCTTTTTTTCCTCAAGCCCCTTAAGGTGAGCATTAATTAGTTTGAGTTGACTGTCGATTTTTTGCAGATCATCACTGGCGTGATAGAATAGGTTTAAAACCATATCGCGAGGTTCTTTCTCTAACCCCACATACCACTTTGCAATATATTTATAAAACTCGTTTTCATCTTCAGTCACATCCTGCATGCCAGACTCATTGATGAAGTTCAGGCGAACCTGAGAGAAATCAATTTTAAATGAATTTAACCCCAAGGTGTAATCAATAAATTGCCGTCCAATCTGCCTCAGTGTCATGCGGCTTTTATTGTGTTTTTCAAATGCATCATACGAAAGATGGTATAGTTCACCAATAGTTATTTCTTTGAGTTTTTTCTTACTCATAATCTCACCATTATAATTATTTCGTCAAATACAAAACTTAACAAAATCATATCACATTTTATGAATGTTTATATAACAAATTGAAAAAACTTAATCGTATCATATCGCAACAATGTTTTCGTGATTAACTATTAGTCTATTGGAATGGGGTAATAGTTTCGAAAGAGAAGTAACCTGACGACAGTATAATATGTTATTAACTTTACAATGCGCAACTAAATATGCCAAAACATTGTCATGACTTAAGTTGTATCATGACCATCCCTGCTGACAGATGCAAATTTTTCGTTGTAATGTCATCATTATGAATAAGCATCAAAAAGTTGAATGTCTTTTCTTTGCTCACCGCGGACCTTTAGCTCAGTTTGCTTGTCCGCTCCGTGCCAGAAGCGGACGATGCCAAATACCAATAGGGGCTGGTCACTATAAATATGAATGGTATGATTACGCGGAATACATACAAAAAAGTAGGATTTAATAAATTAATATTTTATATAAACTAAGGAAGGGACTAATTAATTGTATCAATTAGCCCTGCACCAATAATTTCAGGAGTATAATCTATTTCAGATTTCTCGTTTGATTTCAAACTCTTTGTATAATGCCTTCGCCTTTTTTTTCTTCTCTTTAATTAATGGGGTGTAAGTGCAGTGATAGTATTCAGAGGCGGTTTTTTTTAATAACTTAGCTAAATCTTCAAGTAAATTGTTTTTAATTATAAAACTAGCAAGGTTAATTCTAAAGCTCGTTACAGAGGTTCTTTCTGTCAGTGGGTTAGCAACGCTGGAATAATCATATTTTTCGAGTTCAGAAATATGAAAGTCGTTATTTGCGGCATCTAATATAAGATCATCTAAAGTGTCATCAATAACTCGCAGCCCACCAGTCATAAGATGCAAGACGTCAAGCCCAAGTTCTTGAGAGATGAGTTCAATTTCTTGCCATGATACTTGTTCATTGTCGATGCTCTCAGCGTATAAGCTCAACCTTTCGGTTTTTTTAATTATAAAATGGCAAACATCATTTAAATCAGCGTTTGCAATGACTGCCAATCCTAATGTTTCGAAGTATTTTATAGAAATTTGCTCTTGGAATGCATCTTTATCTATATAATGTAAGAAAGTTAGCACGTTATCGAACTTATCATTTGAGGATAAGTTTTCTGTAATCGAATCGTAAAATTTCATTTTTATTTCTTTGGGAAGATTACTTATAGTATAAGCGGCATGGTATTCTTGTACTGACTTATGGAGGAAGACATAACGGTCTAAACCATCTTGCTGAATCAAACAAGTAATATTGATGATGTCATCTACAAAAAGCTCGCATTCTTTTGTGTTAATACTCGCAGCGTTGAGTGCTTTTTTTGCATATTTTGCCAGCGATATTGTATCGAATTCAAAAACTTCATCTTTCATCGAAAAATAGCACAGGGCAGAAAAACACCATAGTGAATCATCTGTGTTAAGTGTTGATTTACGTTCACGGGCCCAAGATTTCATCCTATCATGCTTGAGATAAAGAGTAATGTATAACTTATTATAAAACTCCACAACATTACTTGGTAATTCATCCCAATATGGATAACATACATATAAGAGGTTTATCAAGATAGGTGTTTTAAGGGTTTCTTTGAGTTGAGGATTGTCACTAATCACACTAGATAATTCATTAAATTCAGTTTGATTGGATAATACTTTTAATATGCCAAGTTGGCTTTCCTCGTTCAACTCTTTAACTATCAAGTTATTAATGGATGTTTCTCTACACACCTCAGTTTCTGGGCGACTTGTAACTATAACATGGCAATTATATCTAATGTTTAATTCTTTTATCTGAGACAATATTTCAAGCCTTGAGTTAGCTTTTACTTCATCGAACCCATCAAGCATTAAAATAATCTTTCCTGATTGTAAAAGTAGTTCAACATGGTTATTCGAACGATCTATATCAACACCAAGCGACTCAAGTGTTAATTTGAAAAAATCTAATATAGTCCCTTTTTCTACTCTTCTTAGCTCCAAAAAAAATGGGATTCTGTTTTTGAGTTCTATTTCATTTAGAAATAACTTTCTTAGTATGGTGCTTTTACCTTGGCCTGCGATGCCCACGATGTTTAAAATACGAGGGTGAGATATAATACAGTCATCATTAATTATGATTTCATCGTTATTTGCTGCATTTTTTATTGTTAAAGGAAAATATATATCACCAAGTAAAATATCATGTTCTCGCTGGTGGAGAGTTCTCATCCGTAGCGCATTGGATACATGCTTCTCTATATATTTAGTTCTAATTTCAGATTGGTCTAATTGTTCAATTATTCCAATAGAGTCCTCAGTCCCTTTAAGCCATTTAGAAGAAAGAAGTTTCTCGGTCATAACTTTTACCGCTTCGCCAGTGCCACTGACAATTATTTGAGCAAGTAATGGATCCATGTTGTTTTTCTCATCACTAGAATTTTTATAACCTTATCCCAAAAATGAAAAATTTTAAATCCTATTAACGAAAGTACCTACGCTCGTCACATTGGGGTTAGATGGCAGACGGTTTATGACTGGGTAGTGAAGGATGAAGTAGTTATGCCCGGTAGCGAGTTAATCTGCACTACTTTGTTAGTCATCTTTTTAGTTGACAACTCTACCTCTTGGCCCCTGATGGCATAAAATCACTTCCGTTCCTCGCTCTTAGCCGACTTTTAAATTTAACAGCGTCTTGATACAGCGGACTATTTGGTGATCTCTAGACTAACCCAAGGTTCAGCTCGGCGTTAACCTTGCTGCACCCTTCCTGATTTTTTCCTGCAATTTTGAAGCCTGCCCCCCCCTAAAATTGGGGGTTTATGAGCCAACAAGCTCCCCTCTCTGATTTACGTGCCATAATGCCCCGATTAATTGATTTGTATCGGTACTTATATGGATTATATTTCTAAAAAAATTGGTGAAAAATCTGATTTAAACGTATTCACTGGGAATTATCGAGATGCTGCAACTCAGGAACAATCTCGATTAGAGTATGTATTGCTGCTTATACTCGGATATCTTTGGAATAAAAATATTTCGCGCGTTAGTGATGATGCAAAGTGTAGTTGCTATCAAGGCATTGTTAGGCCATCCATCGGTAGTATTTTGAGTTTAGCTAGAACTCTGGATATAGATGGTGAGATTTTTGGAAATAAAAAACTTAAAACATTCAGAGATAGTATCAATACATATCCAACTATTCGAAATGAATTGATAGGTCACGGGTTCTCTTTTGAGGACAACTCAGAGAATCTCTATACTATTTTTTCCGATCTCTATCAAGCGATAAAAGACGATGGACCAGTCTTTCTAAAAAGTGATATCGATATCATCAACGTGATTGCATCTGATGATAATGTATCTAAAGGAATTAGATACAAACCCAATGGCGAATACTCCCCTTGCTCCATTTCACAATCCGCAGTCAAACTCGAAAAAAATATAATATACATCCACCACGATGGTGTGTACCATCAAATATCTCCATTTATTAAAATCAACGAAATAGACGAGTTTTATATTTTTTCATTTATAGATGACAAACTCGCATCAAGAGCAACATTCAATCAATTGATAAAGACCAATAGAGAATACTTTATTATTGATGAACTCATTGGCGGTGGAATGGAAATAGACGAAAGGAGAGTTAAGGCACCAAATGGAACAATTATTAATAGTTTTGAAAATAATTACAAAAAATATATTGATACAGCAATCGTCAAAAAATTAGTTAAGTTTCTGAAAGAAAACGCATCAACAGTTTTCTCTACCGTTTGGGGACATGGTGGCGTGGGAAAAACCGCATCCATTCAACGAGTGTGCGAAGTTTTACTCAGTGAAGATAGAAAATTTTTTGACTACATTACATTTGTTTCGGCTAAAGATCGTAAATTCAATTATCATACTGGTGTTATTGAAAGAATGACTGGTAATGTAGACTCTTATGATTCTGTCATTAGGTACATTAATAATATTGCATTTTGTACTGACACATCTGACCCTGTAGAAATTATAAAATTCCAAGGTAAAATGCTCATAATCATTGATGATTACGAAACATTTAATCCCAGTGAAAAAGAAAAACTCTTAGAGTTCATTAAATCTTTAGATATTAGCCATCATAAAGTTGTAATCACGACAAGATCAGCTAGCAACATAACTGGCGAAGAAATTGAAGTCAGAGAACTTTCACCAACCGAATCATTAAACTTCTTTGATAGCGTACTTGAGAATGAACTCTCAATTGACCCTTCATTGTATAAAAAAGGGAAAGAAGTAAATGCACTGGCAGAATCCATTCACAACCTGACCAGTGGCAGGCCATTATTTATATTCCAAAGTGCGCTTATTTATGGAGAGTGTGGCTCAATTCAAACTATGCTCGACTCCCATGTAAATACTGAAAAAAACGCAATAGAATTCCTATACGGAAGGATCAAAGAATATCTTTCCGCTAGTGCGCTTAAAATTTTTGGAGCTATGGGACTACTCACATCAGAAAGTGATTTGAGTAATTTACTATCAAAAATTCAATACATTCTTAATATGGAGAAGGATGATCATAGTTTTGAAAAGGCTGTTGAAGAACTGGTTAAATTGAAAATTATTACAATCGTCGATAATAAATATTTTAAGGTCTACTCCAGTGAGATTGTAACACTCATGAGACAATCATTCCAGGATGATGGTTCTGTAACTAGTCGTCTTCAGCTAATAGGCAGAGATAAAAATTTAGATAATAATCTCTCACTTCTTAATGATGCCGACAACTCTCGCCTTACAAAAAAATCAAGTGAGGTTATCCAAAAATATCGTTCAATAATTTCTAGAATTGCGACACCAGTTGACATAAAAATACAGGCTATTATTAATCTAGCCCAATACCTAGTAGAGGATACTGGGAGTTATGACGAAGGAATTGCTTTACTTGAGGATAACCAACATGTATACAACTACTCGCCAACATTCGTGAAAACCTATGCAACATATCTTTGGCGTGGCGATAAAAATGAAAAAGTCAAAGCAATAAATTTAGTAAGTAATTTACTTCGGCTTGATTCCTTTACCGAAAAAAACGAGAAACTCGATTTTCTCTGTGTCCTTATGAGGTACGAAGCTACATTTTGGATTGATGCCAGAGAGGAATTAAAAGATAGCTATAGGTTGAAAGAAATAACAAAGCCTGAATATGACAAGGCATTTGCAGATCAACGCCAAGAATTCTACAGGATTCATAATTACCCTGGCATTGAAGTTTACAACTGCATAAAAAACAAGGAACTAGAGGGATTTGAGCATGACATAAAAGTAAAAGCCTTAAATGGTTTATCATACTTTATAGAAGTGTGTCTGCGACGTCATCAATTCGATGAAATAGATGAAGCTTTGACCTATGTTTTCAATATGCTTAAATACAACTATCATGATATTTTCAAGAGAAAAGTTGAACGTATCAATCGCGCGCGCCCCAATAATAAAAAACATTATGACGATTATATTAAACCCGGGAGCATCGGAGATAGATTCGAGGCAGCTCGGTTGGGCGCTAAAAAGAGTGCAAATCTTGGTTCATTTGGTGACATACTTTCTGCTGCAATTAATGATGCTGGATCTCCCTCGTAAGGGGGAGATATAAAATTATTTAAATGGTTTAATCGAATGAGAAATGGATGAAAATTTTTTGACCAGCATGTCTCGCTATACACCCAACTGAACGGCAACCCACTGTTAATCAACTATGACCCCACTAATTTAGTAGGGTCATAGTCGGTGGTATGAGTACATGCATACCCTAATGAAGCTTTTTCAGAAAATTTCACGACCATACGGGGATCAGGATCGTCTCCATATACTTATCCTGCTTAAACTCGAAAGCCGGAACGCGCTGCAGCCGCAAGGTCGTTTTGATAGTATTCATCATCAAAATCTGCATCAATAACACTCCCGTGCGAGACATTGACCGGCGACAGCTTGAGGGATAATTCATCCCATTTTTCGCGTAGTTTTGATGGGCTCAGGACGTTCTTGCACCAGAATGAATCGCTCTGCACGCGTTTAAACAATTCGCAAATCTGCCGATGGCTACGCCCGTCGATGGCACGCATCAGGCGGATCTCATTCGCCCAGGTATTCCAGTTGGGGTCTTTAGGGCGCGACACTTCGCCATCCGTTTCGGCAGCTTTCTCGTAGAGTTTTTTAATACGGGAGAAAATCCACTCAGCGCACTGGTGATCTTCCTGTGTACCCCATTTTCCCTTTCGAATCGGTTCAGGAACCGGGGATGAATTTTCACCGTCAGGGAATTCGCCAGAATTTTCGGACATAGCGATCTTTTTATCTGATGGATCTGTATTTGAATTTACTGATGGATCCCCGCCAGATTGTGGAGGGTGAAAACCCTCTTTTTTGTCGTATTCTGACGGGTCGGATTTTGACTGGTCATATTTTGATGCATCAGATTGTGGAGGGTGAAAATCCTCGCTTTTGCTGTTATTTGACCCTCCACATTCTGACGGGTCAGATTCTGGCGCGTCGGATTGTGCCTGGTGCGGTCTTGCGGCTGCGTATAGTTTTCCCACATTGAGCTGGTAAACGTTGGAAGCATTACGATTACCCTTCCTGCGTTGCTTTCTGGTTAGCCAGCCGTCTTCTTCAAGTTGTGCTATCGCTTTGCGTACCGTGCTGATGCCAGCGCCAGTCTGTCTGGCAATCGTTTCAACTGATGGCCAACACACACCATCGTCGTTACACCAGTCTGCAAGACGAGCCATAACCGCTACATTGGGTAATTTCATGCCTGACGCCGCGCAGCCGTCCCACACGTAGCTGGTGAGCTTATTGCTCATGAGTCACCCCGCTTTCTGGTGCCAAAAGACAGTGATTTAAGATCATCCGTATGAATAACCAGATATCCCTGCCGTTCGGCCATCTCGAAAAAAGTCTCCATGCAGCAGGTATATTCGCCCTCCCGAACCGGACGGGAGTCCACCACAACGCCGTTCTTCAGGGTCAGAATGATTTGGGTGTATTCAGGCATGGTGCCGGAGGACAACTGTGCTTCCATCGCGTCAAAGGCGTTGATGTAGCTCTCTTTAAGGTGGGCGGCTTTTTTTCCAGTGAAGCCCATAGCTAGGAACATAAATCCGGATCTGGTGATTTCGTAGCAGGGAAGCTTGCGGCCTATAGCGTCGGTGTATTCATTGACCTTAAAATTAAGGGCAATGAAATCTGGAGAACATTCCAGCGTCTGAATTTTTTGAATGATGTTATCGTGACGCTTAGAGAAGTAAGCCGCGACAGCCAGTGACGATGTCACCGCACGACCAGAGATGAGGGTAATTTCAGGTTGAGCAAAGCTTGGGACTGTAGCCATGATGGCAACCTCGGATTCAGGTGAAGATAACTCACCACCGAAGTTTCCACGCTTACTGGTGGTGAGACGTACAGGGGTGGAAATACCGGGAATCCAAGAAACCGGCCAGCCCGAAAGCTGCCCTGCACGCCCCACCATAATTTTGGTATAGCAATGCATTTCGCACAAAAAAACCGCAGAGCGCGGTTGTGCGCTTGAATATTCCGGGTTTCCACGCCCGGCAACGGATTTTGCCGTTGCCAGAACAGTGTAGCGCCCGAAATTCTGAGAATCAATATGCAGATTCATAGCTGCACCTTCTTAAACTTCAAATTGAATTCTCTGCGACTTCTCTCGCAGATGTCCCGATAGCCTTCGTAGCGATACATCACCCGAAGTTGTGAGGCTCTGATAATCGTCACCATGCGCCCGCGTTCGTTGCGGTACTTCATACCTGGAATTAATTCACCAGTACGATCTGACGACTCAGTCGGCGCGTTGTGCTTCATGGCGTTTTTCATGCGATCAATTAAATCGCTGGCTAATTCCCGGCTAGTACGCATGGTTGCCTCCGGTTTATACGATGTGCGGTCCCGCGGTTTTAAATTGAATGGTTAAGCCGCATGCAGCAGCCAGTGCTTCAATCGCTTCAACGCCTTCTTTTCGAATCACCTGCAACGGTTTACCTGTCAGCAAAGCGCTGGTTGCTTCGATACATTCCCTATTAGCAATGGCTGCCCGGGTGCACATATCGGTTTGCTCTTCCAGTTCAGCGTCCATAGCGGCGCGAATTGCAGGTGCCAGCGCAGCTGCCTGGCGGCGATAGTTCGGTGTGTCATTGCGAAAGGCGCGCTGAATGATCTGCGTGTTGTTGTGTAAACGACGGGCGTATTCTTCCAGACTGGTGATATTGGCCAGGCTTTCCAGCAGCTCGCAGTGGTGATGCTCTGTAATCAATGGCGTGATTTTCTTCCAACCGCCCTTCTTTCCATCCTTAAGCGCCCACTCTTCCAGTTCTATCGCCAGTGTTTTGATCTCGTTGAGTTTCATCAGTCAGGTTCCTTCTGTGATACAGGGGTAATCTGTTTACCGACTCGTTTAGCCTGGCGGTAGCGGTCGTAAACGTCTTTGTCGTAGCTAAGAGCACCACCAGATGCTTCTACAAGGCGATGCGCACGAGCTTCCGGGACCAGTTGCCCCCATTTGTAAAGTGACTGCAATTCGACACCAGCGGCTTTAGCCAGCTTTGTCTTAGTGCCGAAAAAATTAAGTGCTTCACACGTGAACATGTGACCTCCGTTTTGTTAGTCATGACTAACAAGCTAGACGTTAACAAAAACATAGTCAATAAGATTTAGCATTAGCTAACTATGGATATGAAAAACATGACGATCGGAGAGCGCATCAGAGCTCGTCGAAAAGAACTCAAACACACTCAGAGAACGCTGGCCAAGGCTCTGAAGATTTCCCATGTGTCCGTATCTCAATGGGAAAGAGATGATAGTGAGCCAACTGGGAAGAATCTTTTTTCTCTGTCGAAGGTTTTACAGTGCTCACCAACATGGATTCTTTACGGTGATGAAGATAAAGAACCTGATGAATACACGCCTGAGCGCCCCCCTCTTGATGAAAGACAACAGGAGATGCTGGATTTGTTTGACGCCCTCCCTGAGTCTGAGCAGGAAGCCCAACTTCAGCAGATGCGCTCCAGAGTAATGAATTTCAATAAACTCTTCGACGAATTACTCAAAGCAAGACAGCGCACCACCAAAAAATAAACCCATAAATTACAATTAGATGCTTCATATCGCCAATCAAGTTAGCCATGGCGAACAAATTTCTATTGCCATTTTTGTTAGCTATAACTAATCTACATCTCATCAAGCAATCACACGCAGTGATTACTCAAGTCAAAACGTTCCGCTCACCCAGCGATACAGGGTAAGAAACAAAAAAGCGCCCTTTCGGACGCTTCGCTCTTTAAAAATCTGGAGATCCCCTAGTCTTTCGGGCGTGGACCTGGTTGCGGTCGTTCACTGATGGGTACGTGACCCTGTGTGTCGCCGTGGGTAGTGCTATTTTGTTGCTGAGTTTGCATTTTTTTCCGGGGTGTTTTTACTTCGCGGTAAATCACCTGCAAGCCAGGAAAAGCACTTCTGCATGAGTGTCATTTCATCCGAAGTGTCGTCCAGGCCAAGTTGAATACAAGCTCTTTTGTGAGCTGCAGGTTTCAGTAAACTCCATGGATTCGTATCCACCTCCTCGACTGCAATACGTCTTGCCCGGAGTTGCTCGTCAGATAATGACGGTTCTTCGATGGATAGTTTTAAATATTTCCGGTACTGAGTTTCTGAAATAACTGATGCACGCGAAAATTGAAAAATTATCTGAGTGATGGACAAGGTAGCAATTAGCGCCCCAAACCATGCAATCCCAGATATGAAAGAGAAGACTCCAAGCCCAGAAACTGTGATAGCAAGAGTGATTAATTTATCTAATCTTGCCGTTATCGTACTAAACATCTTTTCAAGATTATGTGAATACGCAATATCGAAAATATCATCAGTTCTGGTCATGTTTATCTTACTCATCTTTTGGTTTTGGTGGTGGTGGTGGCTCAGGTCGTTTAAATGGCGACATGTGCCGTTCTTCATATTCAGAATCCATTTTATTCATTAACGCATTCTCTTATGACCAATGGGGATATCCAGATTAGCCGAACTCTGACCATTGGGGAATAGTCGGATCCGCCGAGCCTTAAGCGGTAATAAGAAAGGCGCATTTATAGCTAAAGCAGGTTTTAACGTCCGGTGAATGCGGTCGCCGGGAAGTACTTGGCACTACACACAGAAGCCTGTTTACTGGAGAGAAATGATGAAAATTATTGCACACGGAAATGCAGGAGTGGAGGCGGCAATTTCCATAGCTGGGACTGCGCTTTTAGCAGGCGTTAAAAGCGTGACGATTGAGCGCGCATCGGTGGCTGTAGTTGGAGCTATTACTCTCGGTACCCTTTCGTTCTGCCCGGTGATTGAGTGTAGCGAATGCGAGGCGACACCATGTCCGTTTGAGCGTCAGTCCACTGACAAGATGACAGCAGCTCAGGCGCTTTATGATGAGGCAGCCAGAAACCTGAGAATTGCAGAGAACAATCTCAGAACGGTGAATGCTCATGGTTAATATGCTAAGTATTCGAAACCGCATAGTTGCAGTTCTGACAAAACAGTCAGTCGCTGAATTTCTAGATGATCAGAAAATGCTGAATGAAGTGAAAAATGAAAAGGCAAAAATCATTTCTGAGGTGGCTCTTAATGACCCAATTATTCGCGCTCGTTTTAACGATTTGCTCAACCAGCACTGATTGCATTGAAGTAATAAATGGCACTTATAGCACTCAGGATAAATGTGAACAAATAATTTTCGAAGAGCGTTATTTTAATGCAGACTGCCGTCCAGTTGATATTGCATTACATCCTGACGGTGTAGTTATCACAAAAAATTAATTTAGATATGCTTGTCCATGCCATAATTGGCAGGGGCTCCTGCAACTAAAAAGCGCCTTCAGTGCGTAATAAAAGGAGACAGAATGGCTATCGAGTGCTGCCCGTACTGTAAAACGTGGGGCGAATCCAGCCTCATGTATAAATCAGCGATAAAGAAATATAAAAGGTTCGAATCTGCTTATTTCTGTAATGCAGAACACGCTATTGCATGGAAAAAGATACATCAACCGATGCCAGCATTAAAAGCATCGGTAAACAAACAGCCCATTCACTTATTTAATAAAAGATATTGAGGTTATTATGTCAGTTGAATTTAAAATATTTGGCAGTGCCTGTTTCGTAAAAGATAAAGCGTTGAAAAAAGACCCATCTTTAAAAACCCTTGCTCGCGCAGTAAAAGCACCAAACAAAGGTGTAGCTGAAACAATTATTGCCGGAAAAATGGCAGAGCACTACCCGGCCAACATCGATGACTATTTCAAAGCCAAAGTGTGGGAGCATGGCGATGATCTTCCACTCCCTCCCCTGGATGAGTTCTCGACGGATTTTTTCGAAACGCTCGCGGTGTGGGATGTGAACTCTGGCAAACCTAAACCATCGGAAACTGAATCGGCTGGCGATGAAGGCCTGCAGGACAATGACTCATCAGCAGTGAATATGAAAACGGTCAAGCTTCTTGGGCTGCAATCCCGCGCAGCTTGCCTTGCTATGTTTGGGCCCATTCAGGACATCACAGAAAACCAGTACGGCCAGATCATTGACCTGATTAACGACGAAGACGGCGGTTTCACGCGGGAGCTGGCTGAAGCAATTTCCCGAGAGCCACGCGTTCTTGAGCTGCTGATGGCTCGCCAGGAAGAATTGCTGGCTTACGTGCGTGAAAAAGCGAAAGAGTCGGCACAATGGACAGATATTAAAAAATTGATCGTCAAATGGCTTGATACGCCTCCGGCTACGCGCGAAACAGTCAACACAGACGGCGGCGCTGATGATCAGAAACAACGCAGTATCCAACTGCGTTATCTAGTTGCCAGTGGTGTCATAGCTCGTTCAATGGATTTCGATATTTCTAGTCGTCCAATTGGTATCGAAATGCGCATTAATGACATATTGAGTGACAAAAATGATACCGAAGTAACTGACTGGTTTGTCCCCTTCTCACGCACACCTGGTGTTTATGATTTCGGTCCTGCAGCCATTGTGGCCATGATAAAAACCGCACCTGAGAAACTTCATGTCTACCCCGCAGAACTCCGCAAATACATCGACAAATGCGTCTCGTCATTTGACTGTATTAATCCGCCTCAGTTAGTCATCGATATCGCCTGCGGTCGCTCAATACTACCCCTGCCTCAGAGGAATGATGAAGCTGGCGAAGCCGGAAGCGGAGCATGGTCTGGACTCAGTGAGGCTGAAATTGCCGATGATATCGATCGCACATTGACAGCTCGCGCAGCTACCGAACGGCAGGAAGCAGAGACCGAAGGTAATGCACAGACTCAAGAGATTGATGGTGATGAAAAATCGGCTAGTAATGCGCTGCCACCTGGCGAAAGCACTCTGGGGGATGGCTCAGAAGCAAATGCCGGTGTAATGGACAATCGCCAGCCGATCACTGATCGCGAAATTGAGATCGCCTTCGCCCTAAATGACCTGCTTTCCGGTCGTACGAGTCAGATTAACTTGCGTCAGGCTGAACACTCTGTTGCCTGCGCTGGCCATCCTGTTTCTTACCTTATCCCAATCATCATGGCAGACATTGAGACAACAGAATTTTGCCTTTCACCAAATTTGAGTGATGACGAAATTAATCTGGCTGGCGCCGTAATTCTTGATGTCTGGTCTGATGATGAAAACATCCGCCAAAAAGAGAGCCTTGATGCCATTGTGGAATACCGCCAGCCTGCACCGCCAAAACCAGTAGTAATTGATCCGCCAGTTATTACCGCCAGGCCGAAAAAAGAAACTGAACCGATGCCAGGCACTGAGATGTCATCCCTTACCTGGCGCCAACAAATCATCATCGCGGCAATGCAAGGCATGTGTTCGAACCCAGCTTACAGCGGCACTCATGACGATATTCCGTTTATGGCCGTGGCTCTGGCTGATGGCGTTATCACTGCGGAGTCGAATTAATGGGCACTCAATTAGTTATGCAAACGCTGAAAAACCGCAATATGGAAATTTGCTCCCAAATTGCGCGCTCTGCAGGGATTACGGAGGACAAAACCATTAAAGCCCTGCTTATTCTGGAACAACAAGGTTTCGTCGCCCAAAGAAACGGGTATTGGTGGTTAACACCATCAGGTGAGAAAGCTGCTTTATCAATCAATGATTTTTGACTATCAACCTGTGTCAGCTGTTTCACGTAGTGTAATGGCTGGCCATCGAGAGAAATGGCTATGAGTGATGACGTTTTATCTGATGCTGCTATACAAAAACTCACTGGTTATAAGCAGCCAAAAAAACAGCGGGAATGGCTGTCACGTGCGGGGATCTGGTTTGGAGAAGATCGCAATGGTCGCCCGCGCACCACATGGGACCACGTTAACAACCCCATTTCACTGAGACTGGCGGCTCAGCGTAGACCCGAACTGGATACCCCTAACTTCGATGCGATGTGAAAATGGCCGGAAAACGGAAGAACCCAGCAGACAATATTTACCCTCCCCGAGTTTATCGCGGAAAATCAAAGTTTGAGTTTCACCCGGCGACAGGCGGAGCGGTGCAGCTCTGTCCGCTGGATTCTCCGGTTTCCCTAATCTGGGCAAAATATGAGGCGGCGTTAAAAAATATTCAGGAAAAAACAAACCTGTCCGGTCTTATTGATCAGTTTTTTGAAAGTGCTGACTATGCGCGCCTGGGCACTGAAACACAAAAAGACTATAAAAAATATTCTAAAAAAATCATTCCGGTATTCGGGAAAATGGATCCTGATGGCGTGAAACCGCAACACATCCGAAAATATATGGATAAGCGCGGAGTCGTTGCGCCTGTGCAGGCAAACAGGGAAAAGTCGTTTCTCAGCCGTGTTTATGGCTGGGCATACGAGAGAGGTATGGTGGCAGGTAATCCGTGTAAAGGAGTCCGCCAGTTTAAAGAAGAAGAGCGGGAGCGCTATATCACCGATGAGGAATATGCAGCGCTTTACGGCGTGGCGCCGCCTGTTGTGCAAATCGCTATGGAATTAGCTTATCTATGCCTGGCGCGTCAGGGTGACGTACTGGCGCTGCAAAAATCTCAATTGCTTGAGATGGGTATCTTTATCCGTCAGGGCAAGACAGCAGCAAAACAAATAAAGGCATGGTCAGATCGTCTGACTGCCGTTATAGAACTGGCAAAGTCGTTACCCCTCAAACAGGGTTTATCCAGTGTTTACGTCCTTCACCAGCAGAACGGTCGCCGGTATACACGGGACGGATTCAATAGTCGCTGGCAGCAAGCCAGAGAAGAAGCACAAGCGAAACACCCACACCTTCTTTTTGATTTTACTTTTCACGACCTGAAGGCCAAAGGTGTTTCGGATCTGGAGGGAAGCCTGCAGGAGAAGCAGCAAATTTCAGGTCACAAAACGATTACGCAGACCGCGCGTTATGATCGCAAGGTTAAAATAGTGCCAGTGGTTGGCGGTCAGAAATGATTGCATCATGTGCAACATGACGAATTGATGTTAGGAAACATGTTAGGAAATTGGATTTCAGGTACAAAAAAACCACCCGTAGGTGGTTTCACGACACTGCTTATTGCTTTGATTATTCTTTTCTTTCCCATGGTGCCCGGAGTGGGACTTGAACCCACACAGCGCGTACGCCGAGGGATTTTAAATCCCTTGTGTCTACCGATTCCACCATCCGGGCTCGGGAAGAAATTGGAGGCGCGTTCCGGAGTCGAACCGGACTAGACGGATTTGCAATCCGCTACATAACCGCTTTGCTAACGCGCCAAATTCTTCAGGCTTTTCAGCCAGACACCCGCAATTGCCGATGTCTTTAAACTGGAGCGGGAAACGAGACTCGAACTCGCGACCCCGACCTTGGCAAGGTCGTGCTCTACCAACTGAGCTATTCCCGCATCACCAAGTAACTTTGTTAATCACTTGATTTTGTTATCGTCTGGCAATCTGTGCTGCCGTTCGATGCGTTGCATTCTACTTACCTGACGCACTGAGTCAACGATATTTTTCGTCACCCACGATCGTTTGCTGAAATTTGCGGCGAAACGATCACTGATCAAGCAAATCGCCGCGTGCAGCGCTCAAATACTGCAGCATCGACCACAACGTCAGTATGGCTGCGACAAAGAATAATGCGATGCCGGCATACTCTACCCAAATGTTTGGACGCCATAATAACCATGCCAGCGCCGCCATTTGTGACGTTGTTTTGACTTTCCCTATCCAGGAGACGGCCACACTGCTGCGTTTACCGAGTTCCGCCATCCATTCGCGTAAAGCAGAGATAATGATTTCACGGGCGATCATTGTTGCGGCGGGTAACGTCACCCACCAGCTATGGTAGTGTTCTGTCACCAGGACCATTGCGATAGCGACCAGCACTTTGTCAGCCACCGGATCAAGAAACGCGCCAAAGCGAGTACTTTGATTCCAGCGACGCGCCAGAAAACCATCAAACCAGTCAGTTACGGCTGCAATACAGAAGATGAGCGCGCACACAAACGGTGCCCAACTGAATGGTAGATAAAACGCCAGTACAAAGAAGGGAATCAGTATGACGCGAAACAGCGTGAGCAATGTAGGAATATTAAATTGCATAGTGACGGGTAACTATCTGTTGTCAGAGAAATTACCCCTATGTTGCTACAGAGACCTCAATGTTTCAACGAGTAGAAGATCTTTTCTGCCAGACCTTGCGAAATACCCGGCACTTTTGCAATTTCTTCTACGCTGGCGTTACGTAATCCTTGCAAACCACCCATATATTTCAACAGCATCTGCCGACGTTTAGGGCCAACGCCTTCAATGGTTTCCAGGGTGCTGGTATTTTTCACTTTCGCCCGTTTTTTACGATGTCCGCCGATCGCATGGTCATGAGACTCATCGCGAATATGCTGGATAACATGTAACGCGGGTGAGTCCGGGGGTAAACTGAACCCCTCACCTTCCGGTTCGAAGAACAACGTTTCCAGACCTGCCTTACGATCCGCGCCCTTCGCAACCCCCAGCAGCAATGGATGCTGTTTATCCCAGGGAACGTCCAGTTCAGCAAAGACCGCTTTTGCCTGGCCAAGCTGCCCTTTTCCGCCATCGATCAGAATAACATCCGGGATCTTACTTTCTTCAATCGCTTTGCCATAACGTCGACGCAGTACCTGATTCATCGCAGCATAATCATCGCCAGGCGTGATGCCGGTAATGTTATAGCGGCGATATTCAGCACGCAGCGGTCCGTTAGCGTCGAAGACCACGCAGGAGGCGACCGTCTGTTCACCCATGGTATGGCTAATATCGAAACATTCCATGCGTTTTACCGCAGGCAGTTTTAACACCGTTGCCAGCGCCGTCAGACGCTGGGTAATGGTCGACTGCTGAGAGAGTTTCGTCGTCAGCGCCGTCGCGGCATTGGTACGCGCCAGCTTGAGATATCTTGCGCGATCGCCACGCGGTTTCGTCTGTACATTGACCCGACGCCCGGCCAGTTCCGACAGCGAGTCTGCCAATAACGTTTTGTCACTCAGATTAAAATCAAGCAGGATTTCGCCCGGCAGCGTTCGCATCTGACTACCTTGCAGATAGAACTGCCCGACAAACGTCTCCACGACTTCACCCATTTCAGTCCCGCCGGGCACTTTAGGGAAATAGCTGCGACTGCCCAGCACTTTGCCCTGGCGGATAAAAAGCACGTGCAGACAGGCCATTCCGGCGTCGAAAGCCACCCCGATAACATCAAGATCGTCGCCAGTGTTTGACACAAACTGTTTTTCGGTAACACGACGTACAGCCTGTATTTGATCGCGAATGCGCGCGGCCTCTTCAAATTCCAGATTGCGGCTGGCGTTTTCCATCCGCGCGATCAACTGAGTTAATACCTGATCGTCTTTGCCGGATAAAAACAGACGGACATACTCAACCTGCTGGGCATACTCTTCTTCACTGACCAGACCAGCTACGCAGGGGCCGAGGCAACGCCCAATCTGGTATTGCAGACAGGGGCGCGAACGGTTGCGATAAACGCTGTTTTCACACTGACGAATCGGAAAGATTTTTTGCAGTAGCGCCAGCGTTTCGCGCACGGCATAGCCGTTTGGGAACGGGCCAAAATACTCGCCTTTGGCGTGTTTGGCCCCACGGTGCATCGCCAGACGCGGATGCGTATCGCCACTCAGAAAAATAAAAGGATAGGATTTGTCGTCACGCAGCAGAACGTTATAGCGGGGCTGATACAACTTGATGTAGTTATGCTCAAGCAGCAACGCTTCGGTTTCCGTATGGGTGACCGTCACATCAATTTGCTGAATTTGCGCGACCAACGCTTCGGTTTTCCGCGAAGCAAGGTTGCTGCGAAAATAGCTGGAAAGCCGTTTTTTCAGGTCCTTTGCTTTGCCGACATAAATAACCGTACCACCAGCATCATACATACGATAAACGCCGGGCTGGCTGGTAACGGTTTTCAAAAACGCTTTCGCGTCAAACTGAAGGCTCACTGACTTGTTAATGTCTCCGCATTACACAGGCCATGGCGAATTGCCAGGTGAGTCAGCTCCACATCACCGTGAATGTTTAGTTTACTGAACATTCGATAGCGATAACTGTTCACCGTTTTAGGACTGAGATTCAGTTGCTCTGAGATCTCATTGACCTTCTGGCCTTTGGTGATCATCAGCATAATCTGCAACTCGCGTTCAGACAAACTGGCAAACGGGGTTTCCGTTTTTTCCGGTTCGATCTGGCTAAGAGCCATCTGTTGTGCAATGTCGGAAGCTATATAGCGTTGACCGGAGAAAACGGAACGAATCGCGTTAACCACTTCTTGCGGAGCCGCACCTTTACTCAGATACCCGGCAGCGCCCGCCTGCATCACTTTGGCGGGTAAAGGGTTTTCCGTATGGACCGTCAACATAATCACTTTAATGTCAGCCGATGAACGCGCAATTTTACGCGTCGCTTCAAGACCGCCAATTCCGGGCATGTTCATGTCCATCAACACGACGTCAGCGGCATTTGTGCGACACCATTTAACAGCATCTTCACCACAACATGCTTCGCCAACAACTTTTATGCCCTTTACATCTTCCAGAATGCGTCGTATCCCTGCGCGCACCAGTTCGTGGTCGTCAACAAGAAGAACGTTGATCAAAGGAATATCTCCAGAATAGGGATAACGCTACTGATAGTTAATCGCCCATATATTAGCGGGTTTTATCTCAACTTTGAAACGTAAAAAACGCCGCCCCTTAGATTTTGCTCTCGTTTTTGGAAATTAGACTGTACGGAATGTGGAAACATTCCGTTGAAAACAGCCACTACCAAAGACTATATCTCTCTTAAAGTTTCAGAATAGTGACAAAAAATTCACTCCGTCCGACTTCAATGATAAATAGGAAGCAACTTTGTAACAATAATTAACGAGTAAAATACGCGCCATAAACAATGAATGAAGAAAATATATCCACTGCAAGACGTTGTTTATTTTAATAGCTCAGGCTTCAGTTTCGATGAAAAAACAACCACTGCTATTTTTAGCGCAGCTTATGGTATACTCCGCCGCCTTAACATTTGCCATCGCACTTTTTCACTGTAACACAATGAGGAAAATAAATGAGTACGCCTGATTTTTCCACTGCCGAGAATAATCAAGAACTGGCTAACGAAGTCACCTGCCTGAAAGCCATGTTAACGCTGATGCTGCAGGCAATGGGGCAAGCCGATGCAGGGCGCGTGATTCTTAAAATGGAAAAACAGATCGCGCTGATTGAAGACAATTCGCAAGCAGCGATATTTTCCAACACTGTTAAGCAAATTAAACAAGCTTACCGTCAATAAGATGAAACCGGCTGAGAGCAGCGCTTTCGGCCGGTTTTGCGTCAGAACACAAAAACCACCTTTAAATCAGACCGATAGCCGCAGCATAGCAGGCAATTTGTGTCTTATTCGGCGCGTTAAACTTCTTCTGCATATTCTTCTGATGAAAGTTGACGGTGTTCTCCGAAATCGACAGGATCATGGCGATTTCAGATGACGTTTTTCCTTCCGCCGTCCACTTTAAGATTTCCTTTTCCCGCTTGCTAAAACGCATCTCTGCCGTTGTGACCATGTCATCTTCCAGCCGTGAAAGCACAGAGAGGCTCTCACGTATCAGCAACTGCAGTTTCAACTCAACTTCATCAGAGGCAAAGGAGACATTGCGCACGTTCGACCGTGAGACGGAAAGGAACCCCAGCGCACGGTTCGGCAGCATACAACATTGGGTGATCCCCTTTCGCAAACCGTGGGAGCGTGCTGCATCCCACAGGGTCTGAGTATCACTGAATAATGCGTCATTCCAGGGTAAATGGCCCTGGATGAAGTTTTCCGGCTTTAAAACCGGGTCAATAGCAAAATAGTTTTCAGACTGATAGTGGGTAATCCACGCCTGAGGATACGTCGTTTGAAGAGAGATTTTTGGCCGTGTAAACGGGACCGGATGACGAACGCATAACGCGTAATAATCGAACTCCAGTTGACACGTCTGATGCTGTAATTCGCGATAGACGTCTTCTGCCGTCGCCATTTCCTGAAAGCGTATCAGCATACTCCGTCGCCAGGTGAAGAAATCATTTTCCTGCATATCAGGGGATACCACCTCTGAGAGAGATTATCATTTTTAATGAGCAAATACGCTACCACATAAATGCAGTTTATATGAATAAAATATCGGTCAGGACGGGGAATACTTGAGTTTTACTTCAATACACTTATCAACACCAGGGTGAAAATGCATTAACCATGCGGGAGAACGTCATATTTATTCAAATATACTCGTCCGAACCGGGATTATTTCGGACGAGTATCACAATACCTTTTATTTCATCAGAAATTTCTCAAGAAACTGGCGGGTGCGTGGTTGCTGCGGATGGCTAAATAACGATTTTGCGGGGCCCTGTTCCACAATTCGTCCCTGATCCATAAATATCGCCCGGTCAGCCACGTCGCGGGCGAAACTCATTTCGTGCGTCACAATTACCATAGTCCGCTTTTCCTGCGCCAGTTGGCGGATAGTATTGAGCACCTCCCCCACCAGCTCAGGATCGAGCGCAGAGGTCGGTTCATCAAACAGAATGACCTCCGGGCGCATAGCCAGCGCACGCGCGATTGCCACGCGTTGCTGTTGCCCGCCGGATAAGCGCCGCGGATAGCTGGTCTCTTTCCCGGCCAGACCTACTTTTGCCAGCAGCTCATGCGCACGCGCCGTTGCTTCCGCTTTTGATTCACCTTTGACAATGACCGGGCCTTCAATGATGTTCTCCACCACCGTACGATGTGGAAACAAATTAAAGTTCTGGAATACAAAGCCCACATGCTGGCGCAGCTGGCGAATTAATCCCTTCTGCTGATTTAAGGAGCGGGCGGTATCAATGGTGATCTCCCCCACTTTGATCGTGCCGGCTTCCGGCACTTCCAGCAGATTAATACTGCGCAGTAAGGTGGTTTTCCCCGAACCGCTCGGCCCAATAATAGCGACGACCTCACCCGGTTTGACGTCGAGATCGATGCCATGCAGCACCGTCTGCCCATGAAATTTCTTCACCAGGTTTTTGACTTCAATGGCACTCATTTCGGATCTTTCTCCTGGCGGTTAAGCTGGTCTTCAAAGTAGTTCTGCAATGCCGATAGCACCGTCGCCATCACCCAGTAGATCAACGAGGCAGCCAGATACATAGTGAAGACTTCCAGCGTACGCGACGTGATCAACTGCGCCTGACGGAACAGTTCCGGCACCTGAATCGTCGCCGCCAGCGAGGTATCTTTCACCAGGCTGATAAAACTGTTGCTCAGCGGCGGCAGCGCCACACGGGCAGCCTGCGGTAGAATGGCGCGGCGCATCGTTTGCCACGGCGTCATACCGATACTCGCCGCCGCCTCCCACTGACCTTTGTCAATGGAGGAGATCGCCGCACGCAGCGTTTCAGAGGTGTACGCTGCCGTATTGAGCGACAAACCGATCATCGCCGCCGGGATAGGGTCCAGCTCAATACCAAATTGCGGCAGGCCGTAGTAGATCATAAACAGTTGGGCGATCAGCGGCGTCCCCCGGAAAATGGAAATATAAAAGCGCGCCAGCCACCGGACAGGCAACAGCGGCGACATGCGCATCAGCGCCAGAATAAATCCCAGCAGCAGGCCAAAAAACATCCCGCCAATACTCAGTTGCAGCGTGAACACCGCCCCTTTGAGCAGATACGGCAGAGAATCAATCACCAGTTGGATACTTTCTTGCATTCGCGTTTTTCGACCTGGTTGTTATACGTGAGGATGGTAGGCAAACAACGCAGGCGCGCCACCAGTATGAATAAATAGAATTGGCCCTTCATCTTTGAAGCGTTTCTGGCTGATGCCATCAATCAAGCCCGCCATCGCTTTCCCTGTATAAACAGGATCCAGCAAAATGCCTTCCAGACGCGCCAGCAGTTTTACTGCCTCCATCCCCTCTTCATTCGGCATACCGTAGCCCGGCGCAAAATAGTCATCCCACAGCAGGATCTCCGCCGACGCGGTCAGTTCTAATTCTTTGGCAATCGCCTGTTGCAGCGCGACCACTTTCGGCTGCTGATCGGCAACTTTACGCGAAACGGTCACCCCTACCAGGTCAACCTCCGGCATCAGTTGTTCCAGCCCCACCGCCAGCCCCGCATGTGTCCCGGCGCTGCCAGACGCCACCACCACCGAAGAGAGTTGCACCGCCCCTTCACACTGCTGGGCAATTTCCAGCGCGCTTTCCACATAACCCAATGCGCCCAGGGCGTTAGAGCCGCCAACAGGAATCACATAAGGACGGAATCCTTGCGCTTCAACGCGGGTTGCCAGTTCCTGGAGTTGTGCGTCCGGGTCATTCAGGGCCGCGCACATTTCGATTTGCACATTAAACAGATCGAGCAACAGGCGATTACCGTTAGTCAGATAATTTTCCGCCGTGGTGCCAATGGGATTTTCCAGCAACGCAATGCAGTGCAATCCCAGTTTTGCCGCCACCGCCGCCGTCTGGCGGACATGATTAGACTGAATCGCCCCCGCGGTGATCAGCGTGTCCGCCCCTTCGCGCAGCGCATCCGCCGCCAGAAACTCCAGCTTACGCAGTTTATTACCGCCCATTGCCATCGGCGTGACGTCATCCCGTTTGATGAAAATATCGCGTCCCAGATAGTCAGAAAAACGCGGCAAGTATTCGAGCGGCGTTGGCGCGCCGATAAATTCCAGACGAGGAAAGCGCGTTAAATTATGCAGTGGCATGTAGCCTCCGATGTTTATTGTGTTGTGTGTTCTTTTTATTATGCACGTTCATTCAGATGAAATAAAAAAGGCGCTCGTTAAAGCGCCTTTTTTTTGCATTGTTGACGATTATTTCGTCACATCAGCGCCAAACCATTTTTCAGACAGCGCTTTCAGCGAGCCGTCCTTTTGCATATCGGCAATGGCCGCATCCACCGCTTTCAGCAAATCGTCGTTACCCTTACGCAGCGCAATGCCAGACTCCTGACGGGAGAACGCTTCACCAGTCACCGCCAGCGTATCTTTGGTTTTCTTCACCAGATCCAGCGCCGCCAGGCGATCCACCAGAATCGCGTCGATACGCCCCACACGCAGATCCTGATATTTGGTCGGGTCGTCATCGTAAGTGCGAATATCGACACCCTCAACGTTCTGGCGCAACCACTCTTCGTAGTTGGTTCCCAGGCCCACGCCCACTTTCTTGCCTTTCAGGTCAGCCGCGGTTTTGATGCTGCCTTCATTGCCTTTTTTCACCAGCGCCTGAATACCCGAAACGGTATACGGGGTAGAGAAGTCGTATTTCTTCTTACGTTCGTCGGAGATGGTCACCTGATTGATAACAACATCAATACGTTTGGAATCTAATGATGCCAGCATACCGTCCCACTTGGTCGGTTTAAGCTCGGCTTTAACCCCCAGATGTTTCGCCAACTCCTGCGCAAACTCCACTTCAAAACCGGTCAACTTACCGTCATCGCCCTGAAAACTGAACGGAGGATATGTCCCTTCCAGTCCTACCAGCAGCGTACCGCGCTCTTTCACTTTATTTAACAGACCTTCATCTGCAAAAGTCTTCACGCTCATTCCGGCGACGAGTGCAACAGCCATCACACCCATCAGAGCCTGTCGTCCCAAAAGTGCTAATTTCATAGTTACCCCGAATGTTGTTATTTATCACGGTAGTGTAGAGGGTTTGCCGTTAATCACAAAAACGACTCTGCTACATCTTATGCTTTTTTAATATATATCAGAAGTCGCGGAACAGCAGGAATTCTGCATCAGTCCGGGGTGAACATGCGCTTTGTATTGTTCATACTTGCGCAGTGCGATCCGATAGTTATTCGTGCTGGTTTCGGGTAACCAGGGAGCCAGGCTTTCATCAAGAAAACCGTCCTGCACTCTATCGCGGGTGATGTTTTGTTCCGTGAGGTGATTGCCAAGCCGGCGCAGGCGGACGACGTATTCGCGCACCGTGCCATGACTCATTTCGGTCTGTTCAAATAAAAATTGTTTAAAGCCGATGATGTCGAAAAAGTCGCTTTGCTCTTTACAGTGCAAATCACCGCAAAAACGGCACAGAGCGACCCACTCTTTTTGCTCCTGCTGCCAGGCGGCGTCATCCAACAGCGAATCCAGTCTGGAAATGGCAATTTTGTTCACAATCTGCCCGCAACGGACCAGCGTTACCCTGTCGAGCAGTTTGTGGCAATGCGCGCAATGCGTCTGGCTGTGTTTAAAATCTTTGAGGTAGCGGCTGAGTGGCCGTCTTTTAGATTGCTGCACCGTCATGAGAACTCCTGGTAGTCAATTCGTTGTGCGGCATTTTTCGACGGCGCGAAAACCGCCGCTTACAACTTACCCAGCTTGGTGCGTAGACGTTTGATTGCCTGACTGTGCAACTGGCTCACCCGTGACTCGCCAACCTCCAGGACCGCGCCAATCTCTTTGAGATTAAGCTCCTCCTGGTAATAGAGCGTTAACACCAGCTGTTCACGTTCCGGCAGTGCCTCAATGGCATCCATCACGCTCTGGCGTAAATTGCTATCAAGAAGTTGTTGTAACGGGTTTTCCTGCTGATGTTCTTCAGTCACCAGCTCGACGCTATCGCCATGCTCTTCCCGCCACTCGTCATAGGAGAAGAGCTGACTGTTATTGGTATCGAGCAACATCTGACGATACTCATGCACAGGAATCGCCAGACGCTCCGCTACTTCGGTTTCCGTCGCGTTACGCCCTAATTCCTGTTCCAGTTGCCCCATCGCCTGCGCCACTTCGCGAGCATTGCGCCGGACGCTACGCGGCACCCAATCCCGGCTGCGTAGTTCATCCAGCATCGCTCCACGAATACGCTGCACTGCGTAAGTGGTAAATGCCGTTCCTTGCAGAGCATCATATCGGTCAACTGCATTTAATAACCCGATGCCGCCCGCTTGTAGCAGGTCGTCCAGTTCTACGCTCGCGGGCAAACGCACCTGAAGGCGCAATGCTTCGTGACGTACCAGCGGTACATAACGCTGCCACAGCGAGTGTTTATCCATTACACCTTCAGCGGTATACAGTGAATTCACGATAAACAGCCCTGCGTTAAATGAGTTATCGGCATGATTATCCGTTTCTGCAGGGGTTTTAATCGGATGAATAGTGGGTGAAATGAGGGGTTATTTAGGGGTTTCGTGTAAACGGCGGGCGTAAAAAACCCCGCCGAAGCGGGGTTTGCGCGAAAAGTGTGAATTAACGCAGCAGAGACAGAACGTTCTGCGGAACCTGGTTGGCCTGTGCCAGAACAGAGGTACCCGCCTGTTGCAGGATCTGTGCTTTGGACATGTTGGACACTTCGGTCGCGTAGTCAGCATCTTCGATACGGCTACGAGCAGAAGACAGGTTGTTGACGGTGTTGCCCAGGTTGGTGATAGCAGAATCAAAACGGTTCTGTACCGCACCGAGGTCAGAACGCAGTGCGTCAACCTGTGCCAGCGCATCGTCAATGGTTTTCAAAGGATCATTGGTGGATTGCTGAGATTTGGCAGCATCAGCATTGAGTAAAGTAGCGGCGCCACCAGCCGTTTTACCCAAATACACTTGCTTGTCAACCATCGTGCCAGTGCCATCATCAAACTTACCAGTAACTTCGTCACCTTTTGCATTAACGCTATAAGTTGCGCCGTTGACGTTCAACGTACTGCCACTCTTAACTGCGTTATTCAAATCCAAATCAGACATTTTGGCAGCGCGGTTGTCGGTTTCTGCTTTCGTGGTGATGCTACCGTCAATTTTAGACACATAGGCTTTGCCACCTGTTACCGCTGATGATGGAGTAGCACCGCCTGAAACAGCAAAGGTCAGTTTAGTTCCGTCAATGGTTGCTTCGAAAGTACCATTACCGTCAGTATCACCAGCGGTTGTTGCCGTAAATTCAATGCCGCTGTATGTAAATGTGGAATCCTTGGCGACGCCTTTAGCTGCCGCTGCCAAACCCGCAGTAAACGCATCTTTACCTGTAATTTCAGTATTTGCCGTGGCCTTGTCGGTCGTTAAAGTGCCGTCTGCAGCATTCACAAACGCAGCTTTAGCTGGTGAACCCGTTGTTACAGCGCCAGACTTAATATCCACGGAATAAGTGACATCAGTGCCACCTTGTTTAACGGTGTAGTTATCCGTACCTGTTGCGCCAAATTTAGTAATTAAATCACTACCAGTCGCTTTTTGGGCTCCGTTGACATTGAAACCATCCATGCCCAGGCTTTTGGAATCGATTTTTTTCAGATCGATATCGATGGTTTCGCCGTCGTTTGCGCCAACCTGGATTTTCAGGGTGTTGTCCTGAGCCAGAACTTTCACGCCGTTGAACTGAGTCTGACCGGATACGCGGTCGATTTCGCTCAGACGCTGGGTGATTTCGTTCTGGATGGAGGTCAGGTCGCTGTCGGAGTTAGTACCGTTAGTTGCCTGAACAGTCAGTTCACGTACACGCTGCAGGTTGTTGTTGATTTCGTTCAGCGCGCCTTCGGTGGTCTGCGCAATGGAGATACCGTCGTTAGCGTTACGGGAAGCCTGAGTCAGACCTTTAATGTTAGAGGTGAAACGGTTAGCGATCGCCTGGCCAGCCGCATCGTCTTTCGCGCTGTTGATACGCAGACCGGAAGACAGACGCTCAATAGCGGAGCTCAGAGTAGACTGAGATTTGTTCAGGTTATTCTGGGTCAACAGCGACAGGCTGTTTGTATTAATGACTTGTGCCATGATCTTTTCCTTATCAATTGCAACTTGATGTTTATTGGGCTGTTCTGTTGCCCACGGTTTCTTACCGTAACCCTTGTATCGGCACCTTAAATTCGAACTTTAGAAAATTTTTAATTTCTGCCCTCTTTTTTCTTAGCCCACGAAATACCCTCTTTATTCACCATTATTCCGCGCATTATTTTCATAAAACTATTATTAAACTTTGCCAACAGATTGCCGATAACGCGGTTAACGACTGTTTGCAATCACAAGGAATAAGGCATGGCTTCGATTTCATCACTGGGCGTCGGCTCAAATTTACCGCTGGACACATTGTTGACGAACCTGACCACTGCAGAAAAAGGACGTTTAACCCCGATCACGCAACAGCAGAGCGCGAACACTGCGCGCCTGACGGCGTATGGCACGCTAAAAAGCGCGCTGGAGAAATTCCAGACAGCCAATACCACGCTGAATAATGCCGATCTGTTTAAGAGCACGACCGTGACCAGTAGCACCGAAGATCTGGCCGCCACTACCACCGCTGGCGCAGCACCAGGCACCTATACCATCAGCGTCAATAAACTGGCGCAGGCGCAATCGTTAAGTACCAATATTGATATCAGCTCAACGAAAGATGCGCTGGGCGATACCTCCGCAGAAAGCCGCACCCTCAAAATTGAACAAAAAGGTCGCAAAGAGCCGCTGGAAATTAAACTCAGCAAAGACCAAACCTCTCTGGAAGGTATTCGCGATGCGATTAACGATGCCGATAGCGGTATTTCCGCAAGTATCGTTAAAGTGAAAGAAGGTGATTATCAGCTGGTACTGACGTCCGACACCGGCACCGAAAATGAGATGACCGTTTCGGTGGAAGGCGACAGCAAGCTGAACGATTTGCTGGCCTATGACAGCACAACGGGCACCGGAAATATGAAACAGCTGGTCAGCGCGCAGAATGCGCAATTGACCGTTAACGGCATTGATATTGAACGCCCGAGCAACACCATTACCGATGCGCCGCAGGGGGTCACGCTGAATCTGACCAAAGAGGTGACTGACGCACGCATTACCGTGACCAAAAGTAATGATAAAGCGACAGAAGCGATTAAAGGTTGGGTGGATGCGTACAACTCGCTGATGGATACCTTTACCTCCCTGACGAAATACACGGAAGTGGACCCAGGCGCGGAAGCGCAAGATCAGAGCAACGGCGCCCTGATTGGCGACAGCGTGGTACGTACGATCCAAACCGGGATTCGCGCGCAGTTTACCAACAGCGGCAACGAAGGTCCGTTCAAAACGTTAAGTGAAATCGGCATTACCACTGACGGGACCACCGGCAAGCTAAAAATTGACGACGAGAAACTGGAAAAAGCGCTGAAAGAGAACACGACGGCAACGCGTCAGTTGCTGGTCGGTGATGGAAAAGAAACCGGTATTACCACCAAAATTGCCACCGAAGTAGAAGCTTACCTCGCCGATGACGGCATTATCGACAGCGCCGAGGACAGTATTAATGCGACATTGAAAAAGCTGACCAAACAGTATCTTGCGGTAAGCGCCAGTATCGACGACACCGTCGCCCGTTATAAGGCCCAGTTTACGCAGTTGGATACCATGATGAGCAAACTCAATGGCACAAGTAGCTACCTGAGCCAGCAGTTTTCTGCCATGAGCAGCTCCTGATAACACGAGGTAACCATGTATACCGCTAGCGGTACAAAAGCCTATGCACAAATCGGCGTGGAAAGCGCCGTAATGAGCGCCAGTCCGCATCAGTTGATCGAAATGTTATTTGACGGCGCCAACAGCGCCCTGGTGCGTGCGCGTTTGTTTATGCAACAGGGCGACACTGTCGCCAAAGGCGAAGCGTTAAGCAAAGCCATCAACATTATCGACAATGGACTGAAAGCCGGGCTGGATGAGGAGAACGGCGGTGACGTCGCAACCAATCTGTCGTCACTGTACGACTATATGATCCGGCGTTTGCTGCAGGCAAACTTACGTAATGACAGTCAGGCCATTGAAGAAGTGGAAGGGTTACTCGGCAATATTGCAGAAGCCTGGAAGCAGATCTCACCGAAAGTATCTTCCCAGGAGTCTCGTTAATGACCTTAGCCGTGGAGTTTATCAACCGTTGGCAGCGCATAGCGCTGCTCAGTCAATCGCTGCTGGAACTTGCGCAGCGGGGTGAATGGGATCTGTTACTGGAACAGGAAGTTTCCTATCTACAAAGCATTGAAACGGTTGTGGAAATACAAACTCCACCGGGGATTTCGCGAAGCGTTCAGGAGTTGATTGCAGGCTATATCAAACAGACGCTGGATAACGAACAGCGTCTGAAAGTCCTGCTGCAACAGCGCCTGGATGAGCTCAGCAGCCTGATCGGCCAGTCAACGCGCCAGCAGTCGCTTAACCATGCTTATGGCCGTCTCTCAGGCATGTTGCTGGTTCCCGACGCCCCTGCTTCGCCACAATAAAATCCCGCTTCGTATCAATTATCTTCCATACTCCAGAAGTCGGCTAAACGACTTCTGGAGCACGGAAGATGAAAAACCCCACGTTATTGCAGTACTTCCACTGGTATTACCCTGAGGGCGGCAAGCTCTGGCTTGAACTGGCTGAACGCGCTGGCGGACTTAACGATATCGGTATCAATATGGTCTGGCTGCCCCCGGCCTACAAAGGCGCGTCTGGCGGTTATTCCGTGGGTTACGACTCTTACGACATGTTCGATCTCGGTGAGTTTGATCAAAAAGGGTCCATTGCCACCAAATACGGTGACAAAGCCCAACTGCTGGGGGCGATTGATGCGCTAAAGCACAATAACATTGCCGTACTGCTGGATGTGGTGGTCAACCACAAAATGGGGGCGGATGAGAAAGAAGCCATCCGCGTACAGCGCGTCAATGAACAGGATCGCACGCAAATTGATGATGAGATCATCGAGTGTGAAGGCTGGACGCGCTACACCTTCCCTGCCCGCGCCGGTCAGTATTCGCAGTTCATCTGGGACTTCAAATGTTTTAGCGGCATCGACCATATCGAAAACCCCACCGAAGACAGCATTTTTAAAATCGTCAATGACTACACCGGCGAAGGCTGGAACGACCAGGTCGATGACGAACTGGGTAACTTCGACTATCTGATGGGCGAAAATATCGACTTTCGCAATCACGCGGTAACGGAAGAGATCAAATACTGGGCGCGCTGGGTGATGGAGCAAACCCAGTGCGATGGTTTCCGTCTGGACGCCGTCAAACACATTCCGGCCTGGTTTTACAAAGAGTGGATCGAGCACGTCCAGGACGTGGCGCCAAAACCGCTTTTTATCGTCGCAGAATACTGGTCGCATGAAGTGGATAAACTGCAAAGCTACATCAACCAGGTCGACGGAAAAACCATGCTGTTCGACGCCCCGTTGCAAATGAAGTTTCACGAAGCGTCGCGTCAGGGGCGCGAGTACGACATGAGCCAGATTTTTACCGGAACGCTGGTCGAAGCCGATCCGTTTCACGCCGTGACGCTGGTCGCCAACCACGACACTCAGCCCTTACAGGCACTGGAAGCCCCCGTCGAGCCGTGGTTTAAACCGCTGGCCTACGCGCTTATCCTGTTACGGGAAAACGGCGTACCGTCGGTTTTCTATCCCGACTTATACGGCGCTCACTATGAAGACACCGGCGGCGACGGGAAAATTTACCCGATTGATATGCCGGTTATTGAGCAACTCGATGAGCTGATTCTGGCCCGCCAGCGGTTCGCTCATGGCATCCAGACGCTCTGGTTTGATCATCCTAACTGTATCGCGTTCAGCCGTAGCGGAACCGAGGAAGACCCTGGATGTGTGGTGGTGCTCTCGAATGGCGACGACGGCGAGAAGACGATCACCCTAGGCGCAAATTACGGTAATAAAACCTGGCGAGATTTTCTCGGAAACCGTGAAGAAAGCGTGCTCACCGATGAAAATGGCGAAGCGACGTTTTACTGTAACGGGGGAAGCGTCAGCGTGTGGGTGATTGAAGAGGCGCTATAAAATAGCTCCCCGGCAGCACGATACCGCCGGGGTTGGCCTGTCAGGGCAACGGCGTTGCCAGCGGCGATTTTTGTAATTCCTCAGTGCACTCAGAAGTTGGACGATCCACACGTTGCAGCGTCATGCCGTCGTAGGTCAGCGTGTTCCCGGTGCGTTCAATCGGGTAGATCTCCCGTTTCGTCGTCACGTTGGTCAACTCGCCGGAAAGCATAGTCAGTTTCCCCGGCACGGCAATCACGCGCTGCCACTGGCGGCAATCCAGCGTATCGCCCTCTTTCGTCACCACCAGGCTGGCAATGGCTTCAGGGCTCATCATCTTGCGCTGGGGCCCCTTAGACTGCCAGTACCCTTCCAGACCCGCTGGCGCAGGTGTCTTCACCACGTCGTTATAATTTTCCACCTCGGCACACCCACTAAGAACCAGTAGCGCACCAACGATTGCTAATTTTTTCATCATTCATCCTGCATGCGAAGAAAATGGGATTGTGGCATTAAAGCCCTGATGTCGCCAGCCTTTCCGGGAACACGATTTACTTTGATCTCGTCGGTATTACTTCTTTTTAGTCGTGGGAAAAAAATCTGATCGGTGTACTATCCGCACTTCTTTATATTCCTTTTGAGTTCAGAGGCTAATCGAAAGTACAATATCTTCATTTAAATCCTGAGGACATGCTAACTCCCAGACCATTCCATGTAAAATAATTTATTTTCAATAAATTAGCGCAAGGATTGGGAGAATACTTTTCACGTTATCGACAACTTTGCGTAGCGCCTTACAGGTTTACTGGCAGCTCGCTTTACTACTCACACGCATATTGTCAGATCCGTTTGTAAGACTTTGACCTGCTCCCTGCTGACTGATACGGTTGCCGCCCTCATCATGGGTGTTGACCTGCTCCCCCTTGGTGGATGTTCATTTCTTTAACAAGAATGGACACTCCGCTGTCTACAAAAGGTAATCTTAGTACCGCCAAAATGGGGAATGGGGAATGGGGAATGGGGAATGGGGAATGGGGAATGGGGAATGGGGAATGGGG
>NZ_NRDO01000078.1 GCF_010231475.1 Citrobacter sp. NCU1 | reverse complement strand
GAGCAGCAATGTCGTAACGCAACCCACGATCGTCAACCGACAGCGCCAGCGTGCCAGCACTACTGCGACCTAAGATAAAATTAGGGTCATGGTTAAACAGCGCCCGGACATCATCATTCAGGACGTCATCAAAGGCGCCAGGCTTGATGATTTCGCGAAACGATCCAAAAATAAGTTCAGAGCGACTGTCAAAAACGGAACCGTAACCAATGATTCGGCCCGGCTCGCTGTCCTGCGTCACTGCGCGGACTTCACCGCTGAAACAGCGAATTTCCCGGTCATCACTCATCTGTTTTGTTCTCCTGCTGTTTTTTTTCACCTGAATCGACCTGCTTCGCGGCGTTAACACTGACCAGCATTTCATCCAGGCCAGGTTGAGGGTTCAGATGTTCAAGTACTCGCACTTCATTGCGGCTCATCCAGCCGTCAGTAATCGCGTAATGATAGAATTCGGCACGTTCTTTGGCGGTACCGCGCAAAAGTCCGGAGAGGTCGAAGCGAACGTAATAGCCCGCCTGCAGTTCGGCACGTGTAAAAAGGCGGCGGTTTAGCTCCTGTTCCCAGTTCACCACCCACGGCATGATCGTGTAGCGTACAAACTGGATGGCCTGCTCGCTGATATTGGAAAACGTGGCTTTTTCCAGGTCGTTGATCATGTGAGCCGGTACATTAAAAATACTGGCGATAAGCGAGCGGTTCAGTTTCATCATGTCGATGATCTGCATATCGACCGGTGAAACCGTCAGCGCCTTATAATCGAGTTCAGCAGGCAGCAACATGGTTTTATTTTCCTGCTTGCGCAGGGCGGCAGACGCCTTTTTCCACATTTCCTTCAGGTTGTTCCAGGCTTCGGTTTTCAGTTCACCTTTTACCGAAACAATTCCCGCCGGGCGCGCGTTACCCTGGAAAAAGGAGTTGATGTATTCCTGCCCGCTCATCCCCATGCCAATGGTCTGCGCGTGCTGCATCACCGGGCTAAACCCAACCTTTTGGTTATTGCCCAGCGCACGAACGTGCACCATGTCATCAGGGCTGACCGCATAACTGCCATATTCGTTATAAACGCCGTAGGTATAGCGTCCCCCCTGGTCAATAAGACTGGTTTCCCACGGCATCACTGCTTCCAGTGAATCCAGTTCGCCACGCCGGGTACGCCTCACCCAGGTATAACCATTCCCCCAACCCAAAATATGGCGCTGCTTCAGCTCACGCCATTTGTAGCTCGTCTGCCAGAAATTAGGCTCGCTGCCGAGCAAATACCATGCGGGGTGATCTGTGGCTGGGTGCACCTCTTTATCAGTTTTGCGCAGCACATAAAGCGGCATCTGCGCGATGTTCGACGACAGCACATAAATACAGGCATAGACCGCGGCCAGCTTCATTGCGGTTTCAGGCGTGACCTGCAGCGACCGGATACAATCCAGATCGCCTAACTCCGGTGTTATCGGGTTTGCGGGGTTTTCCGGATTGCCATCTTCACTTCGAAATAATGCGTCAAGCAGCACGTTTCCCCCTTGCCGCAGCCAGCAGCGCACCAGCCAGCATTAGCCCTCCGGAGAAGATCAGCGCAGGTGCCAGGCCAAATTGCAGATAAAAGCCAGACGTGAGCAGGCCAAAGCCTGCCAGCCCAAGCACATCCAAAAATAGTGATTTCATAGGATCAGAAAATCTTCGT
>NZ_NRDO01000077.1 GCF_010231475.1 Citrobacter sp. NCU1 | reverse complement strand
CGCAACTCATCCTCGCGGGCGATCGCTTCATCCAGTTTTTTCAGTTCACCTTTTGCGTTGTTCCACTCGGTGCGCTGTTCTTCCGTCCAGGTGTTGTCGCCGATTTTGTCATGCAGAGCGCGCATATCCGCAGCAATGGTGTTTCGTTTCTGCTTCATTTCATGAAGTTTCATAGCGTTAATTTCCCCAGATATTCAACAAATCAAGCACGCGCTCGCGTGCGGCTTTTTCATTAATGGCTTTCTGCAGTGCGCCGCTCTGGCGTGCCTCCTGCCATGCCTCCATAGAGCGCAATGAGGAATCAGCGTCGCGGTAAGCCGGGTATGTGACCGGGCTTACATCGAGCAGGCGTGAAATTCGGGATATTTCCCGAATCACTACACCGTCGTCATCCTGGTACCATTCCTCACCATCGCGCGCGACGCGAAATGCAAAGGAGGACTGGTTAATATCTCCTCTAAGCATTGGCGCCAGCACCAGGTCGCGGATAGTTTGTGTTTCCGGAGCAGCAATGTCGTAACGCAACCCACGATCGTCAACCGACAGCGCCAGCGTGCCAGCACTACAGCGACCTAAGATAAAATTAGGGTCATGGTTAAACAGCGCCCGGACATCATCATTCAGGACGTCATCGAAGGCGCCAGGCTTGATGATTTCGCGAAACGAGCCAAAAATAAGTTCAGAGCGACTGTCAAAAACGGAACCGTAGCCAATGATTCGGCCCGGCTCGCTGTCCTGCGTCACTGCGCGGACTTCACCGCTGTAACAGCGAATTTCCCGGTCATCACTCATCTGTTTTGTTCTCCTGCTGTTTTTTTTCACCTGAATCGACCTGTTTCGCGGCGTTAACGCTGACCAGCATTTCATCCAGGCCTGGTTGAGGATTCAGATGTTCAAGTCCGCGCACTTCATTGCGACTCATCCAGCCGTCAGTAATTGCGTAATGATAGAATTCGGCACGTTCTTTGGCGGTACCGCGCAAAAGTCCGGAGAGGTCGAAGCGAACGTAATAGCCCGCCTTCAGTTCGGCACGTGTAAAAAGGCGGCGGTTTAGCTCCTGCTCCCAGTTCACCACCCACGGCATGATCGTGTAGCGTACAAACTGGATGGCCTGCTCGCTGATATTGGAAAACGTGGCTTTTTCCAGGTCGTTGATCATGTGAGCCGGTACATTAAAAATACTGGCGATAAGCGAGCGGTTCAGTTTCATCATGTCGATGATCTGCATATCGACCGGAGAAACCGTCAGCGCTTTATAATCAAGGTCTGCAGGCAGCAACATGGTTTTATTTTCCTGCTTGCGCAGGGCGGCAGACGCCTTTTTCCACATTTCTTTCAGGTTGTTCCAGGCTTCAGTTTTCAGTTCACCTTTTACCGAAACAATCCCCGCCGGGCGCGCGTTCCCCTGGAAAAAGGAGTTGATGTATTCCTGCCCGCTCATCCCCATGCCAATGGTCTGCGCGTGCTGCATAACCGGGCTAAACCCAACCTTTTGGTTATTGCCCAGCGCGCGAACGTGAACCATGTCATCAGGGCTGACTGCATAACTGCCGTATTCGTTATAAACGCCGTAGGTATAGCGCCCCCCCTGGTCAATAAGACTGGTTTCCCACGGCATCACTGCTTCCAGTGAATCCAGTTCGCCACGCCGGGTACGCCTCACCCAGGTATAACCATTCCCCCAGCCCAAAATATGGCGCTGCTTCAGCTCGCGCCATTTATAGCTCGTTTGCCAGAAATTAGGTTCGCTGCCGAGCAAATACCATGCGGGGTGATCCGTGGCTGGGTGCACCTCTTTATCGGTTTTGCGCAGCACATAAAGCGGCATCTGCGCGATGTTCGACGACAGCACATAAATACAGGCATAGACCGCTGCCAGCTTCATTGCGGTTTCAGGCGTAACCTGCAGCGACCGGATACAATCCAGATCGCCTAACTCCGGTGTTATCGGGTTTGCGGGGTTTTCCGGATTGCCATCTTCACTTCGAAATAATGCGTCAAGTAGCATGTTTCCCCCTTGCCGCAGCCAGCAGCGCACCAGCCAGCATTAGCCCTCCGGAGAAGATCAGCGCAGGTGCCAGGCCAAATTGCAGATAAAAACCAGACGTGAGCAGACCAAAGCCTGCCAGCCCAAGCACATCCAAAAATAGTGATTTCATAGGATCAGAAAATCTTCGTCCGGGTTGAGTTGCGAAAGGGCATCGGTCGGTTCAACAATCATGCAGCGACCTATCGCCATAATCAGGCCGACAGCACCGTCGATTTTATTTTCATTACCCTGTTTTATCGGGCGCACCACATCATCGTCGCCAGGTATGTGTTTGCCGATCACGTTGCTGATACACCAGGTTAAAACCGGGTTGCC
>NZ_NRDO01000076.1 GCF_010231475.1 Citrobacter sp. NCU1 | reverse complement strand
GATTCGAACCTGCGACCAATTGATTAAAAGTCAACTGCTCTACCAACTGAGCTAACGACCCGAAGTGGTGGGTGATGACGGGATCGAACCGCCGACCCCCTCCTTGTAAGGGAGGTGCTCTCCCAGCTGAGCTAATCACCCACTTCGGTACTTCATATTTTGCAAGAAATCCAGCTGGCGAGAAAGTGGTGGGTGATGACGGGATCGAACCGCCGACCCCCTCCTTGTAAGGGAGGTGCTCTCCCAGCTGAGCTAATCACCCACTTCTCAATTTCTTGCTACACGGCGGAGACTACATAAAGTAGTTGGTGGGTGATGACGGGATCGAACCGCCGACCCCCTCCTTGTAAGGGAGGTGCTCTCCCAGCTGAGCTAATCACCCCCGCTGTGTGGAGTCGCATTATAGGGAGAGTTGAAAATGAGTCAACGCATTTTCTAAAGAAATTGTTCGTTCGTCGTAAAATTAGACAAAACGATCGCAAAATGGCCCGCATCGCATGATTTATAAACAAAAATGGCAAAGCGTGATGTTCCAACCGGATCAACATTGAGGAATCAAGCCACAGTGATAGAATACCCGCCTACTGATTTTTCCAGGATTTGCCGGTTGTCGGCATCTTTATAAACGTAAGGCCATTTCATGAAAATTAAAACTCGCTTCGCGCCAAGCCCGACAGGATATCTGCACGTCGGCGGTGCGCGTACTGCTCTTTATTCCTGGCTTTTTGCACGTAATCACGGCGGTGAGTTTGTGCTGCGTATTGAAGACACCGATCTCGAACGTTCCACGCCGGAAGCTATTGAAGCCATTATGGATGGCATGAACTGGCTGAGCCTGGAATGGGACGAGGGCCCTTACTATCAGACGAAACGCTTTGATCGCTATAACGCGGTGATTGATGAAATGCTCGAAGCAGGGACCGCATATAAATGCTACTGCTCTAAAGAGCGTCTGGAAGCGTTGCGTGAAGAACAGATGGCGAAGGGCGAGAAGCCACGTTATGACGGCCGCTGCCGTCATGGTCATGAACATCATGCGGAAGATGAACCGTGCGTGGTCCGTTTTGCTAACCCGCAGGATGGTTCCGTTATTTTTGACGATCAGATCCGTGGCCCGATCGAATTTAGCAACCAGGAGCTGGACGATCTCATTATTCGCCGCACTGACGGCTCTCCGACCTACAACTTCTGTGTGGTTGTCGATGACTGGGATATGGAGATTACCCACGTTATCCGTGGTGAAGACCATATCAACAACACCCCGCGCCAGATCAACATTCTGAAAGCGCTGAATGCGCCAGTGCCGGTTTATGCACATGTGTCGATGATCAACGGTGATGACGGTAAAAAACTGTCCAAACGTCATGGCGCAGTCAGCGTTATGCAGTACCGTGATGACGGTTATCTGCCGGAAGCGTTGCTGAACTATCTGGTTCGTCTGGGCTGGTCCAGCGGTGACCAGGAAATTTTTACCCGCGAAGAGATGATCAAACTCTTTTCTCTGGGGGCGGTGAGCAAATCTGCCAGCGCGTTCAATACTGAAAAATTGCAATGGCTGAACCATCACTACATTAACGCTCTGGCACCGGAATATGTGGCGACTCACCTGCAATGGCACATTGAGCAGGAAAACATCGACACCCGCGTTGGCCCACAACTGGCTGAACTGGTGAAATTGCTGGGTGAGCGTTGTAAGACCCTTAAAGAGATGGCGCAAAGCTGCCGTTACTTCTACGAAGATTTCGCTGAGTTTGATGCTGATGCAGCGAAAAAACATTTACGTCCGGTTGCGCGTCAGCCGCTGGAAGTGGTGCGTGACAAACTTGCCGCGATTGATACCTGGACTGCGGAAAATGTTCACCACGCGATTCAGGCGACTGCCGACGAGCTGGAAGTCGGTATGGGTAAAGTAGGGATGCCGCTGCGTGTTGCCGTCACTGGCGCAGGTCAGTCTCCGGGTCTGGACGTGACCGTTCATGCTATCGGGAAATCCCGTAGTATCGAACGTATTAACAAAGCACTGGCGTTTATTGCTGAGCGTGAAAATCAGCAGTAAGACTGGCGGGTAAATAAAAAACGGCAGGAGCGTATCCTGCCGTTTTTTATGGGATGTTACTGAGATTCATCAATATTCAGGCGAGCGAGAAAGCCGCGAATACCTTCACGTGACAGTAACTGTGCCAGTTTTTCTTGTTCTGTTGAGGACATGTTGTCCAGCGCATCAACAATCTGTCGATATGCATGACTGTGAGTAAAATGCTCGTATTCCGCGAGGGGTTCTTCCAGTTGATAAAACGCAGGAGTTTTGCGAAAGGCAGGAATATTGAGGATAAATTCCCGTACACTGGCATCTATATGAATGAGTCTTGCCCTACCACCTTTAACACCGGGAAATTTTTCTGTTTTCCAGTTTTGTTCTCTGATCCAACGGTTAACAGTTTGTTTGGCCACGTTCAGGCACTCTGCCAGCTCTTCCGTGGTCATTTTGCTGCGTAATCTTTTCATATTATTTGCTATCGCGAATCCCTAAGCGTTGTAACAAACCGGTAATTCCTTCCCGCAAGAGTAATGACGTAAAGTTCTTCTGTTCCGAAGGCGTCATCTCCTTGGCAAGCGTGATGAGCAGAGTCTCAAGTGAGGAGTCGCCAGATAACGGAAATGGTTCCGTCATACTTTCAGTTGGGCGTTCTGCACTACGGATATATTCACGTACCTGTTCATTGACATGAACCAGACGAGCCTTTCCTCCCTGAACTCCGGGTTTTGGTGATGTCGCCCAACCTTCCTTGCGTACCCATTTATTGATGGTCTGTCGGCTGTAACCGGTCAGATTCGCGAGTTCTTCTGGCGTCATCCGTTCCTTGAACATAAGATTCCCTGAATAGATGTGGGGTTAATTAGTGGTTCATTTTATAGCACCATTTTAGTAGAAACCGTGACGGGATTAACTACTGAATGCGAGTTGTTACGCAATGTTCTTCATTTGCATGCTTTTTCAGCGATTGAGTTCCGTAGGGTAATTTTGCCGTTGACACATGCGAAGGGAATTCATATGATGCCGCCCGTCAACTCGACAAGCTTTACGTAATGGGGCTATAGCTCAGCTGGGAGAGCGCCTGCTTTGCACGCAGGAGGTCTGCGGTTCGATCCCGCTTAGCTCCACCAAATTCTATCCCAAGGGATTTGGTACGTAATGGCATCGTGGGGCTATAGCTCAGCTGGGAGAGCGCTTGCATGGCATGCAAGAGGTCAGCGGTTCGATCCCGCTTAGCTCCACCAAAATTCTCACCCTCGCTGAAAAGCGGGGGTTTTTTATATCTGCGTTTTTCCCTTCTATTTCATACAATTTCACCTTTTATCGTCTCCCTCTACGTGATGCCATCGCTCGCAAAGCCTGGCGTTAAGCGGGTATCAGGTTGCTTCGTGTCGCGAATAAACTTATCATTTATGCGTCTACTTTTTCGATTTATGAGAGCATTGATTTAATGCTAGTGAATAGTAACGTTTTAAAAAACATAAGAAAATTTTCTCTGGCTTTAGCGCTTACCGTTATTGCGATACAATTTTCCCGCTTGATTTCCCCGTTAGCCGTTGTGGATTCCAGCTCTATTTACTTAGCCTGGTTGCCGCTGTGTGTGATTTATTCCGTACTTTTTCTCTTTGGCAGACACGGTATTGCACCCGTCATTTTTGGCATGATGGTAACCAATCAGTGGAACTTCCACCTGCCGTTTGCACAAGCAATGGTTCTTTTATTTTGCCAGCTCTTCTTTGTCTTAGGGATGTGCGCGTTGGTGCGTTGGCAAATCGGCTCTCGTTGGCGTTATCGAATCCCTGACAGAAATATCTGGGTGAGGGTGTTCTGGCTAGGGGTTATTGCTCCCGTTGGGATCAAAGTCATGATGCACCTGGCAGGGCGTTATCTGGACTTCCCGGTAGAGATCTCAACTTTTTTTGGCACTGCGACGGCTATATACACGATAGTTGACGTTTTAAGTTTGATTTCTGCCGCGATGATTTTCACTTTGTTTTTCTACTATCCCATACGCATGGTGGTGAATCCGCGTTATGCGCGCGTATTTTGGCGCAGGGAAGTCGTATCCCGGATTCGCAAAAAGAATCGACTCTTTTTCATGGGGTGGCTCGTCGTACTGTCGGCGATGTTAGGGGTGATGTGTACGCCGTATAATGCTGACTATGTTGCAGGTTACCTTGTTCCGGTGTTCTTCATCGTTTTTACGCTGGGAATCGGTAAGTTCAGCTATCCATTTTTGAATCTCAGTTGGGCTGTTTCAGCGCTTGCATTACTGACGTACAACGAAAATTTCCTGCAGGGCGTCGTATCAGCCTATTCACTGGCTTTTATTCTCTCTGTACTGATTTCATTCAGTATTTGTATGCTTTACATGGCGCGGATGTACCAGCGTGGAGAATGGCTTAATCGTCGCTGGCAGTTGCAGGCACTGACAGATCCGCTCACCCAATTCCCCAATCTTCGGGCGCTGGAGAAATTTCTGGGTAAAGAATCCGGGCAAAGTGTGTGTTGCCTGCGCATGGAGAATCTGGAGTTTCTGAGCCGCCATTACGGCATGCTGATGCGCGTTCATTGCAAGAAATCGGTATTTCGCACCTTACAACCTTTGCTGATGGAAAAAGAGAGCGTATTTCAACTCCCGGGGAGCGAGCTGTTGTTAGTGCTGTCAGGGCCAGAGACAGAAGCCAGATTGCAGCATATGGTTAACCTTCTCAACAGTCGAAAAATTCACTGGAATAATACCGGGCTGGATATGGAGTATGGCGCGTCCTGGGGGACGTTCGATGGTCAGCAAGAGACATTGCAACCTATGCTCGGGCAACTGAGCTGGTTGGCGGAACAATCCTGCACGCATCAGCAGATTCTGGCGCTGACGAATAGCCTTGAGGCGGCTTCCGGGCAGACGACTGAGCGGGTATTTTTGCTGCAAAAAATACGTAACGCCCTGGAAAGTGACGATTTGGTTTTGTATGCCCAGCCGATTTGTGACGCGCAAGGGAAGGGATACTATGAAATTCTGGCGCGGCTAAGAAGTGATGACGGCCTGATGATGCCTGACCAGTTTATCCCCTTAATTACCCAGTTTAACCTTAGTGCGCGCTTTGACTTGCAGGTGGTAGAGGCGTTGCTGAAATGGCTCTCTGCGCATCCTTCACAACAGAAAGGGGCACGTTTTTCCGTGAATTTGATGCCGCTGACGCTGATGCAACAAGAGATCTCGCTGCTCATTATTCGTCTGTTCAAACGTTATCAGATAGCGCCGGAAAGTGTGATTATTGAGATTACGGAAGAACAGGCTTTTTCTAACTCAGGGAGCAGCGTGCAGAACATTGAACATCTGCGTAAATTCGGTTTCAGGATAGCCATTGATGATTTTGGGACCGGGTATGCCAATTATGAACGTCTGAAACGCCTGAAAGCCGACATTATCAAGATCGATGGTATCTTCGTGAAAGATATTGTGACGGATTCTCTGGATGCCATGATCGTCAAATCCATCACCGACATGGCAAAAGCAAAGTCTCTGAGCGTAGTGGCTGAATTTGTCGAAACCCCGGAACAGAAAGCGCTTTTATTAAGTCTTGGCGTGGAGCATCTGCAGGGTTACCTGATTGGTCGACCTCGTCCGCTAACAGAATTGCAGGCATAAAAAAACCGGGGAGATGCTCCCCGGTTTTCAATGTCATCTTACATTACAGAACCAGTGCAGCGATAGACGCAGACAGTACGCTGACCAGCGTGGAGCCATACACCAGTTTCAGACCAAAGCGGGAAACCACGTTGCCTTGCTCTTCATTCAGGCCTTTGATTGCGCCTGCAATGATACCGATTGAAGAGAAGTTAGCGAAGGAAACGAGGAAGACCGACAGAATACCTTCAGCACGCGGAGAAAGCGTAGAGGCGATTTTCTGCAGATCCATCATCGCAACAAACTCGTTAGACACCAGTTTGGTCGCCATAATACTGCCCACCTGCAGCGCTTCGTTCGCCGGAACACCCATTACCCAGGCAATCGGATAGAAGATGTAACCCAGAATGCCCTGGAAGGAGATGCCCAGTACGGCAGCAAACAGTGCGTTCAGTGCAGCAATCAGGGCGATGAAACCAATCAGCATGGCGGCAACGATAATCGCTACTTTAAAACCAGCCAGAATGTATTCACCCAGCATTTCGAAGAAGCTTTGGCCTTCGTGCAGGTTGGACATCTGAATATCTTCTTCGCTGGCTTCTACGCGGTACGGGTTGATCAAAGACAGCACGATAAAGGTGCTGAACATGTTCAGAACCAACGCTGCAACCACATATTTCGGGTCCAGCATGGTCATGTAAGCGCCGACGATAGACATAGAAACCGTGGACATCGCCGTGGCGGCCATGGTGTACATGCGATTGCGCGACATTTTGCCAAGAATGTCTTTATAGGCAATAAAGTTCTCGGACTGGCCCAAAATCAGGGAGCTTACGGCGTTAAAGGATTCCAGTTTGCCCATGCCATTGACTTTGGACAGCAGGAAACCGATAGCACGGATAACGATCGGCAACACGCGAATATGCTGGAGAATACCGATCAGCGCAGAAATAAAGACGATAGGGCAAAGGACTTTCAGGAAGAAGAACGCCAGACCTTTATCGTTCATGTTGCCGAAGACGAAGTTTGTCCCTTCATTGGCGAACCCGAGCAGTTTTTCAAACATCTCGGAGAAGCCTTTTACAAAGCCCAGACCGACGTTCGAGTTCAGGAAGAACCACGCCAGTAAGACTTCAATGACGAGTAACTGAATAACGTAACGAATACGAATTTTTTTCCGGTCATGGCTTACCAGCAGCGCGAGTACGGCAACGACAGTAAGGGCCAGGACAAAATGAAGGACGCGGTCCATATTTGCTCCAAATATGAGGCAGGTTTAATTTCCGTGCACATTCTATGTAACAACACCAAAGAAAACGAGATCAAACACACACTATAATAAGGACCTGTGACGAGATTCAAAATTAGTGATCTGCGATACACTTCCGTTATGCTGCGTATGGAAGTGAAAAGTTATGTCATTGTGCTAATCTAATAACAATTATTAAACAATATACAACCCTATCCCAATACCTCAACGATCTATCGCTCAAGGCTATCAGAGAAATCAATTTTACCCGCTTTAATGCACTTGATAAGCATTCTCAACAAACATAACATGAAACATAGCAAAGGCTATGTTTCTGAGGCAAAAGATGACAAACGATCGCGTTGAGAGTAGCAGTGGACGGGCAGCGCGCAAGTTGAGGCTCGCATTAATGGGACCTGCATTCATCGCGGCTATCGGATATATCGACCCCGGTAACTTTGCGACCAATATTCAGGCCGGCGCCAGCTTTGGGTATCAATTGCTGTGGGTGGTCATCTGGGCCAACCTGATGGCGATGTTGATCCAGATTCTGTCGGCCAAACTGGGTATTGCGACCAGTAAAAATCTCGCTGAACAGATTCGTGACCACTACCCGCGTCCTGTGGTTTGGTTCTATTGGGTTCAGGCCGAAATTATCGCTATGGCGACCGATTTGGCGGAATTTATCGGCGCGGCCATCGGCTTTAAACTCATTCTTGGCATCTCGTTATTGCAGGGAGCGGTACTGACCGGTATTGCCACGTTTTTGATTCTGATGCTACAACGCCGTGGGCAGAAACCGCTCGAGAAAGTGATTGGCGGATTACTGCTCTTTGTGGCGGCAGCTTATATTGTGGAGTTGATTTTCTCCCAGCCGAATCTGGCGCAACTGAGTAAAGGCGTGATTATCCCGAGTTTACCCAACTCTGAAGCTGTCTTCCTGGCGGCCGGGGTTCTGGGGGCGACGATCATGCCGCACGTTATTTATCTGCACTCCTCTTTAACCCAACATTTGCACGGCGGTTCGCGCCAGCAGCGCTATTCGGCAACCAAATGGGATGTGGCTATCGCGATGACTATCGCGGGGTTTGTGAACCTGGCGATGATGGCGACTGCCGCTGCGGCGTTCCACTTTAGTGGTCACTCCGGTGTTGCCGACCTTGATCAAGCCTATTTAACACTGAAACCGCTGCTTAGCCATGCCGCCGCCACTGTGTTTGGCTTGAGCCTCGTGGCGGCAGGGCTCTCCTCCACCGTGGTGGGAACCTTGGCAGGACAGGTCGTGATGCAGGGGTTTATTCGCTTTCATATTCCGCTTTGGGTGCGCCGTACGGTCACGATGCTGCCGTCGTTTATTGTGATTCTGATGGGGCTTGACCCGACACGTATTCTGGTGATGAGTCAGGTATTGCTCAGCTTTGGTATTGCGCTGGCGCTGGTACCTTTACTGATCTTCACCAGCGACCGTTCCCTGATGGGCGATTTGGTTAACACCTCATGGGTAAAATATCTGGGATGGCTAATTGTCATACTGGTTGTCGCGCTAAATATCTGGCTGCTGGTCGGTACGGCGCTGGGATTGTAACAATACCCGGCGCTACCAGAAAACGGTCGGACATAAACAGAGTGCAATAAAAAAGAGCCCGAAGGCTCTTTTTTAATGGTGATGTTTTTTACCGTGACCGTGGCCATGACCACGATGATCGTCGCGATCGTTCCAGCCTTCACGGTATCCGCGTTCGTAAGCTTTGCGCTTATCCCAACCACGGTGATAACCATTATCATGTCGCCGCCAGCGATTCTCGCGCCATTCATAGTGATGGTGCCAATAATCGCGGTCACGCCAGTATCCGCCGTCCCAGTAGTTACCGTAATTGTCGCGATCGCCAATTTGTAATTTTATTGATGGCAACAGGGTGATTTCGCCAGCGTTAGCGGCCAGCGGTGTAAAAGCCAGTAAGGCTGCCGCCAGAATCAGTGACCTGAACATACTTTCTCTCCTTCACGATCGAAGCCGTAACCGGCCTGTTAACGCAATATTACGAGGCAGTAAAGCCCCGTTTCATCGCCTTAACTCTTAAATTTTGTAAGAGAGCATTTTTTGTTAAAACTGTATTTATTTTTTCTTATCCAGGATGGCGTCAATTTCTGAACATTCCTCGGCAGAGAAGTGGCGATTTGCCAGCATTCCAATGGCGTCCTCTATTTGCGCGCATTTACTGGCGCCAATCAGAACGGAGGTGACGTTATCGTCGCGGAGCACCCAGGCTAATGCCATTTGCGAAAGCTTCTGCCCCCGGCGTGCAGCCAGTGCGTTCAACTGGCGGACTTTATCCAGTTTTTCGGCGGTGATCTGGTCAGGATTCAGAAAACGGCTTGCGCTGGCTGCACGGGAGTCGGCAGGAATACCATTGAGATAGCGGTCAGTTAACTGCCCCCCAGCCAGAGGTGAGAAGGCGATACTCCCGACACCTTTCTCCTGTAACAACGATAAAAGCCCCCCTTCCACCCAGCGTTCGAACAGAGAGTATTTGGGTTGGTGGATCAGGCAAGGTGTTCCCAGATCGTCAAGAATCTCAATGGCTTGTCGGGCAAGATCTGCCGGGTAATTTGAAAGTCCCACATAAAGAGCCTTTCCCTGACGAACAACATGATCCAGGGCCTTCATCGTCTCTTTGAGTGGTGTTTCGGGATCGGGACGGTGGTGATAAAAAATATCGACATACTCAAGCCCCATGCGTTTCAGGCTTTGATCAAGACTGGAGATCAAATATTTACGCGAACCCCAATCGCCGTAAGGTCCTTCCCACATGGTGTAACCCGCTTTTGTGGAAATAATGAGTTCGTCGCGCCAGGGTAAGAAATCTTCCTGAAGAATACGCCCGAAGTTGCGTTCTGCGGCGCCGGGAGGTGGACCGTAGTTGTTGGCGAGATCAAAATGGGTGATACCCAGGTCAAAAGCGCGTTGTAGGAGTGAGCGACTGTTTTCTAGCTGGGTGGTGTCGCCAAAATTATGCCATAGCCCCAATGAAATCGCAGGAAGCTTTAATCCGCTTTGGCCGCAGCGGTGGTATTCCATTGTCTGATAACGATTTTCATCAGCCTGATAAGTCATTTTGTTACTCCTGTCAGTGACGTCAACTTTTAAGTGTATACGTTTACACTGAATCATATTCAATGAGATTTTTTTGCGAAAACTGTAAATTCTGCTTTCCACCCCCAATCGCCGTGACGTTTCTGGACAGCTATCACAGTTCTTTAATACTCAACAGTGAGGTTACCGTCAGAAGGATTGCTGTCATGAAAACCCTCTATTCAATAGCGGATTATCTGCTGGACAGACTGGCAGGTTGCGGTATCAACCATCTTTTTGGTGTGCCGGGCGATTATAATTTGCAGTTTCTCGACCATGTTATTGAGCACCCCGAGGTATGTTGGGTCGGGTGTGCAAACGAACTGAATGCCGCCTATGCTGCCGATGGTTACGCCAGGGTTGCGGGGGCAGGGGCATTACTGACGACATTTGGCGTCGGTGAATTAAGCGCTATCAACGGTATTGCGGGAAGTTACGCAGAGTTTGTTCCCGTATTACATATTGTAGGGGCACCATGCCGGGGCGCACAGCGAAGGAGGGAGCTGATGCACCACACTCTTGGCGATGGTGATTTTCAGCACTTTTACCGTATGAGCCAGTCGGTCACGGTTGCCAGCGCCATACTGGATGAACAAAATGCCTGCCACGAAATTGACCGTGTGCTGCGTGAAATGCTGACCGAACGTCGGCCCGGTTATCTGATGCTCCCTGCGGATGTGGCCAGAGCGCCAGCTACCCCGTGCTCAAACACGCTCACGGTAACGCCGCCAGAGCCAGACAGCAGCGTCGTGGCTGCGTTTCGCTACCATGCCCGCCAGCGATTGCTAAACAGCCCACGGGTCGCATTGTTAGCCGATTTTCTGGCGCTGCGTTTTGGCCTACAGCCAGTGCTTCAACGCTGGATGGCGGAGACGCCGATGGCGCATGCCACCTTATTGATGGGTAAGGGGTTATTTGACGAACAGCATCCGCATTTTGTCGGCACCTATAGCGCCAGCGCCAGTAATGAATATGTGCGCCAGGCGATAGAGGATGTCGATATGACCCTTTGCATCGGCACCCGATTCATTGACACACTGACCGCCGGTTTCAGTCAGCAACTTCCGCAGGAACGCACGATTGATGTCCAGCCTCATGCCTCGCGAGTGGGCAATACCTGGTTCAGTGGTCTTTCTATGGAACAAGCCGTCACCACATTACGAGAATTGTGCCTGGAGCTGTCTTTTTCCCCGCCTCCTGCTCGTCCTCCCGCTGCGCGTACACAGGTAGAAAAGGGACCGCTGACGCAGGAAAATTTCTGGCATACGCTGCAGAAGTATCTGGTTCCAGGGGATATTGTGCTTGCCGATCAGGGTACCGCCGCGTTTGGCGCAGCCTCGCTCTCGCTTCCTGCTGGGGTGGACGTACTGGTACAGCCGCTTTGGGGATCGATTGGCTACTCGCTGCCTGCGGCATTTGGCGCGCAAACTGCCTCTCCAGGCCGGCGGGTGATCCTGATAACCGGGGATGGCGCGGCACAACTGACCATTCAGGAGCTGGGGTCAATGATGCGCAATGGACAGACGCCGATCGTGTTACTGCTCAACAATGACGGTTACACCGTGGAACGCGCCATTCACGGCGAGAATCAACGGTATAACGATATTGCTAGCTGGAACTGGACTCAGGTGCCACATGCGTTGAATGCAGAAGGCCTGGCAGAATGCTGGCGGGTGACGCAGGCTGTTCAACTGGAAGAGGTGCTTGAACGCCTGAAATATCCGCAGCGGCTTTCGCTGATCGAAGTCATGTTGCCGAAAGCCGATTTACCGGACCTGCTACGGACGATCACCCGCTCGCTGGAAGCGCATAATGGCGCTTAGTTATTCATCGTGACGATGGGCGATCATCATCGGTTTCCCTGCCAGCAGTAGCCACGCCGGGAGCATCACGATACACAACAATGGCAGCAGGGTCGCGTCAGGGACGACGACTGCTGCCATAAACAGACTCAGCCATCCGTCACGCGTGACCACCAGCACCAAGCCAAGAATCGCGCAGGATACGGTGATTGCCGCCGGAACCGCTTCCACGTGGGCATGTAGCATCAAACCTAACGCCACGCCCACAAACACCGCCGGAAATATCCGGCCGCCACGAAAACCACTGGCGGCCGCAACGACCAGTGCCGCCAGTTTTACCACGGCGAGCATAAAAAAGTCAGAGGCACCCAGGGTCTGACCAAAGGCCAGTTGCTGCATCTCGTCCAGACCTTTAAATAAGGTCAACGGTCCACCGAGCACCCCCAGAATACCCAGGATAAAGCCGCCGACGCCCAGCATCAGTACTGGGTTTTTCAGTCGATGTATCAACTGGTGTAAACGCGGCAAACACCAGACCGCCACCATCCCCGTCGCTATCGCAATTGCTGCCACGACGGCACCACTAAAGATATCCACCAGTTGCATCTGCGTGTAGTGGGCAATGGGTAAAGAAAAATGAGGATGAAAAAACAGGCTGGTGGTGAGTGATCCCGCGGCGGCCGCCATCATGGGCGCAAACAGGCGATCCCACAGGGGGATGTCATTGGTGCCGTTCAGCGTTTGTGAAAATATCAGCGCGGCGGCAACCGGAGTGCCAAATAACGCCCCGATAGTGCCGGCAGACGCCAGAATAGTCCAGTCGAGGGCGCCAATTCGGGGGACCAGGCGGGCGCCGAGGGCAACGGCTAACGCGATATTCACCGCCATAATGGGATGTTCCGGACCCAGGCTCACTCCGCCAGCCAGACCGAGGATCAGCGCCATCAGTAAACCGGGAAGTGCGCCCGGGCTTACCGGCGTGCTGATTAACGGTTCCGTCGCCGGATCGGGACCGGCATGGCCAGGGCTGAAGCGGATAACGAGTCCGACCATCATCCCGGTCAGCGTCAGAATGCCGACAATCCATAGCGATGAGTCGTGAGCCACGCCGAGGCTGGCTGGCAGACGTTCCCACAGTATCTGCTGTAAAACGTTCGCGACTTTCATTACGGCGATTAATATCAGGCTGGATACAACCCCGATGATCAGTGCGGGAACGGATAATAACAGCATGGTTCTGGCTCGCGGATGGAGCATGATTCATTCCTTGTACAAGGGTATAAGCCATAGTTTGCACAACCTGCTGGCTGTCATCGCTGCAAATGGTGCTGAAACGATAAAGTAATTCTGTGACCCAGATCGATATTTTCAGGGCACCTGCTTTCCAGGCGTTGTTGTTATGCCCTCGTGAATTTACAGTGTGGCAAAGAATTATTTTGACTTTAGCGGAGCAGTAGAAGAATGACAAAGTATGCATTAGTAGGTGATGTCGGCGGCACCAACGCGCGTCTTGCTCTGTGCGATATTGCCAGCGGAGAAATTTCTCAGGCGAAAACCTATTCGGGGCTTGATTACCCGAGCCTGGAAGCCGTGGTGCGTGTCTATCTGGATGAGCATAGCGTCAGTGTGGAAGACGGATGTATCGCCATTGCCTGTCCGGTAACCGGTGATTGGGTGGCAATGACCAACCATACCTGGGCATTTTCTATTGCGGAAATGAAAAAGAATTTGGGGTTCAGCCATCTGGAAATCATCAATGATTTCACCGCCGTATCGATGGCGATCCCGATGCTGAAAAAAGAGCATGTGATTCAGTTCGGCGGTGCGGAACCTGTTGAAGGTAAGCCCATCGCGGTGTATGGCGCGGGAACCGGCTTAGGCGTGGCGCATTTGGTGCATGTTGATAAGCGTTGGGTCAGTCTGCCGGGCGAAGGGGGGCATGTTGACTTTGCACCGAACAGCGAAGAAGAGGGCATCATCCTGGAAGAATTGCGTGCCGAAATTGGTCACGTTTCGGCTGAACGCGTGCTGTCAGGCCCTGGTCTTGTGAACTTGTATCGCGCAATTGTGAAATCAGACGGGCGTCTGCCGGAAAATTTACAACCGAAGGATGTCACCGAACGTGCGCTGGCAGATACCTGCATTGATTGTCGTCGTGCACTGTCGTTGTTTTGCGTCATTATGGGGCGCTTCGGCGGCAATCTGGCGTTAACGCTGGGAACCTTTGGCGGTGTTTATATTGCGGGGGGGATTGTGCCGCGCTTCCTGGAGTTCTTCAAAGCGTCGGGCTTCCGTGGCGGATTTGAGGATAAAGGCCGTTTTAAAGCCTATGTTCAGGACATTCCTGTTTATCTGATCGTACATGACAACCCAGGTTTACTTGGCTCCGGCGCGCATATGCGCCAGACGCTGGGGCATATTCTGTAACCGGAAAACCGGATGGTGTGTACGAAGCCATCCGGTAATCACTGCACAACAGACGAAATAATCATTTGTCCCCGAGCTACAAATGCATGAGTTGCCTGAATTCCTTCACTTTACTCCGACTGACCGGGATTTCGAATTCCAGATCTTTGAGCCGCAGAATGTAGGTGTTGTTAAACCACGGTTCTATCTCGCGAATTTTATTCAGATTGACGCAAAATGAGCGGTGGCAGCGGAAGAAATGTGACGCCGGAAGTTTGCTGCAAAATTCGGTGATATTCATTGGCATCACATACGATTCCCGCCGCGTATAAACAAAGGTCATCTTTTCATGGGCTTCTGCGTAATAAATATCGTTGATCGGCGTGACGATAATCCGCTCATCTTTCACTAAGTTGATGGTGTCATTCTCACGCGTGACGGGATTCGCGGGCGCGGTTCCAGGCTGTAGTTGCTGTTGTTGCCAGGCGGATTCCAGTTTTCGCAGCATGCCAACAATACGTGACTCCTGGTAAGGCTTCAGAATGTAGTCAAATGCTTCCAGTTCGAACGCTTCCACCGCATGTTCCTTCCACGCAGTGATAAACACGATAAAGGGTTTATGGGCGAACTGACTGATGTTTTGCGCCAACAGAACGCCATCCAGCGACGGAATATTAATATCCAGAAAGATGGCATCGACGCGGTTATGCTGAAGAAACTTCAGAACATCCAGACCATCGTCAAACGTACCGACAATCTCCATCTGGCTGTGTTCTTTTATCAGCCAGCTTAACTCTTGCTGGGCAAGAAATTCATCTTCAACAATGATGACTTTCACAACGCATCTCCGAATTAAAGCAATAACGTTGCCGGCGCGGCGGCAGGGGAGTGCTGATTAGGCACATAGAACGCAATCTCGGTACCGGGCTCCAGGCGACGGATATGCAGTCCTTCACCATATAACAGCTTAACGCGGTGGTGGACATTGAGCAGACCAATTTTATTTCCCGGCATTTCATTGGATTCCACCCGCTCGATCACTTTGGGATCAATGCCGTGACCGGTATCTCTGACGGCAATCCGTACTCGATTACCGCATTCGGCGACGCTGATAGTGACCACGCCTTTCCCTTTGCAAGGCTGGATACCGTGGACGATAGCATTCTCCACCAACGGTTGAATAAGCAGGCTGGGAATATAGCAGCTCACCTCTTCATCGATATCATAAATGACCGTCAATTTGTCGCCAAAGCGGGCCTGCTCAATGGCAATGTAATCTTTAATTTGATACAGCTCTTTCTTGATATCAATCTGCTCATCATCTTTCAATTCAATGTTATAGCGCAGGTAGCGCGATAAATTAAAAATGAGCTGGCGAGCGGTGTCCGGGTTTAAGCGGATGGAGGATGAAATGGCATTCAGCGCATTAAACAGGAAATGAGGATTTATTTTACTTTGCAATGCCCGCAGCTCTGCCTTATTTGCCATTTCACGTAATTGTTCAGCGCGAGAGACTTCCAGTTGTGTCGAGATGATTTGCGACAGGCCAACCGCCATCTCCTGCAAAGAGGAGGTGATCTGATGTGCGTGACAGTAATAAATTTTAAGCGTGCCAGTGACGATACCTTTCTCCCACAGCGGGATCACCAGCATGGAGTGTATCTCTGGCGTTCGATGCGCTTCATCGTTGTTTTTTATAATGATCTTGCCGTAGTTTATTGCCTGCTGAGTGGTTGGACTGACAAAATCATCGTTCTCGCGATAATTGATTTCCCCGACACCGACATAGGCAAGCACATGCTGGGTATTGGTGATGGCGACCGCATCGGCGTGAATATCGTGGCGAATGATTTCGCATACCTGGCGTAATGACTCGCTGTTGACCTGACGAAAAAGCGGCAGTGTTTTGTTCGCAATATCCAGCGCCAGCTTAGCTTGCCGCGCAGCGCTGGCTTCCTTTTCCCCTTCAACGCTCTGTACCAACAGCACGATGAAGCCGATGCAAACGCTGCCGAGGATCATGGGAATACCGATCTTCGAGACAATATCCAGACCCAGTTCGGTGGTGGGGGCCCATACAATCACCAGAATCATGGTCAGCGTTTCACACAACACGCCGCCTAAAATACCCGCCCGCCAGTGTTGCGCTTTGGGGATTTTGCGATTAATCCATCCCGCAATGCAGCCTGCCAGAATGCTGGTGATAAAACACGGTATGGCAGTAACACCTCCGATATCAATGAGATAGCGATGGATGCCAGCGATAACCCCTGTAATGACACCCACCCACGGGCCAAACAAAATTCCGCCTGACATGACGGCGATAATGCGCACATTGACCAGCGAGCCTTCCACGGGAACGCCGGACCAGGTGCTGAACAGCGCAAACATGGAAAAGATGGCGGTAACGGCAAGCAACTCTTTTGGGGAGTGTGCTGACTTGTGCAACAGTTCGCGGAACAGACGGATACGAATGAGGAAAAAAAGACAGAACAGCATCAGCGCTGCCCGATCGAATACCGCCAGCAGCATGTTGAATATTTCGTGCACGGGTGACTCTTGCGAAAGGATTAAACCCCTATGATAGGTAACCTGAGCCCACTTGACCAGCGTACCGGGAAGTCATCTCTAATGAGGAAAAACCATAATATTAAAAGGGGATTGGTATTCATCCAGTTAATTGGCCGTAGATCACTCAGTGGCGATAAATATTGGTGTAATTGTATTGATGTCAATATGTTAATTAAATGATGGTTATTCGCCGTTAAAGGTGTTTTTGGAATTCAGGTTTTGTTGATCGCTGTTCCTCTTTTTAAAAGCCCGCTTTTTTTTCGTTTCCCTCTCGACAGACGGTTTTTTTTCAGGCTATTTTCTAAGCGTGCCACCCTTGTGGCAGCGTCGCTCGGACGGTCCGGGCGCTCACGTTAATCTGAGGATATTATGGCTGACTCTCGCCCTGAACGTCGCTTCACGCGTATTGATCGTCTCCCTCCCTATGTTTTCAACATTACTGCTGAACTGAAAATGGCTGCGCGTCGGCGCGGCGAAGATATTATCGACTTCAGCATGGGGAACCCGGATGGCGCCACGCCTCCTCATATTGTCGAAAAATTATGCACCGTGGCTCAGCGCCCGGATACGCACGGTTATTCGACATCCCGCGGCATCCCGCGATTACGTCGGGCGATTTCCCACTGGTATCGGGAACGCTACGATGTGGAGATTGATCCGGAAACGGAAGCCATTGTGACCATTGGTTCGAAAGAGGGGTTGGCGCACCTGATGCTGGCGACCCTCGATCATGGCGACACGGTATTGGTACCGAATCCAAGCTATCCGATTCATATTTATGGCGCTGTCATTGCCGGGGCGCAGGTACGTTCTGTGCCGCTGGTGGAAGGCATTGATTTTTTTACCGAGCTGGAGCGCGCCATTCGTGAAAGCTACCCAAAACCGAAGATGATGATCCTCGGTTTCCCCTCTAACCCAACCGCCCAGTGCGTTGAGCTAGCGTTTTTCGAGAAAGTGGTCGCACTGGCAAAACGCTATGATGTGCTGGTGGTCCACGATCTGGCCTATGCCGATATTGTTTATGATGGCTGGAAAGCGCCGTCGATCATGCAGGTGCCAGGGGCGCGTGAGGTGGCTGTTGAGTTTTTTACCCTGTCGAAAAGCTACAATATGGCCGGTTGGCGTATTGGCTTTATGGTCGGGAATCCGACGCTGGTCAACGCGCTGGCGCGCATTAAGAGCTATCACGACTACGGTACGTTTACACCATTACAGGTCGCTGCGATTGCGGCGCTGGAGGGCGACCAGCAGTGCGTTCGCGATATTGCTGAACAGTATAAGCGTCGCCGAGATGTGCTGGTGAAGGGGCTACATGAAGCGGGATGGATGGTTGAGATGCCAAAAGCGTCCATGTACGTTTGGGCAAAAATTCCAGAACACTATGCTGCAATGGGTTCGCTGGAATTTGCCAGAAAGTTGCTCAAGGACGCCAAAGTCTGTGTGTCGCCGGGAATTGGTTTTGGTGATTATGGGGATACCCATGTGCGATTTGCGCTAATTGAAAACCGCGATCGCATTCGTCAGGCAGTCAGAGGCATCAAAGCCATGTTCCGTGCTGATGGCATATTGCCGGCCGGTGCGAAATCGACACCAGAAAGCGCAGAGTAGAAAAGCAAAACAGGAGCCAATGGGCTCCTGTTTTTTTGCTGCATTTTTGCATTTTTGTTTTTAGATCATCAGGGCAAAAGTACCGGCCCATACGATGACCATAAATGAAATGCCCATAAAGAAATATTTCACGTTTCATCTCTCCGCGTACCGTCATGTACGCCTAAATGAACTTAAACTCACCTGATTATAGAGAGCTGGTGCCAGACTGAATGAAACTGAGAATGTTCCCCGTTTCGTCTGCGGCATCACCTCAGAATTCTGTGCTTCATTGCTCCAGACGGCGCTAATGTACGCCTAAAAATGAGGCGAAACAAGAGACATTTTTTTATTTACTTTTAGTAACTTACAAGTGTCGTGATTCGGCGACAGTTTGATTTCTGACGGTAATAAATGGTCAGTCAGCGACGGGGTTATTAATCAGATAATGCCAACTATACCTTGCTGTATTTGTGGTTATTTTTACGCAAAATCCACACTGAATGACGTGATGCCGGCGTGATCTTGATAGTGAGGCAGATCATGAACAAGGCAGAAAAAAAGAAAGGCCCGAAGGCCTTTCTTTCTAGATATAGAGGGAGGCTTCACCCTGCGGGCGAGTTTTGAACCGACGGTGGATCCAGAGATATTGCTCAGGTGCGCGCATGATCTCTCTTTCGATGATCTTGTTCATGTAGGCGGCAGCCTGGTTTTCTTCTGTTGGGTAACCTTCCATTTCAGGCGAGATAAACAGACGATATCCTGAGTTATCGGTTTTTCTCACCATGGTGACGGTCAACATGGCGGCGCCTGACAGACGGGAAAGCACATACGTCCCGTTAGTGGTGGCCACATTTTTGACCGCAAAGAAGGGCGCAAATGAGCTGCCTTTACGTCCGTAGTCCTGGTCGGGAGCAAACCATACGGCTTCACCTTTTTTCAGCGCACTGACGATGCCACGCAGATTGTTTCTGCCGATCATCGCTTTATTCGAGCGCATACGTCCGCGCGTCTGAACCCATTCCATTAACGGGTTATTATGTGGACGATAGGTTGCCATCATCGGCTGGCAAAGTCCCATTACGCGACCGCCCAGCTCCAGCGACATAAAGTGAACGCCGACCACCATAACACCCTTGTTTTGCGCCTGGGCGCGCAGCAGGTTATCCATGCCTTCGACATCAAACCATTTGCGCACGCGTTTGTCAGGCCAGAACCAGGCCATGCCCGTTTCGAGCAACGCCATGCCGAGAGAGTGAAAGTTCTCAGCAATCATGCTCTCTCTCTCTTCCTGCGATAATTTGGGGAAGCAGAGTTCAAGATTTTTACGGGCGATAGATTCGCGACGTTTTAAAAAAGGACGCGCCAGTTTGCCCGTTCGGGTCCCCAAAAAGCATAAAACGGGGTAAGGCAATTGCACCAGCAACCAGAGCACACTGAGACCAAACCAGGTGAACCAGTAACGCGGATGCAGGAATGCGCGTGAAAACTTGCTTGTTGGGAACATAAGCACCTTCAATAGATACGGGATGTTGTATCGCAGAAGACTTCGGGTCTGTAGCGGTACACTCTTACTTAGGCCATCATGTACGACAATGGTTCCTGTAAAGAGTGTAAAACTGAGTCAGGACAAAACCACGAGGGGCATGAATGCTTGCCCACATAATATACCATTTTAGGATTAGAACCTGCTATAAAATCTTATACAAGAAACGTAAAGATTTTCCTGGTTGTGAGGGAGGGAGTCTTTAATTTTAATTCTATGTTTTAAATGCTTTTTGATACGGTGAAGCACGATAAGAGCGGGAGGCCAAATTGTGAGGCGAATGTGATACACACGGTCCGGTTATAAGGTATAACTTAAAGTATAAACGGTAAGGAGTGTAAAGCATTACGGAAAGCATCTCCGCCCACAGGAGGTAACGCTATGATTTATTTATTGATGTTTCTTGCGATAAGTATTATAGCCGTAAGCGGTTATATTGGTCAGGTTTTGGGGACCGTTTCAGGCATTTCTTCTTTTATCGGAATGATTACTCTTGCAATTCTAATATACTACTTCACCTGGTGGCTAACCGGGGGCGCCGAAATGGTTACCGGCTTTTTTCTTTTTCTCTCTCCGGCATGTGGGTTGATGATCCAATTAATGGTGGGTTACGACAGGCGATAAAAGCAGGTGACATCCCCCAGTAAATAAAATTGAATAATAACTTAAGCTTATTCTTAATATTTTACCTATTTTCATATGTTAAGTGCCAGCCTGGTCTGGCACTTAATCTGGATAAACCAGAGATCACATCGTGTATTGCTCAGTTTTGCCGATTATTCCTCATTTACCGAACGTCCCCTGACCCGCGAAAGCGTGAGATTATCAGAAGTTATCCGGACTAAAGTGTAAGACATTTGCCGGAAAACAACGTGCGTTCGTTATCTTTGACGACCAGTTCAGCACTGTTTTTCAACTGCTTCCACTCACCGGGCGTCAGATAGTGCAAATCCTGCAACTGCGTCATCGGGGCAAGGTAGACCAACTGACCACTGGTTTTGTCGCGCATCCACAACGTTGCCTGCGTAAATGCTGCCGGGTCACTGTGCTCACTGTATTGCACACGGATACTGGACTGTCCGGGTTTGCTTCCCTGGAATGCCAGCAAGACAAAACAATCCCGACACTCGGGAGACGACATCATGGCCAGATAACTCACTGGCTTTATTTGCTGCGTTACTGGCGTCAGCGTCATAAACATCAATAGCGCCCCTGCTGCCAGCCACCCGGCATTACGCAGCCAGTGTTTTACGCCGCGCGTTGATGTGTCTTTGTCCATTGACGCCTTTATATTACGCCAGACACGTGCCGGGGGACGCGCGGCAGGGGGGCTGCGAACATCAAGGTGTTGCTGCCATTGTTCCACCGCCTGCCATAATGAAGGATCCTGTTCCAGAAGGCTTTCAAACCGTCGTCTGGCAAGCGGAGACAGCACACCCAACAGATATTGACTGGCGAGATGCTCGCGGATCTGCGGATGGCGATAGCGGGAAGGGGTTATTGGCTGAGGCATTGTTTTAACTCACTGAGACCCCGGCGGATCCAGGATTTGATTGTGCCTTGCGGCGCACTGAGATGGCTGGCGATTTCGGGGTGTGAAAAACCGTGATACCAGGCGAGGACGATGGCGCTGCGTTTCTCCGCTTCCAGTTGGGAAAGACAGTCGGTGAGCCGACGCTCTTTCTCCTGTTGCGCCGGTGGCGCGATGAGGTCGTCTTCTTGATCCACCAGTGCGGTTTCACCTCGTCTGCCGTGCTGTCGGATGTGGTCGATAGCCTGGTTGCGCATGACCTGGCATAGCCATGCCCAGGGGGCGTCAATCGGTGAACGGAGTTTACCGTGCCAGATTTTGATATACCCCTCCTGGAGCAAATCAGCAGCAATCGCCTTGTCTCTCACGATAAGTAAAATGCGGGTATATAAATACCCGCTGGTGCGTTGATAAAGGGTGGTGAAAGCTTCTCTGTCCTGTAGCAGGATCCGCGAAAAAAGTGTGCGGATCTCTTCCTTATCAATGTCCACGCTATACCTTATTGAGTAATGGAGATGATATGCCATACGTCTTTGACGTTATCTCCGGTGGTGTCGCCTGGGGCGCGATCCTGTTTCCAGAGGTAGAGCGGCATGTTGTTATAACGCAATTGCCGTTGACCGTCCCGGCGTGTGGTGGAACTGAATGGCGGCGTTAATTTTGCATTTGCCCCGACAATCACGGGCGGCCACTTTTCTGCACAATCGTCATAGCAGGCCGGAACGCCATTCCTGTCTTTATCAAAGGTGTAAAGCGTCATGTTGTCGGCATTTACCAGAATACGGCCTGCTTTTGTCGTATACACCTGGACAGGCGTTTCGTCGGCGCGCGCCAGGTGCCAGACGTTTTTGACGCCTGCGCCAGTAATATCGCCGGGTTTCATATCTTTTACCCAGCGGTAGAGCGGTTTACCGTTGAGTGCCCATTGCTGGGTGCCATCCTCTCGCTTGATGGCTTCAAGCCCATTGATCGCGGGTGACATCTTTTCTGTGACCGGCAGCGGTGGCCAGTTTTTGCTGCACTCTGCGTCGCATACAGAAATACCGTTGCTGTCTTTATCAAAGGTATAAAGCGTCATGCTCTCTTTGTCGGTATACACCTTTCCAAGCGACGTATCATGTACGGCGATATCTGCGGCCTGCACGGCACAGGTGGTTCCTGCTAACATCACACTCCAGATGAATTTGTTCATAATTTTTTCCTGTTGCTTGATTGTAGACGGAATTTTCCAATGGGTTATTGCATCCAGCCTTCGTGAGCAAAAATTTTGCTCGCTTCCGGGGAGCTCAGATAACGGACGAAATCCTGTGTTTGTGGATCGGCATTTTTCGCGATGGCGATATTCATATCCCGATAGATCCGTCGCTCGGGTTCAATCTCGACCAGAGTCGCCTTATCGGGGTGCGCGAGAGGCCAGTCACTCCAGGTTATCCAGGCGTCGGCCTGCGGTTGCACAAAGGCCTTAAATGCCGCACCACTGCCTTTTTCGAACGCAATGATTTTGCTGCGGATGTTTTTAATATCGGCAAGCTGACCGGTACGCCCGGCAATATCCTCCCAGACGCCGGTTCCGGAGGTGTTGTAGACACCTGCACCTTCGGTAACCACGATGCCAACGTCTTTTTTCAGTAGATCGTTAATTCCCGTAATGCCTTTAGGATTTCCCGGTTTCACCGCAATCACAGAACGTTGTAAATAGAGGGGCAAGACGTCCTTACTTTGAATAAAGGCATATGTTTCCAGAAACGCCGTCATTGACTGCTGGGAAGAGCCGAAAATGAGATCGGCATCGTGCTGCGCGTCTTTGCTCCATTTACTTTCCGGTCCATAGATGATCGCAACGTTAACGCCTGATTGTTTCGACCAGGCGCTGGCGGCTTTTTGCAGCGCAGAGTGCGGACCACCAGGCCCATAGACTTTTATGACGCCATCCTGTGGCTGGTGCTGAATAGAAGGGTCGGTAAGCGGTGAGGCCGAAAATGCGGTAAAACCGGGTAACAGCAGTGAAAGGATCAGGTACTTATATTTCATGAGGACTCCAGTAGCGGTGGGGTTTACTGGAGAGACGCGGCAAAAGAAAAAATGGATGCATGCAGAACAAAATTTTTTGTCGGGTATTTTTCCTTTTCCATGTGAGATGGGGAAGAGGCCGTCAGAGGATACCCGTTTATCTGGCCTGTGCAGCGCCTCTGGCTCCAGACCCACGCCGAACATTTACAAAACCACATGCCTGATGCGTATCTCGTAAAAACGGTACTGATGTAATTAAATATTTTAATAAAATCATACGGTAAAAATAGTCATCAACAATGGCGTAAGAGAATAATGATGACCAATGTGGAATGCTAAATCGTTAAATAATATGCAATGATTGATGGAATACACTGAGTTTTCTTGCGGTTTTAATACTTTCTTCTTCGCTATCCGGTGTTTGTTTTTAGGTTGATGATGTTTTTTATCGCCGCGCAGTTTTTAACTCTGCTTTTAATCGTGTTGAGTATTCTGAATGTAATGGTAATAATTTGAAACATTATGTGTATCTTTCATTAGGAGCTCATCCGTATGGCCAGTATATTGCCCCCAAAATTTGACAGTGCCTATACTTTCACAGGTTTAGATTTTATTGCCAGAAGTATGGTGATGATGGAAACCAACGGCACCTATATTTCACTCGCGGCTATGACCGGTAATATGACCAATGAACAAAAAGAAATCTTAACGGCGCGTTGGGAATATCATCAAAGCAGGCGGAATGTATACACTAATGAGACGCGGGCATTCGTTGAATAAATAACTTCAGTGAATGTATTACAGCAGAACGTCTCTACAATTATCCCCATTGACCAGGAAAGCGTGTGCCGTACGGAAAATTTGTTTCATACTGTGGCCATCTTAGCTTGACCGCGAAGCGGGGTTTTCTTCTGCTGTTTATTTTTTTGCAAATGACAATTCTTGCCGGGCATCTTTATTATCAATATACATATATTATGCGTGAAGCTGCCCGTATTCTGCGTAATACCACGTTATTGGAAGCCGAGCGTTTCGAAACCAGTCTGGATGCGATGGGGTATCAGGTTCGTCTTATCGGCAATGCTTTTTTGCTAAATCACACCGTCACATCTGAAAATAAAGATCGGTTTCTTGATGAGGAGCTTAAACAAGACTGGCTCGACGGCGTGATTGTGTTTGATGAGAGGGGCGACTTTGTTGCTCAGCGTGCACTGTTCCCGCTGGAAAACGCACTCAGCGCATCGACCATCACCCAGGCCAGTTTTCGCGATAGAGCCGTATTTAAACAGCTGCGTCTCAGAGAGGAGAATGACAGCCTGTTTTACTGGCAGAGTCAAGGAACGGATCCCAATATCCACGGATTTGCGATGTACCATGCTGTACGTGACGCCAAAGGAAAATTCCTTGGTGGTGTTGTTGGGTATTTCGATTCCCGCTCTATGGTAGAAATATTCCGGAAACTTAATGATAAAGGTTTTTATCTCGGTTCCGGGGGCGCAATGGTTGTACTGGATCGTGATAATTGTATTCAGCTTACCCGTGTGGGAGCCGGAATTACCGTAGGTCCGCTGCATTTCAATCCTTACATTAAAGAGGTCATGAAATATTCCTCCGATTCGGCTCAGACCCATCAATATATATCGCCTATTGACGGTACCTCACGTATAGGGGTATTTCTCAACTTGAGTCATTACAAATGGGTAATAGCTGTGGGACTTGCAAAACATGAGATCCTGTTTGGCTGGTATATGCAGGCTTTTTGTACGGCCATCGCGCTTATTGCCTTCATCATAACTCAATGGTCATTGTTGAATTATGTGCATGCGAACTCCTTGCAACGGGCGCAACTTGTCAAAGACGCTCTGCGCGATTCACTGACCGGTTTGGCAAACCGCCGCTATTTTGACGAACAAGTCCGGAATATTTGCCGTGTGGTGAGTCGTCGTCGGCAATCACTGTGTATGCTGAACATTGATTTGGACTATTTCAAAAAGATCAATGACAACTTCGGTCATAGTGGGGGAGATGAGGTGCTCCGGCGTGTGGGGCAAATCTTACCGGGATTGGTACGGGGAAATGATATTGTCGCCCGTCTGGGCGGTGAAGAGTTTGTCGTGGTGATGCCTTTTACGCAACCTGATTATGCCAAAGAGGTGGCCGAACGCATTCGAGTCAGTTTTGCCAATCAGGTGGTTGATTTTCAGGGGCGTCAAATCTCTTTCACTGCAAGTTTTGGTCTGGCACAGATGACACCTGATGAACTGAATTCCTGTGACGATTTCCAGGCTGCGCTTGACCGGGCAGATCAGGCGCTTTACCGCGCGAAACGGGAAGGGCGCAACCGGGTATGCGTGGCGAGCAATAATCAGCAACTGATTCTGTATCCAACGTAGTGCGTGTCGTAACCCTATGGCGGGTGAGGCTGTGCTTGCGTCAGTCATATCCGGATAACAACCCGCAGGATTGATGGTATTCGCCACGGGATCACTATCAATACGGAATAACGCATCACTGTCAGACAGTGCAACAGGCCTCATGGCAGAGGCTCCGGCATGTTTCGTGCTGTCTGCCCCGATCATGTGTCTTTCTGTTTGCGACAAATGTTGTAACCCCCCTTAATTCGTATCAGGACAACAAACAGAGCCAACCGCAGGCAGCAACGCCTTGTATCAGCGGTAATCGATCAGACATACGGTCATTTTTACTTTTCGTCATTATCCGTCTCTTGTTATTCAGGTGATGAATATAAACATTCCGCGGCTATCTGGACGGTCTTGGGAACGATGCTGTGACGAGAGCGCCAGGTCGCGGGAGGCATACCAAACTGGGCACTGAACCAGCGAGTGAAGGAACTGGGCATGGAGTAGCCGAGCATGTCGGCGATATGGCCAAGTGAGTAACCTGGATTCTGCAGGTAACGGATCACCAGATCGCGCCGCACATCATTGATAAGTTCGCTGAAAGTGGCGCCGTTCTCTTCCAGATGGCGTTGCAGGGTACGCACATTCATCCCCAGGGTGCGGGAGATCTGCTCTATGGTGGCGCGCCCCATCGGCAAACGCAGGTAGATCGACTTACGCACGTCGAACATCAGGGACTGGCGGTTTTCCACCAGCAGGGAGTCAAGGTAGTTACGCGCATGGAGAGCCATGGCCTTGTTGGCCAACGGGTTGGCGATGTCCAGATCGGCAGCCTGACAGACAATGCCATTGAATTCGCTGCCAAATTTCACCTTGCAACCGAATATGCGTCTGTGGACGGAAAGGTCCGTCGGCGCAGGGTGAGTGAAGTTGACGCTGATGGGACGCCAGCTTGCGCCAACGCCGACCTGAGCCGCGCAGAAGCGGTACATGACACCGACCGCCAGTTCGCTGGCATGGCGTGACGAGGTGGGAATATCAGTGATCACCTCCTCGCGAATAATGACCGTCTTCCCCACCTCCTCAATGAAGATTGCCAGCGAGTCATTGCACAGGTGGCGATACTGCACTATCCCCTGCAGCGCATCGCGCAGAGTGGGGAGGTGACTGAGCAGCAGACTTATCTCGCCAAAGTCCGACAGATGACGATGTTCCGCCATCCGTAGGCCAAGGGTATCGCATCCGCTGACGAGGGCTGACTGCTCGATAAGCTTGATGGCGGTGGAGACCGGGATGCGCTGATTGGGCATCCCCAGGATGGAGGTACTGAGCCCCACCTGCGCCAATAAGCGCTGGGTATTGAGGCCGAGTTGACGGGTTACGTCCAGATAATTGGTGAGGATGGCGGCTCTGGCTAAGACAGTCATTGTGCAGCTTCCTTAAGTTATTAATCTGTGCCGTGAATGATTGATTAACATTTACTTAGCAGTCATGTAACAAAATTGAAAGTTTTGTGGTTGTTTTTTGCAACATTGGTGCTTCACTTATTTAGGGCTGTGGGGGAGGACAGGCGCGGGCCTTAGTCTTGTTTGCCATTGTCGTAAAATGACAAATCGATGGCGTCAAAAGTAAAGCAACGTGAATGTTGCGGCTTTAGTGTTGCTCTCGGTGCGCTGGCTTTTAGCCGGAGCCGTCTGGAGAGTAAGGACAGTCATATGGATAAAATACAAACAAGGGCGACAGTGCTGATCATCCCCGGATTACGTGAACATGTCGCGGAACATTGGCAGACGCATCTGGCGGCTAGCCTTACCAGGGTGCGTTCAGTACCACCTTTGACGCGGGATAAGCTCAATTGCCGGGCGCGAGTTGAGGCCATTGAGCAGGAACTGGCGCAGATCGACGGCCCGGTGATCCTGGTTGCGCACAGTGCCGGTGTACTGATGACAGTGCACTGGGCGCAGCAGTATCAGCATCAGCACCAAATCAAAGGAGCCTTACTGGTCACTCCCCCGGATCTTAACGCCAGGTGGCCAGCCCAGTACCCGAGCCAGGAGACTTTGCAGGCCGGTGGCTGGTGCCCGTTGCCGCGCACGCGTTTGCCGTTTCCCAGTCTGGTGGCCTTTAGCAACAATGATCCCCTGGCCAGCGCCGACGCGGTGCGTGCCATGGCGACCGACTGGGGTAGCGAGCTTGTCGGGCTGGGCGCTGTGGGCCATCTCAATCCGGCGAGTGGCTTCGGCCCCTGGCCACAGGGGTTGGATCTGGTGCGTCGTCTCGACACCGGGGGCCCAGGTTTCGCGACGAGTGATATTCAGGGAAGCGGGCTCGCCAGTGAACCGCCTGCTTCCTGTTCAGGGGGCAGAGGTTAACCTCCCTCTGCCATGGCAATCTTACCGAGCAAATAATGAGCCAGGGAGTAACCTGCATGGTGAAGACAAGAATCATACCGTCAGCGCAGGGAGCTCATGCTTATCCTTTGCTGATCAAGAGCCTGCTGCTGTCGGGCGGGCGTTATCATCCCGGGCGAGAAATCGTCTACGCCGACACGCTGCGTTACGACTATCGTACCCTCAGGCAGCGTATCCACCGTCTGGCAAACATGCTGGCAGCAGCGGGTGTTAAGCCCGGCGATACCGTTGCCCTGCTGGACTGGGACAGCCATCGCGCGCTCGAATGTTTCTTCGCTGTGCCCATGATGGGTGCCGTGCTGCACACGGTCAACGTCCGCTTCTCGGCGGACCAAATCGCTTACACCATGAATCATGCCGAGGATCACCTGGTGTTGGTGCACGACGATTTCTTGCCGCTTCTCGAGTCGCTGGAGGAGACGCTGACCACGGTTCGGGGTTACATCCAGCTCAGTGACGGCGAGGGGAAAGCGACCAGTCTGCCGGTGCTGGGAGAATATGAGACTCTGCTGGCCGCGGCGGAGGATCACGTTGACTTCCCCGACTTCGATGAAAACTCAATGGCTACCCTGTTCTACACCACGGGCACCACGGGTAACCCCAAGGGAGTTTACTTCAGCCATCGTCAGCTGGTGCTGCATACGCTCAACGAACTGGGCATCCTGGCGGCCCATGATGGGCAGTCGCTGCTGCGTTCGAACGATGTCTACATGCCGATCACCCCGATGTTCCACGTGCACGCCTGGGGCGCCCCCTATGTGGCGACGATGCTGGGGGTGAAGCAGGTCTATCCCGGTCGGTACGAGCCTAACAAGCTGGTGCGTCTCTATCACGAAGAGGGGGTGACCTTCTCGCACTGTGTACCGACCATCTTGCAGATGATCCTCGAATGCGACGAAGCCGCGCGGACCGACCTGTCGGGATGGAAGATGTTGTTGGGGGGCAGTTCTCTGTCCCTCGGGCTGGCGTCACAGGCACACCGCAGGGGCATACGTATCCACGCTGGCTATGGCATGTCGGAGACCTGCCCACTGCTTTGTGTGACCCACCTGAGTGATGCTGAGCTGGCCCTGCCGATGGATGAACAACTGCCCCTGAGGATCCGAACCGGTCTGCCCGTCCCGCTGGTGGATCTGCGCATCGTCGATGGCGAAGGTCGGGAGGTGGCGCAGGATGGCGAAACCCTGGGTGAGATCGTGGTACGAGCGCCCTGGCTGACTCAAGGTTATCTGAAGGAGCCCGAGAAAGGGGCTGAGCTATGGAGTGGCAGTTGGCTGCACACTGGCGACATGGCCTCTATCGATCCTCAGGGAATAGTGGAGATCAAAGATCGCATCAAGGACGTAATCAAAACGGGCGGGGAGTGGGTAAGCTCGCTGGCGCTGGAGAGTCTTATCAGCTCGCATGCGGCGGTCAGATCGGTAGCCGTCGTCGGGATCCCGGATGAGCAGTGGGGTGAACGGCCCCTGGCGCTGGTGGTTTGCAAGGAGGGGGAGTACCTGGAGCCACAGGCCATCGCGGCGCATCTGCAAGGATTCGTCGACAGTGGTCACATCAATAAATGGGCTATCCCCCGGCAGATCCGGATAGTCTCCGATATTCCCAAAACCAGTGTCGGCAAGATCAACAAGCGGTTGATCCGGGAAATTGAAATCAGCAACGGGGCCGAGGATATCTGAGGGGGTCTGTTGCATTAACAGTAAAAAGGTTAGCCAAAGTCTCGCTGCTTATATTTCAGGTTGCGAGTCAGTAAACATGTTCTGCCGGGGACTGGCCGTCCCCGTGCGGATGCTAAGACAGCCCCTTATGTAATATGTGTATTCGTTCAATACCGGCCGCGATGACGTTCATGTCAGCGGCGCGCTCCAGTACAGAGTCAACCCCCTCCATCGCTAACGCATTGGCGCGAGCCATAGCATGGCTCTGCTTAGTCTTTTTCATCAAAATTAAACACTAGCCATTTAAAAAGTCATTTTGGCGGTCGGCTCCGGGGCTGGGAACCCTGTCGTCAGGCGGAAAGTCGAGGTCGATGTTGGCAGTTTTTCCCCAGCTAAGACAATGAATTCAGGGCGATCGTCACGAGATGAAAAGCGGCTGTCGCCGGATGAAAAGCGTAGGTTGACGTAATCTCCTAGATTCAACTCAGTTCGAGGCATTTTGCTCACATCAAAGACGAGTTGGAGAACAGAGATGGCCAAAGCCATACGCTTTTATGAGACCGGGGGGCCGCAGGTACTGCGCTACGAAGACGTCACGGTCAAAGAGCCAGGTCCGGGCGAGGTTCGCCTGCGTCAGGTCGCTGTCGGTCTGAACTATGCCGACACCTATTTTCGCAACGGTACTTACCCAATCCCACTGCCGAGTGGTATGGGCGTCGAGGCGGCCGGGGTAGTGGAGGCCATCGGCGACGGGGTGACAAATGTGGCGGTGGGCGATCGCGTCACCTATACCGGTTTTCTCAATACCCTCGGTGCCTATGCGACTGAGCGACTGATCCCGGCCGCTCCGCTCATCAAGTTGCCCGACAACATCACCTTCGAGACGGCAGCCGCCATGACCATGCGCGGGCTGACCTCTGCCTACCTGATGCGCCGTATCCATGATTTCAAGCCCGGTGACACCCTCTTGCTGCACGCTGCTGCCGGTGGCGTCGGTCTCATCGTCGCCCAGTGGGCCAAACTGCTCGGCCTGACCGTGATCGGCACCGTCTCCAGCGAGGCCAAGGCCGAGGTGGCCCGTGATCACGGCTGCGATTACATCATCGACTACAGCCATGAAGATGTGGCCCAGCGTGTGCGCACCCTGACTGAGGGCGTCGGCGTCAACGTGGTATTCGACAGTGTTGGCAAGAATACTTTCATGGGTTCGCTGAACTCGCTCAAGCGTCGCGGCCTGATGGTCTGCGTCGGCACCGCATCCGGTCCGGTCCCGCCGTTCGACCCTGTGTTGCTGGCGATGAAGGGTTCGCTCCATCTGACCCGTCCGGCGCTGGCTGACTATATCGCCGATCCCGCCGAGAAGGCGGCCCTGGCCGCCGAGCTATTCGACCATGTCGGCAGCGGGCGGATCCGCATTGACATCAACCAAAAATATGCACTGCAGGATGCGGTAAAGGCCCACAGCGATCTCGAGTCGCGCAAGACCACGGGCTCATCGATCTTCGTCATCTAAGGGGCATGATATGCGTGTAGAACAACTGACCTACCATATTGGCGCTGAACTGAGCGGTGTTCGCCTGGCCGATGCCATTCATGATGCTGGCTTGTTTGCTGAGATTCGCGCGCAACTGCTCCGACATCGGGTCCTGTTCCTGCGCAAGCAGGATATCAGCCGCGCCGAGCACGTCGCCTTCGCCCGATTGTTTGGCGATCTGGAGGATCATCCGGTAGCGGGCAGTGACCCGGATCATCCTGGTCTGGTTCGTATCTACAAAACGCCAGACGTGGTGAATGAGCGCTATGAAAATGCCTGGCACAGCGATGCCTCCTGGCGCGAGAAACCCCCGTTGGGGTGTGTGTTGCGCTGCGTCGAGAGTCCGCCTGTGGGGGGAGATACGCTCTGGGCCAATATGGTGGTGGCCTGGCAGAACCTGCCGGAGGAGATCAAACAGAAGATAGCAACCCTGGGATGAGTCACCCACCCCTTGTGTGTCCAGCGCCAGATTGCTTACGCCAAATGTCTCCC
>NZ_NRDO01000075.1 GCF_010231475.1 Citrobacter sp. NCU1 | reverse complement strand
CAGTACCGGCAGCTCCACGGCTACCAGTGCCACATCCTCATCGTTTGATTACGGGAGTAAGGGCACAGATAGTCAGGGGGCACATACCCACACTATCCCATATGGTGGCGGGGTGCAGTCAGGCGAGGCAGACTTCGGCGTCCCACGGAATGACCAGACTCCAGCCAATACATCCAGTTCTGGATCTCACACCCATACCACATCCATTGGTGCACATACTCACACTGTCACTGTACCGGCTCACAGTCACACATTACCCGCTGCCACCGGCAATGCTGGCGGCGCGGCAGATGGTGGCACAACACCTGTTTCAATCATTCCAAAATCAATACTGGTCATGGTCTGGGTAAGGACTGCGTAATGAAAACTGAAATTATCGATATCTGGAATTATCTGTCAGATTCAAAAATACTTATTGGTAAAAGCAACGCAGTGAAAAACCAGCTCCCGAAATACTGTACTACCGTGGCACCGCCTGATATTCCGGAAGGTAAAGAGGCAGTATTTGATGAAATAAATCAGGTATGGCTGATGCAGGATGACGCCCCGACCACAGTAACTATTATCCGGGTGTACGGGTATGCCCCGGATACCATGATTTATATCGGTGCTGCCGATGCGATGGTTAACGATATACCTGCAAACTGCACCCCCACAGCCCCGGATTCAGCACCACCGGCAGGCTATGTCCTGACGTTCGATATTGATTCCGGAACCTGGCGTAGCACAGAGGATCATCGCGGCGAAACAGTCTGGAATACAGCAGACGCGGCGGAGATTTATATCGATTCACCCGGCCCGTATCCGGCAGGTTCAACTACGCAATCACCGGCAAGTGTGCCTTATCCGGTGTGGAATGGCTCGCAATGGGTAACAGACGCAGACCTGCAGCAACAGGCGAATATTCGCGCCAACGTCGCCATTTATAACGACCTGATGCTACGTGTAGTCCGTGCGCAGTGTCCGCTGCAAAGCGCCGTCGCACAGGGGATTGCGCTAACCCAAAGCCAGCAGGACGTTCTGGCAGAACTTCAGCAATACGCCGTGACGCTGGCTCAGTTCATCCAGTCAGCAGACCTGACACAATCGCCGCTGGTATTTCCTGAATCGCAACCGGGCGTGCTGGAATATCCTGTGTCGTTAAACAGAACATTCGGAGCGTGAACTGTCATTAAAATTATTTTGGCGGTAAAGGTAACTGCACTCATGCAGACGTGACTACCCGTAACGCTGCTTGGTAACAGTAATTTCGATGAACGGGAATCTATGCGTATGGAAGGCAATTCTTTCCTAACATAACCAACGGCGAAACCCGATATAACTGGGCTGAAAAAGTAGGGGATGTTAGGAAAAATCAACATAACTTATTGATTTTAAATATTCGAAAGAGGGGTTTAAAATCCCTCGGCGTACGCGCTGTGTGGGTTCAAGTCCCACTCCGGGCACCATGGGAAAGAAAAGAATAATCAAAGCAATAAGCAGTGTCGTGAAACCACCTACGGGTGGTTTTTTTGTGTTTGAAATTCGGGCCAGTGCTTATCCTGTGCTCACGGGGTGCAATGAAGTGCAATCTCCAGCCTGACAATGTCGAATCGAACGTGTCACCTCTGGCATAGAGAACCAGGCCGCTTCGCCTGATTTCTGGTGCTCTTCCGGGAAGGGGGGCTCAGGAATGCCTGCTACATTATCTGTAATGAAACTATTAGCCCGCAGTGCAACGTTGCTTAATGCGCTTAATCACCTCATCTCGATACTTCTGATGTCCGCGCATAGCCCTTGGATGGGCTATTCTGAAACAGATAGCATTACCCACTTTAAATTCCCATAGTTTCCCCGGAATGACGGAAGAAGTCTCATAGCCGCCTAACTTAGTCAGCAACCGTTTGATGATGTAGTCTGTTCTTTGTGCACCGGATGCAAAGATGATGAAATCGGGCTCAAGATGTTTAATTTGTACCGCCATCAGTTTCAGTGAGCCCAATATGACCTCCTGCACTTCATTTTCAGGGCGAGTGAGAGGGGGCTGTCCGTCGTAATCCCACGCGAGTAGATTGGCATACACGATAGCCTGTGGCGGAATATCTAATTCCCGTGCCACCCGGAAATGATATTGCGTGAAGCGGCTACGTGATTTGAGGTTTGTGGTTCCATCGTTTTTTACCGAAAGATGTTGCCTGTAACGAGCTACAGCCTCTTCAACCACTTGCCCGATGGTGACGTCAGGTATAAGTCCCAGCACCCGTGACATCGTATTCTTACCATTCAGCGTATTCCAGCCAGCGGTTTCACGTCCAACCAGCATGATTTTTACCGGTGTATGCCAGTATTCCTCAAAGGGTACAGGTAAAAAGACACCTGAGTATTTATCCTCATCCAGATTAAATGACTGGGCGTCAACTTCCCGTAATATCTGTTTATACGCATCGATCAGCCTTTCCATTCTTCAATTCCACTCCGTAGTAAATACACCTTAATATATATTATTCTTATGATATCAGTCAGTTACATGATGATAATTATGCAAAAATCCTTTCGCTTTATCTATCAAAGCGCATCCGGCAAACACCGATACCCGATCTACCGAGCTTAAGTTTCTGATACCGAAGTTTTTGGCCTCAAATGTCTCTCTGGCCGAACAGGTAACAAACGTTTCCTCCTGTGCTATACATTCCACGGTCCAAAAAAGTATCAGTATTCGCAGATTCCCTGAAATTGATGCGGGAACTGGTCAACGTCACCGTGTCTGTGGTGGTCTCTGCACGGAACAATTTAAAACCAGAACCTCGCTTCGAAGTATGTCCTTATTGTAAGGATGAGATTAATCAGACCTGACTCACAGTAAATCCTATATCCTATTGATAGGGAAAATAATTTATTAATTATGTTACTAAAAAACTGATGATTTTATTTTAAAAATATACTGAAGTAGTGACTGTAAGCTGAATTCAACGAAATAACCTTTTTCTATAAAATCAATTTATAGAGTTAAGAAGAATATCAGTTAATGATTTGAGTCACTATTAACCATTCCAGTCGACATCATTTCCGCGAGTATCTACATGAACAAAATTTTTATTTTTATAAACGCCGATACCACCATGGAATTGAAAACTTCCTGCGTTTGCAGGCAGCGTAAAGAATTTTCCGCGAAATTTACGTAATTCACTTGCCCATGATGATGGATCACCCTGGCTACAAGTGAAATCAATTGCCATAAATTTCATATGATATGAAGCGGGTTCTCCTCCGACAGCAGAATTATAACCAGGAGAGCGGTAGGTGGACAAAAGTTCTATCGGTGAATTTAATTCAGAGCGCAAAGCATCAATAATAATAACAGTCTTTATAATATTATTCCATAGTGCTACTGGAGGGACAGTATTTGGTATGCCATTTTTTACACGATTCCAATATGGGGTAAATTCAGAACCTTTAAAGTTTTTAAGACCGATTCGGTCTATAAATTGCTCCAGGTCTTTTTCTATGGGGACTATATTTATGGGATCTAACGAATTCGGTGAGTTTGAGGGAGGAGTAGATATATACTCCTTAACAGCACCGCTCCAGAAAAAAGTATCATCAACACCTGCATACCAATCTGAATTACCATAAATAGACTCACCGCTCACTACTCCTATTGCTTTGAGTAGTACGCCAGATTCTATTTTTTGAACAATAGGGGCAGATGTGTTGGGATTTCCTTTTCTTATATTTAATCGTGCCATGGAAACCAGGCTTACATTTAATGGCTTTAGTATCTGAATGCTTGTCATAAATCACCCGAGATAGTCTTTATTTGTGGATGTGATATTTTCTGAATTATTGGGCTCAATATGGGAGATGAATGCCTCTATAGCATCAGTGCCTGCGTACCCTGCTGAGGCAAATGCCAACAGTTGCTCAATTTGTATTTTATCTAACTCAGGAGATGCAAGTATTGCGGTAAAGGAACCTGCGATAAAACCAATTAAAAAACTGGTGAGTAGACGGGCCATATCAAATAAATCTGTTCTCGGTCTCCCCTCAGACATCGCCTGCTTTCCTAGTTTTTTCAATCCAACTATACATCGTGCACCTTGCCCTAACGCACCTGACAGGCCACCTAAAAATATTATTTCTATCCACTCTACGCCTGTGTAAATAATCATATATTAACCTTTGTATAAAATTTGTAATGTATGGATGATCATATGGCTTATATTGCGAGTATTTTATCATTAGCATATTATTAATGATCCAGACGCGTCTGGCTGATTATGCGCTGATTTTCTATGTAAGAGAAAATATAATTTTGTTTTACTTAGCTTGATATGTAATGAGCTTTTTGTAAATAAATATAACGTGTGAGCCATATATTGTTATATCACCTATATCTATTATAGATAATTAATCGGGCACTTATAATACCTCCACTTTTATTGATATTTGGCAAGATAATGAGGGATATCAGCGATACAGACTGGTAGTGACAGGCACCCCATTAATCAATTTATTGGACAGTTATGCTTGAGCCAGAGTTCGACAGGTGACTGCCTGTTTTGAGGTAACGAAACGTACGTAGTTGAAAGCGACGGTAGAGGGCAACCCTTGCGTTTGAAGTAGGCCTTTGTCTCATCTGTAACGTTTTGTGCCAAAATGCGCTGATCCTTACTGAAATAGCGCACTTCGTTTTTCTGTCCCTTATTAATGCGTTCGGCGGCAGGTACGATGAGACCACTGTTTGTTAATTCTTCGCGAAGCGGATCGATTACGCTGGCACGATTCATTTCGCCAGCAAATTGCACAAACACTCGAGGTTTGATGACTTGCACGATACGTTGTTCTACGTTGCTCTCAAGTGGTTTACCGGAAGCTGCCCTGCGTGATTCCAGATTTTTGCCGAGAGCCATAATTTCGTTTTGCAGACGAGCTAGTTCGTTTGCCGTGCTGGCACGACGTAACTCGGTATCAGCCAGTTCAGCTTGCTTCTGTTGAACTTCCAAAGCTTTTCTGGTCACCTCGGCCGTTCTCTGTGCTAACTCCTGTCTCTTTGTATACAGGTCCTCCTGCGCCCTGGCTAAATCAAGGCGTGTCTGCGGCACACCCGCCCACAGGGTGAATGCTGCTGCGAGGATGCCGAGCGCGGTCACGCCCAACTTCCCCAACGTCTCTAATGAAATGCCTTTGAGTTGTTTCACTTCGGCTTGAAGTTTGTCACGCTGAGCCGCTTTGATCTGATCATCAAGCGACGGTGGAACACCTGTGTCATCACGTTTCATAAATCCTCCCGTAGGACCTCATCGCGCGAAAATCGAAGCCAGGTAGTCTATCCAGAACCGATAACCTCCATAGACGGCGAGCGCGAGTACACCCGCCAGCGCCGTGCCGAGGATCCACATAATGATGCGTACGCGACGAAGAGCCAGGTTACCGACCACGAGTATGGCAATGTGGAACGTCACAGTGAGCAGCAATGCGGCAATGACCGTCATGCGAATGTCGCCGTCGCCGAGCAAGAACGCGAAAGCCAGCGCGACGAGCAAGAACGCGTACAGAACGATTAGCGCGTGGTGCACCCACAAACGCCCCATGCTACCCGGCAGGGACACTGCGACCAGGCCTTGTAGCAGTAGGCCAATGCGGGCGAGCCAAAACGCGGGGACTGAGGCGCCCTTGTTGTCCTTTGATATGCCCTTCAGCAGGCGTCCCGTGACATTGACGGCGCGCGCTGCGCTCTCCATCGCGCCAGGGACGTTGAAGTTCGGGTCGAACTGGTAGGATTGCTTAAGGTGATCGACCAGCCCGGGTCGGTCCATTAGCGACACGAGCAGTTCATGCAGTCGCCTGCTCTCCTGGAGCGATCCCGGCTGCAAGCGTTCAACCAGCAGTCGCACGGAATCGTCGTTAGAGGAATCAGGGCCGACCATGCGCAGCGCGTCACAAAATAGTGACGTCAGTTGCGCATGGCCCTCGGGCGTCAGTTCCTCGAACACAATGGCCTGGTGGGCACGTTTGAGCAATTGCTCGCGTGCATCCTTGATCGGGCCGTCACCGGGCAGCAACGCGCTCAACAGGCGTTCAGCACCGTCAAGTCGACCCCACATGATATCGTTGCGACGCCAGCGCTCCTCGATGAAAGCGCCAAAGTTGAACAGTTGGGTACCTGCGAGCTTGCGGCGTGACCCGTTTTGGGTTTCGTCGATCAGGCTGCGTGCGTCACAAGGGCTGATGCGCACGACCTCGACCGTGGCTGGTTCGCCAGTATCGGTTCCGTAGTACAGCGGGAAGGTCATCTGGTCGTAGATCTCGAACTTCAGGAAGTAGGTGCCGAGCAGTTTGCGTAGCGCCTTACCCTCAGGCGTGCCGAGTGTTGCCGGGCCGGGATCCGAAGTCTCCATGATGATTTGAGGGGCACCATTGTGGATGACGACAAGTTTTGGCGCGCCCAGCGCCTGCCATTCTGACGCGGCACCGGTTGAGCTATCGTCGAGCACCTGCGAGATTCTCCCGCGCAGGTATTCAATGCTGGCGTTCAGGTGGTGCTGCAATCGTGTCTCGCCTGCGATACTGGACAGGTTGAGCAATTGGGTCGCACGTGCAAATATCATTTCCTGCATAGTCCGCGTCGGCGATGCAGGACGGTAGAAGTCAGTCTGGTCTGGTCGGTCGGCAGGCTGGAGCAAAGGGATAGAGATCGCCGATTTACCGTCCTGCAGGTCCAATTTTGGGTTGTGCTCGGGGCGCTCCAGCAGGGCGGATAGCAAGTCATTCAGTTGGCTTCGGTCTCTGGATGTCAGCGACACGGGTTCCAGCTCGTCGTCTCTTAGGATGCGCCGCAGCGCGCGATGGGTCTTCTCCAGGCTGAGTTTGATCTCCTGTAAGGCCTCGATCAGCCAGGAAAGACTCTCGTTGTTGTCAGGTTGAAGAAGGTCCAGGTCCGACTGTTTCAACCGGGCGATCATGGTGTCGTCAAGCTCGGAAAGGCTGGCATTTTTGGCGCGGCGCAGTTTGCGCGTCAGGCGTAGCAGGTGGTCGACCTTTCGCATCAACAGTTCAGTGCGGCGTATGCGGTATTCCAGATCGTATAGCGTCAGGAACTCGCTCACGGTGCGGTGAGGCCGGATAGGGTTCTCCTGAAAGTGGGTCTCGCGCCACGCCCGCACCAGTGCACGAAAGGCGTAGAGGTGGTCTGAGTCGCGGTCCACGCCCCACATCACCGCAAGCCGGTCGGCGAGGGCATCAGTGGCGGCAAAGACGCGCAGGCGACGATAGGACAGGTAGGCACGGCCGTAGTAGTCACATAGCTCGTTCAGCGTCAGCTCGGACCACTTCGGCAGGCTGCCGTCCGGACGCAGCTTGACTTCGTCGAACGAGACGTCGCTTGCCTCGTTGAAGTCCTTGTCAGCCTGCAGCACAATGCGCTCGACGCGTTCGATGCGGCGGTTGCGCTTGATGGCTGCCTCTACATCCTCGCGGATAGTCTCGTAGCGCGGCAGGCCGATGACTGCGGCCAGAGTGTTTTCGATCGCATTCGGTGCCGGCTGATTTTTTTTTGCGCTCAACTGCGAAATATTCTCAGGCACGGGCTCGATATAGATCAACTTACGCTCCATCGGCAGTTGTCCCTGGCGCGACGACAGGGCCTCGATAGCATAGCTGAAGGGTTTGTTGTCGAGGTAGCCACCGTCGCCAAAGGCGCGATTCAGGTGCAAGGGGTCTTTCGGATCTGGCGTGAGCTTACAGAAGTGGTGCTGCCAGGTTGCCGCGTTGGCGTCATCCTTCCACAGTAGCTGTGCGGCGCCGAGAGTCATCGGCTCGAACGCAAATGGGAACGACGAGGTGCAGCGGGCCGCGAATGCAAGGAAAGGGGAGTGCGCCGGCGCCAGGTCATTGTGTGGGTCTTCGTCATTGTAGCGGAAATGGAAAACGTGCCGGTAGCGGTACTCATTCACCACCTGGTCGAACAGACGAATAGGCACTTTGGAGCCCCGGATGTCGGTGGTGGTGACAAAGAGATCCATTTGCTCCACATAGGGTGAGGTGAGCAGCGGCTTTTTGAGCGTCATCTGCTCCATTGCTTCAAGCAGTTTGACGTACATGCGGTCGCTATTTAGCAGAGACCTGGGTTCGGCGGCACTCTGGTGAGGAATGTTGGTGTTCTTGTAACTCTGCTGGTCATTGATCAACTTGCGGATATCGCCTTCGGTGATCCAGAGATCCTTCAGCGGCTTGAACGGTTCTCCATTGGCCAATGCCCGAGCCAGGAATAATCCGTTGATGCCGCCAGCTGAAGTACCCGATACCACGTCGATAACAAAGCGTGTGGGATCCTCGTTGCAGCGTTTTTCGAGCAGTTGGTCGGCGACGATGAGTGCATTGTCCTTTTGAGGGCCTGAAGGCAGAGCGTTGGCTGTGACCAGTGCCGCCGCATAGTCGGCAGCCACCTCGGGATTCGTTACCAGTTTTGCCAGTGCGGCGTAGATCGCACGCGTCGCTGTACCGTCAGAGGGCGCGTTGTGACCTTTCCTGGGCGTCGAGCAGGCCAATTCGTACAGCTCGTTGGTGACACCATTTATATAGATTGCCAGCGAGACACCGCCGTACATAACGATGCCTAGCCGTACCTCAGACCCATAGTCCTGCCCCATGCTTTAATTCCTCATCTCTGGAATCAGATTTGGCGATAACACGCACATTACGCTAGCAGGTTCGACTTCTGCATTTCGTGCAGGACTACCGCAGCGCCGCATTGCCTGGAGACGGCCTGCGGATCGAACTTTCCGTCGGCCACGAACTTGCCTTTCACGTACAGGTTGGAAAAGCTCCACAGGTACGGACTCGGGATGCCATACCGCCGGTAGCCGAAGCCGTTGTAGGCTTCCAGCGTGTACAGTACGAACGCTATCGACCAGTTCACCAGCCCAATCTGATCGAGCTTCTTCATTTGTAGGGCATCGCGCGCACTCTCGATCCAGGTGAACGGAGGATTCCCTGCGACTGGCCGACCCATCGGCACCTGCTTCGTGCGCGCGGTGAGCGGGTCGCCATTGTGCAGGTGCGTGGAGAAATCGAAGCCGCCTTCCATACCATGGACAATACCAATGAAATACCACGGGATGTCGAGTTCTGCGCCGAGAGTCGCGTAGATCTGCTTATGCTGCCTCAAACGATTGACGTAGAAGTCGATGTTAGACCGCCGTGCTTTATCGGCGGTGCAGGTGTTAAAGAGCGTGTCGTATTCAGCCTTCAGGTCATTGAACTTACGACTGTTTATCGTCTTTGGCAGAGTACCTGCAGAAGCAACGATAGCTGGCGTCGTGGTTGTCGCTATGACGGCAGGCGGCAGGCGATCTACTCCTTGCATCTGTGCAACCGCGCTGGCCAGATCGCGTGAGTCCATCATCAGGCTATCAACAAAGGTGTCGAAGGGGGGCCGGGATTTCGATAACGCGTTGTTCAATGCGTCGATTGCATGTGCGACATCGGTCGCGGCTGTAAGTAGGTCGGCCTGATTGTTGCTGTCGATCGCTGCGTTTATTTGGCGCAGCGTGAGTTCTAGTGCCTCGCGCTCCTGCGGATCAACCGCACCGCGCAGTCGGCCTTCAATATCTATTTGTGCAGTCTCGAGCTGGGTGCGCACCCGCGCAGCATTGCTTGTGTCGTTCATTTGTGCACCTCGTTTGTGGATATGTCCTACCGAACTTGCAGTTGGGCCAGATTCCTGCGCACGGCTTCAGCAGTGGTGCGCACCTCCGTCACCTGCGCGACCGTCTCGGCCACAGAGACGTTAGGGTTGCGTGCCGCCCGCACTGTCGCATCCCAGGCCGCCTGTAGTTGGTCGAGCAGCACGATGTTGGCCGCTAACTGTGCGCGCGTACGTTCGACACGCTGCAGAGCTTGTTGGCGCAGCAGCAAGTTTTCGCGCTTGTCGGCATCGCGTGCAGTGGGATTAATGCTGGAAGCAATGATGTTCAGATCCCCGAAGGCCAGGGTATTGAACTGTGCGGGTGTTGCATTACGCAATGCACTGATAAGGCTGCTGATCTTCTCTGCGTTGTCCAGGATTCGCTGTAACGCCTCCTCCTTGCTTTGCGCCCTTGAGATGAGCTCCAGGGCTGGTGCAAGCGCCGTCAGCGGCGCCGCAATGACCGGTAATCCCGTATTTGCCAGCGCGGAGAGCGCGTCGACCTCTCTGGCGAGCGCTATTGCGCCAGCCGTAGCGGCACCTGCGTCTTGCCCTTCAGCCAGTGCGAGCACCAGGCTCGCAAAGTCGTCGATCACGCGCAGGCTGCGCCGGAAGCTGGCGGTCGCAGGCGGATCAACGTTGGGCACGAAATAGATAGCGTCTGACAAGCACATGTGGTTGGCGATGCCGACCTCTGCTTCACCGCGCCATTGAGGAGTAAGGTTTGCATCGTCATTGCATGCCTTTGCGCCAGAAGTGGTAGTTCCAGGCCGTGCAGCGCGTCTCTCTGATACCCGCACACCTTGTGCTCGTTCAGCTATAGCGAGCTCGTCCAGAAAAGGTTGTTGTACAGTGTTGACCGCAGCCAGCGCATCCTTGAAGTGTTGAATCTCCTGCACTGGCACCGTGGTACATCCAACGAGCACAATTGCTGTGACCAGCATGCCGACACAGTCGATGTAGCGTGTCGGCTGAAGCAGTTTTGATGGGACAGAGTACATGATCGACTGCCTCCCGATTGATGTGCGGCATGGTCCCGTCGGCAACGCGCGAATTGTATGGCCGCAGTACTCTGCGTCTTGAATATTCCCGTGGCAGCTAACCCGTGTTTTTGAGGTTTCTATAACTGTCTGTTGCGATAATGCACCAATAAATTGGACAATGAGAGTATTACGCTATTTTCTTTTTTATTTCCTTTTTATTATTCGCGATTATTTAATTTCATACTAATATTGTTAATATTTAACTTGGGGAATTCATAAGTCAGTAGACATAATGTATGATTTGCTATTTGAATGTCAGTTGAATTCATTATGGATGTCTCTATACCGAGATATTGTTCCAATGAATAGATGATTGACCGCCACGCAGTTCGGGCTTTACCGTTTAGGGAACGATGATTTTGATAACCGCTTTTGTACTCATTTTAGCCTCACTAACATAATGTGGTTGCAGATAACATTGGGCAGAAAGGGATAGACGAGATATTTATTGCAAAAGGTGAAGCTATGATGGTCGGAAAGTGTTTTAGCCCGCAAGTCAATAACGGGCTTAATGCCTGAAGTTAGACGTAATTCACAAAACAATCACCAGCTTAAATGCTGGACTGACGGCTCTATCAATCAGGATCGCTAAATGAGTGCCCGCATTTTAGACATTTATAATTATCTAATATGTTGTCATCAACAACTTCACCTAATTTTGAACCAGCATAACCTCCGGCTGTGCCGCCACCAATAGCGCCAATGATTGCACCAGCAATGCCACCAACAGTAGCACCAACCAGATTACCAACAACGGGTACAACAGAACCGACTGAAGCTCCAAATGCAGCACCTGCGGCAGCACCACTACCTGCTGCGGCCATACCACCAGCGGCACCAGCGGCGACGCCAACGGTTGCCCCTGCTTTTTTACCGTAATTCTTCTTCTCTACATTTTCTGACCTACAATTAGGACATTGCATGGTTATCTCCTTTGACCACTAACGACCCACAATCAATAGAACTGATATGTCACTATCTATAAAAATCAAATAATATAAATTGGTTATATCGTTGTCACTACATTTGAGAACAAATCGTTAGTGACTACCAATGGCTTCTGTTTGCCCTTCACAATATGAATGCTTACCCCACTCCTATATTACCCATCAATAGTGGACATGCGGCTAAGTGAGTAAACTCTCAAGCAAGAGGTGACTCAAGACAAAATTAACATCAACCAGTCAAAACCCCGTAAAAAGCACACGCCTGAATTTTGTGAAGAAGTCCTGAAACTGGCCGAATGCTTCGGTGTGGCCGCAGAAAATGTCGCCTTAAACGCCAACTGGCTGAACGTGACGAGGAACTGACCATTCTCCAAAAGGCCGTGACATACTTCGCGAAGCATCTGAAATGGAATAGATGATTTATTATACTGAATAAAAAGAATATCCTGCTCAGACGGAACAGAGTTTGTTGCGACAGATGATATTTCTTGTTCCATCTATATTTACTGTTATTAACCCATGTACATGATGTATATTATTGTTTCATTTTACAGAAAACGCCATCTACAAAGGTAGTTACCTGGAGGTCAGCGAGAGGAAGCCACTCCCGCACTTTACTAAGAGAGTAGAAAAATAGAGATGGTGCAAAAGAACGTCCATTTTATCGTGGGTCAAGATCTCACAAGGACAGCAACTGGCAACACTGAAATTATAAGTACTTAAAGCTAATATAATCACCTGATATATTCAGGTTAATATGGGAATAATATAATATACGTCAGAAATGGAGTTTTTATGAATTTACTCATATCAAAACGGTTACAGTATTTTGTTACAGCCATGGAAACAAAATGCATCAACGAAGCTGCAGATCAACTTTGCATCACTCGTTCGCCATTAGGTCGAGTATTATATGAAATGGAAGGGCACATTGGGGATAAACTATTTAACCGTACTTATAATAACCTGGAACCGACATCTTTGGCTTATGCCTTGTATGATAAAGTGAAGCCACACTATGATGCATTATGCGCCGCAGAACATGAGTTTATTAAAAATATTGACAAAAACATTCTTGAACTGATATTTGATATCAGCATACCGTATATTATTTTCCAATTTCTCTCTAAGCGATTTTCAACCCTCAAATACCCTGTTAACTGCAGGCGGGCATCCATATCTGCCAGTGAGGCATTATCGCTATCCACTAAACCAAATACGGCTATTTTTACACTCAGACAGATCCACCAGAATGATTCATTTCACACTTACTCACTGGGAGAGGAATCATTAATTGCGCTTCTGCCGAAAAATATCGCCGAGGAAAGCTTCAGTCATATAGAAGTTGCTGCAAATTTAACGCTGTATATTAAAAATGATCAATATTTTCATGAGAAAAAAGGGTTTATTTCTCATTATCTTAAAGACATATTTCCTTATCTAAATATTCAAAAAACAGATAATGATCTTTCAGCCCAACTCTTATCTGTTAGTTCGGGTGATGGTATCCTACTGCTTCCAGAGTATTTATCAAAGTATTTTAACCCGCCAGAAACAAAAATAGTAAAATTGATCAATAAAAACATCACAACAATACTTTGTGTAAACAAAAATTTTAGAAATAAAAAATTGATAAAAGATATTATATCAGAGCTGAAAAATTACAAATAAATTATCCTTTTTAAATCATGAGAACGCTGGTGATGTACGAAGTTTCTGTGTATCACCATTTTTATAAATTGAAAAAAAATCATTCGTTCTAATTTAACGTGTTCCCGTGCAAGATTAGCCCAGAATTATTTTGAACAAGCATGTACTCTATAACTTATACAATTGATTATGGAGACGCAAATGATCGGAAAACATGTTTCTTTTATGCAATGGCTACATTTAGCTCTTACTACGCCATTCGAGGCATTTGAAATAGCCGCGACACTAATACTGGGAGAGGTGGGGCGATGGTGTTTGGGGGGGGGGAAACTGAGAGAAAAAATAGGTGATCTCATCACCTGCTTACTCATTTTCTATCTCGTTAGGCCATGGATACCTATACTACCTGCTATCGCAGGCGTAAAAATACGCCCAGGTGCTATTGCAATCGTTATTGCATTATTAGGAGGACATAGTGTAGGCAATTTGCTTGCGTATTATTTCCGAAAACGAACCGGCATTGATATTAAAGATTTAGAGAGCAAAAATAAAACAGAACAAAACACACAAAATAATTCTTAGTATATTCTTACAAGGAAATTAAAATCACACAGATAAGTTAATTCATTGAGTTACTAAAATAGTAGAAAACATCAAAAGTACAGCTTATATAGATAGCTCTGGATATCCAACGGCAGGCGTAGGTTTCAAAATTGCCTCATAGGGCCTGGGGATCCCCACTAACTTCATCAATACACCATGATGATGTTCCGGCAGGCCCTCTCCATGTCGGCGTACACCCTGTCGGGGTTCATCCCCGACAGTATTCCCGGAGACTGCCTGATAACATTTTCACTCAACGTCATATATGACCGCACTTGCACTATTTCTCACTGTTTGCCTGAAATCATCGATTTATTCCCTTACTTTCAAAGTAATATCCCACCAGCCACATAATGATGTTGTAAAGAACGGCAATCAGGAAAAGTGATCTCCTCCCTGAAAGCAGTGCCAGTCTAAACTGAAGTATCCGGTCTTTCTTCCATCTCGCTTGCTCATCCTGATTTTACCCACAATTGGGAACCTTCAGGAAGTTGGGAGCAACGCAATGTGTCGACCTGAACGATAGCGCTCCTGCACGGTAAGTGTCAGAACCGAATACCAAACCTGGACGGAATTTATATCTATGAGGGAAATACATAGCTGGCGAAACCGACAGTCACATCGCTTTGAGTCAATCCGTGGGCGGGGGATGGGTATTCGGTTGTGTAAATATGCATACCATTGCTGTCATATGCCTGTCAGTAAACCGATGCATTACTACCCCACACAAATTGAGCGTTCGTGGAATAGCAATCTCAGTATCATCGGTCGTAATTTAACTGCCATCTATGCAGCTGCCGGAACCTTAAAGGATTATAGGAGGGTACCGTTGGCAGGGATATCTATATGTAGCGTATCCTCAGCAGAGCTTTAGTCGGCGGAAAATAGCGCAAAAAAAGGAGTGCCACGAGACCGCAACCGCAACCGAACTACCGTTGCTACAACTGTCTGTTACTTAGGGAGACAGTAACGGTTATTTATAGTATTTACGCTATAAATAATGTGACCTGAGAACAGAAATGCCCTTCTAACTATGATGAGTCGAAAGGGCAGTATTTTAATATGGAGCTTGATGCTTTTATTCTTGAGTTTTATTCATCCTTCCTCATTTTTGAAAGTAAAAGCCCTTTATAGGTCGTTATTCTCCCTTCTTTTTTTAACGTGGCAATAACTTTTGAAATGTTACTCCGTGATAAATTTGTCTTATCCATAATGTAATCCACAGCTGTTCTGCGGTTTCGGATTTGTTCCGGCTCATGACAGAGTTTTTCGAGACAATATTCAATTAGATTGGAACTGTTTACATTAGACATGTTATCAAGATAGCTCGTTAATAGAGCAGTGAGCATCATCTGATACATGGCGACACTTTCCCATAATTGGTGGTCGTTGATTTTTTTTTTAGCATCCAGAGGATGGATGAATTCATATGAGACATCAGATTCAGCACGAAAATAGAGAGGGAAGGTTTTAATGTCTATATCATCTGATATAAACCGAAGACCAATGATCATTGGAGCGGTTAAATTGGTGAGTAATAAGTTATCATGCTGTCGTTGCAATGAAATAATCCCCTGGTGAAATAACACGCACCTGGGTTCGTTAAATGTTCCAGGTGTAAATATTTGATTCTTTTTTATTATCTTTACATTTTTAGTTGTAGATAAGGCTGAAATTAATAATTCAATGTTTTTTTGGCTTTTCATAAAAGATTCCAGTGTTTAATGAATATTTGTACAAAATCACTGTCACTCATATAAGACTATGTTGTGCTATTCAGCACCCTGACGACTCGATCATCATTATCAACAATCGACTTCCGAGACTGTTTATTTCTTCACATATTAGTAAGGGAGAGCTAGAACGATTTTGATATAAAAATATTTCGCTTATTACTTTAATGTCTTTAATAGATAAATGGGAAGTAATATTAATCATTAAAAAGAGTGTAAAATTAGACTGGAAAATACACTTTATTTGATGGTGAGTTATGATGGTTATACAAATTTTGTTCTGGCTGTTTTTAGGTCATAATGGGCATGAATAATTTGAGAACTGTTTTTATAGGGGGGTATATGGGGAATGTGTGTCATTTTGATCAAATAAAATGGGATGAAATTGCGCTCCTTCAATCCCGTGAAGGGTATGAAGAGTGGTATTTAAAATTACATGGAGAAACGTTAACAATGTTTTCGCAGGATGCTATTGATGGCCTTATTGAAGAGGTTGAGCCAAGTTATTATCCGTGCTATGCGTTACCCCAGAATGAAACGTATAAAGTGATTTATTTGGATCCTGATTTATTGTTTTTTATTACAGATGAGTTATTTATGCCAGTTGGTGATTTATCAACTATTAGTATGTAGATATTATAATTATGTTTATTATATTTTGAAGTGAATTTAATATGTAATTGTATTTCAATAGGTTACGGATTTATAGGTTGCTGCCGTAAGAGCGAGAACATTGGTCTTTGCACAGATTTTTACTGGTTCTTCTATTATCTAAATGTAATGGTCTGATGTGATATATTGGTGTATTTACCCTGCGGAGGTCAGGTGAATAACATTCAGATGGTGGGCCGTGGGCATTTACTCTACTAAATGTAAATAAAAAACTATCGTTATTTAATTAGGTGATTCGCTCTTCAAGAATAAAATTTGAAACGATGAATGGATAAATTGGTGAAATTCTCATGTGATTTTGATAATAATTAATTGAATGGGGTTTTATGCTTTCGGAAGTGAGCTCTGGACATTTTCCCTATTTATTAAAGCTTCCTTTACTCACCGTTATTCCCTACTGGTTACATGAGTGCCAGTGCTGATCCTTGAGCATTTTATGTTCATCAAAAGCACGTCAGGCAACAGCCCGATTTATTACTTCAGTAAAAACTGCAAAAATTATGCTCGAAGCGCTACGAAGGTTGCTCATGGCGTGACCGCTGATATTTCCACATTAAATGCAGACTGGGTTTGCCGTTAAGGGTAGCACTCTTTTGTTCTTAGCCAGGAGAAAACAAAAGAGTGCCGGCTTCAGCATACCGAAGATACTATCAGCGTGAGCATTGCACGCCTGCAGACCCTTTTCCCTTACACTTAATCTCGGCTACAGCACATGGGCCTTGCCTCTATGTTGCTGCCGTTATCTGGCTGGAAATGAACGAATCCCAGTCGACACCGGATTTATTCACCTCGCTGTTAAGAGATGGAGCGACCAGCAGCGTCACCACACATACCGTGCCGGTGAGTAGGGGAGGGCGTTGGCTTTTGGCATTCCGATTAAAGGCCGTTCGGCAGTGACCAACTGCCGTCAAGGGAACTCCTTTCAGTACGGTTAAGTTATGGTAAGTCGAACTGACGGAAAATTTCTTTGAAAGTGAGTTAACCGTAACCTTTACAGGGGAGAATTAAAAGCGCACCTCCCCCTGATAAAGTTACAGCAATGCTCATCTAAAAGACACTTGTTGCGTTGCGTTATGATGGTCGTAATTTGCACTAACGGTATTAAATCCAACCACTTCCGAACTATAGTCCATCGCAGCAAAACCGTTTTGATCGGTTATCGATGTTTGGCCTGCAGCGGTGGCGTGTCCCTGCATCGTTCCCCAATTAATCGTCGCCCCTACGATGGGGACATCATTGGAAGCTAGTAGTTCCACCGTTAGAGTTAACGGTGTATTGTCAGCAGTACCGTCCGGGACTGGCTGCTTGAACGTCAAACTGTCAAAAACCAGGGCCGCAAAAGTAACTTGTGAACTTCCTTTGATGTTGTTATCCGCGGTGGCAACCAGTGTATCATCCCCAACCGTTAGGCTTGTGAACGATGTATTTGCCGTCCCATTCTTAGTGGTACTGGTAATGGGGTCCGGTGTTGCAGTGTTGGCACTCCAGGTTATTACTGTGCCATCCGGCACTGGTTGGCCATGAGCGTTTTTGACCAGAGCCTGGGCTGCAATATAGCTACGCCCATCAGCGATACCATTTGGCTCCAGAACACTTATCGTGATAGCGGCCACAGCAGTATCAACAAAGGCGGCAGGTTTTGAGTCTGTTTTACCACTGGCGGTGGCGCTCAGGTTCACCTGCTCGGCCGTTTGATCGGTAACGGTAACGTTGCTGACTCCCGACGCGCTGGTAACGGCATCTGCGCTGGTGATGATAGCGCTACCGTCCGAACTCCACGAGACAGCGACGTTCGGTACCGGGTTATTGTTGGCATCGGTCACTGTAGCGTGGGCCTTGAGCGGCGCGGTGCCGTTGGCGGTAATATTGTTATCATCAACCATTACCTCGATATTCGCTACCGAACCGGCAACAAAGGTGACAGTTTTCGAGCTTGTTTTACCATTGGCGGTGGCGGTCAGTTTTACCCGTTCAGCCTTGAGGTCGGTCAGGGTGATATTGCTGATTCCCGACGCATTGGTGTTGGCATCTGCGCTGGCGACGATAGCGTTGCCATCCGAAGACCAGGATACTGCGACATTCGGAACTGGGTTGCGGTGAGTATCGGTCAGCGTGACATGTGCCTTGAGTTGAGAGGCACCATCGGCGCAGATATTATCGTTATCAAGATCAAGGGTAACGACGACCTTATTGACCGCGCTGGCAACAACGGTGTCCATACCCTGAGTGAATTGCAGAATAATAAATTCTGCCGGACGCGCCGCCGCAATACCCACGCTGGCAAT
>NZ_NRDO01000074.1 GCF_010231475.1 Citrobacter sp. NCU1 | reverse complement strand
TAACATGACGCCAATTAAGAGTGGTGATGTCCTCATCAACATATCAATAAGGTAAAGGGAATGGCTCAACTCAACCCGAGGGTGTTTACGTTTACGCTGTTAGCCGTCAGTTTGATGCCGATAACCAGCGCAGCGTGGGCTGCGAATGTTCCCGCCGGAACGGTATTGGCAGAAAAACAGGAACTGGTCAGAAACAACGGTAGCGAACCGGCATCGCTGGACCCGCATAAAGTTGAAAGCAATGTCGAGTTTGGGTTAATCAGCGATATGTTCGATGGACTGGTTGCTGTCACCCCGGAAGGGGCGATTGAACCGCGACTTGCCGTATCATGGGAAAATAAAGCCAATACGGTCTGGACGTTCCATTTACGCCCAGGGATCACCTGGTCTGATGGCTCGGCTATTACAGCGCAGGATATCGTCTGGAGTTGGCAGCGTTTAGTTTCGCCCAAAACAGCCTCACCGTATGCGACCTATCTGGGGAATATGCATGTTCTGAACGCCGCAGAGATTGCGCAAGGCAACAAAGCGCCTGATACGCTGGGGGTCAAAGCTGTCAATGACAGAACCCTGGAAATCACCCTAACGCAGCCAACCGCCGCTTTTCTCGCAATGCTGGCCCATCCCTCTCTGGTGCCGCTGGATAAAGTCCTGATTGGCCGTTTTGGTGATAAATGGACAAAACCCGAACATTTCGTCAGCAGCGGAGCATACACGCTTTCGCAATGGGTGGTGAACGAACGGATTGTGACGGTGCGTAACCCTCACTACTGGGATGATCAGCATACGGTTATCAATAAAGTCACCTGGCTGCCCATCAGCTCTGAAGCGGCGGATGTTAACCGCTACAAAGCAGGAGAGATAGACATTGTTTATACCGTGCCGGTGAACCAGTTCGCGCAATTGAAAAAAACAATGGGCGAAGAGCTACGTGTCGCCCCACAACTGTCAACCTATTACTACCAGTTCAATACCACCCGCGCGCCGTTCAATGACCCGCGAGTTCGCCGTGCGCTGAATATGGCGCTGGATAAGGACATTATCGCGCAGAAAGTCATGGGGCAGGGGCAGCGCGAAGCCTGGGTCATCAGCCAGCCTGATATTGGCGGCGTGACACTGCGTGCGCCTGATTATGCTTCCTGGCCACGGGACAAACGCATAGCAGAGGCGAAAAAACTGTTAGCCGAAGCGGGATTTGGCGCGGAACATCCGCTTTCGTTTAATTTACTTTATAACACTTCGGAAACGCATCAGCGTATTGCCATTGCGGCGAGTTCAATGTGGAAGAAGAATCTCGGCGTAGAGGCGAAATTACAGAATCAGGAGTGGAAAACGATGCTTGATACCATGCATACCGGTAATTTTGATACGGTTCGTTATGCCTGGATAGCGGATTACGATGATGCGGCAAGTTTCCTGAATACATACCGTACTGGCGACAGTGAAAACACGAGCAAATACAGTAATCCGGCGTATGACGAGGCGTTACATAATGCTGCGAAAGCAGCAACGGTCGCGGAGCGAGGTAAGTATTATCAGCAGGCTGAAGACTTGCTTGGGCAGGATGTGCCCGCAATTCCGGTTTATCACTACGTTCGCACCCATCTGGTGAAGCCGTGGGTAGGCGGATTTGTCTCCGACAGCCTGGGAAATTACTACAGCAAAGATATGTACATCAAAAAACATTGATGGTTTGCGCTGAATAAATGGTCAATTTGTTGTTATTTCATGCTGTTGACAATATTTTGACTGTTTTTCAGGCAAACGAACGCTTTGGTGCTTTACAGGTCAGTTCGGGATGTTTATAGTGCGCCTCATTGGAAGCGTGGCCGAGCGGTTGAAGGCACCGGTCTTGAAAACCGGCGACCCGAAAGGGTTCTAGAGTTCGAATCTCTACGCTTCCGCCAAATACAAAAAAGGGGTTACCGAAAGGTAACCCCTTTTTTATTGTCGTTTTATCCATAAGTTGACATATTGGAACCGTAAGCCGACATAACTGTACTGGATGATGTTAACTACCAGATGCTTATGGAAAAAATTGAAGTGCCAGTACAGAACATTGAAGGGCGTAAACGTTTAAGAGATGTTAGCTCTTTATGGAATTACGCCTTTCCCGTTGAGTTGCTCTGACCTGTTGATACTGACATCTGGACGCTATCAGCTCTGAGGCCTCCGGAAAGGCCTCGTAGTGAGGACTGAAGCTGTCGGCTGGCGTTGGGTGTAATCCAGGAACACACAGTACGCTTTGCTTTAGTGTTGGGTTTTGAATGCCTTAAGAGCTGAATAAACTTCAGCTATTTTTTCACGAATCAGCGTCTGGAAATCCTCGCTCTCCGCTAACGAACCAAACAGCGCTTTATTGCACGCGAAGTCGGATATCGGATCGCTGTTGGCAAACATGTTGTGAACGCCCTGGATATCAAGAATGCTGTCCTGGTATTCGTAAGGCAGATTTCCTTTATGCCATTGTTCCATAAGCACAAAGAACAATGCAGGCAGCATGGCGGTTGCCACTGGCCGTGCCCCACGCTGGTAGCACTCTTGTAAGGTCGGCAAAATCATCGCCGGAATTTTGGAAGAACCATTCGATGCGACGCGTTGATTGGTGTCCTGGATATGCGGGTTGGTGAATCGCTTGAGTACTACATCACGGTAACCTTGCAAATCGATACCGTTATCACCAAGACATGGAATGACGTCTTCCGTGACATAGCGGTTGGTAATGTCATAGATAAAATCGTTAATGATGCTTTCATGAATAAACTGCTTGCCCGCTAAAGTACCAGCCCAGGCAACACAGTTGTGCGAGCAATTGAGGATTCGTATCTTCGCTTCTTCGTAAGGGATAACGGAGTCAACCATTTCAACGCCGACAGCTTCCAGATTTGGCCGCACATCGCGGAAGTTATCTTCCACCACCCACTGAATAAATGTTTCCCCCATCACCGGTGCTTTATCATCAATACCGGTTTTAGCTTTAACACGAGCCGGGAGTTCATCGGATGGGCGAGGCGTGATGCGGTCAACCATGGTATTTGGGCAGGTTGCGTTTACTGTCATCCAGTCAATGACGGCTTGTTTGCCAGTTAACTCCAGGAACTGTATCAACCCGTCGCGAAAGCGTTCACCGTTATGTCGAACATTATCGCAGTTTAGCAGCGTAACGGGTCCTGCATTCGTCGTCATACGTTGTTCGAGGATGCTGGCGATCGTGCCATAAATTGTTTTGCGATCACCCTGCAGATCGCTGGATAAATCGGGGTTACTGACATCCAGTTTATGGCTGGTATTCAGGTAATATCCGCCCACTGTGACAGTGAAGGCGATGACTTTCGTGTTTGGGTTGGCGCCTTCATCAATTAGTGGTTGTAGTCCTTCCTGCCACGGCAACAGCTTTTGAATCGACGTGATTTCCTCATATTCCCTTATGCCGTCCGGGCTGACCGTTTCCAGTACATATCGTCCATTTTGCGCCTCCAGAGCCTGGATGACATGTTCGGCATCGTTACGAATATTACCTGCAGCAATATGCCAGCTCGTGTCTCCTGATGTAATCAGTCGATGCAAGTACCATGCTTGATGTGCGCGATGAAAAGAACCTAATCCAATATGTAACCATGTATATTGAGTATTCATGTACTGTTCTCCTTATTCATATATGAATAAAATTAGTTAACACTATCTAATTAATTTATTTCATTTTATGCTTGCAATATTCACTATGGGGTGAATATTGCAGTTGACGATAATTATCACTCATTGCCTGAGCAGTTAATTTGTGTCCGAAGATATACAGCGGGTACTGGAACGATGCTGAGAACAATGTGATCTCATTTCGAACTGATAAATTATGGCTGAAGGATAATATGATCCCTTCAGCCAGGCTGAATATAAATATAAACAAACAGAAATCAGGTTATGCTTTCTGAGCGCTACCAAAAATGTCCATCAGACGAGCGACATGCTTTTGTGTTTCATTTACTACAATCAGCTGAATCTCATGGTAAAAAGGTTCATTGGTTGCATTGGTTGCCTCTTTAATTAAATCACCAAGAGACTGAGACAACATCGTAAAGTAGTTTAGCTTACGAATGCCACAGGCTATCGCTTCTTGATATGCCCCATCATCCAGCCCCGATCCGCCATGCATTACCAGTGGTACATTTACCGTCTTGTGGATTTCAGACAGGCGATCAAACTCTAGTTTTGGCGTTTCGCGGTAAACACCGTGGCCGGTACCGAATGCGACTGCTAAAGCATCGACCTGTGTTTCTTTCCAGAACTGCAGTGCCTGCTCTGGGGTCGTCAGAAACTGTTCATCTGCTGAAATCTCAACATGAGTCTCAGGCAGGTCTCCTGTTTCAGCATTTGAAACATGACCGACTTCACCTTCAATTGACACTTTATGTTGACGAGCCAGTGCTACTGCCGCTTGGGTATTAGCAATATTCTCTGGCAAAGAAAGCTGAGATCCATCGTACATGATAGAAGAATAACCAGAGCGGATAGCCCGTTCACACACTTCAAGCTGTTTACCATGATCGAGATGAATCACAACCGGAATACTTGCTTCGCGGGCGAGTTGTACCAGAGAAGGCCCCATAATTTCCGGTGGCGTAAAACGAAACTGCCCTTGTCCCTGACTAATAATAACGGGGGAACGACGCTGCTCAGCCGCTGCAATTATTCCTCGGGCCATATTGATATCAATAGCATTAAACGCGCCAACCGCATATTTATGTTTAACTGCGTCAGCAAGAACTTCTTGTAGTGTAACTAACATATATTTACCTGTATGGATTATGAGTGTTGCTCAAGGAATTGTTCGAGTTGATTCCGGTTCGGGATGCCTTTGCGACCGCCTTCCTGTGTACATTTCAGCGCTGCAACAGCATTGGCAAATCTGATTGCCTCGTGTGCAGGGCGTCTTTCAGCGATGGCAACGGCTAATGCGCCATGGAATACGTCGCCAGCGCCTGTTGTATCCACGCACTCCACCTTGAAGGAGGGGACATGTCGCACGTCATCACCGTCCAGCCAGTAGCATCCTTCAGCGCCACAGGTTACATAGACGGTGCCAGCCGTTTTTTTCTGCGCCATTTTCAGGGCATCGGCGATCTCATTTTGCCCGGTGAACAAAAAGAGTCCTGGCATAGAGAAGGCCAGATGATCACCGTGTTCGACTAACTCGTCCATACGACTGGCGCCTAAATCCAGGTCAAGAATGGTCGGGATCTGGCGCTTTTTCGCCTCGGCCATCAGCCAAAGCGCACCTTCAGGCCAACTGGTGTCACATAATAAGCAATCGGCTCCATCCAAAATATCAGCGTTTAACCAGTCTGTGTCGGTGGGACATTTACTGTCCCGAAAAACGGTAATCTGCCGTTCACCCGCAGGATCAACGTGAATCACTGCATGCGAAGACTGCATTTCCTGAAAGACATGCATCTTGCTGACATCGACACCCCATTCGGCCAGATCTTTACGGATCAACTCGCCGTTGCTGTCATTGCCGAGTCGACTGATTAGCACGGTTTCCGCCCCTAAACGGGCACTCGCGACTGCCGCGGTGGCTGCAACGCCGCCACCATTTTCGAAGTAGCCTTTAGCAAAATATTTCGTCGGCTGGTCCGGGATCTGGTCTGTTTCAAAAACACGGTCCCATACCGCATTACCCAGACATACAATTTTTTTCATCGTGATGATTCCTTATTTAGAAAAGGTAACGGAATGCTGCTCTGACTATAATTTCGCGACCTGCCAACGGGTCACTATTGTCAGAGGGTTGCCCTTACTAACCAGAGAAGGTGATGTGTTAATTCCGTTCGGTGGCCCTGAAAGTGGTTCTACGCAGGTTGCATCGGGCTGCTTGTCGAATACCACGAGGGTTTTGCTGTCAGATGTCATGATCAACTGTATTTTTCCAGGCCATGTCATCGTTACCGAAAGATTGTCACTGAATCCAAATGTGTCGTCCCATGGGGCCGGTTGTGGTGCAATGCGTTTGCCATCGGGTAGTTCGTCTGCACCGGTCTTTTCCTGCCAGTCAGCGTTAAACGCAAGTTGCAGGCTCTCTTCTGGCGTGCCTTCGCTGGCATTACCACACCATTTTTTAAACCACGGATGCCAGCCTGCAGCGGCAGGAAATTCCTCATCGTCTGTTTCAATAGTCAGACTGAGTACCAGCGCGTCTGACTCAAGGGAAACCTGCTGGATAACCCGACCACGCCACGGCCAGGGTTCCTCGAGGGTGAATTCAAATTCTGCGTAATTTGATGAGTGTTCGAGTATTTTCCATGGCGCGAAGCAGGCCATTCCATGCATGGCAAAGGGCGGTTTGTTCGCTGGCATGGAATAACTGTGGTCGTTGAAATTAAACTGCGCACCACTCATGCGACCGACCCATGGGATCATGGGAAAGCTTCCATACTGGAAGGCTCGCCGTTCCGGGTGCCACTGGCGGAGCAGTTCCTGATTAAAGGCAGTGAATGAAGTAAGGCGGCATCCGTCTTCAGGATGGATAACAACCTTAATATTATCATTTTGTAGCAGTACGCCATCGGCATGGGGTCCCGGCCAGTTTGTGTCAAAGGCCTGACGGAGAGCCATGAAATGAGTATCTTTAGTGAGTTGATTCATAATCATACACCTGGTTTATTTGAGTCAAAATTAATGGTTACGGTACCGTTGTTGGGGATTGCTGCGTGATAGCCTGTCGGATTGCCCGGACGCAGAACAAGGAGAGTAAAGCCGTGGCTATCAGATAAGAGGCCACGTACCATGGCTTACCGTCCCCTAATGACAACAATACGGAGGCGATCAATGGCGTCATACCACCGAGAATGGCGGAAATTTGGTACGCCAGTGACAAACCGGTATAGCGAACGTTGGTATCAAACATGCGGGCGTACATGGTTGACTGAACAGCGAACATCATCGTAGGGCCAAAGTTGTAACCGATAACCATCGCCAAAACGATTAATACAGGATTTTGAGTATTCAACAGCAAGAAAAACGGAATGGCGTAAACGACGCAAAACGCCGATCCCCACATATATATCTTACGCTGGCCAACCCTATCCGATAACCAGCCAACGAATGGGCAAAATAGCAAACCGATGGCTGAAGCAATTAGCATTCCTGTTAGTGGAACTTGCTTATTCATCGCGAGTTCAGTCGCGAGATAAGCAATACCAAATGCGTTGATAATATTGGATGAAACCGCCTCAACTAAACGTGTACCTAGAGCAAGAAATATCTCCTTTGGGTGCTTGCGGAAAATTTGCACCAGAGGGATTGACTCCTTTTTCTTTATTTCGGATTCACTGCGATTTTTCTCAGGAACCTGTAACAAATCCTGTTTTTGACGTATTTTCTGTTTTTTTGCGTCTTTAAAGTCCCCAGTCTCTTCAATATGAAGACGGATATACATCCCAACAATTAGCATCACAGCCGATAACAGAAAAGGGATACGCCAGCCCCAACTCATAAATTGTTCTGGGGTGAGCAGTGTGTTACACAACGCAAATACCCCTGTTGCCAGCATAATGCCTGCACAGGATGACATTTGTATAATGGAGCCAAAAAATCCCCGACGGTTATCCGGCACTGACTCGTAGGTCATCAGTGCCGCGCCGCCATACTCCCCACCAAGTCCAAAACCCTGAATCAAACGCAGCAGTACGAGCATAATCGGTGCCGCAATACCGACTTGATCATACGTTGGCAGCAGGCCTATCAAAAACGTGGAAATACCAACGATCAGCAACGTCCAGATTAGTGTGATTTTTCGACCAACCAGATCGCCGTAATGACCAAATACTATTCCACCAAGTGGTCTGGCGAAAAAACCAATACCAAATGCTGCAAAGGAAGCAATAGTCCCGAGCGTCGGGTTTTCTGACGGAAAAAATAAGGGGCCAAAAACCAGTCCGGCGGCAGTACCGAAGATGAAAAAGTCATACCATTCCAGTAATGCACCGGTAAAACTGGCAATAATAACTTTATTGCGTGCAGCACTTCCGGTCTTGCTGTCGTATCGGGTATCCATGATTGATATCCTTTTGCTCTTACTGATGTTGTCTGAGTTGCTTCAGTACTTCTTCATCTTCAGCATCAACGTTGCAACCGACGGGTTCCCATTTGATCAGCTTACAAACTACACTGCCGATAAACGGAATAATCGCCAGCAGGAAGAAAGCATCGGTATTGAATTTTCCCCACAGCATTGGCCAGAAAATTAAGCCTGCGATCCCACCCAGACGCATGACACCACGAACGAATCCAATACCGGCTAAGCGGATGGAAGGCGGGTAAGAGAGCGTGGCAATCGTCATCCCCAGACCACCAGGACCGGCAGAATGGAAGAAGATGATGGCGCCAAGCAGAGACAGCGACAACCAGGGGCTTACCTGTGGCCAGAAGGCCAGAGCGATTAATGCTACGGTGACGACAGAGAAACCGATCATTGAGAGTCTGCGGGCGCCAAAGCGGGTAATAATGAGCGAACCAATAGCGCCCCCACTGATGCCGCACAAAGCGTTGACGACGGCGGAGCCTGCCAACGCATTAGACAGTCCTCCCTGCAAAATGGTGGCAAGGGTCAACGGGAGATATAAGCCTACGGCACCGTATTGCCATGCCTGCATGACTGAAACCACACTGCCAATAACGGTACGGGGAAGATATTTTTTCGTGAATAATATCCGGTAAGCGCCTTTAACACTTTTCTTCGGTTCAGCAAATCCAGTCGTCAGATTTTGACCCGGTTTAGCATTTACTCCGTAGCGTGATGCCAGGATCTTACAGGCGAGATCATATTTTCCGACTCGTGCTGCCCAGACCGCAGATTCACCGATAAAGAGAAGACGCAGCAGGATAACGGCTAACGCGATTGCCGCTCCAATAAAGATGCCATAGCGCCATAACTCTTCATCCACGATATTGGAGAAATGCAGCGAAATCAGAACCAGATAGACTAACGATGTTGAGATATACCACATCATTTGCCATAAGTTGACTGAGGTTCCTGACTTTTTCGATGCCGTACCGCGCAACTCTGCAATGGCGCTGGCCGCCAGTGGGAAATCAATACCCAGTCCGAAGCCCATCACAATACGACAGATCAGTAACCACCAGATGTCGGGGGTAAAACTGACGGCTAATGAGCCCAGGCTACACATACCAAGACCAATAACGAAGGCGAAGCGTTGACCAAACATATTGATCACACGATTCGATAGCAGGCCACCAAAGAGTGCAGCAACGATGACCGAAGCATTGACGGTTGCTGTCAAACCGGGTGAAAGTCCAAACTCTTCAGCAATATATTTATTTCCGAAGCCAATCATTGCAGCCTGATAGGCATCAATCAGGACCCCTCCCAATGAAATCATTACCAGTAATCCAGAGCGAGCTAATGGATTCTGACTTATAATATTAATGACATCTTGTGGAGAGTTAATCGTTATAGAGTGGGTTCTCATGGTGGAATTATCCCCTGGGGAATTAATTATCTTATTCTGGCATTCTGTAACTTGGCTCATTTTGTTTCTTTTGCCCATTCGCCATAAATATTAATGAGAATACTCCCAGTGCTTCTTTATATTAAAAGCACTGGGGTATGATTTAATTAATTTTTAGATATTAGAGGTCTGCAAATTTAACCAGAACTTTAATTGAGTCAGCTTCTTGTGCCCGAGTAAAAGCTTCCGCAGCGTTTTCTACATCGAAAACATCGGTAATTAAATCGCTGGTATCGAACAGACCGTCTGCCAGCCATTCAATAGCAGCATCAAAGTCATCAGGCAGATACATCCCAGAGAACATCAGATCACGCTCAAAGCGCTGCATGTGCGCCATCGGGATTTCGACATTACCGCTCGGGACGCCCATACACATCACGGTTCCCCCCGGCTTCACTTTCAGACAGGATTCCATGATCGTGGCCTGATTACTGACAACATCAATAACGCCCGTAAAGCTCTCATCTCCCAATTCGCCTGGTTTTAAGGTCCGGCAGGCACCGTATTTTTTCGCCAGCTCGCTTTTGTTCTGATCCGGCTCAATCACTGTGATTTTTTGGGCTCCCATAATTTTTAACGCCTGCACTATTGACAGTCCGATTGTTCCGGCACCAATTACCAGTACATCTTCAAGCGTTTCTTTTGGCATCCGGTTAACGCAGTGTCGTGCGCAGGTAGCAGGTTCGGCAAAGGCCAGAACTTCCCAGGAGAGTGATTTAGGCGCAGGGTGCAGGTTGCGTGCTGGCAGCACCTGTGATGAACGGGCAACACCAGGCGCGCGGAAGCCAGCGACGTACGGCGGAATACAGAGATTGAATCGACCTGCTTTACAGGCAGGGCATTCCATACAAGCCATAATAGGGTCAACGACAACATGGTCACCCACTTTTACATTGGTGACGTCTGCGCCAATTTCTGTGACTAAGGCTGCAATTTCATGACCAGGTACAATCGGCGGTTTACCTACCGGGTGATGTCCTTTCAATACATGCAAATCGGAACCGCAAATACCAACATATACCGCAGAGATACGAGCTTCATGCCCCTTTAATGGCTCGAATTTGATTTCTTTTTTTTCAGTAATCACTTCATTGATATTCGGAAATAAAATATTTGTTACGGTGTTCATTTTGTAACTCTCTATGTGATTTTGAAGGGTGTTTAAATCTGCGCTTATATATTATTGACTGCGCAGATTCTGAGATGATGATGAAAAATTGTTGGTATACTTATAACAAATATATTTTTTTATAATTTCACTTACATAATGGCGTGCTAAAGCACGCTCTTCTGACGCGCATTCCGTTTGAAGGAACAATGATGATGAAATCTGCTGCAACACGTTTTGCTGGCAAACATGCTTTGTTTTTACTGCCACGTGTCGCTGTTTTTCAACTACCGGTGGATGATTGTCAAATGTGGTTTGTTTGTGTCCATTTGTGATCATTCTGGAGAGTGTTTGTTTCGCACTTTGTACTGTAATGACAAGTAAGCTCGACATCGCACGACCTCCTGGTGATTGCTAAGTGACACGTTTTGACGTTGTGAAGTGATGATATATGTCATTATGTGTAATTAAAGTGACGACAATCACACATGTGATTCTGTTTTGATAATTGATGTAATAATTCGTCATTTTGTGATCTCCGTGTGTACTAAAATGTACAATCAGACGGTTTTTATCCTCTGATTTTCGTAAAATAGGCTTGAACGTTATGAGCTATTGAAGCAGTAAGGAAAGGTAATGGAATCGAGAAAGTTCACCGGCAACCCGCGTCATGATCAGTTGATCTCCCTGGTTCATGAGCGAGGGTTTATGAGCCATGACGAATTGGCCGAAATTCTTGGCGTTTCGATACAGACGGTACGCAGGGATATTCGTAAATTGAGTGAGCAAGGACTGGTTTCCCGCCATCATGGTGGGGTGGGGCATCCTGTCAACAGTCTGACAGACCTGGCTTTTGAGGAACGAAAGACCGCTTACTTAATTGAAAAAAAGCGCATTGCAAGGCGGATTGTCGACTACATTCCCGATGGCAGTACTGTTTTCATTACCATTGGTACCAGTGTGGAACATGTGGCCCAGGTGCTTGTGGAGCGCCAGGACTTACGCATTATTACCAACAGCTTGCGTGTTGCCAGCATACTGTATAAAAACACGACATTTGAAGTGGTGCTGCCCGGTGGGATCCTGCGGCCTGTCAACGGTGGAATCGTTGGGCCTGATACCGTTTTCTTTGTTGACGGTTTTCGCGCAGATTACCTCATCACAAGCGTGGGGGCCGTGGATAACGAAGGCAATCTGCTGGAGTATCACATCAATGAAGCCGCCGTGACAAAGTCGATGATTAATAATTCCCGACATGTTTTACTGGCGATTGATCACTCTAAATTTTCCACAACGGCGGCTGTAAAAGTCGGTAGCATTACGTCGGATATGACCTTGTTCACGGATCAGGCTCTCCCGCCATTGTTGTCAAAATTATTACAACAGAAGCAGGTTGATGTGATTATTGCTGATGAGCGATGACATTACCTGCAGTAAAACATCCCATCAAAAAACCGGAGCCCCCTCGTTATGGGGGGCTGATGCCCATCTGAACAGTAACACAACGCATCATCCAGAGAGACTGCCTATGTGGCAACAATGAGTTCCACTTTCTCTTGTTTAAGCAATTGATTAAACGATGCTGGAGGCTGGATATCCGTAACGAAGGCCTTCACATCCCGTATATTTCCGACAGATACCGCCGCCGATGCGTTGAATTTGGTATGGTCTGCAACCAACAACGTGTGGCGAGCATGGGCCATCATCGTTTTTGCCACCATGGATTCATTAACATCAAACTCAAGCAGCGTACCATCGTTATCAATCGCGCCAATACTCGTAATGAGATAATCCGCCCTGAATCCTTCAATGAAATTGATCGCGTTGGGGCCAATAATCCCGCCGTTGACAGAACGTAATGTTCCTCCTGGGACCATGACTTCGAGCTCTTGATTTTTATAAAGAATATGAGCGACACGATGGCTATTGGTGATAATCCGTAACCCTTTTCTCCCCAGGAGTGCGCGCGCAATCGCTTCAACGGTGGTACCAATGGTCACAAATACGGTACATCGTTCAGGAAGGTAGTCGGCGATAGCCTCCGCCATGGCGAGTTTCTCATGGGTCAGTGATAACTCTCGTTGTTCAAACGAGGTATTCATCACGCTGGACGTCCGGCCCGCACCACCATGGTGGCGGGTGATTAACCCAAGCTCACTGAGTTTGCGAATATCACGACGCACTGTCTGCGTCGAAACATCCAGTAACTGCGCAAGTTCTTCAATATTCATATAGCCGCGTTCAGTAATAAAGTGAACGAGCTGATCGTGTCGCGGGTTACCGGTCAGTTCGATGATACTCATGTTCTCTCCTGTATGTATCGGATAGGTGCGACATATTTTTCCTACAACGTGACAAACATGACTTTGTTTGCTCACGATCAGGAATGCCGGCACGTCCATTGGGAATGATGCCTTCGAATCTGGCTACGGCATTGATCAACCTGCGGTTATTTCTTTCGCTATTGCCAATGCTATCGCGCCCTGAAATTCCTCTACGGCCCTGGCTTTACCACTCACATTAACCGAAACGGCAGGAAAGTGACAAAAATGCTCTGTCTCAATCCTGTCTAAAGATGTTATACGTCCCCATGCTAACCCACATTGAGCAAAACCCGATCATATTCCGAAAAATCAATTGATTCTATTCATAGTGTACTGCCAAATTAGTTCGGGTTGGGAACATTCAGACGGCTTTGCTCACCGTCATGGTCCTCTGTAATGGCGGGCAGTGCTCAATCTCTTTCCTAAATGGTTCAATAAATTGTCTTTGCCAACAGGGTGAAGCATTCAGGCAATACATCCGGCTCAGAACAGCCATCCCCACGCCAATTATGGTCATTATTGTTTATTTTTTCGTGACAAAGTCAACTTTTGTTCTCTTTTATTACATAAATGATTGGATTAGTGATCGGTGTCATGTTTTTGCCTGTATATTACAAATATGATCAAAACCGAACTTTAAAAGATGTTTGATTGTATATTTTATGACATTATCGATGGAGATAATTATGACGAATATCGCTTTTCTTGGTCTCGGTCAGATGGGGAGTCCTATGGCCAGCAACCTACTACTGAAAGGGTATTGCTTACGTGTGTTTGATATCAATCAGGAAGCGGTAAATGCTCTTGTGGAGAAAGGGGCAACAGCAGCCCAGACACCGGAAGATGCTGCAGTAGGCGCGGACATCGTTATTACCATGCTGCCGAATGGCGATATAGTTCGGCAAGTGCTGCTGGGTGAGCGCGGTGCCATCAACTCAATGTCACCAGAGACTCTTGTCATTGATATGTCTACCATTCACCCCTTGCAAACTGATGCGCTGATTAGTGATATGCAAGAAAGAGGCATCGCTATGATGGATGCTCCGGTAGGCAGAACTTCTGATAATGCAATAGACGGTACTTTATTGATTTTAGCCGGCGGTACCTCAGAACAGGTCGATCGGGCTCGTGCTGTATTGATGTGTATGGGCTCAGAACTGGTTGAGGCTGGGGGACCAGGCATGGGCATTCGCGTCAAGCTCATCAATAATTATATGAGTATCGCGCTTAATGCACTCTCTGCCGAAGCGGCGGTACTGTGTGAGTCTTTAGGTTTGGATTTAGCCGTGGCGATTAAGGTGATGAGCGGTACCGCGGCAGGTAAGGGGCACTTTACAACTACGTGGCCAGGTAAAGTCTTAAAAGGAGATCTCTCACCCGCCTTCATGGTGGATTTGGCGCTTAAAGATCTACGAATCGCTGTTGATATCGCTAAGCAGACCGGTGTTCCTCTGGGAATGGGGCAGGTTGCTGAAACCTATTATCACTCAGCTAGCGCACACGGGCGTGGTCGACAGGACTGGAGTGCATTATTAACGCAAATGCGCGAGCAGGCTGGTTTGGCTAATTGATATTAACCATTTAAAAACGTGTTGAAAAAAACGTTGAACTAAATGTGATCTGACAGCTGGTTGTAAATCAGTAGCTGTCAGATTGAGTCTAAGCTAAAAAAATGGCCAGAATACGTTGGCTTGCAGTCCAACTAAAAGACAGGAGCGTCTACTGGGGGGGGCCGTCCATTTCCTTTAACTGAAGCTGAGTATTCCCCCTGATCCACCCGGCAAAATCCCATTCCAGAGATTTAATAGAGCGAAACCCGGCATTCTGAAAGCCAGCATCCGTGACAATTATTACCCGTTTTTCGGGTGTTTAGCCCTGGAAAGGGCATCCAGAAAGACCTTCGCATCTGTGCATTCTGCTGCTTTGCCAGGAGAACAATCTGCCTCAGAAGGGGGAGGGATCGTCTGTCATAAAGCAGGCAGGCCCTCAGAATATGGTATTCCAGGGAAAAGAAAACGGCTCCCTGTTATGGAAGCCGTTATAGAGCTGCAGATTAAGGATCGGTTTTGCGCTTACGGTTTTTTTGCTTTCTTCGGCAGACTTAATTTGCCTGTACCCGAATGGGTGCAGTTGCTGCAAACAACCATGGACGCGCTTCGCTGTTCACAAGCGGAGACAACGTATCTCTGACCTGCTGATGGTAATCATCAATCCATTGTTTCTCCGCATCACTCAGCAGATGTAACTCCACAAGATTCAAATCGATGGGCACCAGTGTCAGCGTGGAAAACGTGCAGAACCCCGGACGGCTTTCTACGATCTCAACCTGATTTTCAATACGGATACCGTATTGCCCGGCGAGGTAATAACCCGGCTCAATAGTAATAATATTGCCTGCGACCAGCGGCCACGGATTCACTTTTTTAGCCAGACGGTGAGGTTGCTCGTGGATCAGAAGCTGATGACCGACGCCGTGACCTGTTCCATGATCGTAGTCGAGTCCGAGCTCCCAAAGTGCCCGGCGGGCAAAAGCATCAAGTTGGTGACCCTGACTACCACTGGGAAACTGCAAGGTGATCAGTGACAGGAATCCCTTCAGTACAGCGGTGTAATGCAGTCGCCGCTGCGCATTCTGAGGACCAAACGCCAGTGTACGGGTGGTATCGGTGGTCCCATTGTGATACTGACCGCCGGAATCGTTCAGATACATCGCCTGCGATGTTATGGGCGTATTCGTTTGTTCACTCGAGTGATAATGACACATGGCGGCGTTGCTTGCCGAGGCAGAAATAGTGCCAAAACTTTGTTCAATAAAACCCGGTTGCTGTTGACGGTAGAACAGTTGTTTTGCCTGGGCCTCCAGTTCGGTCACGGGATTGCCCGCCGCTTCGCGCAGGGGAACTTCATGCGCCAGCCATGCCAGAAAATTCACCCAGGCGGCACCATCCTGTTGGTGACATTCCCGGTAACCGGCCAGCTCCGTCGCGTTTTTATTCGCTTTGATAAAGGTGATGGGATCGGGTGACCAAATGACGTCGCCGCCGTGTTGTTCAATGGCAAAACGTAGCGCTACTGGGGCGTAATCTTTATCGACCAGAACACGTTTCCCGGAGGCTAGCTGCTGGCAACGAGGCAGAAAATCGTTCTGCGGAGAGATCGTCAATGTCTCCAGCAAGGCGTTCGGTAATGATGTGGTTTTTCGGCTATCGACGAACCACTCCAGCTCACCTGTGCGGTGCAGCAGAGCAAAAGAGAAAGGCACCGGTACCATATTCAGGTCCGCGCCCCGGACATTCAGCAGCCAGGCAATGTTGTCCGGTAAAGTGATAGCGAGAATATCAGCCTGGTGTTTGGACATCGCGTCGATAATACGCGTGCGCTTTTGCGTGCTGCTTTCTCCGCTGATGTCAATTGGCATTTCTCGAATGAGTCCGCAAGGTGGCGCGGGGCGGTCATGCCATACGGTGTCAAATGGATCGCTCTCTAAGGCCACCAGTTCGCAGTGAGTCTCAGAGAGCGCTTCAAACTGGCTGTTAGCCATCAATAGCGGTTCGAATGCGATGCGCGCCCCAGCCGGAACCTGTGTCTGGAGATAGTCTGCCAGAGGTTCGTCGTGCAAATGATGAATCTCAAAATCGTTGAGATCGACTTCGGCGCGTACTTGTACCTGATATCGCCCGTCGACGAAGATTAACGCCCGGTCACGGAGCACCAGCGCCAGTCCGGCAGAGCCGCTAAACCCGGTTAACCAGGCCAGTTTATTGTCATGCGGCGTACAATCTTCGCTCTGATGGGCATCGGCGCGCGGGACAATCATACCGTCCAGCCCTTGCGTGATCAGTAAGCTGCGCAGAGCGGAAAGGGGAGTTGAGTTTTGCATAGATACCTTCTGGTCTTAACGGAACGGCGGTTCGTTGAACGTACGTAATTTACGGGAATGTAGACGATCGCCTTCAGCGCGCAGCAGGTCGATCGCCCGGATACCAATCTGCAGGTGCTCGGAAATAGCACCTTCATAAAAACGGTTAGCCTGGCCCGGCAGCTTGATTTCTCCGTGCAGCGGCTTATCGGAAACACACAGCAGCGTGCCGTAGGGAACGCGGAAACGATAACCCTGCGCAGCAATGGTGGCGCTTTCCATATCAATCGCCACGGCGCGACTGAGGTTAAAGCGTAATGCTGAGGCCGAATACCGTAATTCCCAGTTTCTATCATCTGTGGTGACCACGGTTCCGGTGCGCAGACGTTGTTTGACCTCTTCGCCCGGCATACCACTGACCTGTTTGGTGGCGTCATAGAGCGCGCGCTGTACTTCGGCAATGCTGGGGATGGGGATATCGGGCGGCAGTACGGCATCCAGCACGTGATCGTCGCGCAAATAGGCGTGAGCCAGTACGTAATCACCAATGGACTGACTTTCACGTAATCCGCCACAGTGGCCGATCATGAGCCAGACATCCGGGCGCAGGACGGCCAGATGGTCGCAAATCGTTTTGGCGTTAGAAGGGCCGACGCCGATGTTCACCAGCGTAATTCCCTGACCGTCGGCGGTGATCAGATGCCAGGCCGGCATTTGATGCTTTTTCCAGGCCAAATCGGAAATAGCTTCTTCCGGCGCCTCTGTTTCTGCGGTGATCCAAATCCCTCCTGCACAAGACAGGGCGATGTAAGGGCTGTCCGGATCGAGAATTTGACTGCATCCCCAACGTACAAACTCATCCACGTAACGGGTGTAGTTGGTAAACAACACAAAGGGCTGAAAATGTTCAACCGGCGTACCGGTATAGTGGCGCAGACGCGCCAGCGAGAAATCGACGCGGCGGGCATCAAAATGCGACAGAGGCGAAAACTCTGCTGGATGATAGATACCATCCGCCGTTTCATCACCGATCTGCGCCAGTTCGGTTGTCGGGAAATGGCGAGTGAGTCCGGCACTCATTGAACGATCCAGCGTCAACGCGGAGCCGTCAATGACATAAGGATAAGGGATTTCATGGTGCGACGGTTCGACGGAGATATGTGCGCCGTAGTCCTGATAGACAAGCGTGAGCTGTTCGAGCAGATAAGCGCGAAACAGTTCGGGGCGTGTTACGGTAGTGGTGTAGCATCCCGCATGGGTAAAACGCCCAAAAGCGCGCGTTTTGGGGGGATTAGTGGCCGTGCCATCCCAGCTTACTGAGAGTGAGGGGTAAACGAAAAGCCCATTATTTCGTGCATCGACATCGGGTAGCGTACCGTTTTCAATATAGTGAGAGATGGCTTCCCGTAGTGCATTAACTGACCGATCATATAACTCATTAAGGCGTTCCAGCGCCTGTTCAGGTGTCAGACCTTTACCCTGATTCTCCATATTATTCTCCTTATGCGTTCACAGGTTGCCCATACCATTCGATAGTATGTCAGCGAATTGTGAAACAAAAGGGGGCGATGAAGGCGGGATGAAAAAGCCGGAGGGTATCCGGCTTGGGAGGCGACTGTTTTCCGTTAGTCTTTTTTGGCGGCATTCGCAAAGTAGATATCGGACTGAATATCCTTGGTGCGTAGAGTGAAAAGCTGGTTTGTTAGCGATTCAGTCAGTTTCTCGGCGTCGGCCATCACACGCAAATTAAAGTCGTTCAGCATTTTATTTGCGGCATCTTTATTGGTTTTTGCCATTTTCAGATACTCGGCCTCGACCTCTTTCTGTTCTTTCGCCACCTTGTCTTCCCAGTCTTTGTAAGCTTGTTTAACGATAGGGGCGAGTTTCGGATAATCCGTCATCGTCAGCGTCTGTAATTTACGGTATTTCCAGTAAATTGACTGACTGTCTGCTTTATCTGTACCGATGGTATAGTTGGCAGGATAGGCTTTCAATCCGCTGTAATAGGGGACAAATGCGGTGAGATCGGCCATGCCCAGGCCAATATAACTGACTTCACCAATTTCCTTCGGCAGCCACGGACGGACCTGCATAACGTGCGCTTCATAGGTACGGAAAACGCTTACCGGACGCCAGGGTTCTTTTCCATTCAGACCCTTTGAATAGGGATCATGCTCGGTGCCTTCGTAATGATCGCGCAGGACGGCTTTAACGTCATCCAGCGTCATTTTTTTCTCCGGTGTGGCGAAGACCGGGAACTGTCTACCGGCTGCGACATCCTGCTTCAGTGACGGTGTGAATTGCTTCTGAATAGTCCAGACGCGTGGGTCGTTATACGTCCGATCACGCTCATCATCACGGGTATAGGCTTTGGAGAAATTAAATGCTCCATCACGTTTCTGGTCATAAAGACCTTTTTCCGTGGCAAATTCAATCAGGTTTTTTGAACCCATAAAATTAGGATCTTTTGCATCATAAGACTGTAAACGCCCCTGATTGCCTGACGCAAAATATTGCCCGGAAGGAAGACGTTGCGCCATCCACTGATGTCCGGTAGCAGTTTCCAAATACCAGACTTCATTGTCATCGACAACGGCAACACCAAAACCTTCGCCTGCGCCTACGGTTTCAATAATATGGCCCAATAACGCGATGGCTTCCCGTGCGGTTTTTGTCTGGGAAAGAAGAACGTCTGGAATATCGTCTTCAGTAATGCCGACATCTTCAACATAGGGATCAAATGCCAGTGCTTGTGGTGAGGCAAAAATAGATTCTGTACCACTCACACCGACACCGGCTTCGTTAAAGCCTGTTGCGCCATGCAACTGGGTTTTCCAGTTTGGGACGGTGGTATAACGTAAGGAATTCTTCGGTAATGGCCAGGTGAAATTATTCGCGCCGTTATGTGCTTTTGTACTGTACACCCCGGTTTGATTTTTTTTCGCTGGATGAATCAGGAAATGCTGCGCTTTCATTGCATCGCTGTCTGCACTGCGGGCAACCATCATGGAGCCATCCGCAGACGCTTCATTTCCGACCAGCAGCGTTGTGCAGGCGAAACCCGATGAAACGACCGCTACGTTTATTGATAGTGCAATAAGGCACTTTTTAAAAATCGACATGCTAACCCCTTTTTGTTCCGTTAAAAATAGACCGGAAACACACTGCTTCCTTAAGCGCGATGACGCTTCGACTGACCCGGCGTCGTTCGCCAGAGAGACAAACGCGTCTGCCCGCGTTTTCTCCAAATATCTGTCCGCGTATCTCAGTCTTCTGGACAAAATAACAGGTCCGTTTCGCTTAATTATTACGCAGAGGATATTGAGGTATTCAGGATGTTACCCAAACAGGGGCAAAGAATAGCAACGACGTAACGATAATTTCAGTGACGCATATCTCAATGCCGCGCAACTTAAAAAGAACTGAACCTATATCTGGAGACTTTAATGTGGTTATCGGAAAAAAAAGAAATGAATAAGAAAGGAATTATCAGAATGAATTCAGAAATACCGGAGGTTTATTTTTACTGACTGTAATTAATTTAAAGGAATAAACACGGGTTGAAATGAAATATAGAAAAGCAAAAAGCCCGCTAAAAAGCGGGCTTTTCTAAATTTGGCTCCTCTGACTGGACTCGAACCAGTGACATACGGATTAACAGTCCGCCGTTCTACCGACTGAACTACAGAGGAATCGTGTGAACGAGGCGAATAATACTGACCACACCACACGGTGTCAACAGTAAAATTCGCATGTTATTTCAATTGGTTAATTAATCCTCAAATCAGGAGGGTTAATGTACATATGAAGCCCGCTGCTCGTCGTCAGTGCTATCGCGTAAACGCTGTAACGGATCCTGACGGTAGAACTGGCAAAAGCGTTGCCATAGTGCCGGGAATCGCGGTGCAAACAGTTCTGGCGCACTAAAAAAGTATTCGGACAAGACGGCAAAACATTCAGCAGGGTCAACAGCGGCGTAGGCATCAATACTGGAGGCCGTCTCGCCCACTAAATCAATCTCGTCCTGAATATTGTTCATTGCAGCATGCAGGTCATGCTCCCAACTTGCAACATCTCGCAACGGGATTAAAGGAATGCCACTTGCGCGATCGCCATTGCGCATATCCAGTTTATGCGCCACTTCGTGAATGATCAGATTAAAACCGGAGGCGTCGAAGGAGTCATGAATGTCAAGCCAGTTGAGAATAATAGGCCCTTGTTGCCAGCTTTGTCCGGACTGAACGACGCGCTGGTTGTGTACTAACCCAATGTCGTCTTCCCATTCATCATCCACCACAAATGGGGCAGGGTAGATCAGCACTTCATGAAAACCATCCAACCATTCAATGCCTAACTCCAAAACGGGTAGACAAAAAAGGAGTGCAATGCGGGTGCTTTTTAGCGTATCCAGCTCAAAACCTTTAAGCGCGACCAGTCGTTTTTGCTGTAAAAAACGCTCTGCCAGCGCAATCAATCTGGCTTGTTCTTGAGCAGAGAGGGTTACCAGCAGAGGAATGGCAAGGGCGTCTTCCCACGGCAGGACTTCATTCTGCGCTGTTTCTTGTGTTTTCCAGGGCCACTTAATCATCGTTTTGCTCGCAAACTCATCACTTGAACAAAATTGAAAGGGCAGGGTCTGTTAAAATGCCAAATTACCTGGCATCATTGCAGCCATCAAAACGGAGAGATGCCGGAGCGGCTGAACGGACCGGTCTCGAAAACCGGAGTAGGGGCAACTCTACCGGGGGTTCAAATCCCCCTCTCTCCGCCACTCTTCCTTCCTGCCTTAGTTTACACCGCCAGGACTTTGCTTCCTGTTGACTGAAAAGATAATGCCTGAGCATCATTTTAGTGCGTATTGCCCGGCAAATCTTGCAACAAACGTTCTGAATCCCACTTTGCCACAATGTTGTTCTTCTTTTCCATCAGTTCGGAACCGTTAAATGTGATGTGAGCCAAAGCTTTCATAAACTATTGTAATGTCAGGCTCAACCGATGTTCGGTGCTCAGTTAGTATGAGGTTGGGTGTGTGCTGAATCCTGGTGATGAGTATTGGTCACCATGATGGGGTGGGAACAAAAAAGCCCGCTTCAGCGGCAATGCCGATCAGTTAGGGGGAGGTTGACCGCTATCTGCGGCACTATAACGGCTTCCACAGCAGGGAACCGTTTTTTTATGATACTTTTCAATAACATGCTCGATTTCAGCGATCATCCGCTGATGCCCCCCTCTGCACAGCTTTTTGCCCAGCATCTTCCCGTGGGATGGATACAGCACTGCCTGACGTTTTCTGCACATGCGACTGTTTGTCGTCGTCGTTTACCGGGCGACATGGTTATCTGGATGGTGGTGGCTATAGCCTTCTTCCGCAATGAGCCGATTACCGATGTGGCTCGTCGTCTGAACCTGAGCGCAGATGGCGACGCGGGGATGAGCCTGTTGGCTCGCAGCGCTGTTACCCAGGCGCGTCAGCGCGTGAGGGCCGCGCCGGTGTAATGGATCTTCCGCCAGACCGCGCGGACATGGGGCGTGGAACGTTACCTGAAGGATGACTGGCATGGACGACAACTTTTTGCCATTGATGGCGCGCAGTTCAGGACACCTGATGAACCTGAACTGCGTGAACATTATGGCTCTGCCAACACATCCACTGAGCGACAGAGGCATACCCAGTTATGCGTCTGGTGGCATTAATGAATCTGAGCATTCACATTTTGCTGGATGCCGCGACCGCACCTTAACGGCGGAGCAAACCCAACTGGCCACTCAATGCTCACCACCATCCCGGATAACTCCATTACGCTTGTTCTGCAGCGCAGACCCGCTGCTGACGCTGAACCAGCAGGAGGTAACCGCCACTGGCTGCTGCCCGCCCGCAAAGATATGGCGGCAGAAACGGCAACCTGCTATGGCGCAGGTGACAGACTGCTGAAACTGAAAGTGTCGTAACAGGCACGGAAAAAGAATCCTTCCCTGCCAGAGTTCTGGTATGCCCGGGCGGTGACTTACGAGATGAGCGGTGTGGAGAAAACAGTGCTGACATCGCTCCCGGCAGACAGCTATAAAGCAAAAGAGGTGGCGGAGCTTTACCACTCACGATGGGAAATCGACGTCGGGTTCAGAAACCTGAAAAGCAACCTGCTGAACAATGCTCTGGTACTGAGAAGCCGTAAGGTTGAGCTTCTGGAACAGGAGGTCTGGGGCATGTTGCTGGCCTATAACCTGATAAGGCGTGAGGCGATAAAAGCTGCGGAGAAACACAAAAAAGCGGCGTCAGAAATCAGCTTTAAGTTCGCGTTCCAGTTTATTGCGACGGAAATGATAGTGCTGGGAAATTCGGTATCACCAGGGACAATCCCGAAACGACTGGAGCATCTGCGGGGGGCTCTGGAAACAGTGTTCATAACAAAACGCCCCCGACCATCAAGGCCGGGGGCGGTCAAGATATCAAAAACCCGTTATCCGGTGAAACGCAATGCCGCTCCGCTTAAGTGAAAGGCATTGCGCGTAGCGCGGGCCTGAGAAAATGGCAAGTTAGAACTGGTAAACCAGACCAACTGCAACAATGTCATCTGTTGCGATGCCATTGTCTTCATAAAACTGGTCATCCTCATCTAACAGGTTGATTTTATAATCAACATAGGTAGACATATTTTTGTTGAAGTAGTAAGTCGCACCAAGCTCAACGTATTTGACCAGATCTTTGTCGGTGTAACGAGCGTTGCCGTTACTATCCTGATCCCAACCGCCTAAATCAGAACCTTTTGACTGCAGGTAGGCCAGAGAAGGACGCAGACCAAAATCGAACTGATATTGCGCGACGGCTTCAAAGTTCTTTGTTTTATTGGCGATACCGCCTTCGCTTCCATCACCACTGCCGTAATAGGTCATGTTGCGAGTTTCTGCATACATTGTTGCCAGATAAATGTTATTAGCATCGTATTTAGCGCCAACGGTCCAGGCCTCTGCCGTTTCCCCACCGGCATAACTGTTAGCATGAGAACGGTCCCCTAAACCACGAGTTACCTGATCATCAGTACGGTCTGATGAAGAATATGCAGCGCCCAGACTTAAACCAAAGTCAAAGTCATAGGAGGTAGACATACCGAAACCGTCACCGTTTTCTTTGGCTAATTTACGGCCCTGGCTGTTACCGGAACCTTCCTGGCCCGTACTGCTGGCTTCGTTATTACCCTGATACTGTAATGCAAAGTTCAAACCGTCAACCTGGCCAAAGAACCCTTTATTACGATAAGTGGCAACGCCGTTAGCACGACCTAACATAAACACATCAGTCTGAGTGTAGGTATCGCCACCGTATTCTGGCAGCATATCAGTCCACGCCTCTACGTCGTAAACCACGCCATAGTTACGACCATAATCAAAGGTGCCATTCTGACCAAAACCTAAGCCCGCAAAGCCCAGACGAGTCCACGAGTCGCCTTTATCACTCTCTGTACTGTTTGCCTGAATGTTATATTCCCACTGACCGTAACCAGTGAACTGATCTGCGATCTGTGTTTCACCTTTGAAACCGAAACGGGCATAAGTCATGTCACCATCGCTGCTGGAATCGTCAGAGAAGTAATGTAGCCCATCAACCTTGCCGTAGAGATCGAGTTTATTGCCGTCTTTATTATATACTTCAGCCGCATTTGCTGCGCCAGCTGCTAATAATACCGGGACAAGCAATGCCAGAACTTTTCTTTTCATTATATATATATCCTTATGATAATAATTCGTGTGAATATGTGCTCTATCCGAAAAAGCACATTGGGATACTATTCTATGGAGTTCATTTTTATTTAAAAATAACATGTAACAAATCTATTTAAGATAATTCAAATTGTTTCAAATGAATTTATTTATAAATAATTAAATATGATTTCTTTCGTTTTATTGCATGTAATTATATGTGGCTTTCATTTGGTTATAGTTTGCTGCTTTGAAATTCTCTGAATAAATAATATTAATTGTATAAATGGTAATTGTATGTGGTATTTGTTCTGGCTAAAAAATAGGCATGGATGCCGGCAATAAAGCCCTGCTAAAATAAAGAGGAGATGAGCAATAATGGTATTTTCCAGGCGTAAAATAATGCGTTGTCGCTAATAGCATTCACGCTATTAATAATTTAAATCTCCAGTGTTGATGCTTTTTGTTTCTTGTCTGGATTGACAAGGCTTGCGAAGCCCTAACCAAAATTGCCTGAGATCAATGTATAGGTAAAATAAATAACCAAAGCACACGTAGTGCCTTACTTCACAGTTGGATGTGATTATAATCACAAAATTGTGTAAATTTAGTCGTTTTAGTCACATCACCAAAGCGGAGTGTAAATTGACCAATATGGAAGAAAAAGCAAACCGCAGTCTGGGCGGAAAACTGGCGTTGTGGGTTTTTTATGCTTTTTGCGGATATTTTGTCTGGGCCATGGCGCGGTATGTCTGGGTGATGAGCAACCTACAGTCAGTGCCTGTTCCAGGTATGGAGAGCGATCTGGGGTCAACGGCAGGCAAGTGGCTTGGGGCTTTGCTGGGATTTATGGTGCTGGGCCTGGTCGGTATTATCCTGGGGGGAATTGCATGGTACACAAGACCTCGTGATATTCGGCATGAAGGTGACAGTGAAAGTTGCTAATGTAAGACCTCCACACGAGGAGAGGCGACATGGATCTGCAACAGTGGCAACAAGAGTTTGAAACCTGGCTTAGCGATCATCATCTGGAACAAGATACGGCCCATGACATTTTTCATTTTCGTCGTGTCTGGGCGACAGCGCAAAAACTGAGTGATCATGAAGCTGTAGACGGGTTAGTTGTGCTGACGGCATGTTACTTTCATGACATTGTCAGCCTCCCCAAAAACCATCCAGAAAGGCATCGTTCGTCAGTGTTAGCGGCGAAAGAGGCCAGTCGTATATTAAGGCATGATTTCCCTTCATTCCCCCAAACACGGATACCCGCGGTCGTTCATGCGATCGAGGCCCACAGTTTTAGCGCAAAAATTGCACCAGCCACGCTCGAGGCGAAAATAGTACAGGATGCCGACAGACTGGAAGCCCTCGGCGCAATTGGGTTGGCTCGCGTATTTGCGGTATCAGGCACGCTGGGTGTGGCACTGTTTGACGCCGAAGACCCTTTTGCCCGGCATCGTTCTCTCAACGATAAACAGTTTGCGCTCGACCATTTCCAGAGCAAATTACTGGTGTTGCCGAAGACCATGCAGACCGCCAGAGGAAAAGTGCTGGCAAAGCATAATGCTGATTTCCTGGTGGCGTATATGGCGAAACTGAGCGCAGAATTAACCGGTGAGTATGAATCGCTGGATCACGCGGTTATTCAGTCTTTTAGCGCTGACAGCTAGCGTTCACACCCGAAACGTAAATACCTTCATTTTATGTTAACCTGTCGAATATCAATTTTGGCCGGTTAAATGTATGCAGGATAATCTTTCAGTAACAGGCGTTCAGGATCTGATGACAGACAATACCGACGTCGCGGTTCAGGCAATGCTGGATAAATTGCTGGAAATCTATGATGTGAAAACGCTGGTGGCGCACCTTAATAGCGTTGGGGAAAATCACTGGAGCCCGGCCATTTTAAAACGCGTTGTGGCGAATGCTGCATGGCATCGGTTGAGCGATGGCGAATTTGCTCATCTTAAAACGTTGCTGCCGACGCCGCCGGCGCATCATCCCCATTATGCTTTTCGCTTTATCGATCTTTTTGCCGGAATCGGCGGAATACGCCGTGGATTTGAAGCGATAGGCGGGCAATGTGTGTTTACCAGCGAATGGAATAAACACGCAGTGCGAACGTATAAAGCAAACTACTACTGCGATCCCCAAACTCATCATTTCAATGAAGATATTCGCGACATCACTCTGAGTCATCGTGATGGCGTGACGGACTCACAGGCCGCTGAACATATTCGCCAGCGTATACCGCAGCATGATGTTCTGCTGGCGGGCTTTCCCTGCCAGCCGTTTTCGCTTGCCGGGGTATCAAAGAAAAATGCGATGGGCCGCGCACATGGTTTTGCCTGTGATACGCAAGGTACGCTGTTCTTTGACGTGGCGCGGATCATTGATGCCTGTCGCCCTGCGATTTTCGTGCTTGAGAACGTAAAGAACCTGAAGAGCCACGATCAGGGAAAAACGTTCCGTATTATTATGCAGACCCTTGATGAACTGGGTTACGACGTGGCGGATGCCGCAGATAACGGTCCTGATGATCCGAAGATCATCGATGGGCGACATTTCTTACCTCAGCACCGCGAACGCATTGTCCTGGTTGGATTTCGGCGCGATTTGGAACTGAAAGCTGATTTTACATTGCGGGATATTGTGTCGCGCTTTCCGCAGCGTCGCATCACGCTTGCAGAACTGCTTGAACCTGCCGTTGAAGCAAAATACGTTTTGACGCCGGTTTTGTGGAAGTATCTGTACCGCTACGCGAAAAAGCATCAGGCGCGGGGAAATGGATTTGGTTATGGGATGGTCTATCCCTCCAACCCTGAGAGTGTAACGCGAACGCTGTCTGCGCGTTATTATAAGGATGGTGCGGAAATATTAATCGATCGTGGTTGGGATATGGCGTTGGGTGAGCGTGATTTCGACGAGCCGCATAACCAGCAGTATCGTCCACGCAGATTAACCCCCAGAGAGTGCGCCCGGTTAATGGGATTTGAGACGCCGCAGGGTTATCAGTTCCGAATCCCGGTGTCAGATACCCAAGCCTATCGTCAGTTTGGCAACTCTGTGGTGGTTCCTGCATTTGCTGCGGTGGCTAAATTACTGGAACCGAAAATCAAACAGGCCGTTGCGCTACGTAAGCAAGAGAGTCAGCATGGCGGACGTACACGATAAAGCGACGCGCAGTAAAAATATGCGGGCGATAGCGACCCGCGATACGGCGATCGAAAGGCGTCTTGCCAGCCTGCTTATTGAACAGGGAATTGCGTTTCGCGTACAGGATGCAACCCTTCCCGGACGGCCTGACTTTGTCGTTGACGAGTACCATTGTGTCATCTTCACCCACGGATGTTTCTGGCACCATCACCATTGCTATCTGTTCAGGGTGCCAGCCACGCGTACTGCCTTCTGGCTGGAGAAGATTGGTAAAAACGTCGAACGGGACAGGCGGGATCTTCTGCAACTGCAGGCGCTGGGTTGGCGAGTATTGATTTTGTGGGAATGCGCTTTGCGTGGGCGGGATAAACTCGATGATGCGGCGTTATCTGAGCGGATTGAGGAGTGGATCTGCGGGGGCGGCGCCGCGGCGCAGATCGACACTCAGGGTATTCACTTACTGGAATGACTTTTCGGATTCAGCCGCGACGATGACCGGTTTGGCAGGAAACAGATATTTACCCAGCGTGACCAGTACTACCGCAAAGACAATCACTCCCAGCGCCAGCCACTCGATAAACGCGAGGCTTTCACCGCCAAGCCCTGTTCCCAGTAATACCGCGACAACCGGGTTAACATAGGCGTAACTGGTAGCCAGAGCGGGACTGACATTGCGTATCAGATACATGTATGCGTTGATCGCGATGATGGAGCCAAAAAGCGCAAGATAGCCCACCGCTAAAAAGCCGGAAAGCGTCGGCGTGGCGGTGAGTTTTTCGCCCGAGATAAACGACGCGCACATGAGCACCACGCCTGCGGCAAGCATCTCAATGGCTCCCGCCATCATTCCGACAGGTAACGCAATGCGTGAACCGTAGACCGAACCAAATGCCCAGCTCATTGAACCCATCAGAATCAATACCGCGCCCCAGGGATTCCCGCTTAAGTTTCCACCGCTGTTAAGCATGATGATCCCCGCAAGACCAATGGCGATGCCTATCCACTCTAATTTTCGGGTTTGAATACCAAAAAAGTGGCTGAAGCAGAGCGTAAAGAGCGGAACGGTAGCGACGACGACGGCGGCGATACCGGAAGGGACGTTCTGATGTTCTGCGACGGTGACCAGTCCATTGCCGACCGCCAGCAGCAGAATGCCAATCAGCGCCGCATTAAGCAGCGGGCGCAGGGGAGGGAGCTTGTGCCCGCGAAGGAGTAAAAATGCGATAAGAAGGATACCGGCAGACAGAAAACGCACGGCAGCCATCATCAACGGCGGCCAACTTTCTACCCCAATACGGATCACGAAGTACGTGGAACCCCAAATAATGTACAGCGCGAAAAGCGCGCTAAAAAGTGGTAACAACTGCCTGAAGCGCATAAACCCTCACGGTGGAAATAAAAAGGAGCAACATAGTTAACTGCAAAACTATCTTTCTGGCGAGATTTATAATTACTCCATTTTGTTAGAAAAATGTTGCATTAACGTTCGGTTTCAGCTTTATCTGTTTTACTTCATACTTGCAGTGTCAAAAAGAAAAACACAGAGGGAATCATCTTGGCAGGAAGTAGCTTACTCACGTTGCTCGACGATATCGCCACGTTGTTGGACGATGTCTCTATGATGGGAAAACTGGCAGCGAAAAAAACAGCCGGTGTGCTGGGCGATGATTTATCACTCAACGCGCAGCAGGTCTCTGGCGTCCGGGCTAACCGTGAGCTTCCTGTTGTCTGGAGTGTGGCCAAAGGTTCGCTGGTAAACAAAGTGATCCTCGTACCTCTGGCGCTGCTCATCAGTGCTTTTATTCCCTGGGCCATCACCCCGTTACTGATGATTGGCGGGGCATTTCTCTGCTTCGAAGGGGTGGAAAAAGTGCTCCACACCTTCGAAGCGCGAAAACATAAAGAAAGCCCGGCAGAACGTCAGCAGCGTCTGGAGGCCATAGCCGCACAGGATCCTCTCACTTTTGAGAAAGACAAAATCAAAGGGGCAATTCGGACTGACTTTATTCTCTCCGCCGAAATTGTGGCCATTACCCTGGGGATTGTTGCGCAGTCACCCTTGCTGAATCAGGTGCTGGTGTTATCAGGGGTTGCTCTGGTGGTCACCGTCGGTGTTTACGGACTGGTGGGGATCATCGTAAAACTGGACGATATGGGATTCTGGCTGGTGGAAAAAACCAGTGTGATGGCACAACTTGTGGGGAAAGGGTTGCTAGTTGTTGCGCCCTGGCTGATGAAAGCATTGTCCATTATAGGAACACTTGCGATGTTTTTGGTGGGGGGAGGAATTGTGGTACACGGCATCGCGCCGTTACACCATGCCATCGAACATTTTGCCCAGCAGCAAAGCGCGTTTATTGCACTCAGCCTTCCAACGCTGCTTAACCTCGTGCTGGGCTTCATCGTGGGCGCCATCGTTGTTGCTCTGGTAAAAGCGATTGCGCGCGTTCGTGGCGTATCGCACTAATTGCACCTCGGCAAAGTACGCAAAAAAAGCCATCGTCGTCTAAGGTGAAACAGTTTCACCTGAAGAGGAGGCAGGTATGGTGTTTGTTGTCAGCGAGGAGGTGACCATGAAAGATGGAGGGCCTCGTATGATTGTCACCGGTTATTCCAGTGGAATGGTCGAGTGCCGTTGGTATGACGGTTTTGGCGTAAAACGGGAAGCATTCCATGAGAGTGAACTCGTGCCGGGTGACGGAAGGCGAATTTGGGACGATGCCTGATGCAGAAACGCCCGGTGAATGCCGGGCGTTTTATTTTTTGTAAACAATAATACGGTTGTAATGCAACACATGGCGGCCGGGTTATGTCAGGATAAGGACGTTCAACTATCAGGGAGTCGCCAGAGTGCTGCAAGAGACAACGATGGAAAACAGGAGCTGGCTGAAAAAGTCTCTCCGACGTTTCAGGCCCGGACACGTCGTAAATCTCTGTTTTGTGGTGGTGATGATCTTTTCTACCTTACTCACCTGGCGTGAGATCGCTGTGCTTGAAGACGCCTACATTTCCAGCCAACAAAATCACCTGGATAGCGTCGCGAACGTCCTGGACCGACAACTGCAATTCAATGTAGATAAACTGATTTTTTTGCGAAACGGCATGCATGATGCGCTGATTACACCGCTCGATTTTGCGGTATTACATGGCGCCGTCACCCAATTTGAGCAATTACGAAAGCAGCGTTTCTGGCAATTAGAGCTCGACCGACGTCGCACACTGTCGCTAAATGGCGTATCTGATGAGCTTGTCGACCAGGCGACTCTTCTCACCCGTGATAACGCGAATCTGGCGAATGAGCTGACGGCCGCGCTGGAGTCCGGTTATCTGATGCGTCTGGCCCATTCATCCGCCTCAATAGCCCATCAGGCGATGTATGTGTCGCGCTCAGGATTCTATGTGGCAACACACCTACCCTGCACAGTGCGGACATTCTTACCCGCTATTATGGCTATGTGACGCAGCCGTGGTTTAAGCAACAGACTCAACGACTGAATCCGCAGCGCGGCGTTCGTTGGTTTACCTCCTCCGCAAATCCAACGCGTGAAGGGCAGCAAATGGTCACGGTCAGTGTCCCGCTGGATCACCAGAATTACTGGTATGGCGTGCTGGCTATGGACATCCCTGTTTTATCAATAAAGCGCTTTCTGGAAGACGCCATCGTAAAAGACGTGGAAGGTGAGTACCAACTCTACGACAGCCAATTCCGTCTGCTGACCACCTCAACAAAGGAAAAACGCAAGGTCAACGTGTTTGATGAGCAGGAGCAAGCCATGCTCGTCGCCGATATGGCGAAAGACACGACTGGCGGCATGCGCGTGGGAAGTCGCTACATCAGTTGGGAGCGACTGGACAATTTCGATGGCGTGCTGGTGCGTGTGCATACCTTAAAAGAAGGGCTGAAGGGGGACTTTGGCAGCATCAGTATCGCATTGGGGTTATTGTGGATGCTCGTTACGGCCATGTTACTGATTTCGTGGGGCGTTATCCGGCATATGGTCAGCAATATGTTTGTAATGCAAAACTCGCTGCAATGGCAGGCCTGGCATGACACTCTGACCCGGCTGTATAACCGGGGAGGCCTGTTTGAAAAGGCGCGCACCCAGGCAAAACGTAGCCGTGAGGGGAAACAGCCTTTCTCGGTGATCCAGTTCGATCTGGATCACTTCAAGAGCGTGAATGACCGTTTTGGGCATCAGGCCGGCGATCGGGTGCTTTCACACGTGGCAGGATTAATCAGCGGAACGCTGCGCGCGCATGATCTTGCCGGGCGTGTCGGCGGTGAGGAGTTCTGCATTATTCTGCCAGGGACGACGCTGTCCCAGGCTGAGCGGATTGCGGAACGTATTCGTCGTCGGATCAATGGTAAAGAGATCCTGGTCACGAAAAGCACTACCATCTGGGTTAGCGCCTCGTTTGGCGTCAGCAGTTCGCAGGAAACGGGGATTACGACATTGAGCAGCTACAGTCGCTGGCAGACCAGCGGCTCTACTGGGCCAAACAGACCGGACGTAACCGCGTGTGCGCCAGCGATGCCGATCAGAGCATGGCGATGAAATAATCCATCCCTTCGCGCCAGCCCTCCGGGCCTTCCTGTTGCGTATGGTATACCCGCTGCGGAGTATCCGCCTTTAATCTGACGCCCTCGCGGTTCAGGCCTTTTACGATCACCGCATAATCCATAACATCCAGAAGCGGGGCATCATTCGGCCCATCACCCAGACCCAGGGTGATGGGGTGTTTCTTCCATTGCCGCTGATACTCACCGGTCAGCCAGTTTGCCGCCAGATCTTTGCCAACGGAAGTATCCAGAACATGCCAAAAGCGCGCACCGTGGAGAAATTGCAGGCCAAGCTCGCTCAGTTTCGCGGCAAATTGCGCCATGCGTTCGTCACTGTCACGCCAGATAAGCGAAACTGAAGCTTCATGCAGACGCGTCAGCGCCGATTGGGTGTGGTTAAGTCCGGTCCATTCGCCAATGATCTGCTCATCAACATCGTCGAATGTCGTAAATTTATAGCGTTCTTTGTCGCGAAGTTTGTTCAGCACCATACTGATTTCTGCGTGGGGCGTACCGGCGATTTGACGTGGATAATCAGGGTGAGTCTGCCAGTGAGTGTCTAACTGAATGACGGCGCCATTTTCCGCGATGAACGGTAACCCTTGCAGGTCCAGCGTGTTTTGGAGGTACAGCATCTCTGCTGCGGTCTTACTGCTGCAAAGGATCACTGGAATACGATGTTTACGGAGGGTCGCCAGCCAGTCGGCTGCAGGTTGCCATTCATAAGTATGACTGTCCAGTAAGGTGCCATCCAGATCGGTAAAAATCAGCAGGGGGTTAAGGATTGATAACATTTTTATACCTCGACACCTGTGAACAGCAGTCTTACGACCAGGATAAATCTTAAAACTCAATACGTTCGCAGAGACTGCCAGGCAGGGAACGATCCCACCATACCCGGACTGTGCGTAGGTGATTTCTCAATTCAGTATTAATCATTAATAAGAATAATCATTGATGATAAAAATATTCACTTGTCTCGCAAAAAAATTGCAGATAAGGTGTGAAACACATCAGATTTCCTGGTGTAACGAATTTTCAAGTGCTTCTTGCATAAGCAAGCTTGATCCCGGCCCTCAGGACCGGGATTTTTTTCGCCTAAAGTCAGCGATTGATTTCCGTTACGCTGAAGTCATGAATGTCAAGCTCGAACGCGTCGGCTAATTCATGCCATGTATGGTCATCACGGCCATCGACGCTGACTTTCTCAGGGTCATTTTCGCTTCGATGAATTTCGCTCTCGCTGATTTCATTAATTGCCGCCAGCAGGGCGTCAACATCGATACTGACATCGCGATTGGCCATATCGCTGAACTCTTTCGCGGTTTTCATCTTCAATACCTCATTCAACCGTGGCACTTATAAGTATAGACCGTAGAGAAAACCAGCAATCACGCGGAGCAGACACTGCCAGAAAAAGGAAATTGTTCTACACTGGCACAAAGCCACAGGAGGATTACGATGAAGGTGAATGATCGGGTGACAGTCAAAACGGACGGCGGTCCTCGCCGACCTGGCGTGGTACTGGCGGTAGAAGAGTTTAATGAAGGCACAATGTACCTGGTTTCGCTGGAAGACTACCCGCTCGGTATCTGGTTCTTTAATGAATCGGGCCATCAGGATGGCATCTTTGTGGAGAAAGCAGAATAACGGGTGACGTCAGCACACCTTACCCAGACTGGTGGCAACTCCACCAGTCTGGATGTTTCAGCGCATGTTAACAAAAATACCGTTTGTTACATTATCTGTCAGACGTACCACGTGATAGATAACCTGCTTATTATGCGTTTTTATCTTTCGTTTAATATTCCCCTTATGGGATGACACGGTCTTCGCTTTGATATTCATTTGGTCTGAAATTTGAATGGTTCCCTGGCCGGCCATCCACATTCGTAACATACTGGATTCAGTCCGGCTTAAAGATAACGTCGGTAAATTAACGCCTTCAGAAATATCTGTCTCTTTTTTCAGAATATCGCCAAGGATATCATCCAGTGAATCTGGCTTGATTGATTTAGAACTGATCAATAAATTTTTTCTGACTAACAAATACTCATCAAAATGTACGTTGGCAATTGCCATAAAAACAATAAATAATGTATTGGGATGTTGATTAATGATTTGCTTTATTTGCTGACTGTTCGCTGGATCATGGATAAAACAGTCCTCATTAATAAACACCACGGACGGCTGGTGCGAATCACAAGCGATGGCGAGTTCGTCAACGGTTTCGATATCGTTGATTTCCCTTTTCTTCACCCCTCTGCTTACCAGATACCCGGTTAATCCAAGCCGGGTGTAACTGCATAGATCCATAATAATCGTTGACATGGCATACCCTCACTCAATGCGTAACGATAATTCCCCTTACCTGAATATCTTTTAGTAACCTAACTGAACAATAATAGTGGTTCAATATGACACTTTTGCGATTTTTCAGGCGGACTTACTATCCCGTAAAGTTACGTATAATTTGCCTGGAATTATCTTAAAGTAAAGTAAATGTTGCGTTATGTGAGTGAGGTAAAAACAAATAACAGGCGGCAGATATATCCTGGTAGATGTTTTTGAAATTTAAATTTCGGATAATCCTTAATAAAACAGGATAAATACTGTGGGTTATTTATTTCGTGGAAGTTCGCTCACCACATCAGCCAATAAATTGAAAACCTCGCTGAATAAGTGTTCGCAAAAAGGGGCAATTAATGGCATGAGGGCAGCCATTAAAGATATGCCGATGGTTAATGTTAATGGGAAACCAATCACAAAGATCGACAACTGCGGAGCCATTCGATTTAACAGCCCCAATGCCAGGTTGAGCGTTAACAGTACGGTGATCACCGGTAAGGCCAGCATAAGCCCGTTGATGAAGATCATACCGCCTGCCCGGGCGAGCACCAGAAACGCATTACTGTTCACCGGATTGTCGCCGACAGGGAGGGTATGAAAAGTATCAACCAGCAGCGAAATCAGCCATAAATGTCCGTTAAAGGTCAGAAAAAGCAGCATCGCGAGCATGTCGATGATTCTGGCAAGCACGGGCATATTGAGATGGCTGGCAGGGTCAACAAAGGTGGCAAAAGAGAGCCCCATCTGTAATCCCATCAGTTCACCGGCGGTACGCACGGCGGCAAAGGCAAATTGCATGGTAAATCCCAGAGCAATGCCAATCATGATCTGCTGCATGGCCAGCCACAATGCACTGGCGGAGAAAATCGGCACATCGGTGGCGGGAAGCGAAGGGGCAATGACAAAGGTTATCATCATCCCCAGCCCCAGTTTTACCCGTTTAGGCACCGCGCGTTCACTGAGGATAGGGGCTGTCGAAATAAGCGCCAGCACGCGCAGCAGCGGCCAGAAATAAAGGTTAAGCCAGTATAGCCACTGTTCGCTCGTTACCTGCAACATCGCGCGTGTTACCCGATGATGTAGGGTAAATTGTTGAATAACGTGCGTACGTAATCCAGCAACAGGTTAAGCATCCACGGACCGGCAACGATGATGGCAATAAACACCGCCACAATTTTCGGGATGAAGGACAGCGTCATTTCGTTAATCTGGGTCGCCGCCTGCAAAATGCTGATAATCAACCCCGTGACCAGGGCGACCAGCAGGAGAGGTGCGGCAAGAGCAAGGGCGACTTTCATCGCCTCTGTCCCCATCATCATGACCGATTCAGGCGTCATTTCATCCCCTAGCTGTAAAAGCTTTGTGCGAGTGAGCCAACCAGCAGCTGCCAGCCGTCAACCAGCACAAAGAGCATCAGCTTAAACGGTAACGCAATCGTGGCAGGGGGAACCATCATCATCCCGAGCGCCATCAACACGCTGGCGATCACCAGGTCAATGATCAAAAAAGGGATGAATATCGTAAAACCGATCTGAAATGCGGTTTTCAGCTCGCTGGTCACATAAGCCGGGAGCAGGATGCGCATTGGAACCGCTTCCGGCCCTTGTAACGGTCCGCTATTTGCCAGACGCGCAAACAGCGCCAGATCTGCCTCGCGGGTTTGGCGCAGCATAAATTCGCGCAGCGGTTGCGCGCCTTTCGCCATCGCCTCCTGCATGGAAATCTTCTCTTCGCTGAACGGCTGATACGCATCGACGTAGATTTTATCAATCACCGGCGACATGATAAAAAACGTTAAGAACAGCGCCAGTCCTAACAAGACCTGGTTTGGCGGCGCAGACGGGGTTCCCAGCGCGTTACGCAGCAGGCCAAAAACAATGATGATGCGAGTAAAACTGGTCATCATCAGCAGGAATGCGGGCAGGAAAGTCAGCGAGGTGATGAACACCAGCGTTTGTACGGGAAGCGTCCAGCTTTGTCCGCCGCCGGGTAATGGCTGGCTGACCAGACCGGGTAACTGAGCGAGCGCAGCGGGAGAGAAAAGCCATGCGCCCGTGAGCGTGAGGGATAACAAACGACGCATCAGGATCTCCCTGGACGCTTTAGCAAATTCTTCATCATGGCCTGAAAATCAGCAGGCGAGGCCGGTTTTTCGTCCGCGCTCTTTACGGTGGCGGGGAGGGTGTGGAGTAAATTGATAGAGGATGCCGTGACGCCAAGCACTAAACGTGCATCGTCAACATCCACAATCACTACCCGTTCACGTGGGCCGAGCGAGGCGCTGGCAGAGACGTTAAGCCCACGGGCGTTGTTTCCCCTGGGCGCAAATCCGAGGCGTTTAATCACCCACGCGGCGGCCAGAATCAGCACAATAATCCCCAGCAATGCGCCGCTGACCTGGGCAAGCGGCGAACCGGGGACGGCTGCAGGTTGTGAGACAATGGCCTGGGTTTTCATGATTAACGACTCAGACGACGCATACGCTCAGAAGGCGTAATGATGTCAGTAATGCGCACGCCGTATTTGTCGGCAACCACCACTACTTCACCTTGCGCGATCAGATAGCCGTTGATCAGAATATCCAGCGGCTCCCCAGCCAGACCGTCAAGTGCGACGACGGAGCCTTGCGTCAGACGCAGCAGCTCTTTGATCGTCATACGGGTACGTCCCAGCTCAACGGTCAGTTTGACCGGAATATCCATAATCAGGTCGATATCCTGCAATGTGCCGCTGACATCGCCGCCGCCCAGTTGCTGGAACACGGCATCGGCCGCGCTTTTGCCTGTCGTTGTTTTTTGCTCGTTTAACGCGTCAGCCCACAGATCGTCCAATGCGCCATTGTTGTCATCGGACGGATTATTCATGTCACTCATTTGGGCTGTTCCTCATTCAGCGAATTCAAAATCGGGTTGATCAGATGTTCTACACGTAACGCATACTGACCGTTCACGGTGCCATACTGGCTGGTCAGCACCGGTACGCCGTCCACATGAGCAATAATGCGGTCGGGTTTTTCAATCGGCAGTACGTCGCCGGGTTTGAGCTTCAATATTTGGGAAAGACGCAGCGGAACGTCGGCAAAGTTCGCCACCAGCTCCAGTTCTGAGTGCTGAACCTGACGCACAAGATTGTCGCGCCAGTTCTGATCCTCATGGCGCGAGTTTTCCAGCGGTGGGTTAACCAGCAATTCCCGCAGCGGTTCAATCATGCTGAAGGGGAGGCAGATGTTGAACTCACCGGTCAGGTTGCCAATCTCAACGTGGAAAGGGGTATTGACCACAATGTCGTTCGGAGAGGTCGTGATATTGGTGAATTTCACCTGCATCTCAGAGCGCACGTACTCCACTTCCAGTGGATTAATGGCTTTCCAGGCGTCGCTATAACCTTCCAGCGCCAGTTTCAGCATACGGTTAATGACGCGCTGCTCGGTGTGCGTAAATTCCCGGCCTTCAACTTTGGTCGGGAAGCGACCGTCGCCGCCGAACAGGTTATCCACCGCAATAAACACAAGGCTCGGTGAGAACACCACCAGGCCCGTACCGCGCAGCGGTTTCAGGTGGATCAGGTTCAGGTTCGTCGGCACTGGTAAGTTACGCGCAAATTCGTGATACGGCTGAATCCGGATTGCGCCAACGGTGATATCCGGGCTGCGACGCAGCAGGTTAAACAGCCCCATCCGGAACTGGCGTGCGAAACGTTCGTTAATGATCTCCAGCGCTTGCAGACGCTCACGTACCACGCGGCGCTGAGTGTTGGGATCATACGGACGAATATCGTTTTCGCTTACGCTGCCCGTGGTCGGTTCGTCTTTGGTATCGCTGTCGCCGTTGAGCAGCGCATCGATTTCAGCCTGAGAAAGAATACTATCGCCCATGTCTTTACCGCAGAATAAAAGCTGTATAAAGAACGTCGGTGACGTCCTGTTTCGGTTGTCCAGCAACGAGCGGCGTAGAGAGCGTCTCTTTAATGGCGGCAATCAGTTTTTGTTTACCGTCTTCCGAGGAGAGCGCAGCGGCATCCTGGCGGGAAAACAGCAACAGCAAACGGCTGCGTACTTCAGGCAGGTATTCACTGAGGCGCGAGCGGGTCACTTCATCTTTCAGTCGTAGCGTCACGCCGATATACAGCACGCGATCCGCGTCGCCCAGATTGACGGTAAACGTATCCAGCGCGAAAAACACGGGGGCGGCTGGCGGAGCCGGTTGGGCGGCTGCGCTGACAGACGGATGTGTCTGCATACGCCAGTAGCTATAACCTGCGGTCGCGCAGGCCGCGAGGGTAATTAACACCAGCAAAGGGATCCAAATTGAGCGCTTGCTCTTTCTGTTAATCGCGGAGTCAGTCATCTGATACGGGCTTCCTGTTTCGGTACAGCTTATTGGCTGATTATCCCGTGTCCTGTTCCCGTCAAAGCGTGGAAAAGACACGGATAATCATGCTACCTCTGGCGTTAGGCGAAGATATCCACCGCGCCATTGCCGCGGGACGCGTTCTGCAATGAGGCCGGTACGGCCAGATTGACGTCATCTTCGGCAAGCAGGGACTCTTGCCCCTGCGCCCGGGCGGTCTGTTGTTGCTGGGATGATGAGTGCTGCTGCCCGCTAAAGCTTTCGCTACTGATGCTGCTTTGACCCAGTTGGATCCCGCTTTCCGCCAGTTGCGTGCGTAATACCGGTAATGCCGCCTCCAGCGCGGCGCGGACATGGCTATGCGCCGACACCATCTGCAATTGCGCCTGGTTGTCATCAAGCTTCAGGGAAATTTGCACCTGGCCCAGATCTTCCGGGTGTAGGCGCAGTTCGGCGCTCTGCTGCCCCTGACGGGTGAACAACGTAATGTGCTGGCTCAGCGATTGCTGCCATTCATGGCTACCTAACGGCGCACTGAGCACCGGCGCGGCAACCGTTGGAAGCGGCTGTGGTTGAGCTGCCGGGCTGCTGACCGCTGTCATTGCAAGACCTGGCGTCACTGAGGAAGGACTGCTTTCGAGATCGGCTTTGGCAGTGGCTGCGACGACCAGCGGCGTCAACGGCTGAGCCTGACCGGTCTCTGTGCCTGCGTTGTGGGTTACAACATCCGTCTTCTCTTTTTTCCCGTCGCCAGAAGGTAACGTAAAGGCGAACTCTTGATCTGTCTGACGATTCTCGCCACGCAACGTTGCGGTTAGCGAATCACCGCGTTGGGGCGCGGTGCCGCTGTTGACGGGCGTTACGCTCGGTTGTCCGGGCAACATGGCAAACAACGCGCTCAGATTTGCGAGGTCTTCGTCGCTGAGAGCCGGTGTTTTATCATCCGCTTGCACGGATTTATTCAGCGCCGTCAGCGCGCTGTTTTTCATCGTCGGCGTGAGCGTGGAAAGCCACTGCTGCGCGTCCGTCAAGGTGGTCAACGTTTCGTCAGCAGTCAGATCCTGGCGCGCCAGCAGGTCGGCCAGTTTTTCGGCGTGGGAAGTCTCGCCATGCTGAGACAACAGTCCTTTTTGCAGCGAGTGGCCTGCAGTCGGTAGGTCGGCAAACGACAACGGAACCTCTTTTCCTGGCGTGTCGTTCGCGCCTAACGCGCCCGCCAGCAACGTCAGGAAATCCTGCGCGGTGTCGCCGGTTTTTCCAGTGTGTGATCCGCCGGTGACGTCGGTCTCAGTGCTTACCAGTGGGGGCAATGTGATCATTCAGGTTTCCTCATGGCTGCACGCTGAGCAAATTCATCCATCTTTTTCTGATCCAGGCGGTTTTCAGCCAGTAAGGCTGCCGCGGTTTGTCGGTCTTGTAAGGTTTGCCAGGCTTGTAGCCGCTGTTTTTTTTCACGCCAGCTATTCAGCGCAATGTCGACTTTATGCGTCCATTGGCTGAGTTGATGACGATGCTGCTCAATGGCCTTTTCCAGAGTCTGAATAAATTGCTGGTAGTTAATCCAACGGTTGCTGGCAATCCCTTGTCCCATGTCGGTGTTGAGGTTGGTTCGGTATTCATGCTGGTAATCGATCAGCATCTTCAACTGTTCTTCCGCCTGCTGAAATCCGCGCCGCATTTCACCCAACAGGAGTGCGGCATCATCCACCTCTTTTTCAGCTAAATCTTTCAGTGTCGCCAGTGCGCCGTGTTGTGCCATGACGTTTACCCTCCTGCTTTATCACACCGTCGGGAAAATCAGATCCAGAGCCTGAAGGGAGTCATCCCAGTCCGCCCGTTCAAAAATACCTTGTTGCAGAAACGCCTCGAGTTGGGGCCACAACGCAATGGCTTTATCCAGCATCGGATCGCTACCTTTGGCATAGGCGCCAACGCTGACCAGATCGCGGTTACGCTGAAAGCTGGACAACAGTTGTTTGAAATTACGTACCCGCGCGTAGTGTTTCTCGGTGATGAGCGCGGTCATTGCACGACTGATCGACGCCTCAATATCAATGGCCGGATAGTGCCCGGCCTCGGCAAGGCGGCGCGATAACACGATGTGGCCATCAAGGATCGCGCGCGCGGAGTCCGCAATAGGGTCCTGCTGGTCGTCGCCTTCGGTCAGCACGGTATAAAACGCGGTGATGGAACCGCCGCCGTGAATACCGTTCCCGGCACGCTCGACCAGCGCGGGCAATTTGGCGAAGACAGAAGGGGGGTAGCCTTTCGTTGCAGGCGGTTCACCGATCGCCAGTGCGATTTCACGTTGCGCCATCGCATAGCGGGTTAATGAATCCATAATCAGCAGCACGTGCTGTCCGCGATCGCGGAAATCCTCTGCGATACGGGTGGCGTAGGCTGCTCCTTGCATACGCAGTAGCGGCGAAACATCCGCAGGCGCGGCGATCACCACTGAACGTGCGCGTCCGTCAGTGCCGAGAATATTCTCGATAAAATCTTTCACTTCACGGCCACGTTCGCCAATCAGCCCCACGACGATCACGTCCGCGCGGGTATAACGCGCCATCATGCCGAGCAGGACGCTTTTCCCGACCCCGGAACCGGCAAACAGACCCATACGTTGACCGCGTCCAACGGTTAACAGGGCGTTGATTGGCCGCACGCCGGTGTCCAGCACATGCTCTATGGGCGTGCGCTGGAGCGGGTTAAACGGCGGAGTTATGAGCGCGCCGGTTTCGGTGGTTTCCGGGGAAGGGAGGCCGTCCAGCGGCTTACCCGCGCCGTCCAGTACGCGTCCAAGCAGCGCCGGGCCCAGCGGCAATTGCTTGCCGCTTTGCAGCCCGTCGCCATGACCATTTCGGGCATAGACGCGGGCACCTGGCAGAATGCCTTCGACCTCTTCCAGCGGCATTAAAAACAGGCGCTGGCCGTTAAAGCCGACAACTTCGCACTCGACTTCATTGGTTTCAGTCCCCTCCTGACGCTCAATAATGCAGGTTGCACCGAGCGGGAGTTGCAGTCCTGTTGCCTCCAGCACCAGTCCGGTGGCGCGGGTCAGCCGACCGTAACGACGTACGACAGGCAGTTGCGCCATTTTGGCTTCGAAGTTGTCCAGCGTATTAAGCCAGCGGGTCAGGCGGGTAGTCATCAGACGACTCCGGGCGCTGCCAGACGGCAGAGTTCTTGCCAGCGCGTGGCGACGCTGGCGTCAAGATCGCCTTCATCAGCGGAGACTTTACACCCGCCATGATGCAGGGTGGGGTCGCCGCGCAGACGCCAGCCGTGCAGACTGAGCGTTGCGCCGAGCATCTCTTCCACGCGTTGTAAATCATCGGGATGAACACGCAACTGAGGCTTGCCGCTAAACAGCGGTTCCTGCTGTAGCAACTGCTGGATCTGCTTAATCAATGCGGCATTGTCCACCACCGGCGTCTGACCAATCACCTGACGCGCCGCTTCCAGCGCCATCTGCATCAGGCGTGAGGCAATGACGCTGTCCAGCGCATCCAGCGTGTTTTGAAACTCGCTGACCAGTTGCTGCATGCGGGCGTGAATCGGCGCCTGTTGGGAACGCGCCTGCGCCTGGCCCTGTTCCAGACCTTGCGTCATGCCTTCCTGATATCCCTGCTGGTGGCCGGACTTTCGCCCTTCTGCCAGACCGGCGTTATATCCCTGCTCGTGCGCCTGGATTTTCAACTGCGCCAGCTGTTGCTCAAGCTGCTGTTCGGCGCTCAGTGCGGGTTCGTCCTCGACATCAGCGGATAGCGCATCGTCGTCCTGCTGCGCAGGGACAAATTCCGCCAGCGGTGGGGCGAGATCGTCCGGAGTCCAGATCTTCCACGGCAGTTCGTTAGACATACGTATCCTCGCCGCTGCCAATCACCATCTCGCCGGTTTCCGCCAGACGGCGCACAATCAGCAGAATCGCTTTTTGTTCGTTCTCTACCTGAGACAGACGTACCGGACCCCGGTTGGCGAGATCGTCGCGCAGGATATCGGCGGCACGTTGCGACATATTGCGCAGGAACTTCTCGCGCAGCGGCTGCTCCGCACCTTTCAGGGCGATCAGCAACGATTCGGAATCCACTTCTTGTAGCAGGCGCTGAACGCTGCGATCGTCGACATCCACCAGATTTTCGAACAGGAACATTTCGTCGATAATCTTCTGCGCCAGCTCGCCGTCGAATTCGCGCACGGCGGTAATAACCGCTTCTTCCTGCTGGGTTTTCATCAGGTTGATGATTTCCGCCGCCGTTCTCACGCCGCCCATTTTGCTGCGTTTGAGGTTCTGACCATCGAGCAGGCCGTTCAACACTTCCGTCAGCTCCGCGAGTGCCGCAGGCTGTACGCCGCCGAAGGTGGCGATACGCAGCATCACATCGTGGCGCAGACGTTCGTCGAACAACGCCAGAATATCCGCCGCCTGGCCGCGTTTGAGGTGCACCAGGATCGTGGCGATAATTTGCGGGTGTTCGTCGCGAATGAGGTCGGCGGCGCTTTGTGGCTCCATAAAGTTGAGCGTTTCAATGCCGCTGGCGGTATCACGGGTTTCGAGAATGTCTTCCAGCAGGCTGGCGGCACGCTCTTCGCCCAGCGCTTTCACCAGTACCGAACGCAGGTATTCGTTGGCATTGATATTCAGCGCCGCGAACTGTTCGGCTTCCTGCTCAAACTCCGCCAGTATGTCGGTGAGCTGTTTATTGGAGATCTGGCGAACATTCGCCATCGCCGCACTCAGGGTTTGTACCTCGCGTTGGGAGAGGTGTTTGAACACCTCCGCCGCGCGATCCTCGCCAATGGTCATCAGCAAAATGACGCTTTTATCGGTGCCGGAAAGGGTATTACTCATGATCGTTATTCATCCACTGGCGAATGACCAGCGCCACGACGCGCGGATCGTTGTCTGACATTTCGCGAATACGCTGGCTCATCACTTCGGCGCCCAGGCGTTGATTCGCCCGACGCTGCTGCGTTTGCTCGTCTTTGCTGAGGCGAACCTCGACCGCTTCTTCAGTTTCCTGACGCATTTGCGCCTGTTCCTGCGCCGCTTTCGCTTCTTCAGCACGGCGAGTCAGTTGCGGACGTACCGCTTTACGCCACAGAATCCAGGCGACCAACAGAACCAACAGCCAGCGACCACCAGAGATCAACTGTTCGATAAAGGCCTGCTGTTTCCAGAATGGCAGTTCGCCCGCGTTTTCATCCGTTGCGCTAAACGGCGAGTTCACCACATTCAGCGTATCGCCACGCTTGTCGGAGAATCCCATCGCTTCACGGGTTAACGCCTCAATCTGTTTCATTTGATCGGCTGTTAGCGGCAACGGTTTACCGTCTGGTAACGCTTTATAGTTGACCACTACTGCCACCGAGAGACGCTGTAGATCACCCACGTTCATCTTCGTGTGGCGAATGGTCCGATCGACTTCGTAGTTGCTGGTTTCATTACGCTGCGTGCTGCGCGGCCCCGCCGTGCTGCTATTGGACGTCTGCTGGGCGTTTTGACCATTTTGCGGATTGGCTGGCGGCGTGCTGATCGGCCCTGAATTGGCCGGTGCCGGCTGGTTAGACAGTGCGCCCGGAACGCCGCCGGGATACCCGGAACCGACCTGCTCACTGACGTTAAGCTGTCGCGAACGCAGCACCGCTTGCGAATCATCGCCATTCGGACGGTACTGTTCTTCCGTCTGCTCTTTATTGGCGAAGTCCAGTTGCGCCGTGACCTGCGCGTGCACATTGCCGCTACCGACGATCGGCGCGAGGATGGATTCGATACGACGCTGCACGCGGCCTTCCACATCACTGGCGTATTTCAGCTGCGCGTCGTTGAGATCGCGGCTGCTGGTATTCGACTGGGTTAACAGATGACCTGCCTGATCAACCAGCGTGACATTCCCTGGTGGCAGACCGGCGACGGCGCTGGAAACCAGGTGCACCACGGCGCTGATTTGCCCTTCGTCCAGCGCGCGTCCCGGTTCCAGATTCACCGTGACAGAGGCGGAAGGGGATTTCTGTTCGCGAACAAACAGCGAGGGTTTAGGCATAGCAAGATGCACACGCGCGCGTTTCACGGGACCCAGCGTTTCGATGGTCCGGGCCAGTTCACCCTCCAGAGCACGCTGGTAGTTGACCTGCTCGCTAAACTGGCTGATACCGAACTTCTCCTGATCCAGCAGTTCGAAACCGACGGCACCGCCTTTCGGTAATCCCTGCTGCGCAAGGCGCAGACGCAGCTCATGCACTTTATCGGCCGGAACTTCGATAGCGCCGCTGCCTTCCGTAAACCGGTAGGGGATGTTCATCTGGGTCAGTTGTGTGACGATGGCACCGCCATCCTGATCGGACAGATTGCTAAACAGCGTGCGGTAATCGGGCGCTTTTGCCCACAGAACCATCGCAACCACAATGGCAATCGCGGCAGCTCCGGCCACAATCAGGGGAATTCTGGGATTCGCGCGTAGACGGTTAAGCCACTCGAGAGGTTTAGGTAGGGTTGCAGTCGATGCAGTCGCACTCATCTCGCACCTCGTGACTGATCATGGACGGCGTTTTTTGCAAAGTGGAACAAGACTCACTCCCGGGTCAGCAAACTCGAAAAATTGACGGTCTCATTATTTGCGGTTTCGAATTTTTCTATGCGCCAAAAACCGAGGTTTTTTATCGTTATTTAGCGCCTTTATCTTATTGACAAGCTGTTAATCTCTGCTGCGTAAAAAATCATCCAGGGGAACAGAATGTCAGCAATACAGGGGATTGAAGGGGTCATCAGCCAGTTACAGGCAACGGCGATGTCCGCGAAAGCGCAAGAGGCGCTCCCACAACCGACCGTGAGTTTTGCCGGTCAGTTACACGCGGCGTTGGATCGTATCAGTGATACATCGACCGCCGCGCGCGTGCAGGCAGAAAAGTTCACGCTGGGTGAACCCGGGATTGCGCTCAACGATGTGATGGCCGATATGCAAAAAGCCTCCGTCTCTATGCAGATGGGGATCCAGGTGCGTAACAAACTGGTGTCAGCGTATCAGGAAGTGATGTCCATGCAGGTGTAGTGCTTCTCCACTCTCTTTACATTGATAGTGTTTTCAGCGCAATAAAGGGAGCGTCGAACGGTCTTGATGGACTGACGCCGACGCTTCCACAACGAGCAGTCATGCAACGTCATTCTCTATTTGGGTATTTCGCATTCACCGCGTTAAATTTCCCATGCATGGCGCATGTGCTTATTATTAAATATTCACTTAGATTATGTTTTGGTGAAATATTATCAAAATAAGTAAAGTCTTTTCAGGATATTCAATTGACTGAAGAGTAATGATTTTTCAACGAAAGATGCAAAATTATCAAGGTGACTTTGAATGCGTGTCGTAATAATGTTGCAGAATACTCTAAAACAAAGTTTATAATTCTCAAATTAATTAAAGCTTCTGATTTTGTTCCGCTTCCTAATGTTATCTTAATATAAGCAAGTTAAACATATTCTAAATATTTCTTCAGCCTTGCCTGTTTCGGGGGCTACACCTCTGTTTAGTGGAATAAAGATGAATTTGGATAACTTGTTTGCACAAGAAAAAGCGGCCGGAGATTTTTGCTTCGATGGCCAGGTGGCAGGTGTGTTCGACAATATGGTCGATCGTTCTGTGCCATTTTATCAGGAGATTCAGCGGATGACCGGGGAGATGGCGGCAAGCTATGCCGTACCGGGAACGCAACTGTATGATCTGGGCTGTGCTACCGGTACGACACTGGCCTTGCTGGACAATTTGCTGCCGAACAGCGTCTCCTTTACCGGGATTGATAACTCGCCAGAGATGCTGGACAAATGCCGGGATAAATTTGAGCAACTGGGATCTTCCCGCGATGCGCGCTTTCTCTGTCATGATCTCAGAGAGATGTCGGCGATGGATAACGCCTCTGTGGTGACTCTGCTGCTGACGTTGATGTTTGTCCGTCCTTTGCACCGCAAAATGCTGCTCTCTTCCGTCTATCAGGGAATGAATTCAGGCGGCGCATTAATTCTGGTTGAAAAAGTGGTGTGTGAATCACCGGAGCTGAATCGTCAGTACATCAATTATTACTACAACATGAAACGTCGTCACGGCTACAGCGAACTGGAAATTAGCCAGAAACGCGAAGCGCTGGAGAATGTCCTGATCCCCTTTAGTGAAGCTGAAAATCGACAGATGCTGATTGATGCCGGATTCCGTAGCGTCGAGGTATTTTTCCGCTGGTATAACTTCTGTGGAATGGTGGCCATTAAATGATGGTATCGGTTGGTCATTTTCTATTTCGCACCCGCAATACGTTATTTCCTTTTTTATATTTAACGCTGTTTTTTGGGCATACGAACGCCGTTGACGCACATACCGCGATGCTGGTTATTGGCGGACTGATTGTTTTGACCGGACAAGGAATACGCATTCTGACTGTGGGGCTGGATTACATTGTGCGCGGTGGGCGCAATCGGCAGGTGTATGCCGATAATCTGGTGCAAACGGGATTATTTGAGCACTGTCGAAATCCATTGTACCTCGGCAATCTTTTGTTAATCATTGGCTTTGGCGTGATGGCGAATAACCTGTGGTATCTGACGATGACGATGCCCGTTTTGTTCCTGGCGTACGCCTGCATTATTGCTGCGGAAGAGCGTTACCTCGAGGGGCGTTTCGGTGAAACATATCGGCAGTATTGCGCCCGGACGCCGCGTTTGTTGCCTCGTCTGACGGGGCTGCCTCAGACGTTGCGCACCTTTTCCTTTCACTGGCGTCGGGTGATAGTGAAAGAATACAGCACGCTGTGTATTACATTACTGATGCTGGTGGCGCTGAGTGCGCGGGTGTTGAACTCGGATCCGAGAGACTGGATGATTTCTGGGGCGCTTGCGCTGGCCGTGCTGCTGGCCTGTGTGGGGATCCGCATGCTGAAAAAATCCGGGAAACTCCGCGCGAGTTCCGCACGCTAACGGGTAATAGAAAGACTCCCGTTGCACGGCGCAACGGGAGAATGAGGATTACTTCTGAATCAAATAGCGAATGGTTGGGCCATCCTGCTGAATATCGAGCACCGTATAGCCGTGATTGCGCGCATCTAGCGGAATGTTATTAATGGATTGCGGGCAATCGCTGACCACTTCCAGTATTTCCCCTTTTTTCAGCTGTGGCATGGCTTCCAGTGTGGCGACCGCCGGATAGGGGCACGGTTCGCCGACCATATCGAGGCGATAGTCCGGGACGATGTCTTTCATACAGATTCCTTAGCCAGCGTTAGCCCGGCACGACGGAAGAAACGTTTTTCCCAGCCAATGACCAGCATCAGGGCGGCAAACAGCAGCAGGTACGTGACCAACAAGCCACCCAACGGACCAAAGGTGTTGAGTAAGTTCACTTTATCCCAACTGGTGGCCAGCGCTGGGGCGAAGTCATCCCAGTAATAGGCCAGCAAGGTGGAGCCTATCACGTTGCCGAAACCGACCCACCAGTAGTGGACCTGGCCTTCGACCGCGCGGTACATCCAGCCGGTTTCGCAACCGCCTGCCAGTACGATGCCAAAACCAAACAGCAGGCCGCCGATGACCGCGTTCGGACCGGCCCACATTATTTTTGCCTCTACGCCTAACTGCACATAGCTGAAGATACCGATTGCGCTGACCGCCATACCAAAGATGATCGCTTTCGCCATATGGGTGCGTCCGGTGATCCACAGATCGCGAAACGCCGAGGTGAAACAGATTTGCGCGCGTTCAATCAGCAGACCGAATCCGACGCCAAACAGCATCGCCAGCCCCAGTTTCGGTTTGTCCATTGCGGTCAGCAGCGCCCAGCCGATCATTCCGATAAATACCAGCATGCCCAGACGGAAGCGGCGACGGGCCTGATCCGGCTTTTGCGTCAATGGAGAAGCGGCAGAGACTTTCTGCATTTTTACCGGGATACGAAAAATGGGTAGCAGGGTGAAGCGGGCGCCAAACCAGGAACCTATCGCCGTGGCCAGCGCAAAGAACCAGGCGTGCAGGGAAAACTGCGGAATGCCCGTGAAGAATGCGGCCAGATTACAGCCCATTGCCAGGCGGGCACCGAATCCTGCGATGATTCCGCCTATAATTGCCTGCATGATGCGAATACGACTGCGGGGCATGCGCAATTTGACGTTGTTAGCCCATAACGCCGCGGCAAAACAGCCGCCGAACATGCCGAGGATCATCATACCGTCGATGCGGGTCAGGGGAGAGCCTTCCAGATGAATGATTTTGTAGTAACCCCACTCTTCGGCGTGAACGCCAAGCAATTGCAGGATTTGACCGCCCCAACGGGTAAATTCCCCCGTTACCGCCCAGAACGTGCCGGTGATGCCGAAATAATACGTGGAGAGAATACCTGCTGCGATGACCGCAGGGGCCGGGGCCCAGAATTTAATCAGATAAGTGAGTTTGAAGTGTTGCCATGACATACTTTTTAGTCTCTGAACTCAGAAGGTGTATGTGAAATTAACAACCTGGAATATATAATTTTTTTCTTTTCTCCAAAACCTTTCTCCATAATACCTCCCGTTTATATGACCTCTATCATTAAACCGTGCCGTTTATCGAGTGTCAGCACGGCTTCAAAAATTATATTGCCAACTTGACCCATTCTTTTCCTCGAGCATCGTTATACCTTCAGTCGTGGATTGAGTTTGATGCCCTAACAAAATTTTTGGTGTCGATGCCCTGGGCACGATCAGATGTTCAGATAACGAACGCTGTTCGTGATATGTGGTTTGTGTTTTCCCGCTGGATGGATGATCCCGGCCGCACCGCGAGTCGTGGCAAATGCTTCGGAGACTAAAAGTAAGGAGGCAGGTTTTGCCGTATTGTTTCTTTTTCAATGCCGCAGGTACGGTCTGATAGCCAAAAAACAGTGGTTGAGACGTCAGGGATGCCACGCCATCTCATAGCCGATTCGAGGTTGATAACCATGTAGAATTTAGCGCCGGTATTGCTGGTCGCAGGGGGGAAACACAGCGCCAATAAAAACGATAGGTGAACCAGATTATTTACCAGGGCTCCAATACCCACCATCATCACACGTTTGTAGAGCAGTTCACCAGGCCCTAAATTCGGATGGCCGGAATCATTATTCATGGCATCTGTGAAGCTATCAGTTTCAGGATCGCATGCGTCTGAGATAGTTTTTATCGGGCCCGCTGCCACCATCGTTTTTTTAAACGAACTCAAGGTGTGTCACTGGGATGTGGTGGACGTTTTCCGGTGCGATGAGCACCAGGTTTAAAATGGCAATACGGTTCAGAGTGTCAATAAATGACCAATACACGGCTCTTCAGACACAAGTTCTGGAATGGGCAGGATGTGAGTAAATATTCGAAGAAAAAATGAGCGGAACGGTGGTTGACAGACCGGCACTCAAAAAGCTTTTGCTAACACCGAATGATGGTGATTCGCTGGTGATCTGGACGCTGGACCGCCTTGACCGCAACATGCGGACTTGGGTTCTGCTGTCGGATGATTACACCAGCGAGGTGTTCACTTTAAGTGTCAGACAGACTGCATCGACACTTCCAGCCCGACCAGGCACTTCATCTTGCACATGATGTCCGCACTGGTCGGGATAGAGAGAAAATTGATGGTTGAATGTACCCGGGCAGGATTAGTCTCTGCTTATGAGCAAGGAGGTTGTCCACCGTTGAACACTATCGCCAGCACAGTGGTGCAGGCTGGTAGGTCGTGAAATGCGGATGGAGGTTTTGAGACTAACAGAAAAGCTAAAAGCGGGAAGGGGACGCTTTATTTTGCTGGGCAGGGAATGCGGCAACAGCGGCAGGTGAAGTACGAAATCCTTTCCCTACGTATACCATCAGATATTGTGATCTTTTAGCGATCCGATGACTTGAAATGCCCTAAAGGTCCGCCTTGAACCAGAAGCGAAAATATCAAGAGAAAAGTTATTTTGTAGCGCACTTGTTCTTTATTTATTAATAAATATATATTTCTCTAACATATAATTCACGACACGACAATTTTGTCGACTGGCAACACACCATCCTGGCAAGTAACAGCATCCTGCGGTATAGAGAACGCGTATTTATATCAATTGTACTGAACTTTAATGTCTTCCTAAAATGAGGTGGGCAAAATTTACTATGATTATTGAATTCTACGGTACTGAACATAGATAGTCCAATTTTAGACGCCGCATCAGTGTAATATTGGATCTTTTTTTGTTTGTGAATGGCGTGCAAGCAATAGATAATATGTTCAGATAAAGCAAGCCATCAATATTAATTAATGGATGTTTTATGATGATGCTTAATATTTAATAAGCATTTACCATTAGGCTAATAGATAATATTAGGAAATATCTTCATGGGCATGAAAAAAATTGCCATTGCTGTTGCAATGGTCTCTGGTATGGCTATGGGTGTAGTACATGCGGCAGATCAAGGCCACGGAACTGTGACTTTTATCGGTTCAATCATTGATGCTCCGTGCTCAATCTCTCCAGACTCCGTGGATCAGACCGTTAAACTGGGCGAAGTATCCAGCGTTGCGCTGAAAAATAACGGTACTTCTAAGCCACAGGCGTTTGATATCAAACTGGAGCAGTGCGATACAACCACGCTTAAAAGTGTGCAGGCGACCTTTACTGGTGCACCTTCTTCAGGTAATCCTGACCTGCTGGGCATTACTGGCACCGCGAAAGGCGCATCAATTGCTATCACTAACGGCTCTGGCGAAGTGATCACTCTGGGTTCTCCGTCTCCGGCGCAGACACTGCAGGATGGTAACAACACCTTGGCATTCTCTGCATATCTGCAGGGTGATGGTGCGTCCGCAACTATCGTCCCGGGTAGCTTCCAGTCTGTAGCTGATTTCACCCTGTCTTATCAGTAATACCTAAAAACGAATACGTTACATTATTCGCTTTTAATTAGCTGTGTCGTTTATTTTATTCGTAAACGGCACAGCACTCTGTTCATGTTTTTATTAACGGAGTATGGGATGACCCATTATTTCAGGGGGAGTGTGCTGCCCTGCATATTGACGTTTTTTATTTTCCATGCCGATATCGCTTTTTCAGAGAGCCAGGAGCATGGGCGCGTCAATATGCAAGGCAGTATTATTGAAACACCTTGTGCTATTGCCACTGCCGATCGTGAGCAAACCATTAATATGGGGGCGGTCACGATGGGGGAGATTATTCACAATGGCCAGGGGCCTGTACATAAATTCTCCCTGCAGCTGGTGAATTGTGTTTTGCAGCCAAACAACCCCGAGCAAAAAGACTGGGCCTGGTTTGTAACCACTTTTGATGGTCCGGTACAGGACGGCGTATTTAGCGTGAACGGAGCATCGGGAATTGGCTTAGAAATAGCCGATGCTGCCGGACATGTCGCTATGCCAGGGCAACCGATGCCGGGAATGGCACTGACGGCGGGCGAGCAACAACTGGACTATACACTTCGTTTAACGGGCAATCACCATCGGCTTGAGGCCGGAGAATATCATACCGTCCTGCGTTTTAAAGTTGATTACTTTTGAAATAGCAAAATTGAAAATGCTGACAACTAAAAAAACGTCTAATGGCAAATCAGTCGAATATCGTCGGATCTTGCACCCGCTGACCATCAGTCTGCATCTGATGCTGGGAATGATACATATCGCTTATGCCGATAATGCGGTGGAATTTAATACCGACGTTCTTGATGTAAAAGAACGCGCCAATATTGATTTAAGCCAATTTTCTCAGGCCGGATATTTAATGCCCGGGAAATATCAACTGGTATTACATGTCAACAAATCTGAAATCCCGGAGCAAACCGTTGAGTTTCTGGCTCCGGAAAATGACCCAAAGGGGAGTCTGGCCTGTTTGACGCCAGACATTGTTAAACTATTGGGTCTGAAAGAGAAAACAGCAAATAACGCGCAGTGGTGGCATGACGGACAATGTCTGGATCTTAACTCGCTACCGGGGATCACCGTTCGTCCCGATCTGGGTAGTAGCATCCTGTATGTCAGCGTACCGCAAGCATACCTGGAATACACCGCTGATAACTGGGATCCACCGTCACGGTGGGATAACGGTATCGCCGGAATGTTGTTTGATTACAACATGAATGCCACATCCAACCGCCAGGAAACGGGCGACAGGAGTAATAACTTGAGTGGTAATGGTACCGCGGGGATGAACTTCGGTCCCTGGCGGTTACGAGCAGACTGGCAGTCGCAATACGAGCAGCAGAAGGGACAGAGTACTCAACAGCGCTGGGACTGGAGCCGCTTTTATGCCTATCGAGCCATTATTTCATTGAAAGCGCAGCTGATGCTCGGGGAGAATTCTCTTGATTCTTCGTTGTTTGACAGTTTTCGCTACAGTGGCGTTAGCCTTTCAACGGATGATAAACAATTGCCGCCAAATTTACGGGGTTATGCGCCCGAGGTTACCGGCGTGGCAAAAACCAATGCCAAAGTGACCATTAGCCAGCAGGGACGTGTGCTGTATGAAACAACCGTCGCGGCGGGGCCGTTTCGGATCCAGGATCTGAACTCTGCTGTTTCATCAGGAAGCCTGGATGTCAAAGTGGAAGAGCAGGATGGCAGCACCAGAACCTGGCAGGTTGATACCGCCAGCATTCCGTATCTGACTCGTCCTGGCCTGGTGCGCTATAAAGTCTCGACGGGCAAACCCTCGAACTACGACCACCATTCACAGGGGCCAGATTTTGCCACTGGTGAGGTTTCCTGGGGAGTGAGTAATGGCTGGTCAATCTACAGCGGCGGCCTCTTTGCTGGGGACTATAACTCGTTGGCGATTGGGGTCGGGCGCGACCTGCTGGCGCTGGGTGCAATTTCGTTTGATGTCACTCGATCTCAGGCCAAGTTACCGAATGAAGGAACGAAAAAAGGTAACTCATATCGCGTCAGCTACTCAAAGCGTTTCGAAGATTACGACAGCCAGGTGACCTTTGCGGGCTACCGCTTCTCAGAACGTAATTACATGAATATGAGCCAGTATCTGGATGCGCGCTATAACAATGGTAATGACTCAGGCGGCGATAAAGAGCTTTATACCATCACGATGAATAAACAGTTCCGTCCGCTGAATCTCAGTGTGTTCCTGAATTACAGTCACAAGACCTACTGGGATCGCGCGGCCAGCGACACCTGGAACCTGTCAATGTCGGATTATTTCGACTTCGGTCATTTTAAAAACGTCAGCGTCAGTCTGTCGGCCTACAGAACCCAGTATGACGATGCGAAGGACGACGGCATATATTTAAGTCTGTCCGTTCCCTGGGGTGAAAGTGGCACGCTGAGCTACAACGGTCAATTTGGCAGGAGCAACGGCAGTCAGACCGTGGGGTATTACGATCGCATTGACGACAACAATAGCTATCGCATTGATACGGGTTCCAGCAGTACCGGTGGAGGCTCGGGAAGTGCTTATTTTACGCACGATGGTGACATGACCTCAATGAGTGCTAATGCCAGCCTCACCGGGACCAGGGGCAGTTCATTCGGCCTGTCGCTTCAGGGGGGGGGGACTGCAACAGCCCATGGCGCGGCGCTGCATCGTACATCATCCGTCGGCGGTACGCGCATGATGGTGGACACTGACGGGGTCAGCGAAGTGCCAGTACGCGGATCCGGTGGCATAGAACGGACTAACGCCTTCGGGAAGGCTGTCGTGAGCGATATCAACAGCTATTACCACAGCGCGATCAGCGTTGATTTGGACGCACTGCCGGAGGATGTCGACGCAAACCGTTCGGTGGTTGAGGGTACGCTTACGGAAGGGGCGATTGGCTATCGTAAATTCGGCATTCTGGCTGGCAAAAAGGCCATGGCAGTGATCAAACTCGCCGATGGCAGTGTGCCGCCGTTTGGTGCCGAAATTCACAATCAAAATAGGATACAGACAGGGATTATCGGCGACGGTGGCAGCACCTGGCTGGCAGGTATACGCCCTGGAGAACAAATGGATGTGAGCTGGAACGATGAAGTGCAGTGTCGGATAACGCTGCCATCACCGCTTCCGGAATTGGGAAAAGGGTTATTGCTGCCCTGTAACCCGAAATAAAGGAGTGTGCCTCAGTGTTCGCAAGAGGTGAACACTGCGCGGTAATTGGCATGGACGGCCACATTCAACATTCTTTAACTCAATTTATTCAAGTGAAACTTATGAACAAGATGAACAAAATAGCTAAAACCTCCCTCAGCTTTATTACCCTGATTATGCTGGCTCAACAAGCCCATGCCGCTATCGCGCTCGACCGGACCCGCGTGGTGTTTGAGGGGGATAAAAGCTCAATGAGTGTATCCATCACCAATCAGAATAAATCTTTACCTTATCTCGCCCAGTCCTGGGTAGAAGACAGTAATGGCAATAAAATTGAGTCACCGCTGACGGCACTACCTCCGTTACAGCGCGTAGAGCCAGGTGCAAAAGGGCAGGTAAAAATTCAGGCAACAGGCAATCTGGCATCGCTACCGCAGGATCGAGAATCTCTGTTCTATTTTAATGTGCGAGAAATTCCGCCCAAAAGTGATAAGCCAAATACTCTGCAATTGGCACTGCAAACGCGAGTGAAGATGTTCTATCGCCCGGCTGTGCTGACGTTGTCCCGAGGTGATGAAAACGAAGCACAGAAAAAGCTGACGTTAACTCGTCAGGGTGACGGTTATGTGCTCAACAACCCAACACCGTATTACGTCACTATCGTTGGAGCGGCGGCGTCAGCGAAAGGCAATGATGTCAGTGGCTTTAAACCGATGATGATAGCGCCGAAGGGTAATCTTACTCTGGGCGGCAGCGCTTCCGCGTTGGGGGCTCATCCTGTACTCACTTTTGTGAATGATTTTGGCGGACGACCGCTGCTGACCTTCAACTGCTCGGGTAGTAGCTGTACCGTTGCCAACGTCAAAGCGGGTTAAATGCTACGTCGTGCAACAAAGGGGGGCATCATGAAAAAACGATATCACCTGAGCTTGACCTTGCTGACAAGCACCCTTCTGGCATCGGCCTTGGCTGAAGATCACTGGAGTTCGGATGGCAAACACGGTGAGCTGCATTTGTATGGCAGTTTACATGAAGGTGCATGTCAGCTTGATATGCACTCTGCATATCAGGAAGTAGCCATGGATAACATTCCACGCGGGTTGTTGCTGCACCCAGGAGACAACGGGGTGTCCGTTCCATTTACGCTGCGTCTGTTAGATTGCCAGCGTACCGGCGGAACACAAACCAATCGCACCACACAAACCGTGATGTGGGATCCGATTCAGCCTGTCATTACTGTCAGCTTTGAGTCAGCGGTTAACGCGGATAATCCATCACTGCTGCTGATGAAAGGAATAAAAGGTGTAGGTTTAATGATACGCGATGCCAAAGGGCGGCAGGTGACGCCGGGCGAACGTAGCGCGCCCCAATTTCTCTCATTAGGCGATAACCAATTGAGTTATACGGTGACGCCTGTAAGAACCCAGGGTGAATTGGTGACAGGTACGTTTCGCACTGTAGTGGATTTTAAGGTGAGCTATGACTAAGCAATTATTCATTGTATCGATGATCCTCTGCCTGCTCCTTAATGTGGTGCCCGTTACACGGGCAGATACCGGAAACCAGTACAAACTCAACATTTCTGTCACCGGAACGGTAGTTGCCAATGGCTCCTGTACCTTCAACCAGGGCGGAACACTAAATGTGAACTTTGGTACCGTTCAACTGAAGGATACGGGTAACGGCACGATCCAACTGGACGGCGATTATCTAAAACCGCTCACCAGCGATTTTTACTGCACCGGCGACACAAAAGGGTTGTTACAGATGCGCTTTACTTCGGCTTCCGGCAGTTATGAAACTTACAACGGCAGTCAGGTTTTAGCGACGGATAAAGGCATCATCGCGATTGAGTTGTTGAAAGACAGCGTACCGTCAAGCATGGGGGAGTGGTTCAATGTCGATTCAAATTCTCAGCCAAAGTTGGAGGCGCAGATTGTTCAGGTGAGCAACAACAACACCAGCAACGTGACCAGCGGTACCACGTTTAGCGCATCAGGCACCTTAACGATGGCATTCAATTAGGTCAGATGGAATGAAAAAACACATGCGTTATCTGATCTCCGCGCTAATGATGCTCACACTGTTCACAACGGCAAAGGCGCAACAAACCGGTGATACCGTTATCTATAATTTCTCCGGCGTTTTTATGATGTCAACGTCTTGTACGATCGACAACGATCAGGTGATGAATATTTCATTTGGCAATGTCGGTATTAAAAAAGTGGATGGTGTGACCTATAAACAACCAATTCCCTATATCGTGGATTGCCATGGCGCGCCCGATGATTCACCGTTGAATCTTACTGTCAGCGGGAATGCAGTCAGTTTTGATCAAGCGGCAGTTGTCACCAGTGCTGATGGGCTGGGGATCCAGATTCAGGCCAACGGCGCACCGATGCAGCTTAACAAGTCGATTACTACTACTCTGGGGGGACTTTCTTCCATGGAACTGACCGCAGTACCGGTTAAAGATCCGGGTAAAGCGTTGACCGGGCAGGCGTTCAGTGCGACAGCGACCCTAACGGCAGATTATCAATGAGTGTGACCATGAAACGATACGGTTGGCCAATCATCGCTGCGGCGACAGTGAGTTTGTTGGGGAGTGCTTTTCCGGCACTGGCCGTCGAAAACAACCTTAATTTTAGCGGGTCGCTGGTGAGTGAACCCTGTGATTTAGACCCGACAACCACGGATATTGCCGTTGATTTTGGTACAATCGTGCAGGAATATCTTTATCTTAATACCCAAACAGCGAGTGTACCATTCACCATTCACCATTAACCTGATTAACTGCGATAATTCTATACAGAAGAGCGTCACATTTTTGTTTAATGGTAATGAAAGCCCTGCTTTACCGGGATTATTGGCGGTAACCGGGGCGGCGTCAGGTTTTGCTATCGGAATCGAGAAAAGTGACGGAACGATGATACCGATAAATACTACAATGTCTCCTTATCAATTGTCGAATGGAACTAACAGTTTTGAGTTACAGGCTTATGTAAAAGTGGAGCCTGACGCAATAAATAATCACTCAATAATACCTGGTGATTTTAGTTCCGTAGCGACTTTCGAGATGATTTATGAATAGCGGTATTATGTGTGCTGCCTTTCCTACAAACACATCTGGATTTAATTATAATTATTGAATGAGTGATTCATTGTGGTTCTATACAATTGTTCGATAAAAATTTCGAGTATAATCAGGGCTGTTTTTTTGCTGGTTATATTTGTTTATGGTCAAACATGCTGTGCTATGATAAACGTTCAGGGCATTCAATATTCCTCAACAGGAGAAGTAATGTGTGATGGGGATCTTCCTAGATTAGATGCTGGATCTAAATTTAAGGCGGGGGCTTGTAACATATATATTAATGGGTTTGTACCTGTATCAGGGCAATACAGAATTGAACTGATGCTGGATACGCCAAACAGAGACTCTTCAATAAGTAACCCTTTTTATGTTGAGGCGAATATCAATGTATCTCAACAGTCACTAAATGCGACTAGTTCAGATCAGCCTATCAATTACAGTACGCCATACGCTGTTCATACCTGCTATCTATTGTTGAATGAAGCAGGACAATCCTGGGCAATAACTCGCGGTCGTGGTTGCGACGGATATACTCCAATTCCGCCTACTCCCCCGCAACCGCCTACATCATGTACTATAAACAATGGTAGCACTTTGAACGTGAATCTGGGGACAGTAGACCGCGCGCAGTTGGTGACGGTGCCCGGAACAGGTTCTATCCATCATACTCAGATCCCAGTGGAATGTACTGGCGATGTGACAAGTATTCCAGTGATTATGAAATTGAGTTATACCCCGTTAACAATAGGGGGGGAGCAAGTTGTTAAATCCTCGGCGAACGGTCTGGGCGTGACGATTATTTATAATAATCAACCACTCTCTACGAGTGATAGTACATCGATTAACTTTGTCCCAGGTTCAAACACGCTGGATCTGGGATTTGAAGCAGTTCGAAATCCTGCAACTCCCGTTGGGGATGTTCCTACCGGTGCATTCAGCGCCAGTGCTACCGTGATTATGACCCAGCAGTAAACGGCAATTTAGATAATATGCTTAAATTTTATATTATTATTCTGTGCTTTGCTTCTGCGTTTTATATTCCTTCAGCAGGTGGAACAGGCGTAAATTTAGGTTACAACCTGCTTCTGTTACTGTTTGTGGGTTTGGCGTTTATTTTTCTTTCTTGCAGACGACAACCCCTATGCCGGGTCGCTAATAACCAATGGCTGGTTATTAGCGGTGCGCTATGCACGGGGATCCCATGGGCATTTCAGACCGCCAACAGTTCTGGTGTCATTATTTTCTGCGTGGCGTTTGTATGTTGGAGTTTGATGCGGCCTTGGTATTTGAATGACAACACGAAACGGCAGATTGTTGCGTTAATATTTTGTCTGTCGCTGGTTCAGTGTGGCATTGCGCTGATACAGACCTTTTCTCCTGCACTGGGGTTTAGCTGGTATGAATATAGTTGGCTACGCAATCATGGTCGTCCGTACGGCATTTTCCAGCAGGTAAATTTGTTGGGCAGTTTTTTGGCGACGGGGAGCGGATGCGGCTTTTTATTGCTACAAAAAGAGACGCGCTTCCTTCGCTCTGTAGTCTGTTTCGCAGGACTGGCATTACTCGCATTTGTTATTGCACTGGTACAATCCAGGGCAGGGATGGTCGGGGCAGTCATCGTGGTGTTGGCGCAATTACCTCTTTTTCAAAAAAACCAAACGTCTAAGATTTTGGTCGCGCTCGGCCTGATGATACTGGCAACCGTTGCAGGGTATTGGATCGTGCTGCATACGCACGTGGTAATCAATGGCAAAGTGGAGATGATGGCGCGCGAGTTTCAAGGCTCTAATCACGAACGCCTGCATATTCTCGCCACGACACTAACTATGATTGCGCAAAAACCCTTTTCTGGATGGGGATATGGCACATTCGAATATGCATTCAGCCGATTTGTGATGGCTCATCCTGATCCCGGTTACCAGTACACTCATGTTATTACTCACCCGCACAATGAACTCCTGTTTTTCTGGTTTCAGGGGGGGATATTGGGGCTTATTGGCGTCGGGCTGTTATTTAGTAGTTGGATAAACAACGTCTTGTGTGCAATCCATAAAAAAAATCAGTCTGCAGGATATTCGCTACTGTTGTTGCCGCTGCTCGTACATATGAATCTGGAATATCCGCTGTACCAGTCATTTATTCATCTGGCAGTGTTTGTTTTGCTGTTGCGGATAGGCGAACAAGATGAATTACGTACTGCGGTCCAGCCTGTTTACGTGTTAAACACGGGTATGTTGGTGATCGGGGCATGTCTTTTCTGTTACAGCGTAATCGCACTGTTCGCTCACCAACAGTTAACGCAACTGGAGAGAAATAACTATGTTGATTTTCCAAAGCCAATGCCCTGGTATTTCTATATGCAACCAGAACGCGCGCAATATGATGAGATGGTTTCGCAGCTTGTTGACTACAACAACAGTCACAATCCTGATGATTTGGTTGAGTTTATGACCGCAGCTCGCAAATACTCTTTGAAGCATAACGATCGTAATGTCTTGTTAAGTATGATCGCCATCGAACGTTTTTACGGCCATCAGCAACAGTCGCAAGCACTACTTCTGCAGTATCAGCAACTTTTTCCGACAGTGCCATAGCATTTAGAATTTGTTCTGAATAGCATTAGTCTGGCTAAAAGAGATATTACTAATAACGCAATAACCTGTGAGAATGGTGTGATTTTATGGGCAACTTATAAACAGAAAACTCGCTACCGTATCCTGTAAAGGAGCTGGAAGAACTATCAGAGATTCTTAGTCTCAAAGGGCACAGTACGCGTTTTTTTAATGGTGAGCGACTGCCATTAGGTGATGATGGCAGGAGATTATGCTATACCATAAAAAATGGTCAGTTATCCTAATGCTATTCGGATAATAGTAGTGTGATAACATGTGTTTTTTCCTGGAATGACCATTAGTTTAGGGAATATCTTCCTGACTCACAGAATTGTGATTTTTTTTCGGACGGAAACTAACACTGATGTTATTAGTGTTGGTGAAACAAGCATTCGTATCCAACGGGAGGCACCCCCTCAACTATGGAATAATGTTGCGATTATCCTATCCTATTTTTCTCAAGGGTTAATATCACGCAGTGCTGACCTGAATGGAAAGGATTCATATGCAATAGTGAAGTATCATCTACTGGAACTTGACTTATATTCTGATAGGATATGAAAATATCTCGGCCGCATCGTTCATTCTGGAAAGAGCGCCATTATCCCACAACAGGGTCTTCAGCATATTATCAGAACTGCATAAAGGGGGGTATATTACCCTCGAAAGAGAACGGCTTATTTCTGTACGTCATTTACCTGAACAAATTTGATGCTGAATCTTAGCATTGCTTCTGTTTTATCGTAATGAGACTGGTTTGTACTTTTTTATCAATGAATAGATATAGTGAATGTTGATAATGTCATGTATTATTGGTATGTCGGCATAATCTCCGCAACCAGTCATTTGTTGTATTAACCTGATTTTAAAACTATCCTGAATAGCATTTACCGTTCTAATAGATGATTTTTGAAGTCATCAGAGATAATTATCGGTGGGTTTTAGATCCACTGTAAATCAGGAATTGACTTGTCGAGGCAAAAAATCCATATCGAATGGATTCTAAATATCTGTGATCACTTTTGGGGTGTTGATATTTTGTTCGTCGAATATCCTGGCATTGGCCATTCCCCATTCCCCATTCCCCATTCCCCATTCCCCATTCCCCATTCCCCATTCCCCATTCC
>NZ_NRDO01000073.1 GCF_010231475.1 Citrobacter sp. NCU1 | reverse complement strand
GGAACAATTTGAAAACCAGAATCTCGCTTAGGGTTGTGTCCACATTACGTGGGTAAGATCATATGAGTTACAACTTGTACTCAGCGGGTCTATCCCCCCAGCAGTATCTTGACGCAGTAACCACAATGATTAACTCTCAGTACGCTCAGCAGTTCCTTGCTTTGCTCAACAAGTAACCTAATCGAAAAAAAGCCCCACTGCGAGCCTCTCAGTTACGAGAAGATCACAGCGGGGCTTTTTGTTTACGCCAATCAGTCTAGTTCAGGAACTCAGGTGGCGGGGGTCAGTCAATGTGAAAGTGTTGCTTAGCGGATACTGGCGGGGGCCGCGATTCACTACCTGTTCCCCTGTTGCCATGCTTGGTCAAAGGTGTAGAACTTCATCGCACCATCAATCCCACTTAGAATCGTATCCAGAATTGTAGGGCCTTCAGGAATCTGGTTGAGCTGTGATTGCTGTTGATTGACCACACCGAGCTTGTTCATCTCTTGCTGGAACAGTTGGTCAGCCAGGTTGTTCTGAAGCTGTTGGTCCATGCGACTTGCTGTTGCATCCAGCATCTGACTTGTGCGATCCACTGAGGAACCCTGCGCCCCGCCTGTAGCAGCAGTCTTCGCTTCGTTGCTTGCTCCTGTCTTAGCGGAACCTAATGCCAGTTGCTGACGTGCTTGTGCAGTCTGTTGAGCCATCTGCTGTGACTGCGTGTTGATGACCTTTTGGTCAGCAGCAGCTTGCTTGTTGATGGCCTCTGTTTGTTTAGCGTTGTACTCTTCTTGCTGTTTCTTCCTGGACAAGGTGGATGCACCAGACAGTGCGCCACCGATTAGCATGTAGCTCATTTAATTGGATTCCTTATGTTGCGCCTCTCATGCCACCTCTTCTCCCACAAGCCCCCATCGCTTTAATACCCAATAGGCAAGCGAGAGCAGCAGAAAAAGCGCAGCATAAAGAAACGATGGTTTAGTTGAATGGCTTGAGGTAGCCGTTATTGGGTTGGTATTGCATAGGTAAGGGGTAAAGCGGGTAGAACCTGGAGTTCCTACGTGAATACTTTTAGAATCGCAGGGTCGTGACCTTGCAGATTTCACGTAGCGCAACAGTGATTTTTGTGGCTCTTAACATGTTGAAATAAATCAACTTGTTAGATTGTCTATGGTGTGAGTCTATTTGGGGAAACATCTTATCCCTTCCAAAAAGGGACAAAAACGGGAGCGGTTACAACTTACTCTTCAGTATCAGTGAAGTTGTTCAGCGCATTCCTCGCTGTATCCAGATTAGATACGTTCAAGTGCAGGTAGCGGTTGGTCGTTCGGATGCTCTTGTGACCAGCCCATGCTTGGATTATCGCCATAGAGATGCCCGATTGAGCCAGACGGGTTAAACATGTATGTCGCAGTGTATGTGGAACAACATCCTTCCCTATACCTGCGTGGTCACGAGCCCTGTAAAAGTTGTATTCGAACAATCTGACGTTGATCTTCGATCCCCACTTGAGGACTGAATCTAAAGCACGATCAGTGAGAGGGACGCACCGTGATGTCCCATTTTTCGTGTTCTCAAACGACACGGTTTTTAATTTATGAGATACATTATGAGGTCGTAATGATACGGCTTCGCCTACCCGACACCCTGTATCAATAAGGAATCTCGCCAAGTACCACGCCCCGCCATAGTGCAACTCGTGCAACCAGTACAGGAGGGCCTCTTCTTCCAACGTAGTGATGACCCTTTCCCGTGTATTTCTTTCGGGTAGAAGACGGACATGAGGTTTGTGGTGGATTAATTCCTCATCAAAAGCGGTACTCAAGAGTTTCGTAACCGAATTAAGTTTCCTGTTAATCGTACCGTTGCAGTTACCCTTGCGCTGGTAGAAATCCCTGAGATACAACAAGCGTTTTTTGGTGATCTCAGCAGGATTCCATTTTAACCACCCCATGTCTTCAAGCACAGCTGTAGCTCGGCGCTTAGACCCTTCGCCGTCTTTCTGGTGTGACCAATCACGGAACCACGTCAACTCCAGCATGTCTTCCATCGATGGAGTATCCACAGGAACAGGTGGACAACCTGTTGGTCGCCTTTGGGGTTTCCGTTGATCTGATTCTCTGGCGATTTCAGGTGCTACTTTTGAACTGCCTAGGCGTAGGTGCATGTCATGAGCATCGGCGTAGGATGAGACCGATCTCCTAATGCGTTTTCCATCAACCACCACATCGACCTGCCAGCTAGCCCCTCTTGCTCGAATCATGTTCATACTCCTCTTGTTTATAGTGTCTCAGTGGGTATTTACCTCATTCAGAATCAAGGTTAACGATTCTTAAGACTTTAAGGCTGCTGAGGCTACAAAACTGAGGGGGAAATCTTAAAGATTACTATTGTTGGATTAGGCTAGAGCAGCAACAGCGAGAGCATCAGCGCGTTCATTCATCACGTGTCCAGCGTGTCCCTTCACTTTCTCAAAGGTGACATTGCGGGTCTGCATGAGGTCATCCAGTATCTGCCAGCGCCTCAAGTTGAGCACTGGCTTACCGTCTGCTTTCTTCCATCCCTTACGCTTCCATCCTTCCAGCCATTCTGTAGCGCCTTTAAGTACGTAATTGGAATCCAGAAGAAGCGTTACGTTACTGCCAGGCTGAAGGAATGAGAGGGCTTGGATGACAGCTTCTAGCTCAGCGGTATTGTTGCTTTCCCCATCCCCCTCGCAGGTGCCTGAGCGTTCAGCCGTGCGACCATCTGAGCGTATCGCGGTAAATCCCCAGCCAACCTTGCGGAACGGTGACTTAATGTGATTTGTGTTACATGCCCCATCACATGCGATCCGGTAGGTATGGTGAGGTGCTGCGGGTACGTGTTGGTTCATTTGGTTTCTCTTTTGGTTGACGTGACAGGAGTGAGGGGGCATCACGTCCCCCTCGCGTTCACTTACTGAGCCGTCAGAATCGCAGCGAGTTTCTTGCGGATAACAGGCAGCACAGCACGAGCCTTAGTGCGGTGACTGACATACTGCGGATTCTCTGAGTTCTCCCAGCGTTCCCAGTCTGCCATTGCAGCCAGTAGCTCTTTCTTGGTCGGTTCTTTGTAGCTACCAATGTAGGACTGCCCATGTTCGCTGCCATTGCGCCCGGTGATTGTCTCCCATTCCATCGCGGCTCCTTTAGCCCAGCCAGCTTCATTCTCATAGACGAACCGAGCGTATGTGTTCCATGCTCTCATTTCCGCGACGTCTTCCTCGAACTGCTTACGGTTCTCACGGATACGGGCTTGTTCAGCCTTGACGCGTTGATGTTGTGCGGTTGATTCCATACGGATGAGCTGGAGTTCAGCAGGTGGGACGTGTGCGATTTCAGCCAGGCGTTTGATGGTGGCCTGCATACCGTTCAGGTAGTCGATTAAGTCTTCGCTAAGGTCTGCGCGGGTGATTAATTTGCTAGTCATGGGGTTTACTTCCTTATTGGTTAATTGTTTAGATGAAGCCTAAGCTTCGCTTAGGCGACAGGAAGCCGCAGGAAGCGTCTGGTGACGTCCTGAGCGTGTGTCAGTGTGATTGTGTGTGTTTCAGTCGGAGGCCGTAGGAGGCCTTACAGATCGTCTGGTGAGGTGTGGCGATACGAGGAATAAGCAAGGCTTACGCCTTTACGAGTGTCTTCTGGCTTAGCGGATAGACTGTAAAGCACCACGTAGGCGATTCCAACGGGTCATTGCTCCATGATAATTACCCGTCATCGCGTCGGTAATCGCAGCATGGAGTGCTTCAGTGCCGACCTTTGATCGCATACCTCGGACGGTTGCAATGTCCTTGTTCAGTTCGCTCATGAGCATGTCACCATTCATGCCTACAGCAGCCGCCATGTGATGCAATGTAGCCTCTGCGTGTGACTGGATGGCATCGCGTGACTGGTGAGTACCTCGCATAACCTCGCCCATGCGACTCTCACCAATACCGAGCAATTCCGAGGCGTAGAACTCAGCCGCACCACCCCCTAACACATCGTTAATCTGATAAAGCTGTTCGGTGATTGTCTCGGGGAAGTCGCCTGCTGAGTCGTACTCGTCATCGTCTGAGTCATCGGACTCGTAGTAGTGCATGTTGTCTTCAAGCTGTTCATCGGTCATCTCGACGTCATCCACCACATACAGCGCCTTGCCTTCGTGGTTGGTTCCTACTGAGTAATCACTCATGCTGTAGGTGTCGATTTCAATGTTACCGCCATGAGATACGGATACTGCCGGGTCGTGCATCATTGTGTTATTCCTTATGCGTCATGTCTAACGCTGTAGTGGTGGGTGAATAAGGCACCGGCTTCAACAGCAGATACCGCATGTTTATCTTCAGGTTCATCATCAGGTTCCATCATGTCCCAGCGAGCTTGTGCGCTCTGGAAGTCACGCTGGAATTGGAGTCTGCTTAGTTCTTTCTGGAGTCGTGGCATTACTTAGCCTCTGATTGGTTGATGGATGCAGCAGCGCGTTCAATCAGTAGGTTGATTGCCTCGGTGCGTGTGAGTAAGCGCCCTGCTTCGGTAGAGAGGTGCAGGGTCATGATGTCTGCCTTTGGGGTTGTCTCAGGCCATAGCACGACAGATGTTCTGTGCGCGTTACTGTTTGCGGTCTTGGGGATTCTGGTAGACATAAAGCCTCAGTTGGATAAATGGGTTAATGTTGGACATAAATTATGTGAAAAGAAGCCCTCAGATACCCAGCGCGTTAACGCCGGAGATACCGAGGGACTCACTTGATTTGTCGTTTGAAGCAGACGCTTCGCATCGCTGTAACACCACAAGAAACCAATTAACTAAATTGAGAAATAACACCATGACCATGTAAGCAAGATGCAGAGTCTTACCTTAGGACAGGGTTTATGTGTTCATTATTCAGTGGGGATACTTGTGCTAAGCGGTGTATTACAGCGGGGATAAAAGACAGACTAAAGGTTCTTACAGTATTCGGCTAGAGACCTCTCTTCATGCTTAGGTCAGGGAATAATGTACGGTGTGGCATGGTTGTGGGGTCTTTGGGGGGGTAAGATTGGCAGAATCTTCCAGATTTACCACTAGGCTTAGATGGTCAGGACGTGCCTGAGTGTTAGCCATTGGGATGACATGAGGGGTGACTTCAGGGGTTGTAAGATTTGGGGAATCCCCATTTTTTACAACGTGCTCTTTAATGATGTTCCCCACGGTTACGTGGTTCATGCCGCACAACTTTGCGATTGCGTTGTCACTCTTACCTTCTTTATGAAACGCCAGGATCGCGTGGTTCCGCTTCTCTTTACATTGCTGAGATAAGGAAGGGTGTGGGGCATTAGTAGGGCCTTGGTAATCAGCATAACCACGTCGCATCTTCGCAGACCTGCCCCAGCGTTGGGTGAGGGGTGACATGATTTAGGTCCGGTTTCGCTGAATCAGCGTTTTCGGACACCCTTACTGTCTGCGATAATGTCGATTACGGCGCCACGCGCAGATACGAGTATCCTCAGCATCTGCTCGTCGAACCAAGGCGCAGCGTCTACTTGTGTTTCAGGACGTGCCTGAGTGTTAGCCATTGGGATGACGTGGGGGGAGACTTCAGGGGTGTCGCTTTTTCCTGATTCAGGATTTTCCGACAGTTCCTTGATGGTGTCGTAAATGACATCACGCTTCACACGAGTCATCTTCTGAATCTCAGACGGCTTCTTGCCTTCTTTATGAAACTCAATGATTGCGATGTCGCGTTTCTCTTTACATGTGACATTCAGCGCCGGGTGCTTATTGTTCTCGGTGCCGAAGTAATCGTTGTACCCACGCTGAACAGAAGGAACAGACGCACCAATGGCCTCAGCAATCTTCTTAATGTCAGGCTCAAAGACGTTCTTCATGTAGGTATCACCGAAGCCCATCATACGCACAATGATGTTGTGGTAGTCAGCCTCGGTGTTTCCTTTACCATGAGCAACGTTAGCCCCAGCAGCAAGCACACGAATCTCTTCAATAGATGAAGCGTCTACTTGGGTGTCAGGACGTGGCTGCGTGTTAGCCATTGGGATGACGTGGGGGGAGACTTCCTGATTACCCCCATTTTCCCAGTTTGGGGTTTTGGGGGTAGCTTCCGCAAGGATACGCGCTACGGATGTCTCCGCCACTTTAGTCAGCTTGGCGATTGCATACGCGCTCTTACCTTCTTTATGGAACTCAATGATTGCAATGTCACGCTTCTCTTTACATTGCTGAGACAAGGAGGGGTGAGGATTGCTGGCAGGTCCTATACCTTCCATGAATCAATGATCGCTTGGCGTTCCTTCAAGACTCTCGTGCTGTAGGTTGACCATGCATCGACATCCCAGAACATTACACGACTCCCGTTGAACTCGTGATACTGGATGACCTTATTTTTCTTCATGGTGTCAAAGAATGGTTGCCATGCGCCACGAGCAGCTTGCTCAATGAGTGGGTATAAGTGACTGAAGGCGAGTGCTTCTGTTGCTTCAGCCAAGTCCACACGGCCCATGAACTTCAGCGCAGCCAGCTTGTAGAGGTCAGGCTTGTTGAACTCTAAGATGTACCAGCGGGTGTCACCTTCACGCGCCTGCTTGATGGACTTAAACACCTTTGATTGGTCGCCAGCTAAACCCTCCTGAATCGCAGCTACATAGTCAACGTTACCCACGACAGCGCCTCCCGGCATGATAGCTTCATTGGAGCTGTAGAACCCTTTCAGGTCGTACTGAATGTAAAGCGCTCCTTCATCGTTAGTGCTAATGCAGTGATGAATTGTGACCTCACCCTTCACGCCTTTCACCGTCTTGAGGATACCTTTGGCCTCCAGTGCCTTCACGGTGCGGTGTACGTTCTGAGGTGCTACGTCACGCATTCTAGCGCTAAGCTCTGTCAGTGTCGGGGTCCAGTGAGCAATACGCTCGGCTAGGCAGAAAGCTACTTCGCGTTGCAGCTTGCCTGTAAGAATCTTGTCCTTGCCTTCAGTTGTCAGAATGGTGCCTTCTGGTAGGTACTTTGATGTAATTTCACTCATTTGATTATCGTTCCTTAAGATGTCATCTCGTTTGATGGTTATTAGATCAGCCAATGAACCTAGTGTCAATCATTGATGATTATCTCCAAAGGAAGGGTAATCAAATGAAGACAGAAGAGAGTCACCGGGCAGGGTCTATTAATTTCCCCTGCCCTAAGCATGACGAGTACCAGCAAGCCCCCCTGTATCCTTAGGACAACAGTCAGGTCTTCCGGGTAGGAGTAGATGAGTTACCAGTGATAACCATAAAAGATAAAACAGGTAGGCAGAGAAGAAGATAGTCCTGAGGATGTCCTTAAGATCAGGGGGGGGTTACAGTTAACATTTGCGCAACTTATATAACGTAAGACTTACAATTAAAGAAAACTTCAAGGGGAGCTTATAGCTTGCCCTATTTTCGCTGTTCATTTCTTGTACAAGTGAATTGACCCAACTAGAAGACACACAGGATGATGTCTTAACAGTCTCTATCGTTGGTCTCCCTCTCTCTTCTACTCCAATGACAATGATTAAACACGTAAGCAGAGAACAAGAGAGCGATAGATGTCTTCACGATCCTTAAGGGGATGTCTCATTGATGATAGTGGGTGTCTTTAGGTTATCTTCAGGGTAGTCAAACAGGGGGGCAAGCATAGACAGAGAAAGGTTTCACCGATCATTTTTAATGATTAGATAGGATTAACCTTCTCCCTTGTAGGTCAGGGTAAATTATTATGCGCACAAAGTGAATAATCACGTGGCATTTATGCGGTTACTCAGCCTCCTGACCCTCTTCGCGCATCTTAACGGCTACCTTATGAACACTGGTCTTCCCTATGCCTAACTTGCTGGCAGCTTCCCGGATACTCATACCAGCTAACAGAGCCTCTCGGATTGGCTGCTCGTCTATCGTCTTAGGTCTGCCTGTATACTTCCCCTCCTCCTTAGCTCTAGCAATCCCTTCCATCTGGCGTTCCTTACGAATCGACAGTTCGAACTCAGCAAAGGCACCCAGCATGGACAGCATGAGGATTCCCTGAGGTGTGCTTGTATCAATGCTTTGATCCAGTACCTTAAAGGACACCCCCTTGGCCTTAAGGGTATTCACGATGTCCAGAAGGTCAGCCAGGCTACGACCCATACGATCCAGCTTGGTGATCACCACAGTGTCACCATCGCGCACATAATCCAGCATAGCCTGAAGTTGCGGACGGTCTTTAGCGGTAGCTCCCGATTGCTTCTCTGAGTACACACGGTCACAACCAGCTCCCTTGAGCTTGTCCAACTGGATGTCAAGTGATTGACCTACAGATGACACGCGAGCGTAACCAACTACTGCCATAACTCTAACTCCTTGTTGATAGGGCTAACGATACCGCCAGCCCCTTATGATAACTTACTGGCCTGACTTAATCAGCCAGCCTACCCGCAGACACTCGGTGAAAGTGTCCAGCATGTGACTTGAACCGTTGACCGTGAGCATGTACCCTTTGCCGTTGAGTGTTTCAATTTTCATAGAGTTGATTCCTCGTTGTTGTGATACTTCCGGCTCTCTTCTGGTTGCAGCCATTGGAGAGCCAACCTATTAACATCCCTGCCCGAACGACGTCATGTAATGCGCCTTGAAGTAATCAGGTCTTCTCCGTATCGCGCCGCCTGTTCCCCTCAGCAGGTCTTTTATAGCCTCCATTCCCTCACTATCCAGCGTATAGTTCGCCGTGGATAAACCGAGGTATGGCAGTCCATCATGAGGATCTACAGTGCGCTTCGTCGGCCCCTCAACCGTTCTCGCCATTCCTTTCTTAGCGATACGCTCCTTAGCGGATACCAGCTCGTCAGCAGCGTAAAAGCACGATGCAATCAGGCTGGCTCTGGTATCCCCTTGGATGAACTGGATGATTTCAAAGATTGGCCTGAAGTCCACACCATGCGCCTCACAGCGGGACATACCCAAGGCAACAGCTACCCGCACATCACTCAGGGCATACCGGACGGGGTAATCATGTTCCCACTTGAGTGTGAGAGCGACCTTACGTAATTCCTTCGCCATCTTGCTAAGCGCCACACACATCCAATGCGCCTTGATTTGTGACGCGGTGAACTCGTCCAGTTGCACGGCGTTAGCTTTATGTTGAGTTACTTTAGTGCTCATAAGTTGCTCCGGTTCAGTGGGATAATTAACACGCACAGAAGTAATGACCGTTACTCTCACAGACATCCCCGTTGAATTGGATGTCCCTTGCGATAGCCTCCCAATCCAGATAGCCCCTTGCAGCTTCAGGGATGGATTCAAGCAAACCGCATGATTCCCATTGGTCATACGCATAATCTTCCATGCTCTCCCATTGCCCGAGATACTTGTTGCCAGCCTCAGTTGCTGGGATACCAGCTGATAACGCAGCGTCAACCACGTCTTCCCCGCACTCCTCAGCAGCTTCCAGCAGTTCACCCATCAGCTTCCAATCGAATGAGCCGTAGTTACCCAGACACTTCAGGGCCAACCCTTCAGCGTCCTGACAGTCACAGTCCTGCGTCATGAGTTCGGTTACATCGGACTCATTCAGGCCGATAGACTTCAGGTACTGTGCTAGACCGCCAGCCTCTACCACATCACTAGCATTTATCCAGCAGCCATAGTTGATACGGAACCAGCAGATGTAGACGTTGTGCTCTGCCATCCCAGCGGCATCTAACGCGCTCACACATCGATTAATGAAGGCTTGCTCGGTGTTACCTTGCGTCTCATCTTGTGCTCCCCGAGGGGCTACCAGTTCAGCCTCACGGGAATCAATGAGAGCGTACACGTTAGCTACTTGTTGGCGTGTCTGGCAGTACGCCAAGTCACCTTTCAGCAGACTGATAGTTTCCTTCAGTTCTTCAATGCGCTTGGCGTCCTTGTCTTCCTGCTTGGCCTCAGTCGCATACCCCATTTGCTTCTCAAGGTTCCACTGGAAATCAGACTCGAACTCCCAGCCACGCCAGCACAGGCAACCGTCCTTACGGATCTCTACTTGATGAGAGCCTGATCGGTCAGTATTAGCGATTGCCAGAGTGAAGCCAGCTTTCAGGGTAGGTTGTGCAGTAGCGATGACGGCAGACAGGTCTGGTTTAACGTCCTGTGCTTCCAGTTCAGCAGCCTGTTCACGTTGATGACGGCGCATTACCTCCAGTTCATCCATTGCCTTGTTGCAAGCCTTAATCAGTGAAGTGCGGCTAACACCTTTGATGACCGCTACGATTGGAACGATAGCCAGCCAGTGCAGCCCGTGAGCATCTGCTTCCTTCTTGGCTTCCTCAATGAAGAACAGTATGTCACTACGTGCTGACTTCATGGTGTAGGACTCGTTAGATTCCAGCCCGTAGCTCACGCCGTTCAGGTCAGCTTGCAGGCGTTCGACCATGTTGGCGGTGATGGTGTGCTTGTTCATGTTGTGTAGTCCTTGTTGTCTCTGTTAGTAGGCAGCGTTAGTGTCCGTTATCGTTAAGACCTAACAAGGACATAATTTAAGGACACAAAAAGGACACGTCAATACCATCATAAAAATAAATCTTTATGGGTATACTAAAAAGGGACAAAACACAAAGAAGGGACAAGACAAGGCAGCAGGTATCAGCAGGGCAACAGCTAGTAGTAATAGGGATTTATGGGTAAGAACAGGCGCAAGGACTGCGTTAATGCAATGGTATAGGTGTGACCCTCCCCGCCTCATGTGTCTATAGAGAACAGCGGGACGGACAGCAGGAGCCAGGCAGAAAAACGAGAGGATACACCAGGAAAGCAGGAGACAGCAGCAGGGGTACAGGGGGGGATCGGGGGTGGCGTGTAGTCCTTATAAGGCACTTCACATTTTTAACTGTTTTTGCCACGATACCCTAACGACATCAATTGCTTGATGTGTATCGTAGGGTGATGTTTTTTTATTGATGGGTAACTTATGGATAGAGTACTTAGGGTTATCAACATTCTGCTGTTGAGTATCGTTGGAATGTTATTGCTTATCTGTGTGTCCATACTTGTTCAGGGCAGCAAGATAGATTTGGGTAAAGTTGCTGATTGGTGGGCCGCACTATCGGCTGTTGCAACGTTGGGTACATTTGCTGTTGCATTATTTGCTTATCGTAAAGTGCCTGATTGGCTAGCACCAAAATTGAAGGACAGGCAATTTAAGTTTGCTGATGAACTGATTGAAGGGTTCTGCACCCTACAGCTAGAAGCATTACATTTGCTGGCTGATGTATCTGCTTATTTAAAATCATCTCATCAAGAAAATACTAATTTTCACAATGAACATGCTAACGTTGGTATTAAAATTGAGATGTACGTTAAAAATACATTTTTAATGAATGTCAAAATGGAAAGAATGATACTCTGGGGCTTAGTTCCTAAGAACATACAAGATTTTCATAATGTTATAGACCGTCACGAAGAACTGTTTAATGTTTTTATAAAGTATCGTAGGTTGAAATTATCAAACCCATCAAATGAAATAGAAGGCTTACCCGAACTTCAGGCAAACATGTTAAGCCTATACAATAATGTCGAAAATCATCATAAAATAATTATCAAAGCATACGATGAATTGTTTGAGACGTAATAAAATCACATGAATCACTACATGTTTAACAAGCATTATTGACTTGCTGAGTGCTACACAGCCAGTTCCGTGACGGTCATCTGCTTACCTGCGAGGGCAACAATGATTTCCATCGCACTGGTCAGGGATTCAGACACGAGGGCAAGTAGCTGGCGGTCAGGTATTTTTGGTAGATCTTGCCATACCCTGAAGACATCCAGCAGGAACTTGACGAGCTAAATGACAGATGGATACCGAGCGAAATACAGGGTTTTGGTCAAGGTTTTTTAAGAGTAGGATAGTTTGGTTTTTTTATAATAAAGGTAAGGATTTTATGAAGGTACTTTTGGGATGTGTTCTGTTTTCTCTGGTTTCGTTTTCCGCGTTTGCCAATCCACCCTTGGTTGACCCTAATGTATGGATGCTGATAAATGAATCAGCAGATGGGCATAGCTTCTCCTATTTTAAGAAAGGTTCTTTCGCAAAAGATGGAAATAGCCGTCGCGTCATTGTGCAGACGATTTTGGATCACTCGGTCACTTATCAAAGAATCTCTGTGTCGAATCAGGACTGCCAGAATAAATACGGGAAGGTTGTTTTTTCTACATTGCAGGATAGGTTCCTATTCGAAGCCGACTACCTTGATCGCGGCAGTAGTACGGCCTCATTTATTGGCACAGCTATCTGTAGTATAGGCAGGTGATAGAAGGGGGGGGTCTTCCATTGGACGACCCCCATTGATGACCCCCTGTTCACCGTCGCCCTCAAGACGTCACAACATGCGCCTTGAAGTAATCAGGCCGTCTGTGTATCACACCGCCTGTCCTCCTGAGCAAGTCACACACCACCGTTCCTTGCTGTTTTTACATAGCTCCGCTACTCCTGAGGAATCAGCATCAGCCGACTCAACTCAGAAGTAGCGAAACCGTGCCAGCTTCCAGATACCACCAGTTACCCGACGGCGCTCTGCTGTTCCCGTCCTGACATCACAACCTGTCCCATTTCATCGGCACCATTAACCGCCTTTATCCATCTGGAAGCGTGGCGTTTTCTCATTCCTCACGCTATCTGGTGCTCAATCTGACTTACTGGTTGCTCGCTCCAACGCTGGGTGTATTGAACAGACTCCCCGTCTCACCCACTCTCACCGCCTGTACCCGGACTAATCACATGACTCCACGCGATACGGGCGGGAGCCTAAGACTATGAAGTAAAGAAACTTATTGGCGTTGGTAGCTTAGGGATGCTGTGTGCTAGAATGCGAGTCTTCATAGTGAGTTCTTTTGTGATTAACCTGATACACATCAAGAAGCTAACTAGTTGATTTACTTCTATTTAATCCAAAATTCTAGGAGAGTGCATGTCTATCACGGCGAAGTCCGTATACCGTGACACGGGGAACTTTTTCCGTAATCAATTTGTTACCATCTTACTGGTATCGCTGCTGTGCGCATTTATCACGGTGGTTTTAGGTCATGCCTTTTCCCCCAGCGACGCGCAAATTGCGCAACTTAGCGAAGGCGATCATCTGGCGGATAGCGTTGGATTATTCGACCTGGTGCAAAACATGACGCCAGAACAGCAGCAAATCTTGTTACGTGCTTCTGCAGCCTCGACGTTTTCAGGTCTCATCGGCAATGCCATTCTGGCAGGTGGCGTATTGCTGATGATTCAATTGATTTCGGCCGGTCATCGGGTAAGTGCATTACGCGCCATTGGCGCCAGCGCCCCTGTTTTGCCTAAGCTGTTTATACTGATTTTCATGACGACGCTGTTGGTGCAGTTCGGTATCATGCTGGTTGTGGTGCCCGGTATTCTCATGGCCATCCTCCTCGCACTTGCGCCTGTCATGCTGGTTCAGGATAAAATGGGTGTTTTTGCCGCAATGCGCAACAGCATGCGTCTTACGTGGTCTAATATGCGATTGGTCGCGCCCGCAGTGATCAGTTGGTTGCTGGCAAAAACGTTGCTTTTGCTCTTTGCACCTAACTTTGCTGTGCTGACGCCGAACGTCGGCGCGGTGGTGGCGAATACGCTGAGCAATTTGATCTCTGCGGTTTTGCTCATCTATTTATTCCGCCTGTATATGTTGATTCGCCAATAACCCTGTGTGCGTCGGTACTTTCCGGCCGATGCATGTTAATTACGGAATCGAAGTATGAAGCAGTTTCTTGATTTTTTACCGCTGGTTGTCTTTTTCGCCTTTTACAAGATTTATGACATCTACGCGGCAACCTCAGCCCTGATCGTCGCCACCGCAATTGTCCTGATTTACAGTTGGGTGCGTTATCGTAAGGTTGAGAAAATGGCGTTGATCACCTTTATTCTGGTGGCCGTCTTTGGCGGCCTGACCATTTTCTTCCATAACGATGAATTTATTAAATGGAAGGTGACGGTGATTTACGGCTTGTTTGCGGGCGCATTGCTGGTAAGCCAATGGATAATGAAAAAGCCATTAATTCAGCGCATGCTGGGGAAAGAGCTTACGCTTCCTCAGCCTGTCTGGTCGAAGTTAAATCTGGCGTGGGCGGTCTTTTTCATTCTGTGCGGCCTTGCGAACATCTACATCGCGTTCTGGTTACCGCAAAATATTTGGGTCAATTTTAAAGTCTTTGGCCTGACCGCGTTGACGTTGATTTTCACCCTGTTGAGCGGCGTTTATATCTACCGCCATCTTCCCCAGGAAGATAAATCATAATCCCTCCAGCGCCAGACATTTCCTCTGGCGCTTCTCTTTTCTGCACTATTCCCCGTAATTCGCAACGCAAATTCCATTAATTGTGAAGATATGCCGTTGATGCCCCCCACAAATGTTGGAACGAAAATGATCTAATGGCTCATCTACCGACAACGGACCGGGATGCGTCTATTACACCAGCCCCCTTTCCTTCTGAGCTGCCTGAACACCCGCGGTGCGCGGCGTATCTCCTCTGTTCTCAATCTGCAAATCATAGTAGCATCGCGCCTGTAATTTTTTTCTATAGTCGGTTCTACAATGACAACAACGAATAATGTCCCCCAGGGCGAACTTGTTTTACGCACTCTGGCCATGCCTGCTGATACGAATGCCAATGGCGATATTTTTGGCGGCTGGCTAATGTCTCAAATGGATATTGGCGGTGCCATTCAGGCCAAAGAAATTGCACATGGCCGCGTGGTGACCGTGCGTGTAGAGGGAATGACGTTTTTACGCCCTGTCGCGGTGGGCGATGTCGTGTGCTGTTACGCTCGCTGTGTAAAACGCGGTACCACCTCCGTCAGCATCAACATCGAAGTGTGGGTTAAAAAGGTGGCCTCTGAGCCAATTGGACAGCGGTACAAAGCAACAGAGGCGCTGTTTATTTATGTTGCGGTAGACAAGGACGGTAAGCCCCGCGCGTTGCCAGTTCAGCAGTAATAAAAAAGCCTCCGGATGTGGAGGCTTTTTTATTCATCATCACGCTTATTCAATCTGCGTGGTGCCATTGAGGCGGAAAACAATATTCACGACCAACCCGGAACCTGGCTTCCCGGCTTCGTAGCGCCATTTCCGCATCGCGTTTTTCACTTCCCGCTCAAACATGTTGGCGGGTTGCGCGGAGAGTATTTCAACATCTTCAACGCGCCCGTCGGACGTCACGTTGAATTTCACTTTGACCCGCCCTTCGATACGCAACGCTTGCGCTCGCGGCGGATACTGCGGTTGATTACGGCTCAACGCACGAGGGCCCGCAGGCGCACTGACCACGGGTTTGCTGGTAGCAGGTGCGGTACTGGTCGTCGGACGAGCAGGTGCGGTGTTTTCAGCCGGCGCCAACGGACGTGGCTCGACCGGTTTAACATCACGCTTCGGTTGCTCCTGAACCTTCTTCACGGGTTTAGGTTTTGGTTTAGGTTTTGGTTTCGGCTTCTCAATCACCACCGGCGCTTCTTTTGGCGGTTCGGGGATCGGCTCAGGCTCGGGTTCAGGCTCGACAACAGGTTGTGGCGGCGGCTGAACAGCCTGGGGTGGCTCAAGATCGGCAGGCGAGACCATGGTGACGGAGATCGGCTGCGCAGGCGCAGGCAGTTCAATAACCTGATGTACCGAGGTATACAGCAGTCCCGCCACTACAGCACCATGAACGCCAACGGAAAGTAACGTCGGCCAGGGAAAGCGACGAGGTAAATCAAGGGTCATTGAAGTCATAATCGTTTCAGTTAAAAAACCAGGCCCCGATTTTAAATGCAAATAGCAATCATATTCAATAAGACATCACAATGTGGGGCATCTAAAACGCAATATTATCCAAAAAAAGCCATGCAAACTGTGCGCCTTAACAAAGCCGTCATCTTTGCGTTGCAGTTAAAAGGCCTTTCCAATAACGTAATTAACGACTTTTACCCATTAAGGAGCTCTCCCCGTGCTGTATGTCATCTACGCTCAGGATATTGCCAATTCTCTCGAAAAGCGCCTTTCCGTCCGCCCTGCGCATCTGGCGCGCCTGCAACTTCTGCAGGATGAAGGTCGTCTGCTCACCGCGGGTCCAATGCCTGCAGTCGACAGCAACGAACCTGGTGCTGCGGGTTTTAGCGGTTCAACGGTAATTGCTGAATTTGACTCTTTAGAAGCTGCGCAATCCTGGGCAGAAGCGGACCCGTACGTCGCCGCCGGGGTCTACGCGCAGGTTTCCGTTAAGCCCTATAAGAAAGTATTTTGAGTCCGGCTGGACACCACAAAAATCGTTGGGCACCGAATACGGTGCCCTTTTTTGAATCAGATGCCGTGGATCGCAAACAGCAACGAGTTACGTTGATGATTGAGAACGCACTTTCTGATTGAGTGGATACGCATGTTGCGACGCGACTGTCCTTCAAGCCAACGCGCTTTACGGCGGCTAGCCTGACGTAACATACGCCAGCGTCCCACTTCCGTTCTACTACGTTTCATGTTAACGACTCTTACAGTGCAGGAAGCGAGCATTATACGCCCTCACCAAACTCAGACCAGCGCTTTTCCTGCGTTTTTATTTGCCAGATGAATCCTGATGCGTAAACTCATAACAATACGCTTTCAAAAGGATTTTTAATGTTATGACAACCTTCTACACAGTGGTGAGTTGGCTGGTCATTCTCGGATACTGGGTTCTGATTGCCGGCGTGACGTTGCGCATTTTGATGAAACGACGCGCAGTTCCTTCCGCGATGGCATGGCTACTAATTATCTATATTCTGCCGCTGGTAGGGATTATTGCTTATCTCTCGTTTGGTGAACTTCACCTGGGGAAACGTCGCGCCGAACGCGCCAGAGCCATGTGGCCGTCGACCGCCAAATGGCTAAACGATCTCAAGGCTTGCAAACACATCTTTGCGCAGGAAAACAGTAGCGTTGCTTCATCATTGTTTAAACTGTGTGAGCGCCGTCAGGGAATTGCGGGGGTGAAGGGAAACCAACTTCAACTGCTGACCGATTCCGATGATGTGATGCAGGCGTTGATCCGTGATATCCAACTCGCACGCCATAATATTGAGATGGTGTTTTATATCTGGCAGCCCGGCGGGATGGCCGATCAGGTCGCGGAATCTTTGATGGCCGCGGCGCGCCGCGGTATCCACTGCCGCCTGATGCTGGACTCCGCGGGTAGCGTCGCCTTCTTTCGCAGCCCGTGGGCGGCAATGATGCGTAACGCAGGTATCGAGGTTGTCGAAGCGCTCAAAGTTAATCTGATGCGTGTTTTTTTACGCCGTATGGATTTACGCCAGCATCGCAAAATGGTGATGATCGACAATTACATTGCGTATACCGGCAGCATGAATATGGTCGATCCACGTTTTTTCAAACAGGATGCGGGTGTCGGGCAATGGGTCGATCTGATGGCAAGAATGGAAGGTCCCGTCGCGACGGCGATGGGTATTGTCTACTCTTGCGACTGGGAAATTGAGACAGGTAAACGCATCCTGCCTCCCCCGCCTGATCTGAATATCATGCCGTTTGAAGAGGCCAGCGGGCACACCATTCACACGATTGCGTCCGGACCGGGCTTCCCCGAGGACCTGATCCACCAGGCGCTGCTGACCGCAGCCTACTCTGCACGCGAATATCTGATTATGACCACCCCATACTTCGTGCCCAGCGACGATCTGCTGCACGCGATTTGCACCGCGGCGCAACGCGGGGTGGACGTCAGTATCATTCTTCCGCGTAAAAATGATTCCGTGCTGGTCGGCTGGGCGAGTCGTGCTTTTTTCACCGAACTGCTGGCGGCCGGGGTCAAAATTTACCAGTTTGAAGGGGGGCTGTTACACACCAAGAGTGTGCTGGTTGACGGCGAACTGAGTCTGGTCGGCACCGTGAATCTGGATATGCGCAGTTTATGGCTCAACTTTGAGATAACGCTGGTCATTGACGATGCGGGATTCGGTGGCGATCTCGCCTCCGTTCAGGATGACTACATCTCGCGTTCACGCCTGCTGGATGCGCGGTTGTGGGCAAAACGCCCCCTGTGGCAACGAATCACCGAGCGACTGTTTTACTTCTTCAGCCCGTTGCTGTAAAACGTGCGCAAGCGACGATAAACAGGTAGTCATTATGGATATGGATTTGAACAATCGCCTGACTGAGGATGAAACCCTTGAGCAGGCTTACGATATTTTTCTTGAGCTGGCCGCCGATAATCTCGACCCGGCAGATATTATTCTGTTTAACCTTCAGTTCGAAGAACGCGGGGGCGCAGAACTGTTTGACCCGGCAGAAGACTGGCAGGAGCATGTCGATTTTGACCTGAATCCTGACTTTTTTGCCGAAGTGGTAATTGGTCTGGCAGACAGTGAAGACGGTGAAATTAACGACATCTTTGCCCGCGTGCTGCTTTGTCGCGAGAAAGATCACAAACTCTGCCACATTCTCTGGCGCGAATAAGTGTAAAAGCCGCTAACGCGGCTTTTTTTTCCTCTACTCCGGAAGCTTACTCCCACAACGGTTACAATACTGCGCGCTGTATTCGTGCTGCCCCTGCTGACACGTCGGGCATTTCCGCTGCTGATTACGTTTCATAAACGCCGTACTCATGTGCGTGGTAATTAAGCCAGTCGGAATCGCAATGACGGAATAACCAATTAAGATAAGCACCGACGCCACAACACGCCCCAATGGGGTATGCGGCGTAATATCGCCATAGCCCACCGTTGTTACCGTTACGATTGCCCAGTAAACCGACGCATTTAGCGTCGTAAACCCATATTGCGGTCCTTCAATCAAATACATCAGCGCGCCAAAAATTATCATCACTATGGCAATAAACGAATAAAACAGAATCAACTGATGACGCGCGCTAATGATTGCGCTCCAGAATACCCGCAACGAAGGCATGAAACGCAGCAGTTTCAGGATCCGCAGGACACGAATCGCTCGCATGGCTCGCCAGGCAAACACATAATTGAGACTGATCTCCGGCCATAACCACATAATATAAAGGGGCAGTATGGTGGCTAAATCAATGAATCCCCAGAAGCTGAAGACATATTTCGCTGGATTCGGCCAGGTCAATAATCGCAGGAGATATTCGCCGGTGAATACCAGCGTCACGAATAACTCCAGCCAGACAAACGTGTGCCATTCGCTAAACGTCAGGTGATATTGCGTCCCAAGGCCTGATTCAACAAAGATAATTAAGACGCTAAGCAACGCGAACAGACCGCATAGCCCTTCAAAGCGACGACCAGAACGTGTATTCAGATCGAATAAGAGATGATAAAGACGTTGACGAACTGAAGAGAAGTTAAGCGACACAGTGACCTCGCAATGATAAGGGCCGACATCATGTCGGCCCTCACAATTATAACGGGTCTACTTTCAGGCAGGAAACCGCATGTCGGAAACTGCCCTCCAGCACTGGCCGCGTTTTAGCACATTCTGGCCCGGCAATCGGGCAACGAGTGCGAAATACGCAACCTGACGGAGGATTGATTGGCGACGGCAGCTCCCCTTCCAGCAGCTGAATGGATTTGTTTTTTTCCAGATCAGGATCCGGGATCGGCACTGCCGACATTAACGCTTTGGTATAAGGATGCAGAGGATTATGGTACACCTCGTCATAGGTGCCCAGCTCCACAGCATGCCCCAAATACATCACCAGAACGCGGTCGGAGATATGTTTAACCACGGCCAAATCATGCGCGATGAAAATCAGCGAAAGCCCCATTTCACGCTGTAATTGTTGCAGCAGATTCACTACCTGAGCCTGAATGGAGACGTCGAGCGCAGAAACCGGCTCATCACAAATAATCAGCTTAGGCTCAAGGATCAGGGCACGCGCTATACCGATACGCTGACATTGCCCGCCGGAAAACTCGTGTGGATAGCGGTTGATCAGGTTTGGCAGCAGCCCTACTTTCAACATCATCGCTTTCACACGATCACGAACGTCCTGACGCGACAGCTTAGGATGGTAGGTCCGCAGAGGTTCGGCAATAATTTCCCCAATCGTCATACGCGGATTCAACGAGGCCAGAGGATCCTGGAAAATCATCTGGATATCGCTACGCACCGCGCGCCACTCTTCCGGCTTCATTCCCAGTAGATCTTTACCCAACCAGGCCACTCTGCCGTCAGTGGCTTTCACCAGCCCAATAATCGCCCTGGCGAAGGTCGATTTTCCACAGCCAGATTCCCCCACGACGCCCAGCGTTTCCCCTTCATACAATCGCAGCGTCACACCATCGACCGCCTTCAGGGTCTTAGCGGGTTGCCAGAACCACTGTTTGCCGTCTTTGATGTCAAAATGCACTTTCAGATCGGCAATTTCGAGAAGCACTTTTCGTTGTTCAGTCACCGCGTTCATACCAGATCCTCCACCGCTTTAAAGCAGGCGCGCAGACGCCCAGGGCTAAATTCCTCAAGAGGAGGAGCACTGCCGCATATTTCCATCGCATGAGGGCAGCGAGGCTGGAATGGGCAGCCTTTTGGCAAGCGCAGCAAGTTCGGCGGGTTGCCTGGAATCGTCAACATCGATTCCCCTTCCGCATCGAGACGCGGTACAGCGTTGAGCAAGCCAATTGAATACGGATGGACGGGTTGATAAAACACGTCGCGCGCATTGCCATATTCCATCGTACGACCTGCGTACATCACCAGAACTTTGTCGCAAATGCCGGCCACCACGCCAAGGTCATGGGTGATCATGATGATGGCGGTGTTAAATTCACGTTTGAGTTCATTCAACAGCGTCATAATTTGCGCCTGAACGGTGACGTCAAGCGCCGTGGTCGGTTCATCGGCAATCAGTAACTTAGGACGGCAAAGCAACGCCATCGCGATCATAACGCGCTGGCGCATACCACCAGAAAATTCATGCGGGAACATTTTCATGCGCTTACGCGCTTCCGGCATTTTTACCGCATCCAGCATTTTCACCGACTCTTCAAATGCCTCGGCTTTGCTCATCCCTTTATGCAGCATCAGAACTTCCATTAACTGTTCACCGACCCGCATATAAGGGTTTAGTGAGGTCATAGGGTCCTGAAAAATCATTGAAATTTGTTCAGCACGCAGCTTGTTAAGCTCGCGTTCGGGTAAGTTCAGTATTTCGCGCCCATTAAACTTCGCAGAACCGCCAATGTGTCCATTTGCCGCCAGCAGCCCCATCAATGCAAACGCCGTCTGTGATTTGCCAGAACCTGACTCACCGACAATCCCTAACGTTTCCCCTGCACGAAGCGAAAAGTTTAAATCGTTAACCGCGGTGACATCACCGTCTGGAGTGCTAAAGGTCACTCGAAGATCTGTCACGTTCAGCAGTGCGTTAGCCTGTTGCTGCGCGAGCGGCGCGGTTGAGGTGTCAATTACACTCATGGCTGCACTCCTTAACGGTCTTTCGGGTCGAGGGCATCACGCAGGCCATCGCCAATAAAGTTAAAACAGAATAACGTCACCACAAGGAAACCTGCCGGGAACAGCAGCAGCCACGGTGAAACTTCCATTGAGTTGGCGCCATCGCTTAACAAGGCCCCCCAACTGCTCAACGGCTCCTGGGTGCCTAACCCGAGGAAACTCAGGAAGGATTCGAACAGGATCATGCTCGGCACCAACAGTGAGGCATACACCACCACCACACCCAGAACGTTAGGGACGATATGACGAATCACGATACTGCCCGTGGAGACACCGCCAACCAGGGCCGCTTCAATAAACTCTTTACGTTTCAGGCTTAATGTCTGGCCCCGAACAATACGCGCCATATCCAGCCAGGACACCATCCCGATCGCCACAAAAATTAGCAGGATATTTTGACCAAAGAAGGTCACCAGTAAAATCACGAAGAACATGAATGGAAAGGAGTTGAGGATCTCAAGCAAACGCATCATGACAGAGTCAATTTTGCCGCCAAGATAGCCCGATAACGAGCCGTATAACGTCCCCACGATCACCGCCACCAGCGCAGCGGCAATCCCAACCATCAGCGAAATACGCCCACCAATCGCCACACGCACCAGCAGATCGCGTCCGGAAGAATCCGTACCGAAATAGTGCCCCGATTCCATATCTGGCGCACTCGACATCATGCCCCAGTCCGTATCGAAATAGGTAAACTGCGACAACATCGGCGCCAGCGCGACAAACAGCGCGATGATCACCAGAACCACGAGACTGGCCACCGCCGCACGGTTATGCATAAAACGACGGCGAGCGTCTTGCCAAAGACTACGGCCTTCGACCTCCAGCTTTTCGCTGAAGTTTTCCAGCGTCTCGCTGTTTTTCTTACTTAACATCATAGCGAGCTCCAGTCTCAGTAACGAATCTTCGGATCGATGACGGCATACAGCACATCGACGATAGCGTTAAACACGATGGTCAGCGTCCCCACCAGAATAGTCAGACTCAGCACCAGCGAATAGTCACGGTTCAATGCCCCGTTAACGAACAACTGGCCGATTCCCGGCAAACCATAGATTGTCTCAATAACCATCGAGCCCGTGATAATGCCGACAAACGCCGGTCCCATATAAGACAGCACAGGCAACAACGCGGGTTTTAACGCGTGACGGAAAATAATCCGTCGCATCGGCAGCCCTTTAGCGCGTGCGGTACGAATGAAGTTGGAGTGCAGAACTTCAATCATCGAACCGCGAGTAATACGGGCGATACTGGCAATATAGGCAAGTGACAGCGCCACCATCGGCAAAATCATAAATTTCAGCGCCCCACCGTTCCAGCCTCCGCCGGGCAGCCATTTGAGCGTGATGGCAAATATCATGACCAGTAATGGGGCCACGACGAAACTGGGGATTACCACCCCGGTCATGGCCACCCCCATCACCGTGTAATCCCAGCGCGTGTTTTGCTTAAGTGCGGCAATAACCCCTGCGCTTACACCAATAATCACGGCGAGGAAAAAGGCGGCGGCGCCCAGTTTTGCCGACACCGGGAAGCTTGAGGCAACCAGATCATTGACCGTGTAATCTTTGTATTTGAAAGAAGGCCCAAAATCACCGTGCGCCAACTGCTTCAGATAACTGAAGTATTGCGTACTGATCGGGTCATTCAGATGATATTTCGCTTCAATATTCGCCAGAACCTCTGGCGGCAGCGCGCGTTCACCGGTGAAAGGACTTCCCGGCGCAAGGCGCATCATAAAGAATGAAATCGTGATAAGAATAAAGAGTGTCGGAATCGCTTCCAGACAGCGACGTAAAATAAATTTCAACATTGCCCGTACCTTCTGGCGTGTGCCTTTACACCTCTGTGTCAAACGAACTCAGTTGAGGTGTTAATAGTGCGATGAAAAAAAGACACTGTGGGGCAAAACTCGCTTGCCCCACGTCTTGCCATTAATGCTTGATAATATACAAGTTTTTAACGTAGATATTATCCATCGGGTCTTTACCGGTGTAACCGCCTACCCAGGGTTTCACCAGGCGAGCGTTCACGTAATAATAAACCGGTACAATTGCAGAGTCTTTATCAAGTTGCTGTTCTGCTTTTGTATACAGCTCGGTACGCTGCGCTTCGTCAGTGACCTTCAGCGTGTCGCCAATCAGTTTATCAAACGCAGGGCTCTTATAGTGAGCGGTGTTGTTTGAGCTGTCTGACAGCATGGTATTCAGGAAGGATGTCGGCTCATTATAATCCGCACACCAGCCAGCACGTGCCACATCAAAGGTTCCCTGATGACGCGTGTCGAGGAACGTTTTCCATTCCTGGTTTTCCAGCTTCACATTAGCGCCCAGATTTTTCTTCCAGATGGAGGCTACTGCGATCGCCAGCTTTTTATGCAGATCAGACGTGTTGTAAAGCAGGTCGAACGTTAACGGTTTATCCGCGGTAAAGCCCGCTTCAGCCAGCAGTTTTTTCGCTTCTTCGTTACGTTTTTCTTGTGACCACTTAAACCATTCCGGCTCAACCAGTTTCGCGCCATCGGTATACGGAGGAGTGTAACTATAGGCTGGCAGGTCGCCCTGATTTTTCACTTTGTTGACGATGATATCGCGGTCCAGCGCCATTTTCAGTGCGGTACGAACCCGAACGTCATTAAACGGGGCTTTCTGGTTATTGATTTCATAGTAGTAAGTACACAGATAAGGATCGACACGAACTTCATTCGGGATCTCTTTTTTCAGCTTCTGGAATAATTCAATCGGCATGTTGTTGTAAGTCATGTCGATTTCGCCGCTGCGATAGCGGTTAACATCAGTGACTTCGGACGAGATCGGCAGATAGGTGACCTGATTAATGACCGTCTTGTCGTTATCCCAATAATTGGTATTGCGCTCAAGCACGATACGCTCGTTCACCACCCAGTCTTTCAGTTTGTACGCACCATTGGTGACAATATTGGCGGGCTGAGTCCACTTCTCACCGAATTTTTCAACGGCGGCTTTAGGTACTGGAGAAACGGACGGGTGAACCAGAAGTTTATAGAAATAAGGCACCGGCTCGCTTAGGGTGACTTCGAATGTATTATCATCAATCGCTTTTACGCCGAGATCGGTTGATGGTTTTTTACCCGCAATAATGTCGTCAATATTGGCAATATGGCCGTACTGGAGATAACTTGCATAAGGTGACGCGGTATTCGGGTTGGCGAGACGTTGCCAGCTATAAACAAAGTCATGCGCGGTAACCGGCGTGCCGTCTGACCATTTTGCATTTTTACGCAGATGGAATGTCCAGACTTTAAAATCTTTGTTTTCCCATTTTTCCGCAACACCTGCTGACGGATGTCCTTCGACATCGCTGACCAATAAACCTTCAAACAGATCGCGGCTAATGTTCGACTCCGGCACACCTTCTATTTTGTGCGGGTCGAGAGACTGAACTTCGGAACCATTATTGCGCACCAGAGTTTGCTTATCGGAGAGTTGAACGCCAGCCGGTACGTCCGCAGCCAGGGCAACGTTTCCGGCGACCAGCGCAGTTAAAATCCCCGCAGCTACTAAACTTTTTTTTGTGATGTTAGACATTGTGTTTGTACTCCACTCATTATAATTACTGGCTTTTTAGCCAGCCTGTTTAATCCCGTTAGGGTTTCTGTACAGCACCGGAGATTTTGCTGCTGTCAGTTCGTTTACTACTTTGCTATCACCGACTTTATTTATTTTGACGATTCGAATGATCGCCTTACGTCGATTCCGTCCACGCCTCCCCTGTCAGAGACGCGTTTTTATTCTGTAAATCAATTTATTGACAATCGTTCTCAACAACGTGAGATCTTCTGAAAATATCTGGCCGGAAAGTACCAAATGCGTTTCTTAACCGCCAATACAATTTACAGATTTGTTAACTAATTCTCTTTTGTAGAAAAAAACACACCAGCCTGAAGACATCGTTTTAGAGAAAAAATTCAGTGATAAATCATTTTTATCAATAAGTTATCTCAAACAAACTCCCTTCTATGCTCCCAGACGTTTAGCAAAGACAAGTGTGCACATAAATTTAACAATTGGTCATTATTTAGCACATTCATCTGGCATGGCGCTGAAATAACTAATAACATTTCGATAATCCTTCATCAAGCCCCTTAGTATGATGTTAATAAAATAACAGCGAGACGCGTATCTTTAAGACATAAAAATTGGATTAAACCCTGCTAAATCAACAAGAAAACAAATAGAAAAGCTGCCATGTTGATTCTTTTTTCACGTTAATTTTTAGCGCGTGTGAGCGCTTTTACTGATGACAAAAAAACGGAGCCAATATTGGCTCCGTCTCTATGAAAGGTGTGTTAGCTGAGGAGGCCAGGGAAAATGGCTTTAAGCCCTGTCACGATGAACTCAATGCCCAACGCCATCAGCAACAGGCCCATGATACGTGTAATGACGTTAATGCCGGTTTGTCCCAGCAACCGTACCAGCCACGGCGCCATACGGAATAAGCCCCAACAGCACAGAGCAAAAACGGCAATAGCAACGAAGAAACCCACCAGGTGCATAATGTTGTTATACCGCGTACCCCAGACTATCGTCGAACTGATAGCACCTGGCCCAGCCATTAAGGGCAACGCCAGCGGTACAACACCGATGTTTTCACGTATTGCGGTTTCTGATTTTTCCTGAGTGTTCTGCTTATCTTCGCCCAGTTTCCCGCTGATCATCGACATCGCAATCGTGACAACCAGAATCCCACCCGCGATCCTGAACGAATCAATCGAAATACCGAACAGTTGCAAAATGCCGTCACCCAGAAAGAGTGATGTCCACAAAATAATGGCGACCGACAAGTTTGCGGTCAGATTTGTCTTGTTGCGCGCTGCCGCCGTTTGGTAGCTGGTCATACTGATAAAGACAGGAATAATCCCAACCGGGTTTACCAGCGCAAATAACCCGATGAAAAATTTAAAGTACACAGGGAAGTCAAATAACGTTTGGATCACGGTTAGCTCCGAAGCGTTAGCCGTATGAAGTTAGTCGTCAATAATGGTAAAACCGCGCTGAAGATACGCCTTTTAACAGCATACTTCACCTCAAATCTGCGTAATCTGACTATATTCTCCAGTGTTATTAATTTGTGCAAATTATGCTAATACAACTATCATTCACGACAACAATTCAACAACACTTAGCGAATATTGCAAAAATGGCCTGCTGAAAGGTGTCAGCTTTGCGAAAATTTGACTTGGATCACGTAATAACTACTCAGAAGTGAGTAATCTGGCTTCCGCCACCTGGACGTAATGCGCTAGAATCAGTTAACGCTAAGGCATAAGCTCTTTTAGTAAATCAGTGCAAAACGGACGTTAAGTAACCGTTTGATTTTCAGACTTTTACACAAACTTTCGTCGATCT
>NZ_NRDO01000072.1 GCF_010231475.1 Citrobacter sp. NCU1 | reverse complement strand
GGAACAATTTGAAAACCAGAATCTCGCTTAGGGTTGTGTCCACATTACGTGGGTAAGATCATACTGCTATTGCTCTAACGTGGAGTGTGGTCACTCGTTTGTGATGAATGTTGCTTTCTCCCATTCGGTCAGCCCAAGCGCGCTGAACGGGCAGGGAAGGGTTAAAGAGTTGATTGACGCAATTCCACCAGAGGGGCGGGAAAAGGCCTTAGAATTGCTGCTGGCTGCGCAAAAGAATGGGTAGAGTGTGCGCCGGGGATGGTTGATCCGTTCCCGGAATCCGTTCAAAGAATTTCAGTTTTTCCAGAGATAAAATATTTATATTTCAATGTGTTATATTTTCCTCGTTTCACAATCGTTCATAAAAAATCACACCTAAAATTAATTATCCATTTAATATCAAAGCATTGCGTATTCAGGCAACAGAATCGATGGACAGCAAAACTGAAAAAAACTGAATTTCTTTTCATTCTTTTCAGTTCCAGTCTCGCAGTACATTCCCAGCACTGGCGCGGGCTGGCGGTATCGTTTGTAAAAAATCCCAACTGAAAAATTTTAGTGATATGAAAACCGCAGGCGGGTGCGGTGTAGTGCCTTTTTTGTTATTTTTTTATTTTTCTGTAACAATTCGAAAAAAATCAATTTAGAATACAGTAATGGAAATATGCAACTATTATAAAAAATAGGAGGAACGAATGCAGGTAAGGAAGAAAGGAAAATATAACAAATTAAAAACATTATATACAAAATATGTTTTTAATTGTGCTTATTATTGTCCTGCCTTATTTCCTAAGTGGTTAGCAAATGAAGTTAAGCACCGTTATAAAAATAATGGAAATTTAAGGGGGGGATATAATAATGAGAATCCAAAGATTGTATCTTTCCTTAATGGGGAGTTTAATTGGTACAAAACTACATTAAGTTTTGTAATTGGTAAGAATGAACTTGATAAGTTGGCAAAATGGATTGTTCGCTATTCAAGAAATAGTTTTAATGCTTCACGATATGACGGAATAAACGATGTCTCAAGTATATTTGGTTCTTCCTATTATAATCTTGGGCGAATTAGTGTTAATGGCTCTGATAGATATAATGACTCACTAAAACCTTTATCATCCAAAACAAAGTATATCGATTTTATTATGCTGGACTTGCATAAGCATGGTAGCGATTTATTTATATTGACGTATGAAGTATATATGGCAAAGGAAGCATCGAACGCAATAAAAAATATCCATGTAGATGAATTGGTGTTTGACTCAGAGTTTGATGGACTGAATTTCTATAGCAAAAAAAATAGTGGCTTTATATGCTTGGATAGATCATGGCTTGCATCAGAAATTATTTGTGAGAAATTTGATGATGTATTCAATGATGTTCGCATGATTTTGAAAGAGTTAAATGATGTTATAGGTATATCGCAGCATGAGAATAGTGTAGTTGCAGTTCCAGAGATGTGTGTAGATGAGGGAGTAGATTATTTTTCTAGTCTAAATAAGCAAGATGTTGAGAGAGCTGTTGAGATCGGTTCTTATTACCCATCACCATATTTAATAAAAGATGACGGGGGTTATTTTTTAAACGTATACGACAATGCTAAGTATTCATTCGATGCTCTATATATCTATAATAAAGTTAATAGAGAGGATAATAACGGCTATCCTGAGTTTTACCCCCCTTCAAATTCAAGGGAGTTGATTCGAGATTATTCATTTGGGATATTGATTTCTTATGAAATAAGTCGTTTAGCGAAGCAAGTTGGGGATATTGTAACGGATGCTCATGGTAATGTACTGACTCAAAAACATAATGAGTACTTTATTTTTTACATGTGTTCAAAAAAAATAGAAAGTTGGTTGAAAGCCTTCTCAAGAAACAAAAATAATGAAGTTAATCATTTACTGGAGTATCAGGTTGAGAAATGTAATGAATTGGTAAGTAAAACTGAAAATTTATATCGTTTATCAGAAAGTAGAATCCAGTTTGATAGTATTAAATACAACAAGAAAAACTCTAAAATTATTTTTTGGTTCGTAATAATACAAATAATACTAGCTGTGTTAGCTATAGATATCCCAAAATGGAAGATCTGGTTAAGCTGGGTTCTTAACTTATTTTAATTAACAACTCGTGAAGTAATTCATCTTTGCAAATAAACTGCTCACTATATGCCCCTTCTTAATAAGGAGATAGATGGAATTGGGGGGCATTTGGGGTGGTTCTTTGATTTTTTATTTGTTTTTTGTGTGTATTTTAGTAGGTTATGTGTTTGTTTTGTTCCTATTATAGGAGTGTTGTTAGGTTTGCTTTACCTTTTGATAAAGGAACTTTTCGGGGTATCAATAGGGTTCGTAAATACACAGGGAATAGCAACTATTGTTGCTGGTTTTGATTTTAAAGTGCTGGATTTTTTTAGCAGGTATCGCAGCATTTATGTTTTCATTACAAAAGTATGTCTTTTTTAGATGTTGGATTAATGATAGTGGCGCAGATGTATTTTTTGTGCTTTATAAAATCGCAATTGTATGTCTTTTTATCACATTTTCTTTGAGTTTAATCGTATTCACTAATGTGGGGACTGCTTTAGCATTCAAACTGATGTTGATGTTTGCAATAGATAACGTTATCCAAACAATGATATTGGCTTTGGTTATTAGTGGTAAGGTTGTATTGGCTAAAAAGAGGATAACTAAAAGAAATATTAATTTTTAATTATATTATCACTATACCACTGTAACATGCTTCTTCTACCCTCAAGATAGTTTGCATGATTATAAATCCCTCTAATAGAATTCTTATCAACATGCGCAAGTTGCATTTCAATCCATGCGCTCTCAAAACCATGTTCATGCAAAATAGTACTCATGGTATGCCTGAAGCCGTGACCCGTTAACCGACCGTGATAGCCCAGTAGTTTTATCACTTTGTTGATACTGGCTTCACTCATTGGCTTCCTTACGTCATTTCTGCCAGGGAAAACTAGGCTGTAATTCCCTGTTATTTCTTGTAGCTTTTTCAGGATGCTGATCGCGTGAGTAGATAACGGAACCAGATGGGGGCGGCGCTTCTTCATCCGTTCTTTGGGGATTTCCCATAAGGCATTATCTAAATCAAACTCAGCCCATTCCGCTGCACGTAGTTCAATTGCGCGCACTCCGGTTAGCATCAACAACTGCGTGGCGTATTTGGTGACTAAACTGCCCTGATAGTTATCCAGAGCATTGACGAACTCGGGCAACTCGATTTCAGTCAGGAACGGGAAGTGTTGAGTTTTAGGTTTGTTGAGTGCGATAGCTAAATCGGGTGCAAAATTATACTTTGCTCTGCCAGTGGCAACAGCATAACGAAGCACTTCACCACAACGGCGGCGGATCTTGCTGGTTTGCTCTAGCGCACCTCTTTTCTCTATTTTTTGCAGGACGGTTAGCAGCTCTAGCGGTTCAATCTGCTCAATTGGGCGCTGGCCGATAAAAGGAAAAATATCCTTTTCCATACAATTGAGAACCTCTTTTGCATACCCCTCTGACCAGGTGGCTTTTTTCGATGAGTGCCATTCTCTGGCCACAGACTCAAAGCTGTTCTCATGTGCGAACTGCAAAGCAATCTTATCTGCCTTTCTGGCTTCACTTGGGTTGATCCCTTTGGCCAACATCGAACGCGCTTCATCACGTTTGGTACGTGCCTGTGCCAACGACACATCGCCATATACACCAAAGGAAATCATCTTTGGCTTACCTGCAAAGCGATAGCGGAAACGCCAGCCTTTGCTGCCCGCTGTGTCGATGAGGAGTGATAGTCCCATACCATCGTTAAGCGTATAGGGTTTGTCCTTCGGTTTTGCTCTTTTTATTTGGATGTCAGATAGCAGCATGTGTATAGAAAAAAGATCGAACTCAGTTATACACAATGTTATACGCAAAGATGTATAGATTCCATTAGAAATAATGGCACTTTACTGGACGAATAAAATAAGAGGTATGAATTAAAATCAATGAGTTATGTACTGCGTTGGACTTTGTGAGAAGTGTTCATGGTGTCCCCTGCAGGAATCGAACCTGCAACTAGCCCTTAGGAGGGGCTCGTTATATCCATTTAACTAAGGGGACGAAGCGGCGAGAGTATAGCGTTTTTTATGCAGCGCGGTAAGTATAAGGTCGCCTGACTGCTCAAACCGTCGCCATTCAGGACTGTTTTTTCTGGTTTTTCTGCTGCTGTTCTTCATGTTCAGCGCGTTGTCTGGCTTCTTGTTTACGTTTGTTGCTCATATCGTTGCGGATTTGCGCGTGGCTCATCAACGCAAAAATAAAGGTGCCGCCGCAGATGTTTCCGGCGAGAGTTGGCAGGGCGAAGGGCCAAACAAAGTTGCTCCAGTGCAGCGTACCGTTAAAGACCAGATAGAGGATTTCGACTGACCCGACGACAATGTGCGTGGTATCGCCCAGCGCGATGAGCCAGGTCATCAGGATGATCACCACGATTTTTGCGGCCCCGGCAGCCGGAAACATCCACACCATGGTGGCAATCAGCCATCCCGAAATGATTGCGTTGGCAAACATTTCTGACGGACTGTTTTTCATCACTTCCATACCGATACTGACAAACGCGTCCCGCGTTTCTTCATCAAATATGGGCATATATTCAAAGGCCCAGGCCGCGATGCCGGTGCCGAGAATATTACCCAGTAGCACAATTCCCCAGAGCCGCATCAGCAAACCGATATTGCCTGGCGTTGGCTTGTGCATGATGGGAAGTACAGCTGTTACTGTATTTTCTGTGAACAGTTGTTGGCGGGCCATGATGACAATAATAAAGCCAAAGGTATAACCCAGGTTCTCGAGTAAAAAACGGCCGGGAACCTCGTCGAGCTGAACATGAAAAATCCCTTTTGCCAGTAAAGAGGCTCCCATAGAAAGCCCGGCGGCAATCGCTGACCATAGCAGCGCCATTGCGTCTCGCTCCAGTTCCTTCTCGCCATCCTGACGGATGTGCTCATGTATGGCCATGGCCCGCGAGGGGAGACGGTCTTCGTCGAGTTCAATTTTCTTGCCGCGCTGCTTTTCTTCGCTTTCTACTTCAAGTTCATCGCTGTGCCGATCAATTTTTTCACTGCTGAGCTTGTCCATCGTGTCGCCTTGTTATAAGCACGTATAGCTCAAGCGTAGCGATTTTTTGTTCGCAGCAGAGGGGTAAACGTTGAAATCGCAAAAATGGTAACGTTTGGTTTTTCGCCGTCAGTTAAAATAGAAGCGTTACGAGCATTGCGTTACCAGGCTATGATCAGATCGATAAGGTCGGGTATATAGACATCGATTGACGTGCTGTTACAATCGCTCACACCTAAACAGGCGGATACGTTTTTGTTCCGTCATGGATGGCAATCAGCGATAGCCATAATCAACAGGGAGACATTTATGAAGCTTCGCCTGTCGGCGCTTGCGCTGGGAACCACACTGCTGGTGGGGTGTGCGAGTTCCGGTACTGAACAGCAGGGGCGTTCCGACCCGTTTGAAGGGTTCAACCGCACCATGTACAACTTCAACTTCAATGTGTTGGATCCGTATGTCGTTCGACCGGTCGCTGTCGCCTGGCGTGACTATGTTCCTCAACCTGCGCGAAATGGTCTGAGTAATTTCACCGGCAACCTTGAAGAACCCGCGGTAATGGTGAACTACTTCCTGCAGGGCGATCCTTATCAGGGGATGGTGCATTTCACCCGATTCTTCCTGAACACCCTGTTGGGGATGGGCGGCTTTATTGATGTTGCGGGAATGGCGAATCCGAAACTGCAGCGTGCTGAACCTCACCGTTTCGGCAGTACGTTAGGGCACTATGACGTAGGTTATGGGCCGTATATGCAGCTTCCGTTCTATGGCAGCTTCACGCTTCGTGACGACGGCGGCGACATGGTGGATGATCTCTATCCTGTCCTCTCCTGGCTGACCTGGCCGATGTCTATCGGTAAATGGACGCTGGAAGGAATTGAGACTCGTGCACAGTTGCTGGATTCTGATGGTCTGCTGCGCCAGTCCTCCGATCCTTACATTATGGTGCGTGAAGCGTACTTCCAGCGCCATGATTTCATCGCCAATGGCGGGAAGCTTAAACCTCAGGAAAACCCGAACGCGCAGGCGATTCAGGACGACCTCAAAGATATTGATTCTGAGTGATGGCCTGAGGCCAATAAAAAAGGTGAGCCTAAAAGCTCACCTTTTTTTATGTCTGGGACAAACTTAGAACGCGTAGTTAAAGTTGGTGCCGAACAGCCAGGCCTTACCTTCAGATTCGAACTGGTATGGACCTTCGTTGATAGTGACGCTTTGACCGTGCATGTAAGAGACGCCGACATCGATAGACGCATCTTTATTGAAGGCGTAAGTGGTACCCGCGCTCAGCCAGAAACGGTCCTGATCCGGAATAGAGATGGAACGCTTATCGGCAGGCACTGGGCTATCATCAAACGCGATACCGGTGCGGAACGTCCAGTTATCATCGTAGTAATAGGTGGTACCTAATGCGATACGGTAAGCATCCTTAAAGCCTTCGTCTTTCTGGAACAGGGTGTCGCCGCTGGTTGAAGTGGCTTTCAACTCCTGGAACTGGCTCCAGCTGGTGTAGGCCAGGCTATAGTGAATAGCCCACTGTGGCGCAACGCGGTTATAACCGGAAACTTCCCACATTTCAGGCAGATTCAGCGTCAAATAACCGGACTGGGTCGCACCGCCTGTGGCCGATGGGAGTGGCAGACCAAAGCGGTTGATTCCGCGATCCAGATCGCTGCTGTAGTTACCTTTGAAGTCGATTTTCACTTCAGAACGGTACGTTAAGGCGTAGCGGTTGTTTTTGTCGACTTCATAGAGAATGCCGGCGTTCCAGCCAAAGCCCCACTGGTTACCGTTCAGGTGAGCAATATTCTCATCGCTTGGGATACGGCTTGCCATTCCCGCCAATTGTTGACCTTGCGGAGTCTGCCCGGCAGGAGACTGCATAATCTGACCGGCAACCAGTTGACCTAAGTCACCCGCATAACGATCAATTTTAGCGCGCGCATAGACGGCATTCAGACCGAGACCAAAACTCCAGGCCTCATTTAAGCGATACGCGCCGCTTACGTTCATGTTCATGGTTTCGAGGTCAGTAGTACCACCAACAGAACCCGCTGCATAAGTGTCGTTAAACTCGGTGGCTAAACCGTAGTTAGAGGTAATGGATGCCCCGACGCCAAACTGATCATTGATTGGCGCAACGAAATGCACGTTCGGTACCCAGGCGGTTGGCGCGATGTTATCTGCGTCCAGACTACGACCCGACGGCGAACGTCCGCTAATATTAACATCAGGATCGATATACACCGCCCCGGCTGAGAATGTCGGACGATCAAACATCGTGATTAACGCAGGGTTACGACTGACGTTACCTGCGTCGTCAGCAATAGCGCCTTCACCTGAATAGGCCCGGCCAAGGCCAGAGGAAGAAAATTCGTTTAACTGAAAGCCTGCAGACCAGGCCTGTGTGGAGATAATTGCCACTGTGACTGCGAGAGCAGACTTTGTAAACAGGGTTTTCTGGCTCATGACCATAACCTCATTGATTTATTTTTATTCAAACAATGTTACATGCCGTAACAGGAGCGCGAAGTGTAGGGTCTGAGGTACGACAGAGAAATCAGACCAGTGGCGTGAGTATAGGTCTGACCAGATAGAATGTTGCAAGTATGTTTATAAAATTTTTCAATTGTGATCTTGGAAACGCGATCCAGCTGGCAAAATTGGGGGGATCCGCACTCACCCTTTTAGGTGATTTTTGTTTTAGATCATTTTTAAGTGTGATTTCGGTCACTTATGCTATTTCATATCATTAACGACTGGAGAGGTGAATGGTGGGAGCGTAAAATATCCCCAACGTTTATCTGGCACCTAAGGTGCGAATACAGAGGAAATCTACAATGAGTAAATGCAGTGCTGATGAAACCCCGGTTTGCTGCTGTATGGACGTTGGGACCATTATGGACAACTCCGACTGCACCGCGTCGTACAGTCGTGTGTTCGCAAACCGCGCGCAGGCTGAAGAAACGCTGGCTGCGTTGACGGAAAAAGCGCGTAGCGTGGAATCCGAACCTTGCCAAATCACCTCTACTTTCACTGAAGAGTCAGAAGGTGTTCGTCTGGATATCGATTTTGTCTTCGCCTGCGAAGCTGAAACACTGATCTTCCAGTTGGGCTTGCGTTAATCCCCTCCTTCCAAACACCCCTGTCAAATGATGGCAGGGGTGTTTTCGTAACGCTATGTAACTATTCACTGTGCCATAGCTCGCACTTTCTAATGTCTCTCCTTGGCTAAATGTAAAAAATTGGTTAAGACTGTGATCAGGTCAGACCACTTAATTTATTTTTTTACAGGGGAGTGTTATGAGTCAGGCTTTACCGCTGGTCACCCGTCAGGGCGATCGTATCGCCATTGTGAGCGGTTTACGTACACCGTTCGCCCGGCAGGCCACTGCATTTCATGGCATTCCCGCCGTTGATCTGGGGAAAATGGTCGTCGGTGAACTGCTTGCGCGCAGTGAAATCCCCCCTGATGTGATTGAACAACTGGTATTTGGCCAGGTTGTACAAATGCCTGAAGCGCCAAACATCGCGCGCGAAATCGTGCTGGGTACTGGGATGAACGTTCATACGGATGCCTACAGCGTGAGCCGGGCCTGTGCGACCAGTTTTCTGGCCGTGGCGAATGTGGCCGAGAGCCTGATCACGGGGACTATCCGTGCGGGTATCGCCGGTGGGGCCGATTCGTCTTCCGTGTTACCCATTGGGGTTAGCAAAAAGCTGGCGCGCGTGCTGGTGGATGTCAATAAAGCCAGAACGACCGGCCAGCGACTCAAACTCTTCTCTCGCCTGCGTTTACGCGATCTGATGCCGGTTCCTCCTGCGGTGGCGGAGTATTCAACGGGGTTGCGGATGGGGGATACCGCCGAACAAATGGCGAAAACGTATGGCATTACCCGCGAACAACAGGATGCGCTGGCGCATCGTTCTCATCAGCGTGCCGCTCAGGCCTGGGCCGAAGGTAAGTTAGCGGATGAAGTGATGACCACCTGGGTACCGCCTTTTAACGATCCTTTCGCAGAAGACAATAATATTCGCGGTAACTCTACGCTGGCTGATTACGCAAAACTGCGTCCTGCGTTCGACAAAAAGCATGGCACTGTCACGGCGGCGAACAGCACACCGCTGACGGACGGCGCGGCTGCCGTTATTTTGATGACGGAATCTCGCGCCCGGGAACTGGGACTGGTCCCGCTGGGTTATCTGCGCAGTTACGCCTTTACCGCCATCGATGTGTGGCAGGACATGTTACTGGGTCCCGCATGGTCTACACCGCTGGCGCTGGAGCGCGCGGGATTAACGATGGCCGATTTAACGCTCATTGATATGCATGAAGCGTTTGCCGCGCAGACGTTGGCCAATGTTCAACTGCTGGGCAGCGAACGTTTTGCCCGTGACGTTTTGGGACGGGCGCATGCCACCGGTGAGGTGGATGACAGCAAATTCAACGTACTGGGCGGGTCGATTGCATATGGTCACCCGTTTGCCGCCACAGGCGCACGCATGATCACCCAGACATTACACGAATTACGGCGCCGGGGCGGGGGCTTCGGTTTAGTCACCGCCTGTGCGGCGGGTGGTCTGGGTGCGGCAATGGTTCTGGAGGCGGAATAATGGAAATGACATCGGCTTTTACGCTTAACGTGCGTCTGGATAATGTCGCCGTCGTTTCTATGGACGTTCCCGGCGAAAAAATGAACACCTTAAAAGCGGAATTTGCGACTCAGGTTCGCGCCATTCTGAAACAAATCCGTGAAAACAAAGCATTGCGCGGTGTGGTGTTCATCTCGGCAAAACCAGATAATTTTATTGCTGGTGCCGATATCAATATGATTGGCCATTGTCGTAGCGCGCAGGAGGCTGAAGCTCTTGCACATCAGGGCCAGCAGATAATGTCCGAGATTAACGCGTTGCCGATCCCGGTCATTGCCGCCATTCATGGTGCGTGTTTGGGCGGGGGGCTTGAGATGGCGCTGGCCTGCCACAACCGCATTTGTACCGATGATGTAAAAACAGTACTGGGCCTGCCGGAAGTACAGCTTGGATTGTTGCCGGGCTCGGGTGGCACACAGCGGCTGCCACGCCTGGTCGGGATAAGTACGGCGCTGGATATGATCCTCACCGGCAAGCAACTGCGTGCCAGGCAGGCGCTGAAGGCGGGGCTGGTGGATGATGTTGTTCCCCATTCGATTTTGCTGGAAGCGGCTGTTGAGTTAGCCAAACAGGATCAGTCTGTTCATCGTGAATTACCGGTTCGTGAACGCATTCTGGCAGGTCCATTGGGACGCGCACTGTTATTTCGTATGGTCAGGAAACAGACGGAACAGAAAACACAGGGTAACTATCCGGCCACCGACCGCATTCTGGACGTGCTGGAAACCGGACTGGCGCAGGGGAGTCACAGCGGTTATGACGCTGAAGCGCGGGCGTTTGGCGAACTGGCGATGACGTCGGAGTCAAAAGCCTTACGTAATATATTCTTTGCCAGCACAGAAGTGAAAAAAGACCCTGGCAGCGACGCGCAACCCGGTCCACTCGAAAACGTAGGGATTCTTGGCGGTGGATTAATGGGCGGTGGTATTGCTTATGTTACGTCCTGTAAAGGCGGCTTGCCAGTTCGCATCAAAGACATTAATACGAAAGGAATCAATCACGCGCTGAAGTACACCTGGGATCAACTTGAAACGAAAGTGCGCCGCCGCCATATCAAGGCAAGTGAACGTGACAAACAGCTGGCGTTAATTTCAGGCTCTACCGATTATCGCGGTTTCTCTCATCGGGATCTGGTTATTGAGGCTGTGTTTGAAGATCTGTCGTTAAAACAACGGATGGTGGAGGAAGTTGAGCAGAATTGCGCTCCTCACACGATTTTTGCTTCTAATACCTCATCTTTACCGATTGGGGATATTGCAGCAAAGGCTCTCAGACCGGAACAGGTGATCGGCATGCACTTCTTCAGTCCGGTAGAAAAAATGCCGTTGGTTGAGATAATCCCGCATGCAACCACTTCTGCGAAGACCATTGCCACAACCGTTAAGCTGGCGAAAAAACAGGGTAAAACGCCCATTGTGGTTAGCGATAAAGCGGGGTTCTACGTCAACCGCATTCTTGCACCTTACATCAACGAGGCCATTCGGCTGCTGACAGAAGGGGAGCGCGTCGAACATATTGACGCCGCGCTAGTCAAGTTTGGTTTTCCGGTAGGTCCAATCCAACTTTTGGATGAGGTTGGAATCGATACAGGCACTAAAATTATACCTGTACTGGAAGCGGCTTACGGAGAACGTTTTAGCGCGCCTGCAAATGTTGTTGCATCAATTTTGAATGATGATCGCAAAGGTAGAAAAAATGGCCGGGGTTTCTATCTTTATGGTGCAAAAGGGCGTAAAAGCAAAAAACGCGTTGACCCTGCAATTTATACGCTTATTGGCGTACAAGGTCAGAAGAGGTTTTCCGCGCAGCAGATTGCTGAACGTTGCGTGATGTTAATGCTCAATGAAGCGGCACGTTGTTTCGATGAGCAGGTTATTCGAAGCGCCCGTGATGGTGACATCGGCGCTGTTTTCGGTATTGGTTTTCCGCCATTTCTTGGCGGCCCGTTCCGTTATATGGACTCCCTGGGGGCGGGGGAAGTGGTTGCCACTCTGCAACGGCTGAGCGCGCAATATGGCGATCGGTTTACGCCATGTGAGCCGCTATTGCAGATGGCGCAGCGTGGCGATCGCTTCTGGAAGAGTGGGGAAACGGACCTGTAAGTATAAGGTCAAAGGTAGGATGAATCCGCGCCGAATGAATGTATCGTGCTCAATTTGCAAACAGAAATTGACTATACTTACGCCATTACGGTAAAAAACAGCGTTTCAATCGGTGAGCGGATAAGGCACAATGCCGGCCACCGCATTTTTACCACTGCCATTACGGTATTGAGTACGAATGTGGGTGATTCTGGTTAACAAAAGCGGTGCAATATGCAAGTTTTTATCATGCGTCACGGCGACGCGGCCCTTGATGCCGCCAGTGATTCGGTTCGTCCCTTAACCCATTGTGGTTGTGACGAGTCCCGCCTAATGGCGAACTGGCTGAAAGGTCAAAAAGTGGATATCGAACGTGTTCTGGTGAGCCCGTTCTTGCGAGCCGAACAAACGCTGGATGTCGTTGGGGAGTGTCTGAACCTGCCGAAAGGCGTAGATGTTTTACCGGAGTTGACTCCCTGCGGCGATGTTGGTCTGGTCAGCGCCTATCTACAGGCTCTGGCTAATGAAGGCGTCGCCACTGCGCTGGTGATTTCTCACTTACCTTTAGTGGGATATCTGGTGTCTGAACTTTGTCCGGGTGAAACGCCGCCGATGTTTACCACGTCTGCCATTGCAAGCGTAACACTTGATGAGACTGGTAAAGGCAGTTTCAACTGGCAGATGAGTCCATGTAATCTGAAAATGGCGAAGGCCATTTAACGGTAAAATGCTGGATTCGGCGAAACCGCCATCTGGTGAATATAACGATTAAAAGAGCCGCATCTGCGGCTCTTTCTGTTTTTGCGGTCAGGGAAGTTCGGGGGGAAGCCACTCTTCTACTTCTATAAGTACCAGCAGCGCGGCGTCGCCGCCATATTCCTTCGGCGCCTGATGAAAAGCCATCACATGCGGGTGTTGCGCCAGCCATAGCGGTGTCTGCTGTTTAAGGATGTGCTTGCCATGTCCGTGCATCACACAGGCGCAAAACACATGTTCCCGGCGGCAGGCGGCAATCAATGCGCCTAACTCTTGTTTGGCCTGTTGCTGAGTCAAACCATGCAAGTCGAGAAACAGCTCCGGGGAGTAATCGCCACGGCGCATCTTCTTCAGTTCAAAATGGTTAACGTCGGGACGAAGGTATTTTACCGGACCATCCGTATTCAGCAGCGGTTGAAATTCGTCAGAGAAATAGTGACTGGCGTCTGCCTGCTCCGAAATGAGTCGCTTAACCGGAACTTCAGTGATTTTTTTTCGTGGCGGACGATGCACGATCGTGTCTTGCTTAATCTGACGGGTACCGGTCATCAACTGCCGGAACAACGCCTGGTCCTCCTCGCTGAGCGGGTTTTTCTTTTTCATTCGCGCGTCTCATCTTCTGTTTTGCGTTAGTTTACCCGACTCCGGGGATATCCGATCCGCCAAAACACAATTTTCGTGTTCATGCTCTGCGTGAATGCTGATTTATCCCCGTCTTCGTGGCAAACTAGCCGCCGAATTTAATGCGAGCATGCCCTGGAGGAATACGTGGATAAAATTTTCGTCGATGAAGCAGTGAGTGAACTGCATACCATTCAGGACATGTTGCGCTGGGCGGTCAGCCGTTTTAGCGCGGCGAATATCTGGTATGGCCACGGGACGGACAATCCCTGGGATGAAGCCGTGCAACTGGTATTACCGACACTCTATTTGCCGCTGGACATTCCTGAAGACATGCGTACCGCGCGCCTGACGCCGAGTGAACGTCACCGCATTGTTGAACGCGTGATTCGTCGCGTTAATGAGCGTATTCCGGTGGCCTACCTGACGAACAAAGCCTGGTTCTGCGGCCACGAATTCTATGTGGATGAACGCGTGCTGGTGCCGCGTTCGCCGATTGGCGAACTGATCAACAACCATTTTGACGGGCTAATCAAAGGCCAGCCGCAGCATATTCTGGATATGTGTACGGGGAGCGGCTGCATTGCGATTGCCTGCGCCTATGCTTTCCCGGAAGCGGAAGTCGATGCTGTTGATATTTCCACAGATGCGCTAGCGGTGACCGAACGCAACATTGAAGAGCATGGCTTGCTCCATCATGTCACGCCTATCCGTTCTGATGTCTTCCGCGACCTGCCGAAACTCCAGTATGACCTCATCGTGACAAATCCGCCGTATGTCGATGCGGAAGATATGTCCGATCTGCCGAGTGAATATCGCCACGAACCTGAACTGGGTCTGGCATCGGGAACGGATGGCTTAAAGCTTACCCGCCGTATCCTGGGCAATGCGCCGGATTACTTGTCTGATGACGGTATTCTGATTTGTGAAGTCGGAAACAGCATGGTACATCTGATAGAACAATACCCGGATGTGCCGTTTACCTGGCTGGAATTCGACAATGGTGGTGACGGCGTCTTCATGCTGACGAAAGCGCAGCTGATTGCGGCTCGTGAACATTTCAGTATCTACAAAGATTAATCAAACGCGCAAACACACAACAACGATAACGGAGTGGTGATGGCAGGAAATACACTTGGACAACTCTTTCGCGTAACCACTTTCGGCGAATCGCACGGGCTGGCGCTCGGGTGTATCGTCGATGGCGTTCCGCCGGGCATCCCGCTGACAGAGGCTGATTTGCAGCACGATCTCGACAGACGTCGTCCGGGCACCTCACGTTACACCACTCAGCGTCGTGAGCCGGATCAGGTGAAAATTCTGTCGGGTGTGTTTGAAGGCGTTACGACCGGCACCAGCATCGGTTTACTGATTGAAAACACCGATCAACGTTCGCAGGACTATAGTGCCATTAAAGACGTTTTTCGTCCGGGCCATGCCGACTATACCTATGAGCAGAAATACGGTTTACGTGATTATCGTGGCGGCGGGCGCTCATCTGCCCGTGAAACGGCAATGCGCGTTGCGGCGGGCGCGATTGCCAAAAAATATCTGGCCGAAAAATTCGGTATCGTTATTCAGGGCTGTCTGACCCAGATGGGTGATATTCCGCTGGCGATCAAAGACTGGACGCAGGTAGAGCTTAACCCGTTCTTTTGCCCTGATCCGGACAAAATCGACGCGTTAGATGAACTGATGCGTGCGCTGAAAAAAGAAGGCGATTCTATTGGCGCAAAAGTGACGGTGGTGGCGAATGGCGTACCACCGGGGCTTGGTGAGCCGGTGTTTGACCGCCTGGACGCCGATATCGCCCACGCACTGATGAGCATCAATGCGGTGAAAGGTGTGGAGATCGGCGACGGCTTCGACGTGGTCGCGCTGCGTGGCAGCCAGAACCGTGACGAAATCACCAAAGCAGGTTTCCAGAGCAACCATGCTGGCGGCATTCTGGGGGGGATCAGCAGTGGGCAACAAATTGTGGCTCACATGGCGCTGAAACCGACCTCCAGCATTACCGTGCCGGGGCGGACGATCAACCGTTTTGGCGAAGAAGTTGAGATGGTAACCAAAGGACGTCACGATCCGTGTGTTGGGATCCGTGCAGTTCCGATTGCCGAAGCGATGCTGGCGATCGTTTTGATGGATCATCTGCTGCGTCAGCGGGCGCAAAATGCGGATGTGAAAACTGATATACCACGCTGGTAACAGATGAAAAAAACGGTACTTGCACTACTGGCCCTGTTTGTCAGTAGTGCCAGCCTGGCGGTGACGCCGTGGCAAAAAATAACCCATCCCGTCGCAGGAAGCGCACAATCTATTGGCGGATTTTCGAATGGTTGTATCGTGGGCGCCGACACGCTTCCCGTACAGTCTGAATCCTACCAGGTGATGCGCACCGATCAGCGCCGTTATTTCGGCCATCCTGACCTGGTGATGTTTATCCAGCGTCTGAGTACGCAGGTGAACCAATTGGGGTTGGGAACGGTACTGATTGGCGATATGGGAATGCCTGCTGGTGGTCGGTTCAACGGCGGACATGCCAGCCATCAGACCGGCCTGGACGTCGATATTTTTCTCCAGTTACCGAAAACGCGCTGGACGCAGGCTCAGCTGTTGCGACCGCAGGCGCTGGATCTGGTGGCCGCTGATGGTAAACACGTCGTGCCGTCGTTGTGGAAGCCAGAAATTTCTCGTCTGATTAAACTGGCGGCGGAAGATAACGACGTCACGCGAATTTTTGTCAATCCTGCAATTAAACAACAACTTTGTCTGGATGCCGGGACCGATCGCGACTGGTTGCGAAAGGTTCGCCCCTGGTTCCAGCATCGTGCGCATATGCATGTCAGACTACGTTGCCCCGCCGATAGCCTTGAGTGCGAAGATCAACCGTTGCCACCGCCGGGTGATGGATGTGGCGCGGAACTGCAGAGCTGGTTCGAACCGCCGAAACCTGGAACAACAAAGCCTGAGAAGAAGACACCGCCACCGTTGCCGCCTTCCTGCCAGGCGCTACTGGATGAGCATGTACTCTAATGGACAATTTTTTAGACCTGTTTATGGTTTCGCCGCTGTTGTTGGTGGTTCTGTTTTTTATCGCGGTGCTGGCTGGATTTATTGATTCAATCGCCGGAGGCGGGGGACTACTGACCATTCCTGCGCTGATGGCGGCGGGAATGTCGCCTGCGAACGCACTGGCAACCAACAAGCTGCAGGCCTGCGGTGGCTCCATTTCGGCCACAATCTATTTTATTCGCCGCAAAGTTATCAATCTGGCGGAGCAAAAACTCAATATCGCGATGACCTTCATTGGATCAATGAGCGGTGCGCTGTTGGTTCAGCATGTGCAATCTGATGTGCTGCGTCAGATCTTGCCCGTTTTGGTTATCTGTATCGGTCTTTACTTTTTGTTGATGCCGAAACTGGGTGAGGAAGACAGGCAGCGTCGTCTTTACGGTCTGCCTTTTGCGCTGATCGCCGGAGGATGCGTCGGTTTCTACGATGGGTTCTTTGGACCCGCAGCAGGCTCGTTTTACGCACTGGCTTTTGTCACGCTGTGCGGATATAACCTCGCCAAATCAACGGCTCATGCCAAATTACTTAACGCCACTTCAAACATGGGCGGTCTGTTATTGTTTATCATTGGTGGAAAAGTGATCTGGGCGACCGGCTTTGTGATGTTGGTTGGCCAGTTCCTTGGCGCGCGTATGGGCTCCCGACTGGTATTGAGCAAAGGACAAACTCTCATTCGGCCAATGATCGTTATCGTTTCGGCGGTGATGAGTACCAAACTACTTTATGATAGTCATGGACAGGAGATCCTCCACTGGTTGGGGATGAGCTAATGAACAATACACATCACTACGAACAGCTCATTGATATTTTTAATGGCTGTTTTGCAGATGGATTTAATACCCGTCTGATTAAAGGCGATGACGAACCGATCTATCTTCCTGCAGATGCTGAGATCCCGTATCACCGTATCGTCTTTGCCCACGGTTTTTACGCCAGCGCCTTACATGAAATTTCGCACTGGTGCATCGCGGGCAAAGCGCGTCGGGAACGGGTCGATTTTGGTTACTGGTACTGTCCGGATGGCCGTGATGCGCAGACTCAGGGCCAGTTTGAGGATGTGGAAGTGAAACCACAGGCATTTGACTGGTTATTTTGCGTAGCGGCGGGTTATCCGTTCAACGTCAGTTGCGACAATCTGGAAGGCGACTTTGAACCGGATCGCGTGGTGTTTCAGCGTCGGGTACATGCTCAGGTAATGGAATATCTGGAAAAAGGGATCCCTGAACGTCCAGCGCGATTCATTAAAGCGCTACAGAATTATTATCACACGCCTGATCTTAAGGTGGAACAGTTCCCGTGGCCAGAAGCGCTCAACTGAAGCCAGCGCCACGTTTACAATGAGGAAAGAAGATGATCGCGGAGTTTGAATCACGCATTCTGGCATTAATCGACGACATGGTAGAGCATGCAAGTGATGATGAGCTTTTTGCCAGTGGGTATTTGCGTGGCCACCTGACGCTAGCCGTTGCCGAATTGGAAGGCGGTGATGACCATTCCGCCGACGCGGTATATGCCAATGTCACCACGAGTCTGGAAAAGGCGATTGGCGCGGGTGAACTCTCGCCACGCGACCAGGCATTAGTGAAGGAGATGTGGGACACTCTGTTCCAGAAGGTCACGGCAAAATAATGGCGGATTAGCCGGATGGCGACGCCTGGCGTCTTATCCGGCCTGTGATCCCGCGTCCCATAGGCCGGATAAAGTGCTTACACCGTCATCCGGCATTGTCCCGTTACTTTACTGCTTTCCCCTTCAACAACTTCCGTATCCATAATCGATTCGGGTTTAATGCCGCCAGCGTACCTGCATCTAACGGGACAGGCTCCTCACTCATTTGCGCGGCGAGGATCTCAGCGCACAGCGGGGCAGAGCACAGCCCACGCGATCCCAGCGCGCCCAACATAAACAGATCCTCGTAGACTGGCGCACTTTCCGCATCCGCGTTGTGTTCAGCAAGGTTTGCATACTGAATGAGCGTCGCGTCATAATCCGGCACATTACCCACCATAGGCAGGTGGTCGCGGGTGGCGCAACGTACGCCGCAGCGCGCCTCTTTTCCGCTCACATCGACCTCTTTTGCCCACTCAGCATGCGGAAAACAGTCAATCAGGCGCTGCCGATTCTGTTGCTGGTCATCCTCGCGATAGCGTGTCTCTTCGCTGCCACGGTGATAGCTGGCGCCAATGCAGTGATGCTGATTGACCGGGTTTTGCGGGGTAAGATAGCCGTCATAGCACAGTACTTGTCGTAGGGCGGAAAGCGCTGAGGTGGTGGGAATATGGCTGACCTGACCCCCGACGGAATAAACCGGCAACGGCTGAGTCTGATCAAAACGATTAATCTGATGACCGTTTGCCAGGACGACAACCTGATGTTCAGCTTGCGTTCCGTCGGCGAACGTCAACTGCCAGCCTGCTTCCTGCGCTGAAAGGGTAGTCAGTGAATGCTGATAACGGGTACGTAATCCCTGTTTTTCGGCAAGAAGCAGTACCGCGGTGGTCAACTCCGCCGGACACAGCCAGCCGCCTTGTGGCCAGGTGATCCCTGTGCAGTTTACCGGCAGACCGATGGTTTGCTCGATCTGCGTAGCATCAACGGCCTTTGCGAATTCGTTGGGCAATAACTGCGACAGCATTTGTTCGATTTTCTGTTCACTCTTTTCATCCCAGCCTAATTGCGTGACGCCGCACCAGTCGTGTGCAAACTCAACGGGCAGGGCGTCATACAGACGTCGGGCAAAAGTGAATGCGGCGGGAAAGAAGAGGTTAATGGCCGCGTCGTGTTTGCTGAGTAACGGATACAGCGCGCCCTGACGATTTCCGGAAGCCCCCTGAGCCGGTTGCTTATCAGCGCAATACAGTGTGACTTGCCAGCCACGGCGTAACAGCGCCAGCGACAATAAGGCGCTGGCGATGCCGCCGCCGATAATTGCCGCTTCACGTTTTGTGGTTCCACGACGGAGAAACCAGGGGGACGCGGACGGCTGCGTCAGGGTTTGTTCCATCACGCCGCAAAGCATTTCACGCTTGCGCCCGAACCCTTTGCATTTTTGCATGGTAAAACCGGCATCCTGTAAACCCCGACGCACAAAACCTGCGGAGGTAAAGGTTGCCAACGTACCGCCAGGACGGACCAGACGTGCTATCGCGTTGAACAGATTCTGCGTCCACATATCCGGATTTTTGGCCGGTGCGAAACCGTCGAGGAACCAGGCGTCAACTTTCTGATTTAACGTTTCATCCAGCTGCCCGGTCAGTTCATTGATATCGCCAAACCACAAATCCAGCGTCACACGCCCCTCGTCCAGCAACAGGCGATGACAACCGGCCAGCGGCAGAGGCCATTGAACCTGTAACTGCTCAGCCCAGGGCGTCAGTTCAGGCCAGCGTTGATGTGCCTGAACCAGATCCTGGCGGCTTAGTGGATATTTTTCGAAGCTAATGAAATGAAGTCGCTCTAACGTGGCCTTCGGATGTGAAGCGCGAAAGGCGGCGAATGCCTGCCAGAGCGTTAGAAAATTGAGACCGGTACCAAACCCGCTTTCTGCTACTACAAATAATTGCCGTGAATGAATGGGAAAGCGTTCCGCGAGATGATTTCCGCCGAGAAAAACGTAACGCGTCTCCTCCAGTCCATTATCATTAGAGAAATAGACATCATCAAAATCTCGGGAAACAGGTGTACCCTCAGCATTAAATTCAAGGTTGGCAGGTTGTATAGCGTATTGTTTCACGTAAGTTACTCGTCTCACAGGCAGTGCCACGATCTTAGCGATGTGTGCCTGGCGGCGCAAATTTCCGCATAAATTGGCTGATCGGACTTGTTCGGCGTACAAGTGTACGCTATTGTGCCATTCGAAACTTACTATAGTGCGACTTACAGAGGTATTGAATGAAACGTGCAGTGATTACTGGCTTGGGCATCGTTTCCAGCATCGGTAATAACCAGCAGGAAGTCCTGGCATCTCTGCGTGAAGGACGTTCAGGGATCACTTTCTCTCAGGAATTTAAAGATTCAGGAATGCGTAGCCACGTGTGGGGTAACGTCAAACTGGATACCACTGGTCTTATCGACCGTAAAGTGGTCCGTTTCATGAACGATGCCTCTATCTATTCCTATCTCTCCATGCAGCAGGCTGTTGAAGACGCCGGTCTGAAAGATGAGGTTTATCAGAACAACCCGCGCGTGGGTCTGATTGCTGGTTCTGGCGGTTCGTCTAAATCTCAGGTTTTTGGTGCCGATGCGATGCGTAGCCCGCGTGGCCTGAAAGCGGTGGGTCCGTATGTGGTCACCAAAGCGATGGCCTCTGCGGTGTCCGCGTGCCTCGCGACGCCGTTTAAAATCCACGGTGTGAACTACTCTATCAGTTCTGCCTGTGCGACGTCCGCACACTGTATCGGTAACGCGGTAGAACAGATTCAGTTGGGCAAGCAAGACATCGTTTTTGCTGGCGGCGGCGAAGAACTGTGCTGGGAAATGGCGTGTGAATTCGACGCGATGGGCGCGCTGTCTACCAAATATAACGAGTCTCCGGACAAAGCTTCCCGTACTTATGACGCAAACCGTGACGGTTTCGTTATCGCAGGCGGCGGCGGTATGGTTGTTGTCGAAGAGCTCGAACATGCTCTGGCACGTGGCGCGCACATCTATGCGGAAATCGTCGGCTACGGCGCAACGTCCGATGGCGCTGACATGGTTGCTCCGTCTGGTGAAGGCGCGGTGCGCTGCATGCAGATGGCCATGCACGGTGTTGACACTCCCATCGACTACCTGAACTCCCACGGTACTTCTACGCCAGTTGGCGACGTGAAAGAGCTGGGTGCAATTCGCGAAGTGTTTGGTGATAACAGCCCGGCTATTTCTGCGACTAAAGCGATGACTGGCCACTCTCTGGGCGCGGCTGGCGTACAAGAAGCCATCTACTCTCTGCTGATGATGGAACACGGTTTTATCGCACCAAGTATCAATATTGAAGAGATGGACGAGCAGGCTGCGGGCCTGAACATCGTAACGGAAACGACCGATCGCGAACTGACCACTGTGATGTCCAACAGCTTCGGTTTCGGCGGCACCAACGCCACGCTGGTAATGCGTAAGCTGAAAGCGTAAGCGGACTGACTGCTGATAAAAGGGAGCCTGATGGCTCCCTTTTTGCATTGACAAGCGGCTGAATCCGCAGGCAAACTCCACACCTCAACATTATCGTCCTGATAATGCGTAAGCGTTTAACGTCAACCAACGCACCTTAATCCTGGTACTCAGGTAGAGGGGGCGTGGCTATTCCCCGCCTTACTCTTCATTTCGGAGTAAAGCATGACTGCAGTAACTCAGACAGATAAAACCTCCTCAGCGAACGCCTCGCTGTTTCGCATCGCCTTTGCAGTTTTCCTGACCTATATGACGGTCGGTTTACCCTTACCCGTCATCCCGCTTTTTGTGCATCATGAACTGGGCTATGGCAATACCATGGTCGGCATCGCTGTAGGCATACAGTTTCTGGCCACGGTACTTACACGAGGCTATGCCGGGCGACTCGCCGATCAATATGGTGCCAAACGTTCTGCGCTACAGGGTATGTTTGCCTGTGCCCTGGCGGGCGTTGCATGGTTGCTGGCAGCGCTGTTGCCAGTCTCCATCCCGGTTAAATTTGCGCTGCTGATTGTCGGGCGTTTGATCCTGGGATTTGGTGAAAGCCAGTTGCTGACGGGCACATTAACCTGGGGAATGGGGCTGGTTGGGCCGGGGCATTCGGGGAAAGTGATGTCATGGAACGGGATGGCGATTTATGGCGCGCTGGCGGCCGGTGCGCCGCTTGGTCTGTTAATCCACAGCCATTACGGTTTTGCGGCGCTGGCGGGCACCACGATGGTGCTTCCGCTGCTGGCGTGGGCGTTTAACGGCACCGTGCGTAAAGTGCCAGCCCATCCAGGCGTACGTCCTTCACTGTGGAGTGTGGTCGGGCTTATCTGGAAACCGGGTGTTGGTCTGGCGTTGCAGGGCGTCGGTTTTGCCGTTATCGGTACGTTTATTTCACTCTACTTTGCCAGCAACGGCTGGGCGATGGCGGGGTTTACATTGACCGCTTTTGGCGGCGCATTTGTGCTCATGCGTGTGCTGTTTGGCTGGATGCCAGATCGCTTTGGCGGTGTGAGGGTGGCACTCATTTCACTGTGTGTTGAAACAACCGGGCTGGTGTTGCTCTGGCTCGCGCCAACCGCATGGTTTGCCTTATTGGGGGCAGCATTAACCGGGGCCGGGTGCTCATTAATCTTCCCGGCACTGGGCGTTGAGGTGGTGAAACGCGTACCTTCACAGGTTCGCGGTACTGCATTGGGGGGATACGCTGCGTTTCAGGACATTTCCTACGGTGTGACCGGGCCTTTGGCGGGGCTATTAGCTACCTCATACGGTTATCCCTCGGTATTTCTGGCCGGGGCGATTTCCGCAGTAGTGGGCATTATGGTGACATTACTCTCTTTTAGGAAAAGTTAGGAAACCAACAAAAAAATCGCCAGAACAATTATGAGCGCGATAAACAACAGGCCCGGTCGTGCCGACAGCGATTTAATGGTTTCAATAACCGGCGCGAACGGACTGTAGAGTGGTTGAATATACCGAGGATCGTTCAATTCTCGCTCTCGTTCTACACGACGCAGGAAGATCTGGTTAAGCAGATCCTGTACCTGGACTGAGGTCAACACCGTTTGTGGCTGAGTCTGATAAGTCTGCAGCGCATACTCTTTGATTGCCGTAAATTCATTCGGTTCTAGCGGCTGCTTCAACGCCGCCTGCAGCGTTTGCAAGGTGGGTGTGTTTTGTAGGCTGAGTGTCTGGCGCGCCTGTAACCAGGTCACCAGATGAGTGAACTGCTTAGCTGGGATCAACTCGCCGCTTTTCACGCCGGAGAGTTCCAGCATTGATTGCCAAATCAGCTTTCCCGATTCTCCCGTGGCGGCAGCCAGTTTTGTCACGAGCTGGTTGAGTGTATTGTGCTCAGCAGGTAATAACGACCTGTCGGTCGCCGGGCGCTGCTGTGGCTGCGGGATTGAGAGCAGCCCTTGTTGCAGTAGCGTCAATACGTTCTTTAACTGTTCTGGCGTAAGCTGGCTTAACGCCGTCTGGTTATACTGCTGGCGGATAAAATCACTGACGGCCTGGCGATTGTTCCCCTGGCTCAGCAGTTCTGTTAATTGCGCCAACACCTGACGATGAGCGTGGTTTTGCTGGGCGACGCCCAGTCGTTGGTTGAGATTTTGTTCAGCGGCAGGAAAATGACGCGAAAGCAACGGCGTGTCGCTTTTTACCCCCAAATCGTGTTTTATTCCGGCCCATACTTCCGCGCTTTGCTGTTGCGTCAGCGAAATCAGGCGAGTGATCAGTCGTTCCAGTACGGTACGTTGTTGGGTGGATAACGGCTGTTCGCCCGCGATGGAAAGACGGTTTCGTCCTTCACCGGGAGGTTGTGCGGGAGTGGGGGAAATGGGTTGCATCATCACTAATCCTTAAATCGTTGCAAACCAGGTCTCGCAGTATGCCTGGCGGCAAGATTATGGCACACTTGCCCGGTTAACTCTCGTTCTCAAACAGGTACGATAGACGTGAAAATCCTCGTTGATGAAAATATGCCTTATGCCCGCGAATTGTTCAGTCGTTTGGGGGAGGTAAAAGCGGTTCCTGGTCGCCCCATTCCCGTTGCTGAACTCGAAGACGCAGATGCGTTAATGGTGCGTTCGGTGACCAAAGTGAACGAATCGTTGCTGAGTGGAAAGTCCGTTAAGTTTGTCGGAACGGCGACGGCAGGCACTGATCATGTGGATGAAACCTGGCTTAAACAGGCCGGGATCGGTTTTTCTTCTGCGCCTGGCTGCAACGCCATCGCGGTTGTCGAATATGTTTTTTCCTCGTTACTGATGCTTGCTGAACGCGATGGTTTTACTTTACGCGATCGTACCGTGGGCATTATCGGTGTAGGGAATGTCGGCGGTCGTTTGCAGGCGCGACTGGAAGCGCTGGGCATTCGGACTTTACTGTGCGATCCGCCGCGCGCCGATCGTGGAGACGAGGGCGATTTCCGCTCTCTGGAAGAGTTGGTGCAGGAAGCCGACATTCTGACCTTCCACACGCCGCTTTTTAAACAAGGGCAATACAAGACGCTGCATCTGGCTGACGACGCGATGATTCGCCGCCTGAAGCCTGGAACCATTCTGGTCAATGCCAGTCGCGGCCCGGTGGTGGATAACGCTGCCTTGTTGGCGCGACTGAATGCCGGGCAACCGTTAAGTGTGGTGCTGGATGTCTGGGAAGGTGAGCCCGAGCTCAATGTCGAATTGTTGGAAAAGATCGACGTTGGTACGCCGCATATCGCGGGATATACCCTGGAAGGGAAAGCGCGCGGCACCACGCAGGTTTTTGAAGCGTATAGCGCATTTATTGCTAATGCGCAGCAAGTTGCGCTGGATACGCTGTTACCCGCGCCAGAATTTGGCCGCATCACACTTCATGGCCCGTTAGATCAGCCGACGCTGAAAAGGCTGGTACATTTGGTGTATGATGTGCGGCGCGACGATGCCCCGCTGCGAAAAGTGGCCGGGGTTCCGGGTGAGTTTGATAAACTGCGTAAGAATTACCTTGAGCGCCGTGAGTGGTCATCTTTGTCTGTGATGTGTGATGACGCTGAAACGGCAACGCTGTTGAATAAACTGGGTTTTACTGCTGTTTACCACCCAACACATTAATGTCTTCTTAATGCTCCCTGGCGAATAATTCGGCAGGGACGCTTATGTTTTTCTGGAGTAAATCACCATGTCTGAAGGCTGGAATATTGCCATCCTGGGCGCCACGGGTGCCGTAGGCGAAGCTCTGCTCGAAACGCTGGCCGAACGCCAGTTCCCGGTCGGTGAAATCTATGCGCTGGCGCGTAATGAAAGCGCTGGCGAGCATTTACGCTTTAACGGTAAATCCATCATCGTGCAGGATGTCGCTGATTTTGACTGGACGCAGGCGCAACTGGCGTTTTTTGTCGCCGGGGTTGCGGCCTCAGTTGCATGGGTTGAAGAAGCCACCAATGCCGGTTGTCTGGTGATTGACAGCAGCGGGTTATTTGCCCTGGAGCCGGATGTTCCGCTGGTCGTGCCGGACGTTAACCCGTTTGTGCTGGCGGACTATCGTAACCGCAACGTGATTGCCGTTCCTGACAGCCTGACCAGCCAGTTGCTCTCTGCATTGAAACCTCTGATCGACGAAGGGGGACTTTCTCGCATCACGGTGACGAACATTTTGTCAGCATCCGCACACGGTAAAAAAGCGGTCGATGCGCTGGCTGGTCAAAGTGCGAAATTGCTTAACGGCATTCCGATTGACGAAGATGACTATTTTGGTCGCCAGTTGGCATTCAACATGCTGCCGCTGTTGCCGGATCGCGAAGGCAGCGTGCGTGAAGAGCGCCGTATCGTCGATGAAGTCCGCAAAATTATGCAGGATGAGGGATTAATGATTTCTGCCAGTTGCGTACAGTCGCCGGTGTTTTACGGGCACGCGCAGATGGTGAATTTTGAAGCGCTGCGCCCACTGGCAGCGGAAGAGGCGCGTGATGCGTTTTCTCGCGGTGAGGACATTGTCTTGTCTGAAGAGACAGACTTCCCGACCCAGGTTGGCGATGCTTCTGGTAATCCGCAGCTTTCCGTTGGTTGTGTTCGTAACGATTACGGTATGCCGGAACAGGTCCAGTTTTGGTCAGTTGCCGATAACGTCCGTTTTGGCGGCGCGCTGATGGCGGTGAAAATTGCTGAAAAACTGGTTCAGGAGTATTTGTACTAATGTCTGACCAGCAACAACCGTCAGTTCATAAAATTGCGCTGGGTATAGAATACGACGGCAGTAAATATTATGGCTGGCAGCGTCAGAACGAAGTGCGCAGTGTCCAGGAAAAGCTGGAGAAGGCGCTTTCGCAGGTGGCCAACGAACGTATCAATGTATTTTGTGCGGGTCGTACGGACGCTGGTGTGCATGGTACTGGGCAGGTGGTGCATTTTGAGACTACCGCTCAGCGTAAAGATGCAGCGTGGACGCTGGGCGTAAATGCGAATTTGCCTGGTGACATCGCTGTGCGTTGGGTGAAAGCTGTACCTGATGATTTTCACGCCCGGTTTAGCGCAACGGCTCGCCGTTATCGCTACATCATCTACAATCATCGGTTGCGTCCGGCGGTTTTAGGTAAGGGTGTTACGCACCATTATGAGCCGCTGGATGCAGAACGTATGCACCGGGCGGCACAGTGCCTGATTGGTGAAAACGATTTTACCTCGTTTCGCGCAGTGCAGTGCCAGTCACGCACGCCGTGGCGTAATGTGATGCACATTAATGTGACGCGTCATGGTGCGTATGTGGTGGTCGATATCAAAGCAAATGCCTTTGTACATCATATGGTAAGGAATATTGTCGGTAGCCTGATGGAAGTGGGCGCCCACAACCAGCCGGAGAGCTGGATCGCAGAGTTACTGGCGGCTAAGGACAGACGGCTTTCTGCAGCAACGGCGAAAGCGGAAGGATTGTATCTGGTTGCGGTAGATTACCCTGACCGGTTTGAACTTCCTAAACCGCCGATGGGCCCGCTGTTTCTGGCGGACTAATCAGAATGGCATACCCGGAATATGACGGGTACAAAAGGCAAAAGCAAATATGGATTTGATTTACTTCCTTATCGATTTTATTTTGCACATTGATGTGCACCTGGCGGAACTGGTGGCGGAATATGGCGTGTGGGTTTATGCCATTCTGTTCCTCATCCTGTTCTGCGAAACCGGCCTTGTGGTCACGCCGTTTCTGCCAGGTGACTCGCTACTGTTTGTGGCGGGAGCGCTTTCTGCGTTGCCATCCAACGATCTCAACGTTCACCTGATGGTGGGGTTGATGGTGGTGGCGGCGATTATAGGCGATGCGGTGAACTACACAATTGGCCGACTGTTTGGCGAAAAACTCTTCAGCAATCCTAACTCGAAGATCTTTCGTCGCAGCTATCTGGACAAAACCCATGCGTTCTACGAACGTCATGGCGGTAAAACCATTATTCTGGCGCGTTTTGTCCCCATTGTGCGTACATTTGCACCGTTTGTTGCGGGAATGGGACATATGTCTTATCGCCATTTTGCGCTGTACAACGTGACGGGCGCATTGCTTTGGGTACTGCTATTTACCTATGCAGGCTACCTGTTTGGCGATCTGCCGGTTGTTCAGGAAAACCTGAAATTGTTGATTGTGGCGATTATTGTGCTCTCAGTATTACCGGGTGTTATTGAAATAATCCGCCATAAGCGAGCGGCTTCACGTGCCGCAAAATAGAAAGTAACTCAGCGGTTCGACCACTTTTTTATCCAAAGTTTCGGGCTGTTATGTTTTAATGTGCAACATTCATGGTCTGTTGGGGGCAAAAATGGCATTATGCGCCCCCAAAGATAAAACTGGCATCGAACCAGGTTCAGGCAGAAAGGTCACTAATGAGCTGGATTGAACGAATTAAAAGCAACATTGCTCCCACCCGCAAGGCAAGCATTCCTGAAGGGGTGTGGACTAAGTGTGATAGCTGCGGTCAGGTTTTATACCGTGCTGAGCTGGAACGTAATCTTGAGGTCTGTCCGAAGTGTGATCATCATATGCGCATGTCGGCGCGCAATCGCCTGCATAGCCTGTTAGATGAAGGGACTCTTGTGGAACTGGGTAGCGAACTTGAGCCGAAAGACGTGCTGAAGTTCCGTGACTCCAAGAAATACAAAGACAGACTGGCGTCCGCGCAAAAAGAAACCGGAGAGAAAGACGCTCTGGTCGTGATGAAAGGCACGCTGCATGGCATGCCCGTTGTCGCTGCGGCGTTTGAATTCTCTTTTATGGGCGGTTCTATGGGCTCTGTCGTCGGCGCACGTTTCGTTCGTGCCGTTGAACAGGCGCTGGAAGATAACTGCCCGCTGATCTGCTTCTCCGCTTCCGGCGGCGCACGTATGCAAGAAGCGCTGATGTCGCTGATGCAGATGGCGAAAACTTCCGCAGCGTTGGCGAAAATGCAGGAACGTGGATTACCGTATATCTCCGTCTTGACCGATCCAACAATGGGCGGTGTATCTGCAAGCTTCGCCATGTTGGGCGATCTCAACATCGCTGAACCGAAAGCGCTGATCGGCTTCGCGGGCCCACGCGTCATCGAACAAACCGTACGTGAGAAACTGCCGCCGGGATTCCAGCGCAGTGAGTTCCTGATTGAAAAAGGCGCGATTGATATGATCGTCCGCCGCCCGGAAATGCGCCTGAAACTGGCAAGCGTTCTGGCGAAGCTGATGAATCTCCCTGCGCCAAATCCGGATGAACCGCGCGAAGGTGTGGTGGTGCCTCCGGTACCGGATCAGGAAGCAGAGGCCTGATAACTGAAAAGGGCAGGGCCATCGGCGCTGCCCTTTTTCTTTTCTCACCGTAGCGAATTTACATAAATCATGGACAATAAACGTATTCCTAAAGCCGCGTCGCCCCTGGCCTCGTGGCTTTCTTATCTGGAAAACCTGCACAGTAAAACCATCGATCTGGGCCTTGAGCGTGTAAGTCAGGTTGCGGCACGTCTTGGTGTTCTTAAACCGGCGCCGTTTGTCTTTACGGTGGCCGGAACGAACGGTAAAGGCACGACCTGCCGCACGCTGGAATCGGTGCTGATGGCGGCGGGCTATAAAGTCGGTGTTTACAGTTCTCCACATCTGGTGCGCTACACTGAACGTGTGCGGATACAAGGACAAGAGTTATCCGAGTCTGCGCATACCGCGTCATTTGCAGAAATCGAAGAGTCTCGCGGTGGGATTTCGCTGACCTATTTTGAGTACGGCACGCTTTCAGCGCTCTGGTTGTTTAAACAGGCGCAGCTGGATGTGGTGATTCTGGAGGTGGGATTAGGCGGTCGTCTGGATGCTACCAACATTGTGGATGCAGATGTCTCTGTCGTGACCAGCATCGCGCTGGATCATACTGACTGGTTGGGACCGGATCGCGAAAGCATCGGTCGCGAGAAAGCGGGGATCTTTCGTGCACATAAACCGGCCATTGTCGGCGAACCTGAAATGCCTTACACCATCGCCGATGTTGCGCAGGAAACCGGAGCGCTGTTGCGTCGTCGGGGTGTGGACTGGCATTTTGAGGTGTCTGGCGATAGCTGGTCGTTTACCGACTGCAACGGTACAGTAAAAGATTTGCCATTGCCGCTGGTGCCACAACCTAATGCCGCCAGCGCGCTGGCCGCGCTACGCGCCAGTGCACTGAACGTCAGTGACAAAGCGATTCGCGAGGGAATTACCCAGGCTATTTTGCCGGGACGTTTTCAGATTTTGAGCGAATCACCACGTGTTATTCTTGATGTCGCGCATAACCCTCATGCGGCGGAATATCTTACCGGACGCATGAAAATGTTGCCGAAAAGTGGGCGAGTGCTTGCTGTTATCGGTATGCTACATGATAAAGATATTGCAGGAACCCTGGCCTGGCTGAAAAGCGTGGTCGATGATTGGTATTGCGCGCCGCTGGAAGGGCCGCGAGGTGCGACGGCGGAGCAACTGCTGGAACATCTGGGGAGCGGTAACAGCTATGACAGCGTTGCTCTGGCATGGCATGCTGCAATGGCGGACGCAAAACCAGAGGATACCGTGCTGGTGTGTGGATCGTTTCACACTGTCGCACATGTCATGGAAGTGATTGACGCGGGGAGAAACGGTGGCAAGTAAATTTCAGAATCGTTTAGTCGGCACCATTGTGCTGGTCGCGCTTGGGGTCATCGTGCTTCCTGGGCTGCTTGACGGGCAGAAAAAACATTATCAGGATGAATTTGCCGCGATCCCGCTGGTACCGAAACCCGGTGACCGTGATGAGCCGGATATGATGCCTGCCGCGACGCAGGCGCTACCGACCCAGCCGCCTGAAGGCGCGGCAGAAGAGGTCAGGGCAGGGGACGCGGCAGCGCCATCCCTGGATCCGTCGCGACTGGCGTTGAACAACACCGCCGATCTCGATCCGGTTCCTGAACCTGTCGAACCCCCCAAGCCCAAACCGGTTGAAAAGCCGAAGCCGCAACCACCGCGTGAACAACCTGTTGCTGTGACGCAGACACCGCCGCCTGCGCCGAAACCGGTCGTCGAGGAAAAACCAGCGCCGACCGGCAAAGCCTGGGTTGTACAACTGGGCGCATTGAAAAATGCCGACAAGGTCAATGAGATAGTCGGTAAACTTCGTGGCGCGGGATTCCGGGTATATACTTCCCCCTCAACGCCAGTACAGGGTAAAATAACCCGCATTCTCGTTGGGCCTGACGCGTCAAAAGACAAGTTGAAAAGTTCATTGGGTGAGCTTCAGCAGATCTCAGGCTTAAGTGGTGTGGTGATGGGGTATAGCCCGAATTAAGTGACGTCGTTGGCCTGATGGCGGCACGCTTATCAGGTCTGTATCCCGACACTTGATAGGCCGGATAAGGTGTTTACAGCGCCATCCGGCAATGCCCATTGAGGCAAAAAGTACGATGGCGTTGAAGATTTTTTCAGCGCCATTTTTATTTACGCGTGGAAAGGAAATCCCTACGCAAACGTTTTCTTTTTCTGTTAGAATGCGCCCCGAACAGGACGACAGGGCGTAAAATCGTGGGACATGTATGGTCTGGATTGATTACGCCATTATCGCGGTGATTGGTTTTTCCTGTCTGGTTAGCCTGATCCGTGGCTTTGTTCGTGAAGCATTATCGTTGGTGACATGGGGTTGTGCTTTCTTTGTCGCCAGCCATTACTACACTTACCTGTCTGTCTGGTTTACGGGCTTTGATGACGAACTGGTTCGAAATGGGATTGCTATCGCGATACTGTTTATCGCGACGCTTATCGTCGGCGCTATCGTCAATTTTGTGATAGGTCAGTTGGTCGAGAAAACCGGTCTGTCGGGGACTGACAGGGTACTCGGGATCTGTTTCGGGGCTTTGCGAGGAGCGTTGATAGTTGCTGCCATTCTGTTCTTTCTCGATACCTTTACAGGCCTGTCGAAAAGTGAAGACTGGAGTAAGTCGCAGCTTATCCCGCAGTTCAGTTTCATCATCAGATGGTTCTTTGACTATCTGCAAAGCTCGTCAAGTTTCTTGCCCAGAACATAACTGAGTTCTGAGATGTGGCTTAACGAGGAAAAGACGTATGTGCGGTATTGTCGGTATCGCCGGTGTTATGCCGGTCAACCAGTCGATTTATGACGCGTTAACGGTGCTCCAGCATCGTGGCCAGGATGCCGCAGGCATCATCACCATCGATGCGAACAACTGCTTCCGCCTGCGCAAGGCGAATGGCTTAGTGAGCGATATTTTCGAAGCTCGCCACATGTTGCGTTTACAAGGCAATATGGGCATCGGTCATGTGCGTTACCCTACGGCTGGCAGCTCCAGCGCCTCCGAAGCTCAACCTTTTTACGTCAACTCGCCGTATGGTATTACGCTTGCCCATAATGGCAATCTGACCAATGCGCATGAGTTGCGTAAAAAGCTGTTTGAAGAAAAACGTCGCCACATCAACACCACTTCAGATTCTGAAATCCTGCTCAATGTTTTCGCCAGCGAACTGGATAACTTCCGCCATTATCCGCTGGAAGCCGATAATATTTTTGCGGCCATCGTGGCGACAAACCGTCAGATCCGTGGCGCATATGCGTGCGTGGCGATGATTATCGGTCATGGCATGGTTGCGTTTCGAGATCCTAATGGTATTCGCCCGTTAGTGCTGGGCAAACGTGACATTGGCGATGGACGCACCGAATATATGGTTGCCTCCGAAAGCGTTGCCCTCGATACGCTGGGTTATGAGTTTCTACGCGATGTTGCTCCTGGCGAAGCGGTGTACATCACCGAAAAAGGCCAGTTGTTTACCCGTCAGTGCGCTGATAATCCGGTCAGCAATCCTTGCCTGTTTGAGTACGTTTACTTTGCGCGCCCTGACTCCTTTATCGATAAGATTTCCGTCTACAGCGCTCGCGTGAACATGGGCACCAAACTGGGCGAGAAAATTGCCCGTGAATGGGAAGATCTGGACATCGACGTGGTCATTCCGATTCCGGAAACCTCGTGTGATATCGCGCTGGAAATCGCGCGCATTCTGGGTAAACCGTACCGTCAGGGGTTTGTGAAAAACCGCTATGTAGGTCGTACCTTTATCATGCCGGGACAACAGCTGCGCCGTAAATCAGTGCGTCGCAAACTGAATGCCAACCGCGCGGAATTCCGCGATAAAAACGTCCTGCTGGTGGATGACTCCATCGTGCGCGGCACCACTTCCGAGCAGATTATTGAGATGGCCCGTGAAGCCGGAGCGAAGAAAGTTTATCTCGCTTCCGCGGCACCAGAGATTCGTTTCCCGAATGTCTACGGTATTGATATGCCGACGGCGACGGAGCTTATTGCACATGGTCGTGAAGTCGACGAAATCCGCCAAATAATCGGCGCAGATGGTCTCATCTTCCAGGACCTGAACGATCTGATCGAAGCCGTACGCGCCGAGAATCCGGATATTCAACAGTTTGAATGTTCGGTGTTTAATGGTGTGTATGTGACGAAAGACGTTGACCAGCAGTATCTCGATTTTCTGGATACCTTGCGTAATGACGATGCCAAAGCGGTACAACGGCAGAACGAAGTCGAAAACCTCGAAATGCACAACGAAGGGTAATTTCCTTCTTCGGGCAAGGGCGCATTAGCGCCCTTGCTTGCAACTCCCCGTAAAATCCTGCAAAGTCAGCCCTGAAGCAAGAAAGGGCAAGTAAACATGAAACGACTCATCGTAGGGATCAGCGGCGCCAGCGGCGCAATTTATGGCGTGCGCTTATTGCAGGTGCTGCGCGATGTCCCGGGTGTGGAAACGCATCTGGTGATGAGTCAGGCGGCGCGGCAGACGCTTTCGCTGGAAACGGATTTTTCTTTACGTGAAGTACAGACTTTCGCTGATGTCACCCATGATGCGCGTGATATTGCGGCCAGTATCTCGTCAGGCTCTTTTCAGACGGCTGGGATGGTGATTTTGCCATGCTCGATTAAAACCCTTTCCGGCATTGTGCACAGTTATACCGATGGGTTGCTGACCCGTGCGGCGGATGTGGTACTGAAAGAGCGTCGTCCGTTGGTGTTGTGCGTACGTGAAACGCCGCTGCATCTTGGGCATTTGCGTTTGATGACGCAGGCGGCGGAAATCGGCGCCGTGATTATGCCGCCAGTTCCGGCGTTTTATCACCGTCCTCAGACTTTGGATGATGTGATTAATCAAACGGTTAATCGCGTTCTCGACCAATTTGATATTGCGCTGCCGCAGGATCTTTTTACCCGCTGGCAAGGGGCGTAACTTGCGCTTTCCCCGGGCGTAATTCATTCCGTTGCCCTGTTTCAGGGCAATTTTGTAACCGCGATCATATCCTCAACATTTAATTCGTCAAAACTCACCGAAACGCTGCGGTTCAACCGCTATACCTGCTATCTTCAACATCAGGACAATATTGCAACGTTTTATTAACAAATTTAACGTCAAATATCCTCATTGACGTGAAAATGGCATAAGACCTGCATGAAAAAGTCTGCAAACACACAACACAACGTAAAACATAATAAAATTACGCCACTTGAGGGTTATGTATGAAGAAGACGGTTCTCGCTTTGTCTCTGCTGGTAGGACTTTCCGCGTCAGCGGCCAGCTACGCAGCACTTCCGCAGACGGTTCGTATTGGAACAGATACCACGTATGCTCCTTTCTCATCGAAAGATGCCAAGGGGGATTTCGTCGGGTTTGATATCGATCTGGGGAATGAGATGTGTAAGCGTATGCAGATTAAGTGTACGTGGGTCGCCAGTGACTTTGATGCGCTCATCCCGTCGCTGAAAGCGAAAAAAATTGATGCGATCATCTCCTCTCTTTCCATCACCGAGAAGCGTCAGCAGGAGATTTCCTTCTCCGACAAACTTTATGCTGCTGATTCGCGACTGATTGCCGCAAAAGGGTCGCCGATTCAGCCAACCCTTGATTCACTGAAAGGAAAACATGTTGGAGTCCTGCAGGGGTCTACGCAGGAAGCCTATGCCAACGATACCTGGCGGAGTAAAGGCGTTGATGTCGTCGCCTATGCCAACCAGGATCTCATCTATTCTGACCTGACGGCGGGACGTCTTGATGCTGCATTGCAGGATGAAGTGGCGGCCAGCGAAGGGTTCCTCAAACAGCCTGCCGGTAAAGACTATGCGTTTGCCGGTCCTTCTGTGAAAGACAAAAAGTACTTTGGCGATGGTACCGGTATTGGTCTGCGTAAAGACGATACCGAGCTGAAAGCCGCGTTTGATAAAGCGCTGGGCGATCTGCGTAAAGACGGTACCTACGACAAAATGGCGAAAAAGTACTTTGACTTTAACGTCTACGGCGACTGATTCGCCGCAGTGGGAAATTTACTGCACCGTTTTGGCTAACCAAAATGGTGCATGATAAGTATCAGGCACTGTTATGGTGCAATTGTCGCTGTCGAAATGAGCATGAATGCATACTTAAGCGTTTTTCATGCAAATTAATAATGCTGGCAAGGTAGAATACTTTGCCTTGTCAGCCCGATTGATGGCACGATAACTGCTGCTGGTCCTGTAAAGATCCCCTATAAAAGACAGTCTGTTGAGGATAGTTATGAAAAAACTGGTGTTGTCTCTTTCTCTGGTCCTGGCTTTCTCCAGTGCTACTGCAGCATTTGCAGCCATTCCACAAAAAATTCGTATCGGCACCGATCCGACTTATGCCCCGTTTGAATCGAAGAATGCACAGGGGGAATTAGTCGGTTTTGATATCGATTTGGCGAAAGAACTGTGCAAACGTATTAATACACAATGTACCTTCGTGGAAAACCCGCTGGATGCGCTGATCCCTTCGTTAAAAGCGAAGAAAATCGATGCGATTATGTCTTCGCTTTCCATCACTGAAAAACGTCAGCAAGAAATCGCGTTTACCGACAAACTTTATGCCGCAGATTCTCGTCTGGTTGTCGCGAAAGCGGCTGACATCCAGCCCACCATCGAATCTCTGAAAGGGAAACGTGTAGGTGTACTGCAGGGCACCACCCAGGAAACGTTCGGCAATGAACACTGGGCGCCAAAAGGCATTGAAATCGTTTCTTATCAGGGGCAGGACAATATCTATTCCGACCTGACTGCTGGACGTATTGATGCGGCGTTCCAGGACGAAGTCGCTGCGAGCGAAGGTTTTCTGAAACAGCCTGTAGGTAAAGATTACAAATTCGGCGGCCCGTCAGTGAAAGATGAGAAACTGTTCGGCGTCGGTACCGGGATGGGTCTGCGTAAAGAAGACAATGAGCTGCGCGAAGCCCTGAACAAAGCATTTGCTGAAATGCGTGCTGACGGTACTTACGAGAAGCTGGCGAAAAAGTACTTCGACTTTGATGTTTACGGCGGTTAATCCCCCCGGCAGTTGATAAAGCCCACTCCCTCCTGCTGATGCGGGAGGGTGAAAAAAGAGGCGAAGCATTACCACACACGACAGGACAGGCAGCATGTTGTACGGGTTTTCAGGCGTTATTTTACAGGGCGCGATTGTTACGCTGGAGCTGGCTCTCAGCTCAGTTGTGCTGGCCGTTCTTATCGGTCTCGTCGGCGCGGGGGCGAAGCTTTCGCAAAGTCGCTCGATGGGGCTTATCTTCGAAGGATACACCACCCTGATTCGTGGGGTGCCAGATCTGGTTTTAATGCTGTTGATCTTCTATGGGTTGCAAATCGCACTTAACGCGGTGACTGACGCGATAGGGATCGGACAGATTGATATCGATCCAATGGTTGCAGGTATTATCACCCTGGGATTCATCTACGGCGCTTATTTTACGGAAACGTTCCGCGGGGCGTTTATGGCCGTGCCTAAAGGGCATATTGAAGCGGCAACGGCGTTTGGTTTTACCAGTTCGCAAACCTTCCGCCGAATTATGTTTCCGGCGATGATGCGTTATGCCTTGCCCGGCATTGGCAACAACTGGCAGGTTATTCTCAAGGCGACGGCGCTGGTTTCACTCCTCGGACTGGAAGATGTGGTCAAAGCTACCCAGTTGGCAGGTAAAAGCACCTGGGAACCGTTCTATTTCGCGGTGGTGTGTGGGGTCATCTATCTGGTATTTACCACGGTCTCTAATGGTGTACTGCTCTTTCTTGAGCGTCGTTACTCCGTGGGTGTGAAGAGGGCTGACCTGTGATCGAAATTATTCAGGAGTACTGGAAATCCTTGCTCTGGAGCGATGGCTATCGCTATACAGGCGTGGCGATCACCTTGTGGTTGCTGATTTCCTCTGTTGTGATGGGCGGGATTCTGGCCGTGTTTATGGCCATCGGTCGCGTCTCAAGCAACAAATTCATCCAGTTTCCTATCTGGCTGTTTACCTATATTTTTCGTGGCACGCCGCTTTATGTGCAACTGTTGGTGTTCTATTCCGGGATGTATACGCTGGAGATCGTTAAAGGTACCGATTTCCTCAATGCGTTTTTCCGCAGTGGACTTAACTGTACGGTGCTGGCGCTCACGCTGAATACCTGCGCCTATACGACGGAAATCTTTGCTGGGGCGATTCGCTCGGTGCCGCACGGTGAGATTGAAGCGGCACGTGCTTACGGTTTCTCTTCATTCAAATTGTACCGCTGCATTATTTTGCCTTCGGCATTGCGAATTGCATTGCCAGCCTACAGCAATGAAGTCATTTTAATGCTGCACTCCACGGCGCTGGCATTTACGGCGACGGTGCCGGATTTGTTGAAAATCGCCCGCGATATCAACTCAGCAACTTATCAGCCGTTTACCGCATTCGGTATCGCCGCTGTACTGTATTTGATTATTTCGTATGTCCTGATCAGTCTGTTCCGTAAAGCGGAAAAACGCTGGTTGCAGCATGTAAAACCTTCGACGCACTGAGAACATGATGTCTGAGAATAAATTAAACGTAATCGATTTACACAAACACTACGGCGAGCATGAAGTGCTGAAAGGGGTATCTCTGCAGGCTAATGCCGGAGATGTGATCAGCATTATTGGCTCATCCGGCTCTGGGAAAAGTACCTTTTTGCGCTGCATTAACTTCCTCGAAAAACCGAGTGATGGCTTAATCGTGGTTAACGGACAGAACATCAATCTGGTCCGGGACACCGATGGTCAGCTCAAGGTGGCGGATAAAAACCAGCTGCGTTTGCTGCGTACGCGTCTGACGATGGTGTTCCAGCATTTCAACCTCTGGAGCCACATGACCGTACTGGAAAACGTCATGGAAGCCCCCATTCAGGTGTTAGGTCTGAGCAAGCAGGAAGCCCGCGAACGCGCGGTGAAGTACCTTGCGAAGGTCGGCATTGATGAGCGCGCTCAGGGGAAATATCCGGTGCATCTTTCCGGTGGTCAGCAACAGCGCGTTTCTATCGCGCGCGCGTTGGCCATGGAGCCAGAAGTGCTGTTATTTGATGAACCGACCTCGGCGCTTGATCCGGAGCTGGTGGGCGAAGTGCTGCGCATCATGCAACAACTGGCGGAAGAGGGGAAAACCATGGTCGTGGTGACCCATGAAATGGGCTTTGCTCGCCATGTTTCCACCCACGTGATTTTCCTGCATCAGGGGAAAATTGAAGAAGAAGGTGATCCAGAGCAGCTGTTTGGTAATCCGCAAAGCCCCCGTTTGCAGCAGTTCCTTAAGGGATCGTTGAAGTAACGTTATGCCCGGTGGTCCACAGCGCTAACCGGGCTTGTTTTATAGTCTTTATGGCGTGTGCATCTGATGCTTATACCGGGCTACGTTCCAGGCGATAGACCCAGTCATCATAGAGCATGCCATTGACCTCATACGCTTTCTCCAGCACCTGAGTACGTACAAACCCCTGTTTCTCCAGTACACGCGCGGAAGGTGTATTATCCGCCAGCACGTAAGCGTTAATCGCATTCACACCCGTTTGAGTAAAGGCATACTGACAGATTGCCTGAAGTGCTTCGCTGGCAATCCCTTTGCCCTGCGCCGAAGGGATCACGGTATAGCCGACGTCGGCTTCCTGCGGATGCAGATGGCTTATCTGTAACCCAATATCGCCCAGCGGTGTCCCGTTTTCCTGCTCACGAATCACAAAGGTATGTTGTGCGGCAAGGCGGCGGGCAAACAGGAGGCGGGTTTCTCTTTCCGGGCTGATATCGGCCATAAAACGCATAATGTCCGGGTTTTCACGCAGCGCAAGGAAAAACAGCCAGTCTGAAGGTTGAAAAGGGGAGAGTGTGAGTCGTGATGTCGTAATGATCGCCATAAAGTCGTTATTCCGGTAGCCAGGCATATAACCTTACCACCGGAACGATTGTGATGAACAGCAGAGAGGATCAGTGGATTACATCCGCCAGCGCTTCTTCTAAGTCGTACCAGCGAAAAGTAAATCCGGCAGCCTCCAGCCGTTTGGGCAATGCGCGTTGTCCACCGAGAACCAGGACTGAAGATTCCCCCATCAACAGGCGTATGGCCGTGGCTGGTACGCGAACAATGGCGGGACGGTTCAGCGCATGGCCCAGCGCATGGGCGAATTGTTCATTACGCACGGGATACGGCGAAACCATATTGAAAGGTCCCTGCAGTTCGTGATCGAGCAACCAGAGAATACCGTTGACCATATCATCGATGTGGATCCAGGCCAGGTATTGACGACCCGTACCGATAGGTCCGCCCATCCCGATGCGAAAAGAGGGGATCATTTTCGCCAGAATCCCGCCCTTCGGCGCCAGTACCACGCCGGTCCGCAACAGACAAACCCGTGTTTTTTCACTTTGCGCGCTACTGGCGATCTGCTCCCAGCGTGCGCAAAGTTTATGGGTAAACTCGTTGTGAGGGGGCTCTTCTTCTGTTACCACCACTTCACCCAGATCGCCGTAATAACCCGCTGCGGAACCGGAGATCAGCACCGCAGGGGGCGTGTCGCTGGCGTTAATTAAGTCCGCCAGCTTTTGTGTCATGCTCCAGCGACTCTGGCACAGGCGTTCCTTTTGCTGTTCGGTCCAGCGTTTGTCGGCAATAGGTTCCCCGGCGAGATTAATCACGGCGTCAACGTGGTTGAGGTTTTTCTTATCCTCCAGCCCTTTCCAGAGTATGACCCGGGAGTCCAGAATCTGGCGAGCCTTTTCAGGATTGCGCGTCACGACCGTCACCTGATGCCCTGATTCCAGCAAACGGGGGATCAAATGACGTCCAATCAGACCAGTACCACCGGTTACCACTATTTCCATACCGCCTCCCGAAGTCTGCGCTTAGCGTCGCCAGCTTAGCGTCATTGAGACGGAGTCGGCGTAACGCAGTGCATGTAGTTTATCGATCTCTACTTCAGCATAAGTGACCCAGTGATGTTCACGTGCGATATCGAGCACATCCTGAGTTAATTTTTCCAGTAATGAGAAGCGGTTGCTCTCAACATGTCGAATGATGCTTTTGGTGATGGTGCGGTAATTCAGCGCATCGCTGATGTCCTCGCTGGTGCGCGCATGTTCCGCCGGATAATGAATAACAACATTGATAACAATGTCCTGGCGGTTGTTGATCTCTTCTTCTTTGATACCAATAAACGTGCGCAGGCGAAGATTTTTTATACGAATAATAGCGTCAGACTGTGACATTGCAGGTCTCCTCCATGTATGAACATCTGCATGATACACGAGAATGGGAACGCTTTATCTCCGAACGATGGCCAGTCTACTGCGCGTGCTGCATTGCCCGCACTGTCGCAGGGCGCGTACGGATGCGCTCGAACCAGTTATTGACCGCCGGGAACATATCGAGATCGATCCGTTGCCGTTGATGCGCATTTATCCACGGCCAGCAAGCGATATCGGCAATGCTGTAATGATCGCCGCCTAACCACGGGGAAGACTCCAGACGCTTGTTCAACACGGTGTACAGGCGCTGTGTCTCAATCTGGTATCGTTCAATTGCGTAGGGGATGGTCTGTGGTGCGAAGTGGCTGAAGTGATGATTCTGACCGAGCATCGGGCCAAGCCCGCCGACCTGCCAGAAAAGCCACTGGAGCGTAGTATGTCGTTCGCGTAACTTTTCACTCAGCAATTGCCCGGTTTTTTCCGCCAGATACAGCAAGATTTCACCCGATTCAAACACACTGAACGGCGCGCCGCCGTCTGCAGGCATATGGTCAACAATCGCCGGAATTTTATTGTTGGGCGAGATAGCTAAAAATTCGGGGCGGAACTGACTCCCTTTACTGATATCCACGTTGATCAGACGATAGTCAAGGCGGGTCTCTTCCAGAAACAGCGCAATTTTATGCCCGTTGGGGGTTGGGGCGTAGTAGAGGTCGATCATTTCAGCTCCCGTGCATATCGAAAAAATGGCTGATCAACACAAGTATAGAAAGCCTCTTGCGGTACGTGAGTTTTCATCAAGTGACAGCGCGTAAAAGACTCTATATTTTGTGATAACGCCAAAACATCAATGAGGATATTATGAGCAAGCCCGCGATAACGCTCTGGTCAGACGCTAACTTTTTTTCTCCCTACGTGATGTCTGTCTACGTTGCCCTGCAGGAGAAAGGGCTTCCCTTTACCCTCAAAACCGTTGATCTGAACAGCGGTGAACATTTACAACCGACCTGGCAAGGTTATGCGCTCACCCGTCGTGTCCCGGTACTGGAGATCGAGGGTTTTGAGCTTAGCGAATCTTCGGCCATCGCGGAGTATCTGGAAGATCGCTTTGCGCCGCCGCAATGGGAGCGCATTTATCCTCTTGACCTGCAAAAACGTGCTCGCGCTCGCCAGATTCAGGCATGGTTGCGAAGTGATTTAATGCCAATTCGCGAAGAGCGCCCCACGGATGTGGTGTTCGCAGGCGCGAAAAAAGGTCCTTTAAGCGAGGCGGGAAAAGCCAGCGTCGCGAAATTGTTTGAAACGGCAGGCAATTTGCTCGCTCACGGCAAACCGAATTTATTTGGCGAATGGTGCATTGCCGATAGCGATCTGGCGTTAATGATTAACCGCCTGCGGCTACAGGGGGATGAGGTGCCTGAATTGCTGGCTGAATATGCAGCATTCCAGTGGCAGCGCGCTTCTGTCCAGCGTTTTATCGCGCTTTCCTCGAAGCGTTCTGGCTGATAATCCCTGCGTATTCCAGTATCATAGAAGGGTTATTTACGACGAGGAGTGAGTGATGAAACTGATGTTTGCATCAGACATTCATGGGTCGTTGCCAGCAACGGAACGTGTACTCGAACTGTTTGCTAAAAGCGGTGCACAATGGCTGGTGATACTGGGGGACGTGCTTAACCACGGCCCGCGCAATGCGTTACCGGAAGGCTATGCGCCTGCTCAGGTTGCAGACCTGCTTAACACACTGGCCGGGCAGATCATTGCCGTGCGAGGAAACTGTGACAGCGAAGTGGATCAAATGCTGCTTCATTTCCCGATAACGGCACCCTGGCAGCAGATTCTGATGGAAAACCAGCGCCTGTTTCTGACACATGGACACCTTTTCGGTCCGGAGAACCTTCCTGCATTAAATACCGGAGATGTGCTGGTGTATGGGCATACACATCTGCCTGTTGCAGAAAAGCGGGGAGAGGTATATCACTTTAATCCAGGTTCAGTGAGCATCCCGAAAGGCGGCTTTAAGGCGAGTTACGGGATTCTGGATAATAATGTTTTACGTGTTATCGCACTCAATGATCAAAGTCTCATTGCGCAGATGACAATTAATCCGTAATTTACCCCACAATTGTAAACGCGCCGTAAGAGCGCTAGATAAAGAAGGTTTCCTGATGGTGGAACAGCGTCGTTTGGCAAGTACTGAATGGGTGGATATTGTGAATGAAGACAACGAAGTCATCGCACAATCCAGCCGCGAACAAATGCGGGCGCAATGTTTACGTCATCGTGCAACGTACATCGTTGTGCATGATGGCATGGGCAAAATCCTGGTTCAGCGTCGTACCGAAACAAAAGACTTTTTGCCGGGGATGTTAGATGCCACGGCGGGTGGTGTGGTACAGGCAGATGAGCAATTGCTTGAATCTGCCCGCCGTGAAGCGGAAGAAGAACTGGGTATTGCAGGCGTACCGTTTGCTGAACATGGCCAGTTCTATTTCGAAGATAAACACTGCCGCGTGTGGGGTGCACTGTTTAGCTGCGTATCCCACGGCCCGTTTGCGCTTCAGGAAACCGAAATCAGTGAGGTCTGCTGGCTGACGCCCGAGGAGATTACCGCGCGCTGCGATGAGTTTACGCCAGACTCGCTGAAAGCGTTGGCGCTGTGGATGACCCGCAATGCGAAGAATGAAACCGCCACGGCGGAAGAAACAGAATAATACTGTTTTGCAGACGTAAAAAAGGCAGCCATCAGGCTGCCTTTTTCGTCTCATCGCCAAATAATCTGTTCGATTATCCGGCGAGATATTACTGTTGCTGTGAAGACTGAATCGCAGTCAGAGCGATGGTGTAGACGATATCGTCAACCAGCGCGCCACGGGACAGGTCGTTCACCGGCTTGCGCATACCCTGCAGCATCGGCCCGATGGAGATCAGATCGGCAGAACGCTGTACCGCTTTGTAGGTGGTGTTACCGGTGTTCAGATCCGGGAAGATGAACACGGTAGCGCGACCTGCAACCGGAGAGTTCGGTGCTTTGGATTTCGCAACGTCAGCCATAACAGCGGCATCGTACTGCAGCGGACCATCGATCATCAGGTCAGGACGTTTTTCCTGCGCCAGACGGGTCGCTTCACGCACTTTCTCTACATCGCTACCTGCACCAGAAGTACCGGTGGAGTAGGAGAGCATTGCCACGCGCGGTTCGATACCGAAGGCGATCGCGGAGTCAGCAGACTGAATCGCGATTTCTGCCAGCTGTTCAGCAGTCGGATCCGGGTTGATCGCGCAGTCGCCGTAAACGTAAACCTGTTCCGGCAGCAGCATGAAGAACACAGAAGAGACCAGGGAGCTACCCGGCGCTGTTTTGATCAACTGCAGCGGCGGACGAATGGTGTTCGCGGTGGTGTGAACGGCACCGGAAACCAGACCGTCAACGTCGTCCTGTTCCAGCATCAGGGTGCCGAGAACGACGTTGTCTTCCAGCTGTTCGCGGGCAACGGTTTCGGTCATGCCTTTGTTTTTACGCAGTTCGACCAGGCGAGCCACATAGCTTTCGCGCACCACATCCGGGTCAACGATTTCTACGCCAGCACCCAGTTCAACGCCCTGAGAGGCGGCCACGCGGGTGATCTCATCCGGGTTGCCCAGCAGTACGCAGGTGGCGATACCACGTTCAGCACAGATGGCGGCAGCTTTAACGGTACGCGGTTCATCGCCTTCCGGCAGCACAACACGTTTACCGGCTTTACGCGCCAGTTCGGTCAGCTGGTAGCGGAACGCAGGCGGAGACAGACGACGGCTACGCTCAGAGGTCGCAGTCAGAGACTCGATCCAGTCAGCGTTGATGTAGTTAGCCACGTATTCCTGAACTTTCTCGATGCGCTCGTGATCGTCAACCGGTACTTCCAGGTTGAAGCTCTGCAAGCTCAGGGAGGTCTGCCAGGTGTTGGTGTTCACCATAAATACCGGCAGGCCAGTGGCGAACGCGCGTTCGCACAGTTTGGTGATGCGCGCGTCCATTTCGTAGCCGCCAGTCAGCAGCAGGGCACCGATTTCTACGCCGTTCATGGCGGCCAGGCATGCTGCAACCAGCACGTCCGGACGGTCAGCGGAAGTCACCAGCAGAGAACCTGCGCGGAAGTGTTCCAGCATGTGCGGAATGCTGCGCGCACAGAAGGTGACAGACTTCACGCGACGCGTGTTGATATCGCCTTCGTTAACCACGGTAGCGTTCAGATGACGCGCCATGTCAATCGCACGCGTTGCGATCAGGTCGAAGCTCCACGGCACTGCGCCGAGAACCGGCAGCGGGCTGGATTCTTGCAATTTAGCCGGATCAACTTTGACCACTTTCGCTTTGGAAGAGTCGTCAAAAATCTCGGACAGATCCGGGCGAGTACGGCCTTGTTCGTCAACAGGAGCGTTCAGTTTGTTAACGATAACGCCAGTAATGTTGGCGTTTTTGGCACCACCGAAGCTGCTGCGAGTCAGTTCAATACGCTCGTTCAGCTGTTCTGGGGTGTCAGTGCCCTGAGACATGACAAACACGATTTCCGCGTTCAGCGTTTTCGCGATTTCAAAGTTCAGAGCCTGAGCAAACTGGTGTTTACGGGTCGGTACCAGACCTTCAACCAGAACGACTTCTGCATCTTTGGTGTTCGCGTGATAGTTCGCGATGATCTCTTCCATCAGCACATCTTGCTGGTTGCTGGAAAGCAGAGATTCTACGTAGCTCATGTTCAGCGGTTCTGCTGCTGGCACAGAAGAACTTGCACGTAAGATGGTTGTCGTCTGGTCTGGCGCATCGCCACCGGCGCGCGGTTGAGCGATTGGCTTAAAGACGCTCAGACGAACGCCTTTACGTTCCATAGCACGGATCACGCCAAGGCTGACGCTGGTCAGGCCGACGCTGGTTCCGGTAGGGATCAGCATAATAATACGGGACACGGTTTATCCTCTTTCGTTACCGCCGGTTTCAGCGGGTTACAAAACAGCACCGCCAGCGAGGCTGGCGGTGTGAAATCAGGCAGTCAGACGGCTCGCGTCTTGCGCGATAACCAGTTCTTCGTTGGTTGGGATAACCACCGCAGGACGGGTACCTTCTTTATTGATGAAACCAGATTTGCCGAAACGGGCAGCCAGGTTGCGCTCGTGATCAACTTCAAAGCCCAGCACGCCCAGTTTGCCCAGAGACAGTTCGCGAACCATCGCGGCGTTTTCACCGATACCACCGGTGAAGACAACGGCGTCCAGACGACCATCCATCAGCGCAGTATAAGAGCCGATGTATTTCGCCAGACGGTGGCAGTAAACGTCCATTGCACGTTTAGCGTCTTCTTTGGTGGTGTAGTTGTCTTCAACGTAACGGCAGTCGCTGGTGACTTCGGTCAGACCCAGCAGGCCAGACTCTTTGGTCAGCATTTTGTTGATTGCGTCAACGCTCATGCCCAGAGTATCGTGCAGGTGGAAGATAATCGCCGGGTCGATATCACCGGAACGGGTACCCATCACCAGACCTTCCAGCGGGGTCAGACCCATAGAAGTATCGACACACTTACCATTACGGATAGCAGAAACAGAACCACCGTTGCCCAGGTGGCAGGTGATGATGTTCAGTTCTTCAACCGGTTTGTTCAGCATTTTTGCCGCTTCCTGGGTAACGAAGAAGTGGCTGGTGCCGTGCGCGCCGTAGCGACGAACACCGTGCTCTTTGTACAGGCTGTACGGCAGGGCATAGAGATAAGATTCTTCCGGCATAGTCTGATGGAACGCGGTGTCAAACACGGCAACGTTCTTGTCTTTCAGATTCGGGAAGGATTTCAGCGCTTCTGCGATACCGATCAAATGAGCCGGGTTATGCAGCGGCGCGAAAGAGGCAGAGTCTTTGATGCCCTGAATAACGGAGTCATCAATAACTACGGAGCTGGTATACTTCTCACCGCCGTGTACGATACGATGACCAATAGCGGTCAACTGCGCAGACAGTTCTGGTTTTTGTGCCAGAATAGTATTAACGATAAAGTTCAGCGCTTCACTGTGAGCGGCGCCTGCACCTAAAGCCGCTTCTTGTTTACCGCCGTCCATTTTCCATTTGATACGTGCTTCTGGGAGATGGAAACATTCGGCTAAACCAGAAAGGTACTCTTCACCATTGACTGCATCGATGATTGCAAATTTCAGTGAGGAGCTACCGCAGTTCAGAACCAGTACTAACTTACTCGACATGGAAGTACCTATTTATGATACGTGGCTAAAAAAACGTCAGTGAGCCATAGAGCGTAGCGCATGATGACGCTGACATTTATGATTAACATCATGCTCAATTATCTTTTCTGCATGATGGAAGAAATACCTTTGAGTCTATGCCATTTTGCGTATTTTTCAGCCAATGGCATACTGTATGTAAATTTGACGACTCAATAATTTTGTACTACTGACCATACAGGCCGACACAGGATACCCGATAGTGGGTATCGAAGACAAAATGTTTTGAACGTTGTTCCCTGCAGTTGTTGTTTTGCACAAATATTTTAATTTTTGTATGTGAAGTTGAGGTAAAGCCATGTCGACACCGGATAATCGCTCCGTAAATTTTTTTAGTTTGTTTCGCCGGGGGCAGCACTACGCAAAGACGTGGCCAATGGAAAAACGACTCGCACCCGTTTTTGTCGAGAATCGCGTGATTCGGATGACGCGTTATGCCATTCGCTTTATGCCGCCCATCGCGGTGTTTACGCTGTGCTGGCAAATTGCGCTGGGAGGGCAGTTAGGCCCTGCCGTCGCGACCGCCTTGTTCGCTCTCAGTTTGCCTATGCAGGGTTTATGGTGGCTGGGTAAACGCTCTGTAACACCACTGCCCCCCTCTATTTTGAGTTGGTTTTATGAGGTTCGCAGTAAATTACAGGAGGCTGGGCAGGCGCTGGCGCCAGTAGAAGGTAAGCCTGATTACCAGGCATTAGCTGACACGCTTAAGCGCGCTTTCAAACAACTGGATAAAACTTTTCTTGATGATTTGTAATTGACCCCTGATTACGCATATAAAAGAAGGCATAAGATGCCTTCTTTTTTTTCACCGTAGTAGAAGTGATACAGGAGTCCCAAAATGGAAATGACTAACGCTCAACGTCTTATTTTGTCTAACCAGTACAAAATGATGACCATGCTCGACCCGAGCAATGCTGAACGCTATCGCCGTATACAGACGATTATTGAACGTGGTTATGGTTTGCAGATGCGTGAGCTGGATCGTGAGTTTGGCGAGTTGACCGAAGAAACCTGCCGCACGGTGATCGATATTATGGAAATGTACCACGCGTTACACGTTTCCTGGACTAACCTGAAAGACGCGCAATCGATTGATGAACGTCGCGTGACGTTCCTGGGTTTTGACGCGGCCACGGAAGCACGTTACCTCGGCTATGTTCGTTTTATGGTGAATGTGGAAGGGCGCTATACTCATTTTGATGCGGGCACCCATGGTTTTAATGCTCAGACGCCGATGTGGGAGAAGTATCAACGCATGCTGAATGTCTGGCATTCTTGCCCTCGTCAGTATCACCTGAGCGCGAATGAAATTAATCAAATCATTAATGCCTGAGGGGGTCAGTGTGCAGTGTAAAGGTTTTCTGTTTGATCTGGATGGAACGCTGGTCGACTCATTACCCGCCGTAGAGCGAGCGTGGTGCAACTGGGCCGATCGTTTTGGGCTCAATCATGACGAGGTGCTGGGCTTTATACACGGCAAACAGGCGATAACCTCACTAAGACACTTTATGGTGGGCAAGCCTGAATCGGAGATTGCGGCCGAGTTCTCACGTCTGGAACAAATAGAGGCCACCGATACCGCCGGAATCGTCGCTCTGCCTGGCGCGGTTGCATTGCTGAATCACCTCAACAAAGCCGGGATCCCTTGGGCGATTGTCACGTCAGGCTCCATGCCGGTCGCGCGTGCTCGTCATAAGGCGGCGGGACTTCCTGTCCCGGAAGTCTTTGTCACGGCCGAGCGGGTCAAAAGAGGCAAACCGGAACCTGATGCGTACCTGCTGGGCGCACAGTTGCTCGGACTTTCGCCGCATGAATGTACCGTGGTTGAAGATGCGCCGGCCGGGATCCTTTCCGGCCTTGCCGCGGGATGTCATGTTATAGCGGTGAATGCGCCGGAAACGGCTTCATGTCTTGATGATGTTGATTTTTCCCTGAAGAGTCTTGAACAGATTTCCGTGACCAAACAACCCAACGGAAATGTCGTGGTTCTCAGACATACCTGATCATGATTTAGCCCCGCCCAATCGGGGCTTTTTTATGGCAGAATCAGTCGATACCCCTCATTACACAAGGATATGTTGTGAACGGTGAATTGATATGGGTTCTCTCCTTACTGGCAATCGCCGTTATTCTGTTTGCGACGGGCAAAGTGCGTATGGACGCGGTTGCTTTGCTGGTCATCGTGGCTTTTATTCTGAGTGGAACGCTGAGCATCACAGAGGCGTTTTCTGGTTTTAGCGACCCTAACGTTATCCTGATCGCCGCGCTATTTATTATCGGTGATGGTTTGGTGCGCACTGGCGTGGCAACCGTCATGGGAACCTGGCTGGTAAAAATGGCCGGTAGCAGTGAAGTCAAAATGCTGGTGCTGCTGATGATCACCGTGGCCGGTCTGGGCGCGTTTATGAGCTCAACGGGTGTCGTTGCTATCTTCATTCCCGTGGTATTAAGCGTGTCAATGCGTATGCAGACGTCGTCTTCGCGTTTGATGATGCCGCTCAGTTTTGCCGGGCTTATTAGTGGGATGATGACGCTGGTTGCTACCCCCCCCAACCTGGTGGTCAACAGCGAATTGCTGCGCGAAGGGCTACGCGGCTTTAACTTCTTTAGCGTGACGCCGATTGGCCTGGTGGTCTTGGTTCTTGGGATCATCTATATGCTGCTGATGCGTTTCATGCTCAAAGGCGATACGCCGGGGCAGCAACGTGAGGGGTGGAAGCGGCGTACCTTCCGCGATTTAATCAAAGAGTATCGCCTGGCAGGACGCGCCCGCCGCCTTGCTATTCGCCCGGGTTCTCCGCTGGTGGGGCAGCGTCTGGACGATCTGAAATTGCGCGAGCGTTACGGCGCAAACGTCATTGGCGTGGAGCGCTGGCGGCGTTTTCGTCGAGTGATTGTCAATGTTAATGGTGTCTCAGAATTTCGCGCCCGCGACGTGTTACTGATCGATATGTCGGCTGCTGAGGTGGATCTCCGCCAGTTTTGCAGCGAACAATTGCTGGAGCCGATGGTGCTGCGTGGGGAGTATTTTTCCGATCAGGCGCTGGATGTCGGGATGGCAGAAATTTCGTTGATCCCTGAATCAGAGTTAATTGGCAAATCAGTACGAGAAATGGCCTTTCGTACACGTCACGGCCTGAATGTTGTGGGGCTGAAACGTGATGGCGTTGCGATGGAAGGGGCGGTTGTCGATGAACCGTTGCTGATGGGCGATATTATTCTGGTGGTGGGAAACTGGAAACAGATAAGCCTGCTGGCGCAGCAGGGGCGCGATTTTGTGGTTCTCAACATGCCGGAGGAGGTCAGTGAGGCTTCACCCGCACACAGCCAGGCGCCGCACGCGATTTTTTGTCTGGTGCTGATGGTAGCCCTGATGCTGACAGATGAAATCCCTAACCCCGTCGCCGCCATTATCGCCTGTCTGTTGATGGGTAAATTCCGCTGCATTGACGCAGAAAGCGCCTATAAAGCCATTCACTGGCCGAGCATCATTCTGATTGTCGGCATGATGCCTTTTGCGCTGGCGCTGCAAAAAACCGGCGGTGTCGATCTGGTGGTGAAAGGATTGATGGACGTTGGAGGTGGTTACGGTCCGTATATGATGTTGGCCTGCCTGTTTGTGATGTGTGCCAGCATTGGATTATTTATTTCTAATACGGCGACGGCCGTGCTGATGGCACCCATTGCGCTGGCGGCGGCGAAGTCGATGGGCGTTTCGCCGTATCCTTTTGCCATGGTGATCGCGATGGCGGCATCAGCGGCCTTCATGACGCCGGTATCGTCGCCAGTCAATACGCTGGTTCTGGGACCGGGGAACTACAGCTTCAGTGACTTTGTGAAACTGGGTGTGCCGTTCACCGTCATCGTGATGGTGGTATGTGTGGTCATGATACCGATGCTGTTTCCGTTCTGATTTTGTGTCGCGTTGCCGGATGGCGTTAGCCGCTTATCCGGCCTGAAATGAGAACTGTCTCATAGGCCGGTTAAGACGTTTACGCCGTCCTCCGGCAACGCTTACAAAGGGGAGTCCTGGCTAATCTCATCCAGAGATAAGTGGAAGCTTGGCACGAAGACTTCCATAAAATAGTCCATTTCTTCGCTACGGCGCGATTCCAGTGTTTTTTCCAGACGCGCTTTTGCCAGTAAAAATTCATTGTTGCCCGCTGACAACTCTTCCAGACACTTCAGATAAGCGCACAGCGCATCGGCCTGTTTAACAATCGATTTTTCTTCTTCGCTGTAGGTTTGCTCATCAATCAGCGGCGCGAAAATATCGCGTAGTTCCTCAGGCACCATATCGACCAGTTTCTGCTGAGCGATCTTCTCAATGGCTTTGTATTCCTGCGCAATCTGTGAATTAAAGTATTTGACCGGAGTAGGCAGATCGCCCGTCAGGACTTCAGAGGCATCGTGATACATTGCTAACAGAGCAATACGTTCCGCATTGACCTGACCTGCAAATTTACGATTTTTAATCGCTGCCAGCGCATGAGCGACCATGGCAACCTGCAGGCTGTGTTCGGAGACGTTTTCGGTGCGTACATTACGCATCAGCGGCCAGCGGTTAATGAGTTTGAGGCGGGAGAGGTGGGCAAAAAAATGGCTCTGCTTCATAGTGACCTTTTCATCATGACAACCTGGAGGTTATTTTGCGCAGAGAAAGCTGCCGGATGCAAATACCGGCAGCCAATTTCAGACGGTGGCCTTAAGCCTGGTGATAACCTGACAGGAAACGCTCAAACTTACTGAGCGACATCTCAATGTCGTCAATACGTGGCAGCGTCACGATGCGGAAGTGGTCCGGCCATGGCCAGTTGAACGCGCTACCCTGAACCAGTAGCACTTTTTCCTGTAACAGGAAATCGAGCACCATCTTCTGATCGTCATGAATATTAAAGCGTTTTGCATCAATTTTGGGGAACATATACAGTGCGCCACGCGGTTTCACGCAGGAAACACCGGGAATATCATTAATCAATTCCCATGCACGGTTACGCTGTTCGTAAAGTCGGCCGCCAGGCATGATAAATTCGCTAATGCTCTGGTATCCGCCTAATGCCGTTTGAATCGCGTGCTGCGCTGGTACGTTTGCACACAGACGCATTGACGCCAGCATCTCCAGGCCTTCGATATACCCCTTCGCGTGTTTCTTCGGCCCGTTCAGAACCATCCAGCCCTGGCGGAATCCAGCCACACGATAGGTTTTAGACAAGCCGTTAAAGGTGATCGTCAGCAGATCCGGCGCCAGTGCAGCGATGGAATGATGTTCGGCGTCATCGTAGAGAATTTTGTCGTAAATTTCGTCGGCAAAAATGATGAGATTATGCTGGCGAGCAATCTCAACAATTTCCATCAGCAGCTCTTTGGAATACACAGCGCCAGTGGGGTTGTTGGGGTTGATGATGACAATACCACGGGTGCGCGGAGTAATTTTGGCGCGAATATCATCAAGATCCGGGAACCAGTCAGAAGACTCATCACAAAGGTAGTGTACTGCTTTGCCACTTGAAAGCGAAACGGCGGCCGTCCACAACGGATAATCCGGCGCTGGCACCAGCATTTCATCTCCGCTATTCAGCAACGCTTGCATTGCCTGAACGATAAGCTCAGATACGCCGTTACCAATATAGATATCTTCTACGGTGACATCGCGTATTCCACGAGCCTGGTAATGCTGCATAATCGCTTTACGGGCAGAGTACAGACCTTTTGAGTCGCAATATCCTTGCGCCGTTGGCAAATTACGGATGACATCAACCAGAATCTCATCGGGCGCTTCAAATCCAAAAGGCGCTGGATTGCCAATGTTCAGTTTCAGAACTTTATTGCCTTCTTCTTCCAGACGTTTTGCTTCTTTCAGAACCGGGCCGCGGATGTCGTAACAGACGTTATCTAATTTGCTGGATTTTTCAATAGGGGACATGAACCTTAACCTTTTAGCTGTTATCGCCACTCCCTGCCGTGGAAGTCAGCACGGAACAATGTACTCCCACGACGGTGAGTTTTGAAGGGTCTGCAGTAGAAGATTTTGTCAGTTTTGGGGGCGTGAATGTGCGGTTAATGACTTTATCGATGCTAATTTATTGGTTGTATGTTCGTTTGTCTGTGTGTTTGGTATGATATAATCCTATTCATTGGTGCATTTGTGGGTGTTTTGTGTTGTTAAAAAATAATCTATTTTTGTATCGACCAGTGTTCTATCAGGACCTCCTGCAGGGACATATTTCGTAAATACTGAAAGCTTGCCGCAGGTGGCTGTTATAAATGTGTTCGGTGAACTTAAGGGTGTGAATCTATTGTTAAGTAGAATTAATGAATACTGTGTTTATTAATTAATTATTATTTAATATTTAAAAAGCATTTACTGAAGGCATTAATAATAAAGAATACTTTGATCAGCATAACATAACTTTGCATCAGATTAATCGCATTAAGACTTATAAATAATGCGGATTTAGGGTAAGATGACCATGAAAAATGGCTCTAAGGTTATGATATCTGCTATTAGACAGGGGATGTTTTTATAACTAACTCATTGCGCAACTTGCTTTTTTTGTGTACTGCGGGAGTGCGTTGACTATTCTAACATTTACCATGCTTACACGTTTACCATTAGTAAGAAAGCACGAGCATCTAATAGATAAGACGCTTTTTAACGATATATATTTAAGTGTATATCGGAGAGGGAAGTCATGTTGTCAGCGACGTGATATTCACTCTTACTTTGCTCAGTGACATCAGAGTGATACTGCCAGGGAGGGACATTACAAATGGAATTGTTTGTTTCCGAATACACAGCATTAGCCCGCTCAGCTCAGTATGAGCCGCCAGTAAGTGAAAAATTATGATAAATGCAAATCGTCCGATCATTAATCTCGACCTCGATCTGCTGAGAACGTTTGTTGCTGTTGCGGATCTGAACACCTTCGCGGCTGCGGCTGCGGCTGTATGCCGTACTCAGTCTGCGGTAAGTCAGCAAATGCAACGCCTTGAGCAGCTCGTAGGAAAGGAATTGTTCGCCCGACATGGTCGTAACAAGCTTTTGACTGAACACGGTATCCAACTTCTGGGATATGCCCGAAAAATTCTGCGTTTTAATGATGAAGCCTGTTCATCATTAATGTTCAGTAATCTTCAGGGGGTATTAACAATCGGCGCTTCCGATGAATCAGCCGATACGATACTGCCTTTTTTACTCAATCGCATCAGTTCGGTTTATCCGAAACTTGCACTTGACGTCAGGGTGAAGCGTAACGCTTTTATGGTCGATATGCTGAAGTCGCAGGAAGTGGATCTGATTGTGACCACCAATCGACCTGGCGCTTTCGACTGCCTTAACCTGCGCACATCGCCCACTCACTGGTATTGTGCCGCAGAGTATGTGCTGCAAAAAGGCGAGCCGATTCCGTTAGTGTTGCTGGATGATCCCAGTCCGTTTCGTGACATCGTGCTGGCAACATTAAATGCGGCGAACATCCCGTGGCGTCTGGCGTATGTTGCGTCGACGCTACCGGCAGTCCGCGCGGCGGTGAAGGCTGGATTAGGGATAACCGCGCGTCCAGTCGAGATGATGAGCCCGGATCTACGCGTGTTGAGCGCTGTAGATGGACTGCCGCCGTTACCTGACACAGAATATTTGCTGTGTCGAGATCCGGCCAGTCAGAACGAACTCGCGCAGATTATCTACCAGGCGATGGACAGCTATCAGAATCCCTGGCAGTACTCGCAATTTACCCCGGAAGGGGGAGATGATTCTCTGATGGTTGAAGGTGACTTCGGGTAACGCGCCAGCCAAAAACGTGATTAAATGTAAGTGTAAAAAAGAACCGCTGATGATGAAAAATCACTCAGCGGTTCTTTTTTTGTACAAAGTGCGTGAAATGGTATTTACGGGTGAGAAAAAGTTTTATTAAATCAGTGAGTAAAGATTAATTTTCAGTATTGCGCATAAAACGCACATCTGAGGCTTGAGTTTCTGCCAATGTTAAAAAACTAGAGAAATTGTTGCTGTTTTTTAGGGTGGATTAACAAAAGCGTGTCACAGATCAAGAAAATACTCCTATTTAGGGGGAGGCATCTGCACGAAATCCTGTCAAAATAGAGGCGCATTATCTCTTTAACCTCACAACGGACACGATTCAACAAAGTTAAAGCCGACTGACGATGCGATCGAAGCCAGTCATAAGGGCATTAAATGTTAACTTTGTTGTTTTGATGTAAATTAATGTGAGGTAACTTTTGTTAAAGTTGACAAAAGGTTATAGAAAGGAGTAAAAAACCACATCAATTAGCTGTTTAATCATTTTCTACAGTTATTGTAGGGTTTTTTTTATTCCTCCCCATGAATCGATGTGGCGTTCATCTGCCGAAAAGAGCAGAGAATTTGGCGCTACTTTTGATGAGTAAGCAATGAGTATGTCAACATCCACTGAAATCATCGCTCATCACTGGGCATTCGCTATCTTTCTTATTGTTGCCATTGGACTGTGCTGCCTGATGCTCGTCGGCGGTTGGTTTTTAGGCGGTCGCGCGCGCGCGAGGTCGAAAAACGTTCCGTTTGAATCAGGTATTGACTCAGTTGGCTCCGCCCGCTTACGCCTGTCTGCCAAGTTTTATCTGGTAGCCATGTTCTTCGTTATCTTCGACGTTGAAGCGCTGTATCTGTTCGCATGGTCAACTTCTATCCGCGAAAGCGGTTGGATTGGCTTTGTGGAAGCTGCAATTTTTATTTTTGTGTTACTGGCAGGTCTGGTTTATCTGGTGCGTATTGGCGCGCTGGACTGGACGCCCGCGCGTTCACGCCGCGAGCGTATGAACCCGGAAACGAACAGTATCGCTAATCGTCAACGCTAACCGCGAGGCATTAAGATGGATTATACGCTCACCCGCATAGATCCTAACGGTGAGAATGACCGTTACCCCCTGCAAAAACAGGAGATCGTAACCGACCCCCTGGAGCAAGAAGTTAACAAAAACGTGTTCATGGGCAAACTGCATGACATGGTTAACTGGGGCCGTAAGAACTCAATTTGGCCGTACAACTTCGGCCTTTCCTGCTGCTACGTAGAGATGGTGACCTCGTTCACCGCCGTGCATGACGTGGCGCGCTTTGGTGCGGAAGTACTGCGTGCTTCGCCGCGCCAGGCTGACCTGATGGTGGTTGCGGGAACCTGCTTCACCAAAATGGCGCCGGTCATTCAGCGTCTTTATGACCAGATGCTGGAGCCAAAGTGGGTTATCTCCATGGGCGCATGTGCCAACTCTGGCGGTATGTATGATATTTACTCGGTGGTTCAGGGTGTAGATAAGTTTATCCCGGTGGATGTGTACATCCCGGGATGCCCGCCGCGCCCGGAAGCGTACATGCAGGCGCTGATGCTGCTGCAGGATTCGATTGGCAAAGAACGTCGTCCGCTCTCATGGGTGGTTGGCGATCAGGGCGTTTATCGCGCCAATATGCAGTCAGAGCGCGAGCGTAAACGCGGCGAACGCATTGCAGTAACGAATCTTCGTACACCAGACGAGATTTAATTTGCGCCTGTCGGCAGCTGTACTTCACTTCGCTCATCACTACATAAATAGCGCGAAGCCCTGCCGACCACCACGGACCATTTGCAATGGTGAACAATATGACCGACTTAACCGCGCAAGAAGCCGCATGGCAAACCCGGGACCATCTGGATGACCCGGTCATTGGCGAGCTGCGCAACCGTTTTGGGCCGGATGCCTTTACCGTTCAGGCGACCCGCACCGGAGTACCCGTTGTTTGGGTTAAACGAGAACAATTGCTGGAAGTTGGCGATTTCTTAAAGAGATTGCCAAAACCCTACGTCATGCTGTTTGACTTACACGGCATGGACGAGCGTCTGCGTACACACCGTGACGGGTTACCCGCCGCGGATTTTTCCGTTTTCTATCACCTGATTTCCATTGAACGCAATCGCGACATCATGCTCAAGGTGGCGTTGTCTGAAAACGACCTGCGTGTGCCGACCTTCACCAAACTGTTCCCTAACGCTAACTGGTATGAGCGTGAAACCTGGGAAATGTTTGGTATTGATATCGAAGGCCACCCGCACCTGACGCGACTGCTGATGCCGCATACCTGGCAGGGCCATCCGCTGCGTAAAGACTACCCAGCGCGTGCGACCGAATTCGACCCGTTTGAGCTGACCAAAGCCAAGCAGGATCTGGAAATGGAAGCGCTGACCTTTAAGCCAGAAGATTGGGGAATGACTCGCGGTACCGATAACGAGGACTTCATGTTCCTCAACCTCGGTCCGAACCACCCGTCTTCCCACGGTGCATTCCGTATTGTGCTTCAGCTTGACGGCGAAGAGATCGTAGACTGCGTACCGGATATCGGTTACCACCATCGTGGCGCCGAGAAGATGGGCGAACGTCAGTCCTGGCACAGTTACATTCCGTACACTGACCGAATCGAGTATCTCGGCGGCTGTGTCAACGAAATGCCCTACGTGCTGGCCGTTGAAAAACTGGCGGGTATCACCGTGCCGGATCGCGTCAACGTAATCCGCGTGATGCTTTCCGAGCTGTTCCGCATCAACAGTCACCTGCTGTACATCTCGACGTTTATTCAGGACGTCGGCGCAATGACCCCTGTGTTCTTTGCCTTTACCGACCGTCAGAAAATCTACGACGTGGTAGAAGCGATCACCGGTTACCGTATGCACCCGGCCTGGTTCCGTATCGGCGGTGTTGCCCACGACCTGCCGCGCGGTTGGGACAAACTGCTGCGTGACTTCCTCGACTGGATGCCGAAGCGTCTGGATTCCTATGAGAAAGCCGCGCTGCGTAACACCATCCTGAAAGGCCGTTCACAGGGCGTTGCCGCTTACGGTAAGAAAGAAGCGCTGGACTGGGGCTGTACGGGGGCCGCGTTGCGCGCGACCGGGATTGACTTCGACGTGCGTAAATCACGTCCGTACTCTGGCTACGAAAACTTCGACTTTGAAGTACCGGTTGGCGGCGGTGTTTCCGACTGCTACACCCGCGTCATGTTGAAAGTAGAAGAGTTGCGTCAGAGTCTGCGCATCCTTGAGCAGTGCCTCAATAACATGCCGGAAGGCCCGTTCAAAGCGGATCACCCGCTGACGACGCCGCCGCCGAAAGAGCGCACGCTACAACATATCGAAACCCTGATCACTCACTTCCTGCAAGTGTCGTGGGGACCGGTGATGCCGGCGAACGAGTCCTTCCAGATGGTGGAAGCGACCAAGGGTATTAACAGTTACTACCTGACCAGCGATGGCAGCACCATGAGCTACCGTACGCGTATCCGTACCCCGAGCTATGCGCACCTGCAGCAGATCCCGGTCGCGGTTCGCGGCAGCCTGGTGTCCGACCTGATCGTCCATCTGGGTAGTATCGATTTTGTTATGTCAGATGTGGACCGCTAATTATGCACGAGAATCAACAACCACAAACCGAGGCTTTTGAGCTGAGTGCGGCAGAGCGTGAAGCCATTGAGCACGAGAAGCACCACTACGAAGACCCGCGTGCGGCGTCCATTGAAGCGCTGAAAATCGTTCAGAAGCAGCGTGGCTGGGTGCCGGATGGCGCGATCTATGCGATCGCTGACGTACTGGGTATTCCGGCCAGCGACGTCGAAGGCGTTGCAACGTTCTACAGCCAGATCTTCCGCCAGCCGGTTGGTCGCCATGTGATCCGCTATTGCGACAGCGTGGTGTGCCATATCAACGGCTACCAGGGGATTCAGGCTGCGCTTGAGAAAAAGCTCAATATCAAGCCGGGACAGACGACCTTTGACGGCCGCTTTACGCTACTGCCGACCTGCTGTCTGGGGAACTGTGACAAAGGGCCGAACATGATGATCGATGACGATACGCATGCTCACCTGACCCCGGAAGGCATTCCTGAATTACTGGAGCGGTATAAATGAAAAACATTATCCGTACTCCCGAAACGCATCCGCTGACCTGGCGTCTGCGCGATGACAACCAGCCGGTATGGCTGGACGAATACCGTGCCAAAAACGGTTATGAAGGGGCGCGTAAAGCGCTGAGCGGTCTCTCTCCGGATGAGATTGTCAACCAGGTTAAAGACGCTGGCCTGAAAGGGCGCGGCGGCGCAGGCTTTTCCACGGGTTTGAAGTGGAGCCTGATGCCGAAAGACGAATCCATGAACATCCGTTACCTGCTGTGTAACGCCGATGAAATGGAGCCGGGTACCTATAAAGACCGTCTGCTGATGGAACAACTGCCGCACCTGCTGGTGGAAGGTATGTTGATCTCTGCGTTTGCGCTGAAAGCGTACCGGGGTTACATCTTCCTGCGCGGTGAATACATTGAAGCGGCAGTGAATCTGCGCCGCGCCATTGCCGAAGCGACCGAGGCGGGTTGGCTTGGCAAAAACATCATGGGCACCGGCTTCGACTTCGAGCTGTTTGTCCATACCGGGGCAGGGCGTTATATCTGCGGTGAAGAAACTGCGCTTATCAACTCCCTCGAAGGTCGTCGCGCTAACCCACGCTCCAAGCCGCCGTTCCCGGCAAGCTCTGGCGCATGGGGCAAACCGACCTGCGTCAACAACGTCGAAACGTTGTGTAACGTCCCGGCAATCCTCGATAACGGCGTCGAGTGGTATCAGAACATTTCGAAGAGCAAAGATGCGGGCACCAAGCTGATGGGCTTCTCCGGTCGCGTGAAGAATCCGGGTCTGTGGGAGTTACCGTTTGGCACCACCGCGCGTGAGATCCTCGAAGATTACGCCGGCGGTATGCGCGATGGTCTGAAGTTCAAAGCCTGGCAGCCAGGCGGCGCAGGTACCGATTTCCTGACCGAAGCGCACCTTGACCTGCCGATGGAGTTCGAAAGCATCGGGAAAGCGGGCAGCCGTTTGGGAACCGCGCTGGCGATGGCGGTTGACCATGAGATCGGGATGGTGCCTCTGGTGCGTAACCTGGAAGAGTTCTTTGCCCGTGAATCGTGTGGCTGGTGTACGCCGTGCCGCGACGGTCTGCCGTGGAGCGTAAAAATTCTGCGTGCGCTGGAGCGTGGCGAAGGCCAGCCGGGGGATATCGAGACACTTGAACAACTGTGTCGTTTCCTCGGCCCGGGGAAAACCTTCTGTGCGCACGCGCCAGGTGCGGTTGAACCTTTGCAGAGCGCCATTAAATATTTCCGCGAAGAATTCGAAGCCGGCATCAAGCAACCGTTCAGTAATACCCACTCGATTGGTGGTATTCAGCCGAACCTGCTGAAAGAGCGCTGGTAAACGTCTTACGCGAAATCATTCAAGATGCGTCAAGGCGGCGACCGAGAGAATCCCCTGAGCTTACTGAAGTAAGTGACTGGGGTGAACGAGGGAAGCCAACGCAGAGGCAGCTTGAAGGATAAAGCGGAAAAAGAATTTCGATTAATGCTCAGTCTAGACTGAGCCAACTGGAAGCATGCTGACTATGGCTACGATTCATGTAGACGGCAAAGAATATGAGGTCAATGGCTCAGACAACCTGTTACAGGCATGTCTGTCCCTCGGCCTTGATATTCCGTACTTTTGCTGGCATCCGGCGCTGGGAAGCGTCGGTGCTTGCCGCCAGTGTGCGGTGAAGCAATATCAAAACGCGGAAGACACGCGTGGTCGCCTGGTGATGTCTTGTATGACACCGGCTACCGAAGGCACCTTTATCTCTATTGATGACGAAGAAGCGAAACAGTTCCGTGAAAGCGTGGTCGAGTGGTTGATGACTAACCACCCGCACGACTGCCCGGTGTGTGAAGAGGGCGGTAACTGCCATCTTCAGGATATGACCGTGATGACTGGCCATAACTTCCGTCGCTATCGTTTCACCAAACGTACTCACCGCAATCAGGATTTAGGGCCGTTCATCTCCCACGAAATGAACCGCTGCATCGCTTGCTACCGCTGCGTGCGTTACTACAAAGATTACGCTGATGGCGGCGACCTGGGCGTTTATGGCGCACACGACAACGTCTATTTCGGTCGCCCGGAAGACGGTACGCTTGAAAGCGAATTCTCCGGCAACCTGGTCGAAATTTGCCCGACCGGCGTATTCACCGATAAAACGCACTCCGAGCGTTATAACCGTAAATGGGACATGCAGTTTGCGCCAAGCATCTGCCAACAGTGTTCCATTGGCTGTAACACCAGCCCGGGTGAGCGTTACGGCGAACTGCGTCGTATCGAAAACCGCTATAACGGCACCGTTAACCACTACTTCCTCTGCGACCGTGGTCGTTTTGGCTATGGTTACGTCAACCTGAAAGACCGTCCACGTCAGCCGGTTCAACGCCGTGGTGATGATCTGATCTCGCTGAACGCCGAGCAGGCGATGCAGGGTGCTGCGGATATTCTGCGTCAGTCGAAGAAAGTGATTGGTATTGGTTCTCCACGCGCAAGCGTAGAGAGCAACTTCGCGCTGCGTGAACTGGTAGGGGCGGAAAACTTCTACACCGGTATCGCCCAGGGTGAGCAGGAACGTCTGCAACTGGCGCTGAAAGTGCTGCAGGAAGGTGGCATTCATACCCCTGCATTACGTGATATCGAATCTTACGACGCCGTGCTGGTGCTGGGTGAAGACATCACGCAGACCGGGGCACGCGTTGCGCTGGCTGTGCGTCAGGCAGTGAAGGGGAAAGCTCGCGAAATGGCCGCAGCACAGAAAGTGGCTGACTGGCAGATTGCGGCAATCCTTAACATTGGTCAACGTGCGAAGCATCCGTTGTTCGTGACTAACGTCGATAACACCCGTCTGGATGATATTGCGGCGTGGACGTACCGTGCGCCAGTCGAAGATCAGGCTCGCTTAGGTTTTGCTATTGCGCATGCGCTTGATAACAGCGCACCGGCGGTGGAAGGAATAGACCGTTCACTGCAAAACAAAATTGATGTGATCGTTCAGGCACTGGCCGGAGCGAAAAAACCGTTGATTATCTCCGGCACCAATGCCGGTAGCGCGGAAGTGATTCAGGCGGCTGCCAACGTGGCAAAAGCACTGAAAGGCCGTGGCGCTGACGTTGGTATCACCATGATTGCCCGTTCCGTGAACAGCATGGGCCTCGGTATGATTGGCGGTGGAACGCTTGACGATGCGTTAACCGAACTGGAAACCGGTCGTGCTGACGCCGTCGTGGTGCTGGAAAACGATCTGCATCGCCATGCTTCGGCCATTCGCGTTAACGCTGCGCTGGCGAAAGCACCGTTGGTGATGGTGATTGATCATCAGCGTACAGCGATTATGGACAGTGCCCACCTGGTGCTCTCCGCAGCAAGCTTTGCTGAAAGCGACGGTACGGTTATCAACAACGAAGGCCGCGCACAGCGTTTCTTCCAGGTGTATGACCCGGCGTATTACGAAGCCAATACCGTGATGCTGGAAAGCTGGCGCTGGCTGCACTCGCTGCACAGTACTGTACGTAACCGTGAAGTCGACTGGACGCAACTTGACCACGTCATCGACGCCGCGATTGCCGCACTGCCGCAACTGGCGGGGATCAAAGATGCCGCGCCGGACGCGACGTTCCGCGTGAATGGTCAGAAACTGGCGCGTGAGCCGCACCGTTACAGCGGTCGTACCGCGATGCGTGCCAACATTAGCGTTCACGAACCGCGTCAGCCGCAGGACAAAGACACCATGTTTGCCTTCTCGATGGAAGGGAACAACCAGCCGGGCGCACCACGTTCGCAGATTCCATTTGCCTGGGCCCCAGGTTGGAACTCCCCGCAAGCATGGAACAAATTCCAGGCTGAAGTGGGCGGAAAACTGCGTCATGGCGATCCGGGCGTTCGCCTGATCGAAGCGTCTGAGGGCGGTCTGGAGTACTTCACGACCGTTCCGGCAGGTTTCCAGGCAGAAGAGGGTAAATGGCGTATCGCGCCGTACTACCATCTGTTTGGTAGCGACGAGATGTCACAGCGTTCTCCGGTCTTCCAGAGCCGTATGCCGCAGCCGTACATCAAACTCAACCCGGCCGATGCCGCGAAGTTGGGCGTGAATGCCGGTACGCGTGTCTCCTTTAGTTATGATGGCAACACGGTCACGCTGCCGGTTGAAATTGCTGAAGGTTTGACGGCAGGGCAGGTTGGTTTGCCGATGGGTATGCCTGGCATTGCGCCGGTGCTGGCGGGCGCGCGTCTTGAGGATCTGCAGGAGGCACAACAATGAGTTGGATTACACCGGATCTGATTGAGATCCTGCTGAGCATTCTCAAAGCGGTGGTGATCCTGTTGGTGGTGGTCACCTGCGGAGCATTCATGAGCTTTGGTGAACGTCGCCTGCTGGGTCTGTTCCAGAACCGTTATGGACCAAACCGTGTTGGCTGGGGCGGTTCGCTCCAGCTGGTCGCGGACATGATCAAAATGTTCTTTAAAGAAGACTGGATCCCGAAATTCTCGGATCGCGTCATCTTTACGCTGGCGCCAATGATCGCTTTTACCTCGCTGCTGCTGGCCTTTGCTATTGTGCCAGTAAGCCCGGGTTGGGTGGTTGCGGATCTGAACATCGGGATTCTGTTCTTCCTGATGATGGCGGGTCTGGCGGTCTACGCGGTGCTGTTTGCCGGTTGGTCGAGTAACAACAAATACTCGCTGCTGGGTGCGATGCGTGCCTCTGCGCAGACCCTGAGTTATGAAGTGTTCCTGGGACTTTCCCTGATGGGCGTGGTGGCGCAAGCCGGTTCATTTAACATGACCGACATCGTCAATAACCAGGCTGATATCTGGAACGTTATCCCGCAGTTCTTTGGTTTTATCACCTTCGCCATCGCGGGCGTGGCGGTGTGTCACCGTCACCCATTTGACCAACCGGAAGCCGAGCAGGAACTGGCAGATGGTTACCACATTGAATATTCCGGTATGAAGTTCGGTTTGTTCTTCGTGGGGGAGTACATCGGTATCGTCACCATTTCTGCGCTGATGGTAACCCTGTTCTTCGGTGGCTGGCATGGCCCGTTCTTACCGCCATTCGTCTGGTTTGCGCTGAAAACCGCATTCTTCATGATGATGTTCATTTTGATTCGCGCGTCATTACCTCGTCCTCGTTATGACCAGGTGATGTCCTTCGGCTGGAAGATCTGCCTGCCGCTGACGCTTGTCAACTTGCTGGTAACGGCGGCTGTCATTCTCTGGCAGGCGCAATAAGGGGCGAAAAGACCATGACCTTAAAAGAATTGTTAGTAGGCTTCGGCACCCAGGTACGCAGTATCTGGATGATCGGCCTGCATGCGTTCGCCAAACGCGAAACGCAGATGTACCCGGAAGAACCGGTCTATCTACCACCCCGTTTCCGTGGCCGTATCGTACTGACGCGCGACCCGGACGGTGAAGAACGCTGTGTTGCCTGTAACTTGTGTGCGGTAGCCTGCCCGGTAGGCTGTATCTCTCTGCAAAAAGCAGAGACCAAAGATGGTCGTTGGTATCCGGAGTTTTTCCGCATTAACTTCTCACGCTGCATTTTTTGTGGACTGTGTGAAGAAGCCTGTCCGACAACGGCAATTCAGCTCACGCCAGATTTCGAACTGGGTGAGTACAAGCGCCAGGATCTGGTTTACGAGAAAGAGGATCTGCTGATCTCCGGTCCGGGTAAATACCCGGAATATAGCTTCTACCGGATGGCAGGTATGGCAATCGACGGCAAAGATAAGGGCGAAGCAGAGAACGAAGCCAAGCCTATCGACGTCAAGAGCCTGTTACCGTAAGGAGAGGGGCAATGGAGTTCGCTTTTTATATCTGTGGGCTGGTAGCCATTCTCGCCACCTTGCGAGTGATCACCCACACCAATCCGGTGCATGCGTTGCTGTATCTGATTATTTCGCTGCTGGCGATTTCTGGGGTGTTTTTCTCGCTGGGGGCTTACTTCGCGGGTGCGCTGGAAATTATCGTCTACGCAGGCGCCATCATGGTGCTGTTCGTGTTCGTGGTGATGATGCTCAACCTGGGCGGTTCGGAAATCGAACAGGAACGTCAATGGCTGAAACCCCAGGTATGGATTGGCCCGGCGATTCTGTCGGCCATCATGCTGGTGGTTATTGTGTACGCCATTCTGGGTGTTAATGACCAGGGTATCGACGGTACGCCAGTTAGCGCGAAAGCTGTCGGCATCTCTCTGTTCGGACCTTACGTTCTGGCCGTTGAACTGGCTTCCATGCTGCTGCTGGCGGGTCTGGTTGTAGCCTTCCACGTCGGTCGTGAAGAACGTGCAGGCGAAGTGCTGAGCAACCGCACTGAAGACCGTGCGAAAAGAAAAACGGAGGAGCACGCATGATCCCCTTACAACATGGACTGATCCTCGCTGCGATTTTATTCGTTCTGGGCTTAACCGGTCTGGTTATCCGCCGCAATCTGCTGTTTATGCTGATCGGTCTGGAAATCATGATTAACGCTTCCGCGCTGGCCTTTGTGGTCGCCGGTAGCTACTGGGGCCAGACCGATGGTCAGGTGATGTATATCCTCGCCATCAGCCTTGCGGCTGCTGAAGCGAGTATCGGACTTGCGCTGTTACTGCAACTGCATCGCCGTCGCCAGAACCTGAACATCGATTCAGTAAGTGAGATGCGTGGATGAACATGCTTGCCTTAACCATTATTCTGCCATTGATTGGCTTTGTACTACTGGCGTTCTCTCGCGGTCGCTGGTCGGAAAACCTCTCCGCTACCGTGGGCGTGGGTTCCATTGGTCTGGCGGCGCTGGTGACAGCGTTGGTCGGCATGGACTTCTTCGCGAACGGTCAGCAAGCGTTTAGCGTCCCGCTGTGGACCTGGATGTCGGTCGGTAACTTCAACATTGGTGTTAACCTGGTACTGGATGGTCTCTCCCTGACCATGCTGTCGGTGGTCACCGGCGTGGGCTTCCTGATCCACATGTTTGCGTCCTGGTATATGCGCGGTGAAGAGGGCTACTCTCGCTTCTTTGCTTACACCAACCTGTTTATCGCGAGCATGGTTGTCCTGGTGCTGGCCGACAACCTGCTGTTGATGTACCTCGGTTGGGAAGGCGTGGGCCTGTGCTCCTATCTGCTGATCGGTTTCTACTACACCGATCCGAAGAATGGCGCTGCTGCGATGAAAGCGTTTGTCGTAACCCGTGTGGGTGACGTCTTCCTCGCCTTTGCGCTGTTCATTCTGTACAACGAACTGGGCACCCTGAACTTCCGCGAAATGGTGGAACTGGCGCCAGCGCACTTCGCCGCAGGCAATAACATGCTGACCTGGGCGACGCTGATGCTGTTGGGTGGCGCGGTCGGTAAATCTGCGCAGTTGCCGTTGCAGACATGGCTGGCAGACGCGATGGCGGGCCCAACGCCTGTCTCCGCGCTGATCCACGCTGCGACAATGGTCACCGCCGGTGTCTATCTGATTGCCCGTACTCACGGCCTGTTCCTGATGACCCCGGAAATTCTGCATCTGGTGGGTATCGTTGGTGCGATTACGCTGGTGCTGGCCGGTTTCGCCGCGCTGGTGCAAACCGACATCAAACGTGTACTCGCTTACTCCACCATGAGCCAGATTGGCTACATGTTCCTGGCGCTGGGCGTTCAGGCATGGGATGCGGCGATTTTCCACCTGATGACGCACGCCTTCTTTAAAGCGTTGCTGTTCCTGGCATCCGGTTCGGTGATTCTGGCCTGCCATCACGAACAGAACATCTTCAAGATGGGCGGCCTGCGTAAATCCATTCCGCTGGTTTATCTCTGCTTCCTGGTCGGTGGCGCGGCGTTGTCAGCTCTGCCGCTGATCACTGCGGGCTTCTTCAGTAAGGATGAGATTCTGGCCGGTGCGATGGCGAATGGTCATATCAATCTGATGGTTGCAGGTCTGGTCGGTGCTTTCATGACCTCTCTGTATACCTTCCGTATGATTTTCATCGTGTTCCACGGTAAAGAGCAAATTCACGCTCACGCAGGGAAGGGGATTACCCATCATCTGCCGCTGATTGTGCTGATGATCCTGTCCACCTTCGTTGGCGCGCTGATTGTGCCGCCACTGCAGGGTGTACTGCCGGCAACAACCGAGCTTGAGCACGGCCGCGTGATGACCCTGGAAATTACCTCTGGCGTTGTGGCGATTGTGGGCATTCTGATGGCAGCCTGGCTGTGGCTGGGTAAACGCACTCTGGTGACCTCGATTGCCAACAGTGCCCCAGGTCGTCTGCTGGGCACCTGGTGGTATAACGCCTGGGGCTTCGACTGGTTGTACGACAAGGTGTTCGTGAAGCCGTTCATGGGTATCGCCTGGTTGCTGAAAAGGGACCCGCTGAACGCAATGATGAACATTCCGGCGATCCTTTCTCGCTTTGCAGGTAAAGGCCTGCTGTTCAGCGAGAACGGTTATCTGCGCTGGTATGTGGCGTCCATGAGTATTGGTGCGGTCGTGGTGCTGGCACTGTTGATGGTATTGCGTTGAGTTTGATTGTTTTGTGGGGGGCGGATGGCGCTGCGCTTATCCGACCTACCATTCTGTAGGCCCGGGTCGCAGTGCGCTACCGGGCAAACAAACCGACAATCAGAAGTAAAAATCAGGTCCTGTTGGGACTTTAACAAGGAATAAAAATCGCCATGTTACTACCCTGGCTAATATTGATTCCCTTTATCGGTGGCTTCCTGTGTTGGCAGACCGAACGCTTTGGCGTGAAGGTGCCGCGCTGGATAGCGCTGGTAACCATGGGACTGACGCTGGCGCTTGGTCTGCAACTGTGGTTGCAGGGCGGCTATTCACTGACGCAATCCGCTGGCATTCCGCAGTGGCAGTCTGAGTTCGTGCTGCCGTGGATCCCGCGCTTTGGCATCTCAATCCATCTGGCCATTGATGGTCTGTCACTGCTGATGGTGGTGCTGACCGGTCTGCTGGGTGTTCTGGCGGTATTGTGTTCCTGGAATGAAATTGAAAAATACCAGGGCTTCTTCCACCTGAACCTGATGTGGATCCTCGGCGGCGTTATCGGCGTGTTCCTTGCCATCGACATGTTCCTGTTCTTCTTCTTCTGGGAAATGATGCTGGTGCCGATGTACTTCCTGATCGCGTTGTGGGGGCATAAAGCTTCTGACGGTAAAACGCGTATCACGGCGGCCACTAAGTTCTTCATCTATACCCAGGCGAGTGGTCTGGTGATGTTGATTGCCATCCTGTCGCTGGTGTTTGTTCACTACAATGCGACCGGCGTCTGGACCTTCAACTATGAAGAACTGCTGAATACTCCGATGTCCCACGGTGTGGAATATCTGCTGATGCTGGGCTTCTTCATCGCCTTCGCGGTGAAAATGCCGGTGGTTCCACTGCACGGCTGGTTGCCGGACGCACACTCCCAGGCACCGACCGCAGGTTCTGTTGACCTGGCGGGGATTTTGCTGAAAACCGCGGCCTACGGTCTGCTGCGTTTCTCCCTGCCGCTGTTCCCGAACGCGTCTGCGGAGTTCGCACCAATCGCTATGTGGTTGGGTGTTATCGGTATCTTCTACGGCGCATGGATGGCGTTCGCTCAGTACGACATTAAACGTCTGATTGCTTACACCTCTGTTTCGCACATGGGCTTCGTGCTAATTGCTATCTACACCGGCAACCAACTGGCGTACCAGGGGGCGGTTATCCAGATGATCGCGCACGGTCTGTCCGCTGCGGGCCTCTTCATTCTGTGTGGGCAGTTGTACGAACGTCTGCACACCCGTGATATGCGTATGATGGGTGGTTTGTGGGGCAAAATGAAATGGTTGCCTGCACTGTCGATGTTCTTCGCGGTCTGTACGCTGGGTATGCCGGGAACCGGTAACTTCGTCGGCGAATTTATGATTCTGTTCGGCAGCTTCCAGGTGGTTCCGGTTATCACCGTGATCTCGACCTTTGGTCTGGTGTTTGCCTCCGTTTACTCGCTGGCGATGCTGCATCGCGCTTACTTCGGTAAGGCGAAAAGCCAGATTGCCAGTGTTGAACTGCCAGGGATGTCGCTGCGCGAGCTGTTTATCATCCTGTTGCTGGTTGTGCTTCTGGTACTGCTTGGCTTCTATCCGCAGCCGATTCTGGATACCTCGCATTCTGCGATGAGCAACATCCAGCAGTGGTTTGTTAATTCCGTTACTACTACAAGGCCGTAAATCGCCATGACAATAACTCCACAACACCTGATTGCGCTGCTACCGCTGCTGATCGTCGGCTTGACGGTGGTGGTTGTGATGCTCTCCATTGCGTGGCGACGCAATCATTTCCTCAATGCCACGCTGTCGGTCATTGGGCTTAACGCTGCTCTGGTTTCGCTTTGGTTTGTTGGCCAGGCAGGCGCGATGGACGTGACGCCGCTGATGCGGGTTGACGGTTTCGCCATGCTCTACACTGGGTTGGTACTGCTGGCGAGCCTCGCCACCTGTACCTTTGCCTACCCGTGGCTGGAAGGCTATGACGACAACCGGGAAGAGTTTTACTTGCTGGTGTTGATTGCCGCCCTTGGCGGGATCTTGCTGGCTAACGCTAACCATCTGGCGGCGTTGTTCCTCGGTATTGAACTCATCTCTCTGCCGCTGTTTGGCCTGGTGGGTTACGCGTTCCGTCAGAAACGTTCGCTGGAAGCCAGTATCAAATACACCATTCTGTCTGCCGCAGCGTCTTCATTCCTGCTGTTTGGTATGGCGCTGGTGTACGCGCAGTCTGGCAACCTGTCGTTTGTCGCGCTCGGTAAGAGCCTCGGCGATGGGATGCTGAACGAGCCGCTGTTGCTGGCGGGCTTTGGCATGATGATTGTCGGCCTTGGCTTTAAACTCTCTCTGGTGCCGTTCCATCTGTGGACGCCAGACGTTTATCAGGGGGCGCCTGCGCCGGTTTCCACTTTCCTGGCGACGGCGAGCAAGATCGCTATCTTCGGCGTGGTGATGCGTCTGTTCCTGTACGCACCAGTTGGCGACAGCGAAGCGGTACGTGTGGTGCTGGGCGTGATTGCCTTTGCCTCCATCATCTTCGGTAACCTGATGGCGCTGAGCCAGACCAACATTAAACGTCTGCTCGGTTACTCTTCTATCTCTCACCTGGGTTATCTGCTGGTGGCGTTGATTGCCCTGCAGAGCGGTGAGATGTCGATGGAAGCGGTTGGCGTTTACCTGGCCGGTTACCTGTTCAGCAGCCTCGGCGCGTTCGGCGTGGTGAGCCTGATGTCCAGCCCGTACCGTGGTCCGGATGCGGATTCACTGTTCTCCTACCGTGGTCTGTTCTGGCATCGTCCGATCCTCGCGGCTGTGCTGACAGTGATGATGCTGTCTCTGGCGGGTATCCCGATGACGCTGGGCTTTATCGGTAAATTCTACGTCCTTGCCGTCGGTGTGCAGGCTAACCTGTGGTGGCTGGTTGGTGGCGTGGTGATTGGCTCCGCGATTGGTTTGTACTACTACCTGCGCGTTGCCGTGAGCCTCTACCTGAGTGCACCGCAGCAGCTTAACCGTGATGCGCCGTCAAACTGGCAGTACAGCGCGGGGGGTATCGTGGTACTGATTTCCGCGCTGCTGGTGCTAATTCTCGGCGTCTACCCGCAGCCGTTGATCAGCATCGTGCAGTTGGCCGCACCGCTGATGTAAGCAAAACGCAGAAACGAAAAAACCGCCGAATCTGAACTGACCCCATAATATTGGACGGTTTAGATTAAGCGGCTAACTGGGCCTGGGTTCGGTACTCTACCGGACTCAGGCCTTTTAGTTTCTGTTTTATTCTTTCATGGTTGTAATAGTGGATATACTCATCGATGGCAATGCGTAACTCACTGATACTCCTGTTTTCCGTAAGATAAAAACATTCAGATTTCAGCGTGCCAAAGAAGCTCTCCATCACCGCATTGTCGTAACAGTTTCCCTTTCTTGACATGCTCTGTTTCAGGCCCGCTTCCTTCAGCCTGTTCTGATAGTGCGCCATCTGATATTGCCAGCCCTGATCTGAGTGAAGCAGCGGGCATTCCCCTTTATCCAGGACCGACATCGCCTTCGTCAGCATGTCATCCACCATCGACAGAAGAGGACGGGGCTCCATCTGATACGCAACGATTTCCCCGTTATACAGGTCCAGTACCGGGGACAGATACAGCTTTTCTCCGTTGATATTAAATTCCGTGACATCTGTTACCCACTTCTGATTTGGCTTATCCGCACTGAACCGCCGGTTCAGCACATTACCTGCAACTTTCCCGTACCTGCCCCTGTAAGAGTTATATTTTTTCCTTCTGATACAGCTTGTTAAGTCCAGTTCCTTCATTAACCTCTGAACCGTTTTATGATTCAGTAAACGTCCATCCCGGCGGTAAGCCAGCGTGATACGCCTGTATCCATACCTGCCTTTATGTTTGTGGAACAGCGTTAAAATACGGCGTTTATCATCGGCATATTTGTCCGGTTTTTTACTGCTGCTCAGTTGCCAGTAGAATGTGCTTCTCGCCAGTCCTGCCGCTTTTAACAAGTGCGCAAGAGGGAACTGCAGCCTTAACTCATTCACAACCTGCGCTTTATCCCGCGTTCTGGCGTGCTTTTTTCCCTGAGTAAGGCCTGCAGCTTTTTTAGATAAGCCACTTCAGCACGCAGTTGTTCAAGCTCCTTACGTTCATCAGGACTGAGGGGCGTCTGCAAAGGGTTCACGGGCGCATTTTCAGGGGGAAAGGGCATCATTTTTTTCCTGCGTCGGCTGGTAGTGAGGGCTTCGAATCCTCCTTCATCATACAGGCGTTCCCACTGACAAACCGTGGAGAAGGCCGGAATAGCGAATATTGCACAGACTTCGCGAACAGACAGTCGGTGTTCACGCATATGCAGGATAACGGACTCTTTAAATGCAGGAGAATAAGTGAAATGCCGGGTTGTAAGCCCGGATTCACCATGAAGCTTCCAGGCAGCAGACCACTTACGAACGGCGCTGTGATCGACACCAAAACGCCTTGCTGTCGCTTTTTGTCCTTCCTTCCCGGAAAGATAGTGCCGGACGACCTTAAGCTTAAAAGTGAGAGAATACTTGCTCATAAAAAACTGCACATTACTTCGTTGGGTGTCCAACTTTTGGGGTGCAGTTCAAATCGGCGGTTTTTTTATGGCCCATACCTTCCGTTTATGACTTGATCGGGTGAGTGCATGTGCTGTTTTCGAAACGTTTATTGTACTTATAATTATATTCCGATGAGACGATGCTATTATAATTTATAGTAGATGCAGATGAATAACAGATCACATCTACGTTTAAATCATTAATAATAAAATCTATCATTGGTTCTGTTCCATTTCTTATGATGAATTCCACTAGCGTTATATCATCACCGAAATCACCATATTCTTTGCCAATTACCGATTGCAGGCGTTTTTTATCTTTTATTTTTGATATGACACTTTGATTGTCACCGAAAACAACCGCCATCGCGATAACATCATTTTCATTTTCAGGTTTTACGAATTTTTCAAAATAAGATATGCTTATTTTATTTGAATTCATGATCGCATTGTGCAGGTCTTTCAACGTAATCGTTAAATCATCCTGCCATTTTGGCTCAAGCTTCAGCAAAAAATTAAGCATTTTGATTTTTATTTTGCTGCACTCGTCATCTCTCATGCATTGCCTTAAATTACTTAACCTGTTATTTATGATGGTTTTATCACTCTGAATTTCTTTCTTTTTATTAGCGTCTATTCTGCTGTACAACAAAGTTAAGAAATTGATGCTTGTCGAGTCGCGGAAAGAGTCGTTGATAGCATAATTGCTGGTGTAGTCATTTTTATAGTCGCTACATTGAAGCACTTTCTCAAATGAGGCGATGGGATAGTCAAAATCGTTATTACCATTGTAGTTAAATTTCATATCGAATAAAAGTGAGTCAATTCCTTCAGGGCACGTCTTCCATAGTGAATCTAATGCTGCACCATCGCCTTTTCTTAACGCTATATTTACAGCGGTATCATAATCTGCTGTATTTTTCGTTGGGAGTAAACAAAGTGTATGCAGGATGAAGGTAAGGGCAAATAAACACCAACCTGTGCGCAGGATTTTAGTTGAACTCCACGGTGTTTTCTGTCGTGAAAAATACACAAACCACAATATTAAGGTGTACGGAATAAGATTGAAAACACAATCAAACACATTGTCAAAATAGTGATGAAAATAAATGGTGTGAAGTAAGGCGGTAACGCCGATCGGTAACTCCAGATAAATTAAAGAGATAAACCCCGCGTTGTCATTTTCCTCCCTCTTCCTTCTAAGTAGAAAAGGGATGATAAAGGCTATTGGAACAATAAAAGCTAACGCAATATACATCATAATGATGATTACATCACCCGTTGAGAACGATATCATCATTTCCTCCATGAGTTGATTTTGTATCTTGATACAATTGATAAGTTGAATCCTTGGTACGATATCATCTATTAAGTTCTTTCTCTAAAGAAAGGTTTTTGTTGTAACCGATAGTCTATTTCCAGGTTTGGTTTAAATAAAAAAGGATTTTGTATATAAATGAATAAAGCATTCAAGGTATCTATTTTGGGGCTGATGTTGAGTGGTTGTAGCCAGGCACCAACCAGTCATGCTTATTATATGAATACAGCAGCACCTGCTGAGCTATTATATGGGAGAGTCTCCCAGGACGCTGCTGCTCATTACACTCACTACGACGACAACCCCGTCAAACAGGTTGCACAAATACCACTGGCGACGTTCAGCCTGGACGTGGATACGGGCAGTTACGCTAATGTGCGGCGTTTTCTCAACGGGGGGCAGTTACCTCCTCCGGATGCGGTGCGGGTTGAGGAGATGGTGAACTATTTTCCGCCAGATAAACCTGTCTCTGCCAATACCGCTTCCCGTGAGTCTTCACCGTTCAACATCAATTATGAACTTGCACCAGCACCGTGGAATGAACAGCACACGTTACTGCGTCTGGATATTGCCGCAAAAGAAATCTCCAGCAGTGCACGCCCTCCTGCCAACCTGGTTTTCCTGATTGATACGTCGGGATCCATGGCGCTCGACCAGCGTCTGCCGCTGGTGAAGTCAGCTATAAAAATGCTGGTTAATGACTTGCGCCCACAGGATCACATCTCAATTGTCACCTACGCAGGCTCGTCCGACGTGTTGTTGTCGGCGGTGTCCGGCGCTGAGAAAAAAACCATTATCAATGCCTTGAACGATCTGAACGCAGATGGCAGCACGAACGGTGGTGCTGGGTTGCAAATGGCGTATCAGCAAGCTGAGAAAGGATTTATCAAAGGCGGCGTCAACCGCATCTTGCTGGCGACGGATGGCGACTTTAACGTTGGCATCGACGACCCGAAAGCCATTGAAGCGCTGGTAAAAAAAGAGCGTGATTCAGGCGTTACTCTCTCAACACTCGGCGTCGGCGATGACAACTTTAATGAAGCGATGATGGTAAACATTGCTGACGTAGGGAACGGTAATTACAGCTACCTCGACTCTTTATCCGAAGCGCAAAAGGTGTTGAACCAGGAAATGGGTCAGACGCTGGTGACAGTGGCCAAAGACGTCAAAGCACAAATCGAATTTAACCCGCAGCAGGTAGTTGAGTATCGTCAGATTGGCTACGAAAAACGCCAATTGCGCGATGAAGACTTCAATAACGATGCCGTCGATGCTGGCGATATCGGAGCGGGTAAACACGTCACGGTTTTGTTTGAGCTGACGCTGGCGGGGCAAAAGGGATCAGTTGATGCGTTGCGCTACGCCAAAGATCCGATGAAAGCCACAACCGGTAAAGAGAGTGAATTGCTGTGGGTAAAGCTGCGTTATAAGACGCCGCAGGCGGAAAACAGCCGTTTAATCAGTCAGCCGGTGATGGCAGCTACGGTACAAAACCGTTTTGATATGGCATCTACAGATATGCGTTTTCTCTCCGCTGTGGCGGCCTACGGACAAAAACTGCGTGGTTCCGATACGCTGGCGAAAACGTCCTGGCAGCAGATTGCGCAATGGGGCGAGCAAGCTAAAGGCTCCGATCCGCAGGGGTATCGGGCTGAATTTATCCGTCTGGTGGGGTTAGCAGAGGGGCTATCGCGTTAAGAGAGCGGCAGGGAAAGGTCCCTGCCATTTTTCCTAACAATCAGGAAGTGCCGGATGCGCCGCGCGCTCCAGCACTTCCTGAATCACCGATGACAACTCATTGACTTCAAATTTTGCCACATAGCCATCGGCTTTCACTTTGCGTACATGGTCTTCGTTGGCGCTGCCGGAAAGCGAAGAGTGGATAACCACCGGGATTTTCTTCAGTCGTTCGTCGGTTTTGATTTTGCGGGTGAGGGTAAAACCGTCCATCTCCGGCATTTCGAGGTCGGTCAACACAAGGGCTATTTTCTCGCTAACCGGTATACCTTCCGCTTCGGCTTCTTTGGCCAGTTGCTGGATCTTCTCCCAGGCATCTTTACCGGTGATATGCATCTGATGCGGAATTTCCATAGCATTTAAGCCTTTCTCGAGCATCGCGCGAGCCACTCGCGAATCTTCTGCGACGATGGCCACCGCTCCTGGCGTGATATTGAACTTATTGGTCTTCAGATTGGCGGCGCGCAGATCGTGATTTGACGGTACGATGTCATAGAGGATCTGCTCAACGTCGAGCACCAGCGCCAGGTTGTTGGTTTCTTTGTCGTCATCCAGACAGGCGATGCTGGTGATATAGCGACCGTTGACGGCTTTCTCGGCGGTATGAACCTGCTGCCAGTCCAGACGCATGATATTCTCGACAGACTCAACGGCGAATGCCTGAACACTGCGGGCATATTCGGTGATCAGCAGAATGTTTAACCCTGTCTCGGGTTTGCATCCGGCGACGGCCGGAAGGTCAATGACCGGGATCACCTGATCGCGAATGTTGACCATCCCTAAGAGAGGCGCTTTCATTCCGGCAGGGCGCGTAAACGTCGGCATAGGAACAATTTCGCGCAGCTTAAATACGTTGATGCCAAAAAGCTCTGATTTCTGTTCCTGCACTGATGTACCAAGACGAAACAGCAGCAATTCAAAACGGTTGGACAGGGTCAGGTTCGCCCTGTCATCAATATCTTTCTGGAAATTGTCCATTCTGTCCTCAATGTGAAAACCAGCCTTGTCACTGTTATCGGCACTGAGGGCAAAAAATGGAGCGTTAAACCGTGAAAACGGCGAAATCGTAAGCCAGTTCGGTCGCAGGGAAGATCGCCTGACACTCTTCCAGCAGTCGCTGACAGCCTTTTTCATCGTAACGCGAACTTACGTGGGTAATGATCAGGCGACCGACGCGCGCCTCCTTCGCCAACAGCGCGGCTTGTCGGGTTGAGCTGTGCCCGCGGCTATTGGCTTTTTCTTCCATTGACGTATCCAGCGTGGTTTCATGCACCATCACATCCACGCCTTTTGCCAGTTCGTACGCGCCGGCACAAGGCGAGGTATCGCCGAAGATCGCCACCGATTTTCCTGCAACGGGCGGCGCGAGAAATTCCGCGCCGTGGATCCATCGACCATCTTCCAGCACGACGCTTTTTCCGGCCTTCAGATCCTGAAAGTGTGGACCGGGCTTAACGCCTGCCGCCTTTAACGCTTTCGCATCCAGCGCGCCGGGTTTGTCGTGCTCTTCAATACGGTAACCGTAGCATTCCAGCGGATGTTCCAGCGTATACGCCGTCACTTTGCGTAAACCATCGTCCAGAATCTCACCGGCGGTGATTTCAATAATCTCCAGCGGATAGTCGGTCCAGGAACCGCTGAGGCGTAATGCGGTTTCAGTGAATTCACGCAAACCACGTGGCCCATAAAGCGTCAGAGGATGGGCGTTGCCTGACATTGAGCGACTGCACAACAGTCCTGGTAAACCAAAAAGGTGATCGCCATGCAGATGGCTAATGAAGATGCGTTCGAGTTTACCCGGATTAAACGCGGTACTGAGCATCTGGTGCTGCGTACCTTCGCCACAGTCAAACAACCATAGCCCAGCCTGCGTAGGGTGCTGTAGATTCAGTAAGGTCGCCGTCACATTGCGTGAGCGTGTAGGAACGCCCGCAGAAGTACCTAAGAAAATGAGTTCCATCATTCCATTACACGTTTGAACTTCAATCTGGCTAGTATAAAGCGAATACGACAAAGGAGCGCACAATGATCCACTGGCAAGATCTTCACCATTCTGAATTATCCGTCACCGCGCTTTACGCGCTGCTCAAATTGCGTTGCGCGGTGTTTGTGGTTGAACAGCAGTGCCCTTATCAGGATGTCGATGGCGACGATCTGGTAGGAGAGAATCGCCATATTCTGGGGTGGCACAACGATGAACTGGTCGCGTATGCGAGGATTCTGAAAAGTGATGACGAACTGGAGCCTGTCGTGATTGGCCGGGTGATTGTCAGTGAAGCACAGCGAGGCGCAAAAGTGGGTGAACAGCTGATGGCTAAAACGTTAGCCTCTTGCGTTAACCACTGGCCGGAAAAGGCATTTTATCTGGGGGCACAGGCGCATCTACAGTCGTTCTATGCGCGTTTTGGCTTTACCCCAGTGACCGGAGTCTATGACGAAGACGGTATTCCCCATATCGGTATGGCGCGGGAGCCTGGACAGGCGTAACCTGGCTCAGTTGTCTATAGTTAGCGGATACGTTAATCGCAAGGGAGAAGACAATGTCATTTCATTCTTATAATTCACGTATCGATGACGACATCGAACTTTTGAGCGAAACGCTGGAAGAAGTTCTGCGCTCCTCGGGCGACCCAGCCGATCAGAAATATGTTGAACTCAAAGCGCGGGCGGAAGCCGCGCTGGAAGAGGTCAAAAATCGTGTGAGTCACGCATCAGACAGCTATTATTACCGGGCAAAACAAGCTGTTTACCTGGCTGATGACTATGTTCATGAAAAACCCTGGCAGGGAATTGGCGCGGGGGCGGCAGTTGGACTGGTGCTCGGATTACTGCTGGCGCGACGTTAAATTCAGTCTTGTAACCGGGATCGCATTTCCTCCCTAAACTGAGGTACTGCAATTTCTTTGCAGTACCCCGTATAATGTGAGGTTTTTAACAGGGAGAGGTCCGCGTGCATTCAATTACTACAGCGCTGGAAAATCTGATGCGTCAGTTGTCGCAAGAGATACCAGCGGCACCCGGAATTCGTGTTTTCGACGTTCCTTTTCCTCTAAACGATGCGTTTGACGCCCTGAGCTGGCTGGCGAGCCAACCCATCTGGCCGCAGTTTTACTGGCAGCAGCGCAATGGCGATGAAGAAGCCGCCGTGCTCGGCGCGGTGGTCTCATTCCGCTCACTGGATTTGGCGCAACAGTTTTTGCGCCTGCATGCGCAACATGCCGATCTGCGAGTCTGGGGACTCAACGCGTTTGAGCCGCAGCGCGGGAACCTGGTGCTGCCGCGCCTGGAGTGGCGGCGCTGTAGCGGGAAGGCGACGTTGCGACTGCATCTCTATAGCGAGCATTCCTTGCGTGAAGATGCTGCAGGCGCGGTTCGCTTTCTCTCCTCGCTGGTGAGCATTAAATCGCTGCCAGCGCTGCATTTGATCCTAACCGATGAAAAACACTCGCCGGATAAAACCGGGTGGGTAAATTTAATCCAGCTCGCAACCCGCACTATCGCTCAGGAACAGCTTGATAAAGTGGTGCTGGCACGGGCGACGGATTTGCAGTTTTCTCGTCCGGTGAATGCCGCGGCGGTGATGGCCTCAAGCCGCCGCCTGAACCTGAACTGTTACCACTTTTTCATGGCATTCTCTGCCGACAGCGCTTTCCTGGGCTCTTCGCCTGAACGCCTCTGGCGGCGGCGTGATACGGCGCTTCGTACTGAAGCGTTGGCCGGGACGGTGGCGAATCATCCCGACGATCACCGTGCCTGGCAACTGGGCGAGTGGCTGATGAAGGACGATAAAAATCAGCGTGAAAATATGCTGGTCGTGGAAGATATCTGTCAGCGACTGCAAAACTGCACCCATACGCTTGATGTTCTCCCTCCACAGGTCCTCAGATTGCGTAAAGTTCAGCATTTGCGGCGTTGCATCTGGACGGCGCTCAATCAGCCGGACGACGCGCTCTGTTTACACCAGTTACAGCCGACGGCGGCGGTCGCGGGCATTCCCCGCGAACTGGCACGTCAATTTATTCAGCAAAATGAACCCTTCGAGCGTGAATGGTACGCGGGTTCGGCGGGCTATTTGTCGCTAAAGCAAAGTGAATTTTGCGTGTCGCTCCGTTCGGCGAAAATTACCACCAATATTGTGAGGTTGTACGCAGGCGCGGGGATTGTGCGCGGCTCAGATCCTGAGCAAGAATGGCAAGAAATAAACAATAAAGCGGCAGGGTTGCGCACTTTATTACAGATGGAAGCGTAATGAGTTACACATTCCCGACTCATATCAAAAATCCATTATTTCGATTCTCTATACTTAGTCGCAATATTGATACCGGACAATCTCATGTCAGTAAGCGCATTTAACCGACGCTGGGCGGCGGTCATTCTGGAAGCTTTAACCCGCCACGGCGTGAGGCATGTATGCATTGCCCCTGGCTCTCGTTCTACGCCATTAACGCTGGCGGCGGCGGAAAATCCTGCTTTTATCCACCACACGCACTTTGATGAGCGTGGGCTGGGCCACCTGGCATTGGGGCTGGCGAAGGTCAGTAAACAGCCGGTTGCGGTGATCGTTACTTCCGGGACGGCGGTGGCTAACCTCTATCCGGCGCTGATCGAAGCCGGACTTACCGGTGAAAAACTCATTTTGCTCACGGCGGATCGTCCGCCAGAATTGATCGACTGTGGCGCCAATCAGGCGATTCGCCAGTCAGGGATGTTTGCTTCACATCCTTCGCAGACACTCTCTTTACCGCGACCGACTCAGGATATTCCGGCAAGCTGGCTGGTTTCTACGCTTGATAATGCGCTTGCCTCGTTACATGCCGGGGCAGTCCATATCAACTGTCCCTTTGCGGAGCCGCTGTATGGCGAGATGGACGATACAGGCGTTGAGTGGCAGCAGCATCTTGGCGACTGGTGGCAGGACGATAAGCCCTGGCTGCGCGAGGCGCGTCGACTGGAGAGTGAAAAACAGCGTGACTGGTTCTTCTGGCGGCAAAAGCGCGGCGTGGTGGTTGCCGGGCGGATGAGCGCGGAAGAGGGCAAGAAAGCCGCGCTTTGGGCGCAAACGCTGGGCTGGCCGCTGATTGGCGATGTGCTGTCGCAAACCGGACAGCCGCTGCCTTGTGCCGATCTCTGGTTGGCTAATGCGAAGGCCGTTACCGAACTACAGCAGGCGCAAATTGTCGTGCAATTGGGCAGTAGCCTGACCGGTAAACGTGTTCTTCAATGGCAGGCCAGCTGCTCTCCGCAAGAGTACTGGATTATCGACAATATCGAAGGCCGTCTGGATCCAGCTCACCATCGCGGGCGCCGGCTGGTGTCGAAAATTGCCGACTGGCTGGATCTGCACCCGGCCGAGAAACGCAATCCCTGGTGCGTGGAGATCCCGCGTCTGGCCGAGCAGGCATGGCAAGCGGTGGTTGCCCGTCGCGAAAGTTTTGGCGAGGCTCAACTGGCTCACCGAATCCGCGAATATTTGCCAGAACAGGGGCAACTGTTCGTGGGGAACAGCCTGGTGGTGCGACTGATTGATGCGCTGTCGCAATTGCCTGCCGGGTATCCGGTATACAGTAACCGGGGCGCGAGCGGGATTGACGGCTTACTCTCAACGGCTGCGGGCGTCCAGCGGGCGAGCGCGAAATCGACGCTGGCGATTGTGGGCGACTTGTCGGCGCTTTACGATCTTAATGCGCTGGCGTTATTGCGTCAGGTCTCCGCACCATTCGTGCTGATCGTTGTGAACAATAATGGTGGGCAAATTTTCTCACTGTTACCCACTCCGCAGAGCGAACGCGAACGTTTTTATCTGATGCCGCAAAACGTCCATTTTGACCATGCGGCGGCCATGTTCAATTTGAAATACCATCGTCCGGAAAACTGGGCTGAGCTGGAAGACGCGCTGGCGGGCGCGTGGCGAACTCCGACAGCGACAGTGATTGAGCTGGTGGTTAATGACACCGACGGTACGCAAACGCTGCAACAGTTATTAGCGCAGGTCAGCCACCTGTGACCCTGCATGCCCACGCAGTAAAGGGTCAGCCGGGCTCGCCCTGGCTGGTCTTTTTGCATGGGTTTTCCGGCGATTGTCGTGAATGGCAAACGGTTGGCGAGCAGTTTCAGACCTGCTCGCGGTTGTATGTTGACTTGCCAGGGCACGGCGGTTCCGCAACGCTGCGTGTGGAAGGGTTTAGCGATGTGATGGCGTTGCTGCGCCAAACCTTGCTGAGTTACAACATACTTAACTACTGGCTGGTGGGATACTCCCTGGGCGGCAGGGTGGCGATGATGGCGGCGAGCCAGGGGATGCCCGGACTGTGTGGTCTGGTCGTTGAAGGCGGTCATCCAGGATTGCAACGCGAGGCTGAACGAGAGTCACGCCGATGCTCTGATCGTCGCTGGGCGGAACGTTTTCGTCATGAACCGCTGCGTGACGTTTTTAACGACTGGTATCTGCAGCCGGTTTTTGCCTCGCTGAACGCGCAGCAACGAGAAGCACTGGTCGCACTGCGTAGCCAGAACAACGGCGAAACGCTGGCGGCGATGCTGGAAGCAACGTCGCTTGGCGTGCAACCTGATTTACGTGATGCGCTTAATGCGCGTACATTTGCGTTTTATTATTTATGTGGCGAGCGGGACAGTAAATTTCGCGCACTGGCGAGCGAACTGTCTGTGCCTGTCCATGTGATTCGTAATGCCGGACACAACGCGCATCGGGAAAATCCCGCAGGCGTGGTGGAAAGTCTGGCTCAGATTCTGCGTCTCTGACTAAAGGACACACTATGATCTACCCTGATGAAACAATGCTTTACGCACCGGTTGAATGGCATGATTGCTCCGAGGGCTACACTGACATTCGTTATGAGAAATCCACCGATGGTATCGCAAAAATCACCATTAACCGTCCGCAGGTACGCAACGCATTTCGTCCTGTGACCGTCAAAGAGATGATCCAGGCGCTGGCGGATGCGCGTTATGACGACAACATCGGCGTGATTGTTCTGACCGGCGCTGGCGACAAAGCGTTTTGCGCAGGCGGCGATCAGAAAGTTCGCGGCGACTACGGCGGCTATCAGGATGACTCCGGCGTCCATCATCTCAACGTGCTGGACTTCCAGCGCCAGATCCGTACCTGTCCGAAGCCGGTTGTGGCGATGGTCGCTGGGTACTCCATCGGCGGCGGCCACGTACTGCATATGATGTGCGACCTGACTATCGCCGCGGAAAACGCGGTATTTGGTCAGACTGGCCCGAAAGTCGGTTCCTTCGACGGCGGCTGGGGCGCGTCTTACATGGCTCGTATTGTCGGTCAGAAAAAAGCGCGTGAAATTTGGTTCCTGTGCCGTCAGTACGACGCGAAGCAGGCGCTGGACATGGGCCTGGTCAACACCGTGGTTCCGCTGGCGGATCTGGAAAAAGAGACCGTTCGCTGGTGCCGTGAAATGCTGCAAAACAGCCCGATGGCGCTGCGTTGCCTGAAAGCGGCGCTGAACGCTGACTGTGATGGTCAGGCGGGTCTGCAGGAACTGGCCGGTAATGCCACCATGCTGTTCTATATGACGGAAGAAGGTCAGGAAGGCCGTAACGCCTTTAACCAGAAACGTCAGCCTGATTTCAGTAAATTCAAACGGAATCCGTAATGCGTAGCGCGCAGGTATACCGCTGGCAGATCCCCATGGACGCGGGGGTGGTTCTGCGCGATCGGCGGTTAAAAACTCGCGACGGTTTGTATGTCTGTCTTCGTGACGGCGAGCGCGAAGGGTGGGGGGAGATCTCCCCACTGCCGGGCTTTAGCCAGGAAACCTGGGAAGAGGCGCAGACCGTCCTGTTAGCGTGGGTTAACGACTGGCTTGCGGGGGTATCCTCGCTGCCGGAGACGCCGTCCGTGGCCTTTGGCGCCAGCTGTGCGCTGGCGGAGCTGGAAGGCACCTTGCCCGAAACGGCTGATTACCGTGCAGCGCCGTTGTGTACCGGTGATCCTGATGATCTGGTACTCCAGCTTGCTGATATGCCTGGCGAAAAAGTGGCGAAGGTAAAAATCGGTCTCTACGAAGCTGTCCGCGATGGCATGGTCGTTAATCTGTTACTGGAGGCGATTCCGGATCTGCATTTACGCCTGGATGCCAACCGTGCCTGGACACCGCTGAAAGCGCAGCAGTTTGCGAAATATGTGAACCCGGATTTCCGTTCCCGCATTGCCTTTCTCGAAGAACCGTGCAAAACCCGGGATGATTCCCGCGCGTTTGCCCGTGAAACTGGCATTGCAATTGCCTGGGACGAAAGTCTGCGCGAGGCCGATTTTACCTTTATGGCCGAAGAGGGCGTCAGCGCGGTGGTGATCAAACCGACCTTGACCGGCAGTCTGGCAAAAGTACGCGAACAGGTTCAGGCAGCGCATGCGCTCGGACTGACCGCCGTGATCAGCTCTTCCATCGAATCCAGTCTGGGTTTGACGCAGCTGGCGCGCATTGCAGCCTGGCTGACGCCAGACACGATTCCTGGTCTGGATACGTTAAGCCTGATGCAAATTCAACAGTTGCGTACCTGGCCGGGAAGTGCTCTGCCGTGCGTGGACGTTGATGCCCTGGAACGTCTGCTATGATCTTCCCTGACTGGCCGTGGCGGTACTGGCGGCAGGTTCGGGGGGATGCGCCAGCCTTACGCCTGAATGACGAGGTGTTAAGCTGGCGCGCGCTCTGTACACGTATTGATCGCCTGGCGGCGGGGTTTGCCGCCCAGGGCGTGGAAGAAGGCCGTGGTGTGATGCTACGCGCCTGGAATCATCCGCAGTCCCTGTTGGCCTGGCTCGCCCTGTTACAATGCGGCGCGAGAATTCTGCCCGTCAATCCGCAACTGCCTCAACCCCTGTTGGACGCTCTGTTACCTGAACTCACTTTGCGCTTTGCGCTGGTGCTGGACGGGGACAATAGCTTTCCTGAGCTGACTCCGTTGCAGATGCAGGAAATGGAAAGCGGTTATGCCTGTACATGGCAGCCGCAGCGTCTGAGTTCCATGACGCTGACTTCTGGCTCGACGGGATTGCCCAAAGCGGCGGTGCACAGTTGTCACGCGCATCTGGCCAGTGCAGAGGGTGTTTTATCGTTGATGCCTTTTGGGGAAGGCGATGACTGGCTTCTCTCGTTGCCGCTGTTTCATGTCTCTGGTCAGGGTATTTTATGGCGTTGGCTGTTTGCCGGCGCGCGAATGACCGTGCGCGACAAACAGCCGCTGGAGCAGATGCTGGCAGGCTGTACTCACGCCTCTCTGGTGCCGACGCAACTCTGGCGTTTGCTTACCAACCGTTCATCGGTCACCTTAAAAGCGGTGCTGTTAGGCGGTGCGGCGATCCCGGTTGAGCTGACAGAAAAGGCACAGGAGCAGGGAATTCGCTGCTGGTGCGGTTACGGTTTGACCGAGTTTGCTTCCACGGTGTGTGCGAAAGAGGCGGATGGACTGGGCGATGTTGGCTCGGCGTTGCCGGGGCGGGAAGTTAAGATCGTCAATGACGAGGTCTGGTTGCGTGCCGCCAGCATGGCAGAAGGATACTGGCGCAACGGCCAACTGATACCGTTAGTCAATGACCTGGGCTGGTTTGCCACTCGCGATCGCGGTGTGTTGCAAAACGGCAGGCTGACGATTGCGGGGCGTCTGGATAATCTGTTTTTCAGCGGCGGTGAGGGGATCCAGCCTGAAGAAGTGGAGCGTGTGATCACCGCGCACCCCCACGTGTTACAGGCCTTTGTGGTGCCTGTTGAAGACCGCGAATTTGGCCATCGTCCGGTGGCGGTGGTTGAATATGACGCTCAGGCTGAAAACATGGACCTCGCCGAGTGGGTTCAGGGTAAACTGGCGCGCTTTCAGCAACCTGTTCGCTGGTTGACACTCCCGTCAGCGTTGAAAACCGGTGGCATCAAAATTTCTCGCCGCGCACTGCTGGAGTGGGTTCAGACAGTGGAAGCGTCTGATGATGAAAAGTGACGGGTCAGGTTCGGCGTGCTGAGGGTATAAAAATCATCATTAGCCCGGCCATAATGCACGCAACACCTGGCAGCGCTTTCAGAGAGAACGCGCCCTGCATTCCAGGTAGCACCATCGATGCAATCCAGACGAGAATATAACTGAGACTCAGTAAGGCGTAGGCCTTACTGAGTTCGAGATGATGCAGTGCGTTATGCCAGCAAAAGACGGAAGCCAGATAGCCCAGCAGTCCGGAAAATAACGCGATGGTACTGGCGTGATCGGCAAACAGCGCCGCGATGAAGGCGACTGGATGCAGCATAGGCGGCAATGACGCCATGGCAAAGCCAAGACTCAACTGGGCTGCCGACGTCATCAAGACGCTGAGAAGTCCCCACAGTAATCCCATTATACCGCGCTCCCAAGCAAAAAAATGCCGGTGATAATCAGCCCGACGCCAAGCCAATGGCGAACAGAGACGGGCTCATGCCAAATTTTCCAGGCTGCCAGCGTTACCCAGACAAAGTTAAGACTGAGCATCGGGTAGGCAATGCCGACGGGAATCGTTTGTAAAACCAGTAACCACAGCACCATTGCCGAACCGAGGCAGGCCAGCGCAAGACCGAGCCACAGGGCAATGTGACGTTTTCGGTCGCGCGAATGAACAGGGCGGGTTGCTTGCTTCTGGCATAACTGTCCGCCAACGCTGAGCAAACTGGCTAACACTAAGACAGGCCAAATCATTTGGGATAGTACTGAATTAGCACCAGACGCCCCTGATTATCAATATTATCAGCAGGCGGTATGGCAAGGTCTTTGATGTCTTCATCTCTTGAAACGGAAAGCACGAGTGAAATTTTCCCCTCCTGACGATGTTGACTGAGCCAGTCATTAAAATCAGCGCGGCTAACAAAACGGCCTTTTGCATCCGGGTAATGGAGACCATATTTTAGCTCTCCTTTCTGCCCGTACATGATGATGTCATCTCGCTTCAGACTCCAGGCCAGACCGGCAGCGACACCAACGCCATCAGTCAGAATGAAACGACTTGATGCCAGCGACTCCCGGGTCATCTCGACGAAAAATTGCGGTTGCTTCGATTCCATAACCCGATCGGGGATCGAAAAACCAAAGAATATTGCCAGTCCCAGTGGACTCAACGCAGAGTAGATCCATGTGGCGCGGGGGTTACCCAGGGTATACCAGCCAAAAAATGTCCAGATAGCGAAGATTCCCCATGAACAAAAGACTTTGTACAGTTCGATATGTACCCAGATGGGGGACTTCAACGGTCCCCAGGGGGAGACGATAAAGGTCGCGATGATCCCGATAACGCCAAAAGCGATGTTAATCCAGGCATTGGCATGCAGCGCGCGGCTCTCTTTTTGGGCCGCCTGTCGGCCGTAATGCGCCATTAAGATGGCTAACGGTGCGAAACAGGAAAGCACATAGGTTGGCAATTTTCCCCTGGCGATACTGAAAAAGAGCAGAGGCATCACGATCCAGCATAACAAATAGCCGGTAGTGCGTGCGGCATCGCGGTTTTTCCAGCCCGCCCACAGTGAACCGGGGAGGAGTCCCAGCCACGGAAGCGTTCCCGCGACTAACACAGGCAGGTAGTACCAGACCGGAGCTTTATGCTGGGCGTCGTCCATCGCGAAACGTTGAATGTGTTCGACCCAGAAGAAATAGTGCCAGAAATCCGGCTCGCGCAGGGCGATGGCAATCCCCCACGGAAGTACGATAGCAATACAGCTCAGGATCGCCAGTCCGCCGTAAATGAACAGATCTTTCCCGCGTTTTTGGACAACCACCCACGGCAGCACGCTAACCACCGGCACGGCCAGCGCAAGAAAACCTTTGGTCATCACCCCCATACCGCAGGCTACGCCCAGCAGAAGGAAAGCGATGATTTTGGCTTTTGTTGACGTCGCCTGCATGCCTTCCCAAAAGCAGCACATACCGGCCATTAACCACAGGGCGATCATTGGGTCGAGTACGGCGTAAGTGCCAATGCTGTACACCGCAAACATTGTCAGATAGATAACACAGGCGAGGGTGGCGGTGCGTTTATCCTGCCAGAGTCGGAATGCAAGCCAGCCCACCAGTAATGCGGTGAGGAATGTTGCAACGATGACTCCAGCCCGAACGCCAAAATTGGTGGAGCCAAATAACCACTGCCCGAGACTGTTGAGCCAGTAACCCGCAATGGGTTTTTCAAAATAGCGTAATCCCAGAAAATGCGGAACTACCCAGTCGCCGGAGGTCAGCATCTCACGGCTGATTTCGGCGTAGCGTGATTCATCAGGCTGCCAGAGCAGGCGACTGTTTATGGGGAGAATATAATAGAGCGCAAAAAATGTGGCGAATGCCAGATAGTAACGTAGAGATTTCATCAAGTGTCACTCACCTGTTGCTGGCAGCCCAGCCAGCCTTCTCTGCCTGCGATTTTGCCACGAACAATTTTCCCCGCAGGTAATGCCTCCGGCGAGGCCGGAAGTAAATCGCCAAGAGGGCAGAAAACAATCCCCGCCTGTGCAGCACGAATGAGCAGGTCTTCAAATTCTTGATGATGGGCAATACCTTCAACTTCGGCGTGAATGGTATAGACCGGGGTGCCTTCGCTCATCGCTATACGGGAGAGGAGCCAGGTATTGAAATCCTCTGCCTTCACTTCCCGTCCTACCACTTCATCCCAGGTGGGGAGCGTGACGGGGATCTGCGGTGTGCCCATTTGGCCTGAATCCAGTATGGGGCGAAATAATGATGTCCCCCGACAGTCGCTGTTATAGCGCAAATGGAAGGTTTCTTTTGCGTCAACGACGCGCTGGTCGGCGCGCCAGCCCGCGACGGCGGAGCAGGTGACGGGGCGTCCGGTTATCGCCTCCAGCGCCGTGATACCTTGTGCGATATCGTTAATCAGCGCGGAGTCATCCCAGCTTCCGCTGTGGGTCTGCCAGGCATGATGATCCCAGGCGTGCAGCCCCGTTTCGTGACGCTCTGCGGTATCACGGATAATTTGTGCATTCGCAGTCCCAATCTCTTTACCCGGCCAGGCGGTGCCTGCCAGCAGGATATCCCAGCCGTAAAGCGATGCCGCGTTTGAACGCAACATTTTCCACAGAAATTGGGGCTTCACGAGACGCCAGAGATGGCGCCCCATGTTATCGGGACCGACACTGAAGAAAAAACTTGCCCGAATTTGATATCGGTTCAACGTCTCCAGAAGACGAGGTACGCCTTCGCGCGTCCCCCGGAAGGTATCGACGTCAATACGCAAGCCCACGGTTGTCATGATGCGTGTTCCGTTAAATCCACGCTGCGTAAGAAGAAGTCCAGCGTCTCTTCGATGGTTTCATCCATAGCTATGGACGGTTCCCAATTCAGACAGCGCTTTGCATTGCGGATATTGGGTTTGCGGTGCTCGACGTCCTGATAACCTTTACCGTAATAACTGCTGCTTTCTACCACCCGGAAACCGGCAAATGGCGGGAAATGCTGACGCAGCGGGTGTTTCTCGAAACGACTGAGCAACATTTCCGCCAGCTCCTGGATGCTCGCTTCATTATCCGGGTTACCGATGTTAATGATTTCGCCATCGCAACGTCCCCCTTCATTTTCAATGATGCGGAATAACGCCTCAATGCCGTCGCGAATATCGGTAAAGCAGCGTTTCTGTTTTCCGCCTTCAATGAGCTTGATGGGAGAACCTTCAACCAGATTCAGGATCAACTGGGTAATGGCGCGCGAACTGCCAATACGGGCGGCATCAAGGCTGTCCAGACGCGGTCCCATCCAGTTGAAAGGGCGAAAAAGGGTGAACTGTAAGCCTTCTTTCTCGCCGTAAGCCCAAATTACGCGGTCCAATAATTGCTTGGAAACCGAGTAAATCCAGCGTGGTTTATTCACCGGTCCGACAATGAGATTCGAGCTATCCTCATCAAAAACGTTATCTGTACACATACCGTAGACTTCAGAGGTCGACGGGAAAATAATCCGTTTACGGTATTTCACGCAGTAGCGGATGATTCTCAGGTTTTCTTCAAAATCGAGCTCGAAAACGCGCAGCGGGTTACGGGTATATTCAATGGGCGTCGCAATCGCTACCAGCGGCAACACGACATCGCATTTTTTGACATGATATTCAATCCATTCAGAATGAATGCTGATGTCACCTTCCACGAAATGAAAGCGCGGATGATTGAGAAAACGTCCAATCGCATCGCTACCAATGTCCAGACCATAAACTTCGTAGTTCTCTTCGCGCAGCAACCGTTCGGTCAAATGGTTACCAATAAAGCCGTTAACACCGAGGATCAGCACGCGGGTACGCCGTGTGCGGGTGGAAACAGACGGCGTATTCAGGCGAGACCCCGTCACCAGGCCCAGCGCCAGCGCCAGCTGCGAGCCTTGCATATAGATACCGTCACCGGCTTGCCCGGTGACAATCTCCAGTGCGCCATCAGCGCAGGCGATCAGTAACGGGTTAATGGAGATAACAGTGCCCGCCGGATGTTTAACAGGTATCTCAGGATGTACGCGTGATGACCAGATTGTGAACTTTTGGGTGCCGACGTAGCTAAAGGCGCCAGGCCAGGGATCTGTCACCGCGCGAACCATATTATGTAATTCTGCCGCGGGTTTCTTCCAGTCAAGAACACTGTCTTCTGGTGTGCGACGTCCATAACAACTGGCGTCGGACTCCCGCTGAGGTACCTCTTCAATGTGGTCTTTTTTAATGGCGGGCAGAATGTCGGCCAGTAACTGACGGGCGGTCTGACATAATTTTCGATGCAGGGTGATTGCGACATCTTCTGGAGCGATGGCGACGCGTTGTTGAGCGATAATCGCCCCCGCATCAGCCCGTTTCACCATGCGGTGAAGCGTCACGCCCGTTTCGGTTTCGCCATTGACTAATACCCAGTTTAGCGGCGCACGACCCCGGTATTTGGGCAGCAGTGAACCGTGAAGATTGAATGCGCCTGCCGGGGCGAGAGACAAAATGTCATCACTCAGTAAATGGCGATAGTAAAATGAGAAAATAACATCAGGGGCGAACTGGCGAATACGTTCGATCCACAAAGGGTGATTGACATCGTCCGGGGCAAAAACCGGGATGCCGGCATCCGCGCCCAGGCGGGACACCGAACCAAAAAATGCTTTTTCTCCGGGGTTATCGGTGTGCGTAAAAATAGCGGCTATTTCATAACCTGCGTCCAGTAATGCCTCAATTCCCTGACATCCCATATCGTGATACGCGAAGACGACGGTTTTCATGCGTGGCTTTCCTCAATTGACTGCGGGTTTTCCGGACGGATAACGTGCTGGACAAAATAGCGGGGACGGGCGCGGACATCGTTGTAGATGCGACCGATATATTCGCCAAGTAACCCCATACCGATAAACTGCGCGCCGATAAACGTAAACAGAACGGCAAACAGCATAAACACCCCCTCAGCGGCCCACTGAGGTCCGAGCGTCAGTCGAAGGACGACAAGAAGTACTGCCAGCGTAAAACCGGAAGCGGCGATCACGCTGCCCAACAGACTTAACATACGCAGAGGTGTGGTCGTCAGGCAGGTCACAAGGTCATACATCAAATTGATCAGACGCATGAAGCTGTATTTGGAATCACCAAATTCACGCTCTGCATGATGCACCGGAATTTCCGTGGCGCGACGGGCGAAAATATTGGCCAGAATGGGGATGAATGTGCTGCGTTCCTGGCAATGCAGCATGGCATCGACGATGTGACGACGGTAAGCACGCAGCATGCAACCATAGTCTCCCATCGCTTTGCCCGTGGTCCGTTGAATCAAATGATTGATCATTCGGGAGGCTGTTTTGCGAAACAGGCTGTCCTGCCGGTTTTGGCGTACTGTGCCGACGACATCAAATCCCTCGTCTGCGGTCGCGACCAGGCGCGGGATCTCTTCTGGCGGATTTTGCAGATCGGCGTCCAGAGTGATGATCAAATCTCCTGTGACGTGACTGAAACCGGCCATGATGGCCGAATGTTGACCATAGTTGCGATTCAATAACACAGCCACAACATGGCTGCCATAGCCCTGAGAGGCATTGATCAGCAGTTCTGCTGAGCTGTCGCTACTGCCATCATCCACCAGCAAAATTTCATACTCTTTGCCAAGCTGTTGGCATGCGGCATTCGTTCTTCTGAGCAGTTCAGGCAGGCTTTCTTGTTCGTTATAAACAGGGATAACAATCGAAACTTTCTTAATGGGGGCGGCGTCAAACATCGTTATTGTCCTGCTAACTGTTGGAGCGCCGTAATGACGCGCTCAGTATCATCGGAAGTCATATCGGGAAATAACGGCAGTGAGCAGATACGCGCGCTGTTCCACTCGGTATTCGCAAGCCGCAGATCTTTGAAACGCTCACGGTAATATTTTTGTGTATGGGCGGCGCGAAAATGAAGACCTGTACCCATCCCTTTGGCCTTCAGCGCCTCCATGAGCGCGTCCCTGTCGATTCCACAACGTGCTTCATCAACGCGGATAATAAACAGGTGCCAGGCATGGACATGCGCCCAGGTGGGCAGAGCCAGCGGTTGAAAGGGGGTATTCGCCAGCGCCTGTTGATAGCGCTGGGCAATCTCCGCCCGACGGGCATTAAGTTGCTCCAGCTTACGCAGCTGTACCAGAGCGATAGCGGCATTAATGTCGGTCAAATTGTATTTAAAACCGGGAGAGATAACCTCGGCCTGTGGCGCACGGCCATAGGTTTGCCGGTCATAAGCATCAACGCCCAGTCCATGAAATTTAAGGCTGCGAAGCTGTTGGGCGAGTGCGTTGTTATCCGTGACAATTAACCCGCCTTCCGCACAGGTGACGTTTTTGATGGCATGGAAAGAGAAAATGGCGGTGCCGCGCCAGCCGACATGGTGTCCCTGATAGCGCGTGCCAGCAGCATGGGCGGCGTCCTCAATAATCGGAATGCCGTAGCGATCGCCAATCGCGTAAATCGCGTCCATATCGGCCGGTGCGCCCGCGTAATGCACCGGGATAATGGCTTTGGTACGCGGCGTGATCGCCGATTCGATTTGTTCCGGCGTGACCATCAACGTGTCGCGATCAACATCGATCATCACGGGAGTCGCGCCCAGCAACACAATCATGTTGAGCGTGGAAACCCAGGTCATTGACGGTGTAATCACCTCGTCGCCTGCGCCGATGCCAAGCGCCATGAGCGTGATGTGCATTCCTGCGGTGGCAGAACTCACGGCAATGGCATGCTGGTTTCCGGTTAGCGTACAAAAGGCGTCTTCTAACGCCTGGTTTTTGGGACCGGTGGTGATCCATCCAGAGTCCAGAACTTCCCGGACAGCAGCAAGTTCTGCCTCACCTATCGCAGGGCGGGAAAAAGGCAAAAAGTCAGACATCATATTTCCTTTAGCCGTGAAACGCGGTCACCTGTATATTTTTAGAAATGATAAAAAGCAGAGTGCAATGTTAACTATTTCATTTGATCATGCAGATTAGAGATTGAATATTAATTTAACCTTAAGAACTTAAGATGGGTGGTAAATAATATAATGTTTATGCTTTTAACTATTTATTTTTTGCCTTTATCCTTTTTTTAAGGCATTTTGCGTTTATTGCTTTTTTATTATCGAGCTGTCCTGATGGGGCGGTTTATCTGTTTTGATGGGTGGAAAATATCGTGTTAGCATTGACACTACGTTCAGTAAAATCTAAAAAAAATATCGCTATCTTGATGATGGCATTCGTGATTATGGCTGGACTCAATACCCGGTTAGCCTGGAGCAGCAACGGATTACCCCGGATCGACAGCGAGACGGTAGCGGCGATCGCCCAGCAGCATCCTGTCGTGGTGTTATTCCGCCACGCTGAGCGTTGTGATCGCTCCAGCAACGAATGTCTGTCGGATAAAACCGGTATTACTGTTAACGGAGCATATAACGCCAGAGCACGTGGTCGCGCGTTTAGTGAAAAGATGAAAGATTACGATCTCTATTCCAGCAATGCGGTGCGTACAATCCAGTCAGCCACCTGGTTTTCTGCCGACAAAAAAGTCACCGTCGATAAAAATATGCAGGAATGCGGTCACCGTATTTATCGTTCAATTGAAGCATTACAGGCAAAATCACAAAACAAAAATGTGGTGATATTTACGCACAATCATTGTTTATCTTATATTGTGAAGGATAAGCGCGGTGTCAAATTTGAGCCTGACTATCTGGATTCGCTGGTGATGCATTCGGAGAATGGGAAGCTGATACTGGATGGTGAACTCGTTTTCAGATAAGTGAAACGCATGAGGTTATTATGACAGCGTGAGAAACGTCGTGATAATAACCTTTAATTATGTTGGGTCTAATTACAACAGACCTTTTAACGATAACGTTTTGCGGGTGGCGACATTGAGATCGTAACCTGCAAGGTCTTCCGGTTTTACCCAGGCCCAGTCCTGGAACTCTTCATTAATTTGTACATCGCGATTCGCTGAAACACAGTCAAAAATAAGATAAATCATATAGATTTCTTCCTGACGACCATCCGCATACGTCTTGGTGCGAATATCATCGCTGAAAGTCCAGGGAGTAATCCCGGTCAGAATGAGTTGCTCGCCAAGTTCTTCCCTGACTTCCCGGCGCAAGGCTTCTTCGATACGTTCACCTGGTTCAACGCCGCCGCCGGAGAGCGCCCACTGACCGGGAAATACGCCACGGTCATCGGCCATTTTGCATAATAGATAACAGCCATCATTCTGAATTAATGGGCAAACAATAGTCCTTTGACGCATTACTATATTCCTTGCAGGAGAGGGGAAGGGCCGATAAAGAATACGGATACCGGGGCACCTGTGGAAGTGATTATTTTGCCATAAAGATCGTCACAATACGGTTATTGTTTCTGTTAATTTAAAGTATGTAACCATTTAGAAACGTTATGAGTAGTATTTGGTTACAATATGCTATCGGATCGCTTTTTTAGATCATTGATTCCTGGTGTACTGGCAGTACAATCCTGCGGTTTTGGGGTATTAAATTTATTTGCTTGCTGGAAAGGGAAAAAATGAAAAAAAACGTTTTATTCGGTCTTGCTGGGATACTGTTTGTTTCTGCGTCAGCGAATGCAATCAGTATTAGCGGGCAGGCTGGTGAGGAGTACACTAACCTTGCTGTTGGTATCGGTACGGAATCTTCTGGACTGGCGTTGAGCGGTAACTGGATGCATAGCGACGACGACGGCGATACGGCAGGCCTTGGCCTTGGCGTGAACATCCCGTTGGGACCGTTTATGGCGACCGTTGGCGGAAAAGGTCTTTGGACCAACCCGCAAGATAACGATGAAGGTTATGCTGCCGCAGTCGGCGGTGGTTTACAGTGGAAGATCGGCCAAAACTTTAACCTGTTTGGCGAGTATTACTACTCTCCGGATTCGCTCTCCAGCGGAATTGAGAGCTATGAAGAGGCGAATGCAGGCGCGCGTTTAAATATTCTGCGTCCGCTGAGCATCGAAGCCGGATACCGTTATTTGACCCTCACAGGGAAAGACGGTGCGCCTGATAATACGATTGCTGATGGCCCGTATGTGGGTGTGAGCGCCAGCTTCTGATCCTGATGGCGCGACCTTCGTCGCGCCTGCTTTATCCTCACTCTTCTCCTCCTCTCGGTTTCTTCCCCCTCTCTGCGCGTTTTGCGTTATATACTCCTCATACTTCAAGTTGCAGGAGAACACGATGTTAAACGTGGAGATGTTATCCACCGGTGATGAAGTGTTGCACGGACAAATCGTGGACACCAATGCCGCCTGGCTGGCTGATTTTTTCTTTAACCAGGGAGTGCCGTTATCACGTCGAAATACGGTGGGTGACAATCTTGACGCCCTGGTCGCGGTGTTACGTGAACGTAGCGAACAGGCTGATGTGCTCATCGTCAACGGTGGTCTGGGACCCACCAGCGATGATCTGAGTGCGCTGGCTGCGGCGACGGCAAAAGGTGAAGAGCTGGTGCTTCATGAGGCCTGGCTGGCGGAAATGGAACGTTTCTTTCGCGAGCGCGGGCGAGTCATGGCGCCCGCTAACCGCAAGCAGGCTGAACTGCCTGCCAGCGCCGAGTTTATCAATAACCCAGTGGGGACGGCGTGCGGATTCGCCCTAAAGCTCAATCGTTGTCTGATGTTTTTTACGCCGGGCGTCCCGTCCGAATTTAAGGTGATGGTCGAACATGAAATTCTTCCGCGTTTACGGGAGCGTTTTTCACTGCCTCAACCTCCGCTTTGTCTGCGTTTGACCACGTTCGGGCGTTCGGAAAGCGAGCTTGCACAACGTCTTGATTCACTGGCACTGCCGCCGGGCGTCACGATGGGGTATCGCTCCTCAATGCCGATCATTGAGCTGAAACTCACCGGACCTGACTCGCAGCGCGCCGCGATGCAGGCGATATGGCCGCAGATCAAACGTGTCGCCGGGCAAAGTATGATTTTCGAGGGTGTTGAAGGGCTGCCGGCGCAAATTGCCCGTTGCTTACAAGAGCGCCAACTGAGCCTGACCCTGAGCGAGCAATATACCGGCGGTCTGTTAGCGCTTCAGCTCTCACGTGCGGGCGCACCATTGCTGGCCAGTGAAGTGGTGCCCTCTCAGGAAGAAACGCTGGATCAGACCGCGCACTGGACGACGGAGCGGCGTAGCAACCATTACGCCGGGCTGGCGTTAGCTGTTTCAGGCCTCGAAAACGAACACCTCAATTTTGCACTGGCGACACCGGAAGGCACGTTCGCTTTACGTGTGCATCTCAGCGTTAATCGGCACAGTGTGCAGGTGCGTCAGGAGGTCTGTGCCATGATGGCGTTGAACATGTTACGTCGCTGGTTAAACGGGATGGACATCGCCAGCGAACATGGCTGGATTGACGTGGTTGAATCGCTGTCGGTATAGCTCTGAAATACCCGATGGCGCTACGCCATCGGGTAAGACGCTATCAACCCAGCGCTTGCGCTAACAGCGTGATCGGATGTTCGCAACGTTTGCTGGTGGACATCTCGATTTGCCATTTACAGGTTTCGCAGTCGGTGACCACGATATCT
>NZ_NRDO01000071.1 GCF_010231475.1 Citrobacter sp. NCU1 | reverse complement strand
CCCTGGCGTATGCAGGGGTTCCACATCACCCAGCGTTTCGATAATCACCTTTCCGGTGTTCAGTTCATATTCCCCCTGCACCTCTTCTTCGCTTAACGCCCTGGTACAAGGAATATCACCAAAAAAGTAGTCCGCGTGCGTCGTACCCAGTGCAGGAATAGCGCATCCGGCCTGTGCCCATGCCGTTGCATGGGTAGAATGAGTATGAACCACACCGCCTAGCGACGGATAACGACGATACAGCGCCAGATGAGTCGCGGTATCCGACGACGGACGGTACTGCCCCTCCACCACCTTGTCGTTCATATCGACCACCACCATGTCATCCGCTTTCATGGTTTCGTAGGCGACGCCGCTGGGTTTGATCACTACCAGCCCACGTTCGCGATCAATCGCGCTAACGTTGCCCCAGGTAAAAGTCACCAGCCCGTAGCGAGGCAGATCCATGTTGGCCTCAAACACCTGTTGTTTGAGCTTTTGCATTATGCTGCCTCCACCAGACCGGCACTGGCCATACGCGCTTTCACCCAATCACGCGCTTTCGCCACTTCCACCGCCGGGTTTTTCGCCGTTTCACTCCACATCTCAATCAGGTACGGCCCGCAATAGCCACTCTGTTTAAGAGTCTCAAAACAGCGTTCGAAATCAACAACGCCTTCGCCAAACGGCACATTTTTAAACACACCAGGTTTCGTGTCTTTGACATGGACGGCGACGATATGCCCAATCCCGGCCTGTAGTTCCATCTGCACATCGTTGTCCCATGCCGACAGATTGCCGATATCGGGATAAAGCTGGAACCATGGATTGTTCAGGTAGTGCGCGTAACCCAGCGCCTTGCTGATAGAGTTCATCAGTGGGTAATCCATAATCTCCATTGCCAGTGTCACCTGGGCGCGGCTCGCCATCTCCACGCTTTCTTTCAGCCCGTCGCGGAAACGACGACGCGTTTCGTTATTGGCCTCCTGGTAGTAAACGTCGTAACCCGCCAGTTGAATAACACGAATGCCAACGTCCTGAGCGAACTGGATGGCTTTGCACATAATCTCAAGCCCCTGCGCCCGCACCGTGTCATCTTCGCTGCCGAGCGGGAAACGACGATGCGCACTCAGGCACATGGAAGGAACCCGTACACCGGTTTCAACAGTAGCGCCGACCAGCGCCAGACGTTCTTTACTGCTCCAGTCGAGGCGAGACAGACGTTCGTCGGTTTCATCTACTGACATCTCGACGAAATCAAAACCCAGTTCTTTCGCCAGCCGCAGACGTTCCAGCCAGCACTCCCCGGCAGGGAGCGCTTTTTCATAGATGCCAAGCGGGATCTGTTTCGACAGCATAGCCGCTCCTTAACCCCACAGTTGGGCGATGGAACGTTTGAATTGACGCGCGGCTTCCACTGGGGAGGCGGCATCACGAATACTGCGGCCAGCGATAAAGACGTGAATCGGAATACCTTTGAACAGCGGCAGATCTTCCAGCGCCAGACCACCCGTGACGGTGACTTTAAAGCCCATATCGCAGAGGCGTTTGATGGCAGAAATATCCGCGTCACCCCATGCCACGCCAGCGGCCTGTGCGTCACGACTGCGGTGATAAACGACTTGTTGAATTCCTGCGTCACGCCACTCCTGTGCCTGCTCCCAGGTCCAGAAGCCGGTCAGTTCGATCTGCACATCGCCGTTAAATTCTTTCGCCACCTCCAGCGCGCCTTTCGCAGTGTTAATATCCGCGCAGCAAATAACGGTCACCCAGTCGGCGTTAGCCTCAAAACACATGCGGGAAAGGATTTTCCCCGCGTCGGCGATTTTAGCGTCTGCCAGCACAATTTTATGTGGGTAAAGTGCTTTCAAATCTCGAACCGCACGTACACCTTCTCCCACGCACAGAATGGTACCCACTTCAATAATGTCGACCTCTTCAGCGATCAGGCGAGTCGTTTCGTAGGCGCGATCCATAGTCTGGTTGTCCAGCGCGACTTGTAACATTGGTAATGACATGTTCAATTCCTTCTTAAGCAGCCGCGTTGGTGCGGTCAATTAAATCCAGCACTTCCTGCGTGGTCCGGCAGGCGCGTAAACGGTCAAAATTGGCTTCATCTTCAAACAGGTTGACGATCTGCATGATGCCCACTTCCTGGTGCGTGTTGGCATCGACCGCCGCCATGGTAATAAGGATATCCACCGGGTCGTTGTCTTCGTGGTTAAACTCCAGCGGCTTCTTCAGCGTCACCAGCGCAAAACCGGTTTTCTTAACGCCCTCTTCCGGGCGCCCGTGCGGCATCGCCAGACCTGGCGCGAGCACAAAGTACGGGCCGTGTTGTTCAACCGCATCCAGAATGGCCTGGTAGTAGCGTGGCTCCACCACATCCGCCGCCACCAGCAGATCAACGCCGATTTTCACCGCTTCCTGCCAGGTATTCGCTTCAGCCTGCAAACAGATCGCGTTATTCTCTGCCAACGAATCACGTAGTTTCATGGCGCGCCCTTATTTCACGTCCTGTGGGAAATGCTCTTTGATCACTTCCAGTAGCTTCGGACCAAAATCAGCAGGGGAAAGCATGTTGCGCACGCCAACCACATGTTTGTTGCCCGTCACGCTAATCTCACCGGCAATATGCGTAGAGGCAATGATGATATCGGCACCACTGAGTTCACTTTTGTACTCCCCCACAGCGCAGCTATTTACCGTGTGGTCGATATTTGACTGGGTTAAAAACTGATCCACTTTCATCTTCATGATCATGGAACTGCCCTGCCCGTTACCACACACAGCCAGAATACGTACGGTCATAATAAAAACTCCTTATTAAGCAGAGTGTTCTGCCAGTTGTTTTTCTGCATCTTCTTCAGCACGCAGTGCGCGTCCCGCGAAGAACATATAAGCCAGTGCGATAATGATGATGACAGCCATAAACGCGATGCCGACAGAGACGAATCCCTGCATCATCGGCGGTGCCAGAATTGACCAGTCCGCCATCCCCATCCAGGCGCTCATGCCGGTGAGTTTCACCGCCCAAACGCAACCGAAAATTTCAATCATGCCCATCACCAGGCAAATCTTCAGCGCCGCACGCCAGCCGCCAAAGTGGTTAGCGAACACACCTATGGTGGCGTTAGAGAAGAACATCGGGATGAAACCAGGAATAATCAGGATCGAAGAGCCGCAGGCCACCAGGATACCAACCGCAATCAACTGGCCGATAGTGCCCCACATAAAGCCCCAGACCACGGCGTTCGGCGCGAAGCTATAAATCGCGGCACAGTCGATCGCCAGTACAGCGCCAGGAATCAACCGCTGTGAGATACCGTTGAAAGCTTCAGAAAGTTCGGCGACGAACATACGTACGCCTTGAGTGATGATGAAAATAGCCACCGCGAAGGAGAAACCGGTTTGCAGGATATAGACCGTCCAGTGCACTTTGCCCGCCATTGCCTGCACGGTATCAATACCGAAAGAGAGCAAAATCGCGCCGAAGAAAACCGTCATCACAATTGCGGTAGAAACGATGTTGTCATGGAAGATGTTTAACCAGCCGGGCAGCTTAAGATCTTCAACGCTCTCCTCTTTTTTACCCAAGTAAGGGGCAATTTTATAGGCAACCCAGGAAGCAAACTGCTGTTGGTGACCAATAGAGAAACCACAACCGTCGGTCACTTCCTGGGTCGGCTTGTACATCATATTGGCGGTGATACCCCAGTAGAGGGAGACCAGTATTGCCGTGCAAATAATGGTGGTCCACATCGGGTAGCCGAAGATATAGAGCGAGACCGCGATCAGCCCCGCCTGTTGGAACATAATGTGCCCGGTAAGCATGATGGTACGGATGCCCGTAATACGACGCAGCAGCACGTAACAGATGTTCAGTGCCAGCGCCAACAGTACGGCATAGCCCACCCAGCTATAAGCCTCCCCCATGCGTTCAATCGTCGCCATCATGGAAGCGTAAGTATCGGAAATAGCGCCATTGATGCCGTATACCTCAGACATCTTTGCCACAACTGGTTTGAAGGTACTGGTCAGGATGCCGGAACCGGCCTGCAACAACATAAAACCAATAATAGTTTTTATCGTGCCTTTGATAATAACGCTGACACTCTTGCGCAACAGGATATAGCCCAGGCAAGTTACAATACCTAGCAACAACGGGGCGTTGGTCATCACCTGATTAAAGAAAACGGTAAAGATGTTGTAGAGGATCTCCATCACTATCTCCAGTAGCCGAATTTTCTGAACATAATGCATGCTCAGGATGTTGTGCACACACTCTAATTTTCAAAATCAATCACAACAAGATTGAATTTGATTAAACGTGACGTACCACGCAATAATTCCCACACTTCTGATGATGACTTAGTTCTGTTTGATGAAAACCAAAATTACCCCATATAAATCAATAAAATAACAAGTTTTCACGTAACACCACCCCTCATAAGCCATACCTTACCGCAATAAACTCAAGCAATATTAAAAGAATAATTCGTTGCCACCCCAACAAAAGAGTGCCAGAATCAATCAAAACGAATCATCAAATGATTTAATTTGCACAAACATGAAGGTAAATGGCGATGAGTAAAGTGAAAAGCATCACACGTGAATCATGGATCCTGAGCACCTTTCCTGAATGGGGAAGCTGGCTGAATGAAGAGATCGAACAGGAGCAGGTCGCAGCCGGCACATTTGCTATGTGGTGGCTCGGCTGTACCGGTATATGGCTGAAATCCGAAGGCAGTACCAACGTGTGCGTCGATTTCTGGTGTGGCACCGGCAAGCAAAGTCATGGCAATCCACTGATGAAAAGCGGTCACCAGATGCAACGTATGGCGGGCGTGAAAAAGCTACAGCCAAACCTGCGCACCACACCGTTTGTCCTTGATCCTTTTGCCATTCGCCAGATCGACGCCGTATTGGCGACACATGATCATAACGATCACATTGACGTCAATGTTGCCGCCGCCGTGATGCAAAACTGCGCCGACAACGTCCCCTTCATCGGACCACAAACCTGTGTCGATTTATGGGTGGGTTGGGGCGTACCGAAAGAACGCTGCATCGTGGTGAAACCGGGCGATGTCGTTAAAGTAAAAGATATTGAAATTCATGCGCTTGATGCGTTTGATCGCACAGCTCTCATCACGTTGCCTGCCGATCAAAAAGCCGCTGGCGTGCTGCCGGATGGTATGGATGTCCGTGCCGTTAACTACCTGTTCAAGACGCCGGGGGGCACGCTGTATCACAGTGGCGATTCCCACTACTCAAACTACTATGCAAAACATGGAAATGAGCATCAGATCGACGTAGCTCTGGGTTCCTACGGTGAAAACCCGCGTGGTATTACCGACAAAATGACCAGCGCCGATATGCTGCGTATGGCTGAAGCGTTAAATACTAAAGTCGTCATCCCGTTCCACCATGATATCTGGTCAAACTTTCAGGCCGACCCACAAGAAATACGCGTACTGTGGGAGATGAAAAAAGACAGGCTGAAGTACGGTTTCAAACCGTTTATCTGGCAGGTAGGCGGTAAATTTACCTGGCCCTTGGATAAAGATAACTTCGAATATCACTATCCGCGCGGTTTTGATGACTGCTTTACCCTTGAGCCTGACCTGCCATTCAAATCTTTCCTGTAATCGTTCGCAATGCCGGGTTTTCCCGGCATTTCTCCATATTTATTTTAGTATTTTCAGGCTATTTCAAATATCATCTTTTAAAATCATTTTTTATCGGAATAGCTCATGACAGAAGCACAAAGACATCAAATCTTACTGGATACGCTCTCACAATTGGGCTTTGTGACCGTTGAGAATGTCGTCGAATGCTTAGGAATCTCCCCGGCAACAGCCCGTCGGGACATCAACAAACTCGACGAGATCGGTAAGCTCAAAAAAGTACGTAATGGCGCCGAGGCTATCACTCAGCAGCGCCCACGCTGGACGCCAATGAACTTGCATCAGGCCCTGAATCACGATGAAAAGGTACGTATCGCCAAAGCGGCGTCCCAACTGGTGAACCCAGGTGAAAGTGTTGTGATTAACTGCGGTTCAACTGCATTCCTGCTTGGTCGCGAGATCTGCGGTAAGCCGGTGCAAATCATCACTAACTACCTACCACTGGCGAACTATTTGATCGACCAGGAGCATGAGAGCGTGATTATCATGGGGGGACAGTACAACAAAAGTCAGTCTATTACGCTAAGTCCACAGGGGAGCGAAAACAGTCTGTATGCCGGTCACTGGATGTTTACCAGCGGCAAAGGGCTGACAGCAGACGGCCTATACAAAACCGACATGCTGACAGCCATGGCTGAGCAGAAAATGCTGAGCGTAGTGGGAAAACTGGTCGTGCTGGTCGACAGCAGTAAAGTGGGTGAGCGCGCGGGTATGCTGTTCAGCCGCGCCGATCAAATCGATATGCTGATTACGGGTAAAAATGCTAACCCTGAGATCCTACAACAGCTTGAAGAACTAGGAGTCAAGATTCTGCGAGTTTAAAGATGCTGGCGAAAAAAGGAGATTGTGGCCGCCAGGGCTTCTGGCGTAATGCGGTGGCGAACTCCCGCTTGCCATAAACAGGTCAGATTCTTCTCCAGTCCCAACTGGCTCAATGCTTGCTGCAAGCGTAATGATTCTGCGACAGGAACCACGTCATCTTCCTGTCCATGCCACAGCAGTAGCGGTCTGCTTGCCACATGAGCCAGTTGATCCGTCACTTCCCACTCGGCCAGCGGGGCAAGTATCTTGTCGAATTCAGCCTGTTGCGAAGGTGTTTCCATCGGAGACGGGGGAAAGAGCGTCTGTGCCAGTTGGGTGAAATACCCCGATCCCATCAGACTGGCAACACATTTTACCTCTGGATGACGCGTCATAATGCCCAACGCGGTCATCCCCCCCATCGACGCGCCTCCCACCGCCAGGCGTTCGTTCAAAATCCAATTTTCCGCCTGCACTGCCGCACGTAACGCAGCGAATTCCTGCATATTTTGCTGCAGAATTTGCCAGAATTGCCAGGTTCGCCACTGTGCATCACCGGTAAATCGCACACCATGCTCCGGCGCATCAGGCATAATAACCCGATACCCGGCCTGTGCCAGTGCGACTGCGAAGTAACTGTAAACGAGGCTGGAAGAGGTGAAACCATGATAAAAAATGAGACAAGGCAGTGGAGTCTCACGTTTTCCCTGCGGAAACGCATGAAGAACGGGATTCTCTGCCAGGTTCCGAGTTTCAATCTCTATCATTTTTACACCTCTTTTATTCTGGTATGCCACGGCAAAATTCATAGCGCAAGTTTATGCGTTCGACAATGATTCACAATGTTGAGAACTGGGTTACGCTTTCGCAACATTTTCATTCGAAAATCGCGTGAGAGATAACAATTCGGGAACATTCCCCCTAAAGGGAAATTAATAAGGCACTACACTATGGCTATCAGGAAACGAGATAGAGTTATGCGCCGGTTTGCCTCTTTGATACTGGTTTTGTTCTTAAGCGGCTGCAGTGTACTTCAGGGTACTCCGCAACCTGCACCACCCGTCACTGACCAACCTCAGGAAATTCGCCGCGACCAGTCGCATGGTTTGCAACGAATGGGGACGGTGAGCGCCATGGTTCGGGGTTCCCCGGATGATGCCGTGGCGGAAATCAGAGCAAAGGCCATCGCCGCCAAAGCAGATTATTACGTTATTTTGTTGGTCGATGAAACCATCGTGACAGGTCAGTGGTATTCGCAGGCCATTTTATATCGTAAATAACAGTAGATTGATTTTTAGTCAGTTTTACATTGCTTTGCGTGCCTATGCGTTTACCTGTGCACAATAAACCGACAGCAGGGTGCTGGAGGTTTATTACCGCGACGGAATGCCCTACCCCGGTGGGGAAACGTAAAATGGAGCTGACGATGAAACATTCTCTTGCCTTATCCTCACTGCTGCTTCCTTCCGGACTGGTGAGTACTACGGCACAGTCTGCCGAATTCGCCAGTGCTGATTGTGTCACAGGCCTGAACGAAATTGGCCAGATCTCCGTCAGCAATATTGCAGGGAACCCGCAGGATGTGGAACGTATCGTGGCGTTAAAAGCCGATGAGCAAGGCGCCTCCTGGTACCGGATTATTCAGATGTACGAAGATCAGCAGCCTGATAACTGGCGCGTACAAGCCATACTGTATGCCTGATTCTTTATGTATGCCGGGTGACACCCGGCATACGAATCTGAGCGCTTTGCCCCCCAGAGAGCCTCGATCCAGGCCTTATCTAGCGTAATCCCCCTGTTGCTCTCAGCAGCAAATCGTTCTGTACCTGAGTGGACAAGCGAGCCACGCCGCGCGTATCCAGCATCATCTGACACCAGGCCTGTGCTACTGGCGGAGATGCATACCGCAGCATTTGTGCCCCACAACCGAGCAGGAAGAGTTGCTGCGCGATCTCCCGCCCGTGTTCCTCAGAAGGCCTGCGTAATCGCTGCTGGAGTTGACGTACTGCGCGATCGTAATAACGGTCCTGGCCTTTAACTTCGGCAAAGGCATCGGCCAGCAACTCGTCAACACCGCTTTGTTTGCTCAACACCCGAAGCACGTCCAGGCACATGATATTGCCTGAGCCTTCCCAAATACTGTTCACCGGCATTTCCCGGTACAAACGCGGCAACTCGCTCTCTTCGCAATACCCCATTCCGCCGAGCACTTCCATCGCTTCAGCGACAAACGAAATACCGCTTTTGCACACCGCGAACTTCGCGGCAGGCGTGAATAAACGCGCCCAGAGCGCTTCTTTCTCGTCGCGACGGCGCTCCCACGCGCGAGCCAGTCGAAACAACAATGCCGTCTGACCTTCAAGCTGTAACGCCATACGACTCAAAACCTGACGCATCATTGGCTGTTCAACCAACGGTTTGCCAAATACCTGCCGTTGATGGGCATGATAGATCGCCACGGAAAATGCCCGGCGCATCATCCCATGACTGCCCAGCGCACAATCAAAACGCGTCATTCCCCCCATCTTTAGAATATGCCGGATACCCTCGCCTTCCTCGCCTAATAGCCAGCCAATGGCATCCTGAAACTCCACTTCGCAACTGGCGTTAGAACGATTACCCAACTTGTCTTTAAGCCGTTCAAAACGGATGGCATTTCGCTGCCCATCAGGCAAAAAGCGCGGAACAAAGAAGCAAGAGAGTCCGCCTTTTGCCTGAGCCAAAACAAGATGCGCATCGCTTTGCGGGACGGAGAAAAACCATTTGTGCCCCACCAACCGGTATGCGCCATCATCAAGGCGTTCCGCGTAAGTGGTATTGCTCAGAACATCAGAGCCGCCCTGCTTTTCCGTCATTCCCATGCCAATCAGCAGACCACGCTTTTGCGCGCCCGGGAGAAGATGAGAGTCGTAGCGATCGCTACCAAGAGGCGTCTGCCAGTTTTGAAAGGGAACGGGCAACATCTGTCGTAACAGAGGTGTTGCCGCAAAGGTCATCGTGATAGGGCAAAGCGTTCCCGCTTCCACCTGGGCATGCAGCATAAAACGCGCCGCCCTGGCAACAAACGACCCCGCTCTGGCATCGTCTTCCCAGGCCAGATTATGTACGCGATTCGCGCATAACCCCTGCATCAGCAAGTGCCAGGCCGGGTGAAAACGCACATCATCCAGACGCTGTCCTTGTGGGTCGTAACGCAATAATTCAGGGGGATACATGTTTGCCAGACGCCCCAATTCCAGCGATTCTGCGGTGCCTAACTGTTGACCAATGCTGGCGAGCAGATCGCTATCCCAGCCAGCACCTTCACGGGCGACGGCTTCGCACAGCGCGCCATCAGACAAAAATAAATTGCTGTTATTGAGTGGAACGGGTTGATTAAAAACGGTATGTGTTTGCCAGTGCATTGTGTTTCCCTCCTCCAATGGCAGTAACTGTAAGTATGGTCAGTACTGCGCCAGTGACGACGGAGAGAGATCACAAAAGCAGGATCACCCTGAGATATAATGAGGGACGAAACGTGAAGTATCTTTCGTAATCAAAGTATTATCCTCTCTTATTCCCATACCTGACGCCTCATCATCAACAATCCAACTGCCGATCAGCGTGTAACTCTCGCCAAAACGCGGCAACGGCTGAAACGCCTGGTAGATCATCGGTTCATCCGCGTAATCCCCTTCGGCATGCTCAATAACGTTGTGCTTGCCATCAAACAGGGTGACGTTAGCGCCTTCACGGGAATAGATCGGTTTGCGCACGTAACTTTCCCCGGGCGCAATCTGCGGTTTTTCCTCATCAAACCAGGCCGGCAACAGATTGGGATGATTGGGGAAAAAGCGCCACAGCAGCGGCATCAACCCTTTATTACTGAGAACGCTCTTCCACAATGGTTCAACCCACTGTTCGCGCCGTTTTCGTAACAAGGGACCGTAATCGTCGCGCATCATCCACTCCAGCGGGTAGAGCTTAAAAGCACGTTTAATCACGTTATCGTCGAGATCGGTCAGCACGCCACCGACGCCAAGACCGAGTTCCTCAACATAGATAAACCGCGTCTCTTGTCCAGCCTGCTGCGCGCAATCCTGCAGATACAACACGGTAGCGCGATCTTCATCGCTTTCTGCGCAACAGCAGAAGTAGAACGGTTCCTTACTGTAAAGCTCACCAAAGCGGGAGATCAGACGTTCCTGAATCGCGTTGAACTGATCGACATCACGCGGGATCATGCCATTGCGCCGGGCATCTTCCAGCCACAGCCACTGGAAATAGGCAGCTTCATACAGCGAGGTGGGTGTATCGGCGTTGTACTCCAGCAACTTGACCGGGGCGTTGTTACCGCACCAAACGAAATCCATCCGTCCGTAAAGGGAAGGATCGCGGTTGCGCCAGCTTTCTGCGATAACATCCCAGTACAGCGGCGGAATCGCCAGTTGCTGCATAATATGTTCGTCATTAACCGCCCGCTCAACCACGTCCAGACACATCTGGTGAAGCTCAGCAGTCGGTTTTTCGATCTGTTCTTCAATCTGCCGCAGTGTAAACCGGTATGCCCGGCTCTCATCCCAGTAAATTTCGTTGTCGATAATATGAAAATCGAAACCGTGATCGTGGGCGATCTTGTCCAGATCTCTGCGCACAGGGACAGCATGTCGCAGCATGGTTAGCCTCCCCAGGAGCCATGTGAGCTAAAGAAGCGGCCAAATCCCCCACGAGATTCCGTCGGGACCCTCGGCGCTATGGCACGGTGGGAGGTATCACGATAGGTGGTGGCATTTCTTTTACCGTCCCAGACATAATTACCCGAGGCAACCCGCCACGCTGGGCGAGAGACATACGAGGAACCACCGCTGCTGTAAACGTACTGTTCATCGCGTTCATTACGAATCGAACGGCTGAGCAGAAAACCGGAGATCACGGGGTTCCAGCTACGATCAACGCTGTCAAAATAGCAGTTTAAATAGAGTGACTGACAGCTTTCCTGGCTCATGTTCGCGGGCACATTCGCGTAAAAGTTGGCCTTTGCGTTATTCCAGCCATCTGCACACACGCTGGCGCTATTCCCGTCATTGATGCAATCACTCACCGTAGAATAATAAACACCATCGCCATCGGTATCCGCACTCCCCTCATCACCACAGCTTTTGAGGCCGAAAAATGCGGCACCGCCCATGATCGCCAGCGTCAGATATTTGCCCCCATAGCTTTTCTGTTTTGGCTGGGAAGCGCTAAGCGGATTGTCGCTCCGCGTGGTGACTGAATGTCCTGCTGTCGTTTTTTGCTGCCTGGATTTCCGTTTTTTCGCCATGATCGTCCATTACCATGTCATACAGGCGGCGTTGAAAATTCCCCCTGCCAGCGCGGCAGTACCCATGAACATTCCCGCAGCAGTATTGTGGTTAATAATTTTTTCGCTCAGCATCGGCATATACAAACGCACGCCACCGTAAACCATCAACTGGACAACCAGCGCAATTCCGCCCCAGGCAAAATAATCCGGGATGCTGACTGAATTGATTGCCGCGCTGGATAATGGAATGACGTAACCGAGCAATGTCCCGCTAAACGCCAGCGATGCTGCCGTATTATTGTTTTTAATCAACTGCCATTCATTGTGAGGCGTAATTTTTGAATAGATAAAAAGGAACAGTATCACCATCGCTGCGCCGATAAAAAAATAAGCGCAAAAAGCCACTAATGAATCCAGTATATGCATTATATTCTTCCTGAAATTAATCAATAATACTCTTTTATATCAATAAAATAACGACAGCAGGCATACAAACTCCGTACCTGATTTTCTGCCATCGTGACTTTATCAACGTCTCGTTACCGAGCGTGTTCTACGCAAGGAGATTGTCGCAATGGCTTATTTTAATAAGTCAGGCATGGTCATTACTTACTATATCCATAATTTTTGGAGGGAAATTCAGTAGCGCATTGAATCGCGCCGGTGCAGTCCATGCCATACATTCTTCCATAAATTGACGAGATAATGATGAATACAGTAAAGCTCAAATTGACGGCTCATATTATCCGTTTCAGATAAAAAAAAACCATCCCTAATTTGGATGGTTTTTCTGCAAAACAAAAGCCTCAACTGCGCTGGCGTACGGCCTCAAACAGGCAGATCCCCGTCGCTACGGAAACGTTAAGCGACGAAACGCTACCCGCCATTGGGATGCTGATCAGCTCATCACAATGCTCACGGGTCAGGCGACGCATACCTTCGCCTTCCGCGCCCATCACCAGTGCCAGACGACCAGTCATTTTGCTCTGGTACAACGTATGATCGGCTTCACCGGCCGTACCGACAATCCAGATATTCTCTTCCTGTAACATGCGCATGGTGCGCGCCAGGTTGGTCACACGGATCAGCGGCACGCTTTCAGCTGCGCCACAGGCGACTTTTTTGGCCGTCGCATTCAACATCGCGGAGCGATCCTTTGGCACGATCACCGCATGGACACCAGCCGCATCGGCGCTACGCAGACACGCACCAAGGTTGTGCGGGTCGGTCACGCCATCCAGAATTAACAGAAACGGTTGATCGAGTGAAGCAATCAGATCCGGCAGATCGTTTTCCTGATACTGACGGCCAGGCTTCACACGCGCAATAATTCCCTGATGTACCGCACCCTCACTTTTCTCATCCAGGAACTGGCGGTTCGCCAACTGGATGACAACACCCTGCGCTTCCAGAGCATGGATCAGCGGCAGCAGGCGCTTGTCTTCACGGCCTTTCAAAATAAAGACATCCTGAAAACGCTCAGGAGCACGCTCCAGCAGGGCCTGCACCGCATGGATGCCGTAAATCATTTCACTCATGAATGTACTCGTTAATGGTTAATGTTGCCGTGATCGGCATGTAACGCCGGGCGGCGATGCTCGCGCCCGGCCTACAGTGTCATGTCGTTATTCAGCGACTTTCTTCTTTGCCGCGCGTTTTGCCTTCGTGGCAGAAGCGATTTTAAGCGTTTTTGCCGACGGCTTTTTCGCTTTTTTATCGCCTTTTTTCTCCGCTTTCGGTTTAGCGGGTTTGCCTTTCTTCTCACCACGGAAGGCGCTGTCCGGCTCGAAATTCACCTTTTTGCCAGCCTGACGGCGTTTGCCTGCGGGTTTTCCGTTATCGCCTTTTTTCGTTTTCTCACGCGCCGTTTTCCCGACGTTGCGCGGCGCGCGCTCGCTGGAGATCAGGCTAAAGTCGATTTTACGCTCATCCATATTGACCGCTTCGACCTTAACTTCCACGCGATCGCCCAGACGATACATCTGACCACTGGATTCGCCCGTCAGACGTTGACCAACCTGATCGAAACGATAATAGTCGTTATCCAGAGAAGAGACGTGCACCAGACCATCAATAAACAGTTCATCAAGACGGACGAAGAACCCAAAACCCGTCACGCTGGCAATCACACCCTTAAAGACGTTACCTACCTGATCCAGCATAAAGTCACACTTCAGCCAGTCAGAAACGTCACGCGTGGCTTCATCAGCACGACGTTCGGTCATGGAACAGTGCTGACCCAGTTGCAGCATCTCTTCCATTGAGTAATGGTAGCCGCCCGTCTCGGTGCTATTACCTTTATGGCCCTGCTCTTTCGCCAGCAAATACTTGATTGCACGATGTAATGAGAGGTCCGGATAACGGCGGATAGGCGACGTAAAGTGCGCATATTGCTGCAGTGCCAGACCAAAGTGACCGCGGTTTTCTGGATCGTAAATCGCCTGCTTCATTGAGCGCAGCAGCATGGTTTGCAGCATTTCTGCGTCGGGTCTGCCTTCGACTGACTCCAGCAGTTCCGCGTAGTCACGCGGCTCTGGTTTGTTGCCGCCCGGCAGTTCCAGCCCCAGTTCCGCCAGTACCGAGCGGAAAGAGTTGATCGCTTCCGTCGTCGGCTTGTCGTGGATACGGAACAGCGCTGGCTCTTTGGCTTTCTCAACAAAGCGTGCCGCTGAGATATTTGCCAGAATCATGCACTCTTCAATCAGTTTGTGTGCGTCGTTGCGCTGCGTCTGCTCAATGCGTTCGATGCGGCGTTCTGCGTTGAAGATAAACTTCGCTTCTTCGCTTTCAAAAGAGATACCGCCGCGTTCTTCACGCGCATTGTCCAGCACCTTGTAAAGGTTGTGCAGCTCTTCGAGGTGTTTTACCAACGGCGCATACTGCTCACGCAGATCCTGATCCCCCTGCAGAATATGCCAAACTTTGGTATAGGTCAGTCGCGCATGAGAGCTCATTACGGCTTCATAGAATTTATAGCCGGTCAGACGCCCTTTGGTAGACACGGTCATTTCGCAGACCATACACAGGCGATCAACCTGCGGGTTCAGCGAACACAAACCGTTCGAGAGCACTTCTGGCAGCATTGGCACGACCTGCGACGGGAAGTAAACCGACGTCCCGCGATTGCGCGCCTCCTGATCCAGCGGTGTTGGCGGACGCACGTAATAGCTTACGTCAGCAATCGCGACCCACAAACGCCAGCCGCCGCCGCGTTTTTTCTCGCAATAGACGGCATCGTCAAAGTCACGCGCATCTTCACCATCGATAGTCACCAACGGTAAGTCACGCAGATCGACACGGCCTACTTTCGCTTCTTCCGGCACTTCTTCTTTCAGCCCGGCTACCTGTTTTTCAACCGCTGCTGGCCAAATATAAGGGATTTCATGGGTACGCAGCGCCATATCGACAGCCATGCCGGTGCCCATATTGTCACCCAGCACCTCGACAATTTTACCCACAGCTTTGGTGCGGCGGGTCGGACGTTGGGTGAGTTCCACCACGACCACAAAGCCCATGCGCGCGCCCATCACCTCTTCAGGTGGGATCAGGATGTCAAAGCTCAGACGGCTGTCGTCCGGCACCACGAATCCCACGCCGGCATCGGTAAAATAACGCCCCACAATCTGGCTGGTTTTCGGAACCAGCACGCGCACAATACGCGCTTCACGACGGCCTTTGCGGTCGGCGCCCAACGGCTGCGCCAGCACCTGATCGCCATGAATACAGGTTTTCATCTGTTCGCTGGAAAGGTACAAATCATCTTTGCGACCTTCGACGCGCAAAAAACCGTAGCCATCACGATGGCCAATAACGGTGCCTTTCAGTAAGTCGAGACGTTCCGGCAGCGCATAACACTGGCGGCGAGTGAAGACCAGTTGCCCATCACGCTCCATGGCGCGCAGACGGCGGCGCAAAGCTTCCTGCTGCTCTTCGCCTTCAATGTTCAGTTCAATGGCCAGTTCATCACGGTTGGCCGGTTTTTCGCGTTTAGTTAAATGTTCGAGGATATATTCCCGGCTCGGGATAGGGTTAGCGTATTTTTCAGCTTCGCGTTCCTGGAAAGGATCATGTGACATCTCGGTTCCTCCGTTGTCAGCTCCAGTGGAGTTTTACGTCACTCCACCAGCAATAATTTATAAAGTGGCTGATTCTCTTCAACCAAATCGGCAAGCGTATAGTTGTCCAGTTCCGTGAGAAAACTGTGCACTGCCTTAGAAAGCGCCTGTTTGAGTCTACAGGCTGGGGTTATGTGGCAAAATTCGCTGCTGCAGTTCACCAGCGACAAAGGCTCCAGCTCGCGTACCACATCACCAATACGAATTTTATCAGCGGATTTGCCCAAGCGGATACCGCCGTTTTTTCCTCGAATGGCAGTCACATAGCCCGCCCGGCTAAGCTGATTAATTATTTTGACCATATGATTACGGGACACGCCGTAGACTTCTGTCACCTCAGAAATACTGGTCATACGCCCATCCGGTAGCGACGCCATATAGATTAGCGCGCGTAATCCGTAATCGGTGAAACTTGTTAACTGCACATCAACCTCAGGAAAAGGGGAAAACGGGATATACCTGGCAATATTAATTATATTGATGATAAACCAGCCACCAGCCAGGTCGCTAATTTATTTCAGTGCGGGAAGGAAAAAAGCGAGGATTTTGCGAATGATTAAGCCGGATGGCAGCGCTATGCACCTTATCCGGCCTGGAACAACGGATAAACCGTAGGCCCGGTTAGCTCAGCGCCACCGGGCATTGCCATAGATTATGCGTCGAACGGGTCGCGCAGAATCATGGTCTCAGTACGATCCGGACCGGTAGAAATAATATCAATCGGCACACCGGTCAGTTCTTCAATACGCTTGATGTAGTTCAGCGCTGCCTGCGGCAGACCGCTGCGCTCCTTCACGCCAAACGTGGTTTCAGACCAGCCAGGCATGGTTTCGTAGATCGGCTCGATGCCTTTCCAGTCGTCAGCGGCCAGCGGAGTGGTGGTTACTTCACGGCCATCCGGCATACGGTAAGCCACACAGATTTTCACCTCTTTCAAACCGTCCAGTACGTCCAGTTTGGTCAGGCAGAAGCCAGACAGGGAGTTGATCTGTACAGCACGACGCACAGCAACGGAATCCAGCCAGCCAGTACGACGACGACGACCGGTGGTCGCACCGTATTCGTTACCCTGTTTGCACAGGAACTCGCCAGTTTCATCAAACAGTTCTGTCGGGAACGGACCCGCACCCACACGCGTGGAGTAAGCTTTGATGATACCCAGAACGTAATCCACAAAACGCGGACCCAGGCCGGAACCTGTCGCTACGCCACCTGCGGTGGTGTTAGAGGAAGTTACGTACGGATAAGTACCGTGGTCGATATCCAGCAGAGTACCCTGCGCACCTTCGAACATAACGAAATCGCCACGTTTGCGCGCCTGGTCCAGCAGGTCGGAAACATCAACAACCATCGAGGTCAGGATGTCGGCGATTGCCATCACATCATCCAGCACTTTCTGGTAGTCAACAGCTTCAACTTTGTAGAAATTCACCAACTGGAAGTTGTGATATTCCATCACTTCTTTCAGTTTTTCAGCGAAGGTGGCTTTGTCGAACAGGTCGCCAACGCGCAGACCGCGACGAGCAACTTTATCTTCATACGCCGGCCCAATACCGCGACCCGTAGTACCAATCGCTTTCTCACCACGAGCTTTCTCACGCGCGTTATCCAGCGCAACGTGATAATCCAGGATCAGCGGACAGGCTTCAGACAGCAGCAGGCGCTCACGAACAGGGATGCCACGGTCTTCCAGTCCTTTCATCTCTTTCATCAACGCGCTCGGAGACAGCACGACACCGTTACCGATGATGCTGGTGACATTTTCGCGAAGAATACCTGATGGAATAAGATGGAGGACGGTTTTTTCACCGTTGATTACGAGAGTATGGCCTGCGTTGTGACCACCCTGGTAGCGCACAACATATTTAGCCCGTTCAGTCAGAAGATCGACGATCTTTCCTTTACCTTCGTCACCCCATTGGGTGCCCAGTACGACGACGTTGTTACCCATTTTTCAAAATCACCGTTTGCTTAAAAATGGATTCTACCATCGCTTTTTCAGATATACAGCACTTTTTGCGGGCTAAAAACGGGTAATCAGGCCATTTTTTGATCAGCCAATCGTTTTCCTCAACATGTAGTAGACAACGATGCCCGCAACCACAAGACCTCCGCCAAAACGGCGTAAAGTATTTTCAGGCAATTGCGTCATGGCAGAGATCATTTTCTTCCAGGCCCTGGGATAAAGCATCGGCCCCAGGCCTTCAAACACCAAAACCAGAGCTAGCGCCAGCCAAATTGTCGAGTTCATCCGTTGTCCTTATAAAAAAAGAAAACCACCGGCATCCCCAGGGATGCGGTGGTTTTGCTCATCTAAAACCTGACGTTATTTTAACGTGCAGTGGTGCTCGGTGTCTTCATGTAGCGGAAGAAATCGCTGTCCGGACTCATCACCATGACGTCCTGATTTCCTTCAAAGCTCTTCTCGTAAGCACGCAGGCTACGGATGAACGCATAGAAATCGGGATCCTGGCTAAAGGCGTCCGCAAACAGTTTTGCGGCTTCAGCATCACCTTCACCGCGCATAATGCGACCCTGGCGCTCGGCTTCCGCCAGCGTTTTCGTCACTTCATAATCCGCTGTTGCACGCAGTTTTTCCGCTTCTTCCTGACCCTGTGAACGGTGACGACGCGCGACCGCTTCACGCTCAGCGCGCATACGGTTGTAAATCGCCTCAGACACTTCAGCAGGCAGGTTGATCTGCTTGATACGCACATCGACCACTTCGATACCTAACGCCGCCATACTGTTTGGGTTAATGACTGGCACTTTACCGTTGGTTTCAGCGGTTACGCGCTCAGCGGCCTCGGCAATCGCATTATCCGCAGCTGGCGTCTCCACTTCGTCATCGGTGCCTGCTGTACCGGAGTTCAGCGCATCACGCACTTCCAGAGTCAGACGACCACGAGAATCGGTAACGATATCTTTCACGTCCAGACGACCAATCTCAGAACGCAGACGGTCAGAGAATTTACGTTTCAGCAGCACTTCGGCCTGAGAAACGTCACCACCGCCCGTTGCCAGGAAGTAGCGGCTGAAATCACTGATGCGCCACTTAATATAGGAGTCGACGATCAGGTCTTTCTTCTCTTTGGTGACAAAACGGTCGGCCTGGTTATCCATCGTCTGGATACGCGCGTCGAGCATTTTAACCGACTGAATGAACGGAACCTTAAAGTGCAGGCCTGGCTCATAAATCAGTGGTTTCTTGTCGCTGTCGCGCACAACGCTGCTGAACTGGAACTTGATCCCGCGCTCGCCTTCTTTGACCACAAAGAGAGACGTGTACAGCACTACCAGCACGATGATGATTATCGCAATAACTGACTTACGCATCGTTATTCCCCCTGACGCTGGTAGTCGTTACGCTGCGCGTTAGCGCGGCGTTGGTCCATAATATCGCCCGGGCTGGTGGACGAGGTGTTGCTTGCTCCGCTATTGCTGGAGGAGGACGCTGGCGGCAGACGCAGCAGATTGTTCGCCCCGCTGTTATCGCTCTTTGCCCCAGTGGTATTCCCACCTTTCAGCATCTGATCCAATGGCAGAACCATCAGATTGCCGCCTTTGTCGTTGACCAGTACCTTACGGGTATGGCTCAACACTTTTTCCATCGTTTCGATATACAGACGCTCGCGAGTAATTTGCGGCGCGGCTTTATATTCCGGCAGGATCTTGGCAAAGCGTGCCACTTCACCCTGCGCTTCCAGGATGGTTTGTGTTTTGTAAGCACGAGCTTCTTCAAGAATACGTTGCGCCTGACCGTTTGCACGTGGCTGAACTTCGTTGGTGTACGCTTCGGCTTCACGGATGTATTGCTGCTCGTTTTCACGCGCTGCGATAGCATCGTCAAACGCGGCTTTCACCTCTTCCGGCGGACGCGCAGCCTGGAAGTTGACGTCCAGCAGAGTGATACCCATGTTATAAGGACGAATCGTCTCTTCCAGCTCACGCTGGGTATCGCTACGAATCACGGTACGGCCTTCAGTCAGAATGCGGTCCATGGTGTATTTACCGATAACCCCGCGCAGGGCGCTGTCGGTTGCCTGACGCAAACTGTCATCAGCGCTGGTCACGCTAAACAGGTAACGCTGCGGATCGGTTACGCGGTACTGTACGTTCATCTCAACACGTACGACGTTTTCGTCAGACGTCAGCATCACGCCGGATGCAGCAAGTTCACGCACCGCTTCAACGTTCACTGGGGTGACAACATCGACAAATGTCGGTTTCCAGTTCAGACCCGGCTCAACCAAATGGCTGAATTTACCGAAGCGTGTCACCACGCCGCGTTCCGCTTCTTTAATGGTATAGAAACCGCTGGCCGCCCAAATAATGACGATAGCTGCCGCTGCGATGGATACGACACGACCACCCAAATGCGGGCGTGGGCCTTGCGATGAGCTGCCGCCGCCAGAGCCAGTACCTTTACCGCCACCCAGACCACCGAGTTTTTTACTCAGTTTGCGGAAGATATCATCCAGATCAGGAGGCCCCTGATCGCGGCCACCTTTGTTTCCATTTCCCTCAGGGTTGCCGCCAGGTTTGCTGCTCCCCCACGGGTCGCGGTCTTGTCCGTTATTACCGGGCTGATTCCACGCCATGTTTGTGCTCCATATTTGTTATGCGGTGATATACCCCGTTTTTTGCACTACAGGGGCGTTGCCGCCGTCCTGCACCCCAAAATCCGATAAGTATTGGGCAAAAATCCTCAGGCCTTTCGTCCTGGTCAGATTACGTAATCCACCAGGGTCGGTTCTTGCTTACAGAGGCGACGCCAGTCAACGATCGGCATGCGAACTTGCAAACTTACGCTGCCGTCCTCCTCCATCCACTCTTTTTCTATTGCCTGAAGTTGATAAAACCGGCTTCTCAGGCGACCTTCCTGCGGCGGCAAACGCAACGTGTGCTGCGCCACCTCACCAGAAAGCCGTTCAGTCAAAGCCTGAAAAAGCTGTGGTATGCCAATACCGGTCTGTGCGGAAAGCCAGACACGGATTGGTTTATTCTCTTCATCTCTGTCGATACGCGGCTCAAAGTCGTCCAGCATGTCGATCTTGTTCATCACCATCAGGGTCGGGATCTCGTGAGCATCGATCTCTTCGAGTACCGTATCCACTGCGTCGATGTTTTCCTGTACGCGTACGTCAGCAGCGTCCACAACGTGCAATAACAGCGTGGCCTGACGTGTCTCCTGCAAGGTAGCCTTAAAGGCTGCCACCAGGTCGTGCGGTAAATGACGGATAAAACCAACCGTATCCGCCAGCACGGTTTCACCGACATCCGCAACGTCTATACGCCGCAGCGTCGGGTCCAGGGTCGCGAACAGTTGATCTGCTGCATAGACCTGGGCTTCGGTTATCTGGTTAAACAGGGTGGATTTTCCGGCGTTGGTATATCCCACCAAAGATACGGTTGGAACATCCGCTTTCTTGCGCGACTGCCGCCCCTGCTCACGTTGCTTCTCAACTTTCTCCAGGCGCGACTGTATTTGCAAAATACGATTACGCAGCAAACGACGGTCGGTTTCGAGCTGGGTTTCCCCCGGACCGCGCAAACCAATCCCGCCTTTCTGCCTTTCAAGGTGGGTCCAGCCACGCACCAGGCGTGTAGCCAGATGGCGCAACTGCGCCAGCTCAACCTGCAATTTACCCTCATGGGTACGCGCACGCTGGGCAAAAATATCTAAAATGAGACCGGTCCTGTCGATAACAAGACACTGGCACAACTGTTCCAGGTTTCGTTCCTGGGCAGGGCTTAAAGCATGATCAAAAATTACGACCGCAGCGCCAGTCGCTTTCACGGCTTCCGCAATTTCAACTGCCTTACCTTCACCAACAAAATACTTCGGGTGCGGTGCTTTACGGCTACCGGTAATCACCTGCATTGCTTCGACACCGGCGGAAGAGACAAGAGATTCAAACTCCTGTAGGTCTTCCATATCTTTGTCTTGCGAAAAATAGATGTGTACCAGTACCGCCTGCTCACCGGCATCATAACGGTCAAACAAGCGTAAACCCTCATAAATAACCAGCGGGGGCCGCTATTATGGCGCCCCCGACATGGATAAACAGCGACAAACCTTATTCGGTTTCTTCGCTGTCCTGTTGCGCAGAAGAACCCTGCGCGCTGCTACCGTGATGATAGTTACTGCTGGTGCCGCCGGTGGCATTGTTGCTGTGATGAGAAACCGGGCGAGACGGGACAACAGTAGAAATCGCGTGCTTGTAAACCATCTGGCTGACCGTGTTTTTCAACAGGATCACGAACTGATCAAAAGACTCGATTTGACCTTGCAGCTTAATACCATTCACCAAATAAATAGAAACCGGAACACGTTCCCGACGCAATGCGTTCAGGAACGGATCTTGTAAAGATTGCCCCTTAGCCATTCTCTCTTTTCCTTATATGCTTATTTGTACTTTGAACCTTTCGATTCTGAAAATTGCGCACGATACGTCTCAATTGTACACATTCAGTCTGCGATAGCACCAACAACCTGTAATACTTCGTTTCGCGCCTGGTCCGGCTTTTCACTGTCAAGCCAGTGCACACCGTCCCAGCCTCGTAACCAGGTTATCTGACGCTTCGCCAACTGCCTCGTGGCGCAAACACCTCTATAAACCATTTCATCGTATGAAATTTCACCTTCAATGTATGACCACATCTGGCGGTATCCCACACAACGAATGGAAGGCAAATCCGTATGCAAATCTCCACGGGCAAAAAGCGCCCGCACTTCTGCTTCAAAACCTGAAGCCAACATCTGATGAAAACGCTGCTCAATTCGCTGATGGAGCAGTTCACGGCTCGCCGGGGCGATGGCGAACTGATGCACCTGGTACGGTAGAGCGTCTCCTGACGTTTGCGTCAGTTCCGTTAAAGTTTTACCCGAAATGAAAAAAACTTCCAGTGCCCGGGAAAGTCTTTGCGGATCATTTGGATGAATTCGCGCGGCCGCAACAGGGTCAATCTCCTGAAGCTGTCGGTGCAACGCGTCCCATCCTTGCTCTGCCGCCTGTTGCTCAATTCTGGCTCTGACCTCAGGATCCGCCGACGGTAATGGCGATAATCCCTCAAGCAACGCCTTGAAATACAACATAGTACCGCCAACTAACAGCGGAATACGTCCTGCCGCAGTGATGTCAGCCATCTCCGCCAGGGCATCACGACGAAAATCCGCCGCAGAATACGCCTGCAAAGGATCGCGGATATCCAGCAATCGGTGCGGAGCGGCCTTTAACTCTTCAGCGTCAGGTTTGGCCGTACCGATATCCATCCCCTGATAAATAAGGGCGGAATCGACGCTTATCAACTCTACTGGCAAAACTTTACGCAATTCAATTGCTAATGCGGTCTTGCCGGAGGCCGTCGGCCCCATCAAAAAAATCGCCTTTGGCAGGCTCGCCTTACAGATATCACTCATGTTTCAGGGCGTTCATCGCCGAATGTAAATCAACAGGTTGTAATAGACCACCTGGCGGCGCCTTCACAAGTTGCGGACATAACCGCTCGACATCAGCCAGCAGGGTAATAACCTGCGCCATAGTCCACTGCGGATGTTCACTCATCAGATTACGCGCAATCCACTGGGCAATATTGTCTGCCTCATAGCTGGATTGCTGCGCCAGGTAGCCTATCAGTTCAGGAATCAAGATTTGTAAATTTTGTTGGCGTAAGGGTAAAGGCACAGCTCGAATGGTCACATGCTGCGCATCCAGCTGAAATTCAATCCCTAAATCCGCCAAACAGGGGAGCGCGTTTTGCAGCGCCGTCTTTTCGTCCACCGCCACTTTTAAGCGCAGCGGAATCAGCAACGGCTGGGCACAAACGGGCGTTTTTCCGGGCGTCAGTTGCGCCTGTCGCAGCCAGCGTTCAGCCACTGGCAGCGACAGCAGGTGAATATTCCCTTCGCGTTCCAGCAGCGCGCAGTCGTTGCCCACAATCGTGAGTACACGACCAAAGCTCTGACTGTGCCCCGCCAGCGCCGATGTAGCAGGTTCCGCCACGGGCGATTTTGTCGCAGGTGTCGGCGTTTGCAGGAGCTGGCGATACACTTCGCCCTGCTGTTTCTGATAGCCCGGCTGGGCATGCGGCCAGTTTGCCGCTGTCGGGCGCGGCGCGCTGCTGCCCGCTGACTGTGTGGAAGTGTAGCGCGGTGCCGTAGGTTCGCGGGCCTGCACTGGCTCAGCAAAATGGTTACGCCCTGCGGCCACACGGTTTTCCGGAACGTGCCGGGGCGCGGGTTCGCCTTCTGCTTCCAGCGGCAATGGCGATTCAAGCTGTTGTTGCAGCACGCTCAGTACGCCCTGGTAGATAAAGTCATGTACCAGGCGCGACTGATGAAAACGGACTTCGTGCTTAGCCGGATGCACGTTGACATCCACCTGATGCGGGTCAATCTCAAGGTACAGCACAAATGCGGGTTGCTGATCGGCACCCAGCTTATCTTCACACGCCTGACGAATTGCGTGGTTGATCAGCCTATCGCGCATCATACGTCCGTTGACGTAGCAGTACTGAATTTCCGCCAGCGCCGCCGTTGTGTGATGAGGGTCAGCTACCCAACCATGTAGCCGCAAATCGCCATGTTGCCACTCAATCGCCAGCGCCTGTTCGAGAAACGGAGTGCCGCAAATAGCGCCCAGTCGACGCTCTTTCTGCCCATCCTGCGCCACCGCGCGATACTGACGCACCATTTTACCGTTGTGCGACAAATTGATCGTGACGTCAAAACGCGCCAACGCAATGCGCCGGATAATCTCATCAATATGGTTAAATTCTGTCTTTTCGGTGCGCATGAACTTGCGCCGTGCGGGAGTATTGTAGAACAGATCCAGCACCTCCAGCGTCGTCCCCACCGGATGTGCGGCAGGCTTAACCGTCACGTCCATGTCACGCCCTTCCGCGTACGCTTGCCAGGCTTCGGGCTGTTCTGCGGTGCGGGAGGTGAGCGTTAACCGAGACACCGAACTGATACTTGCCAGCGCTTCGCCGCGAAACCCGAGGCTGATAATCGCCTCAAGATCGTCAAGCGTGGCTATCTTACTGGTCGCGTGACGCGCTAACGCCAGCGCCAGTTCATCCTTTTTAATGCCACAGCCGTTATCGCGAATGCGGATAAGCTTTGCGCCGCCGCGTTCAATATCAATATCAATTCGCGTCGCGCCAGCATCAAGGCTGTTTTCTACCAGCTCTTTGACCACCGACGCAGGTCGTTCCACCACTTCACCTGCGGCAATTTGGTTCGCCAGTTGCGGCGGAAGAACCTGAATCGGCATGACTATTCCTTAGTTTGTTAGCATCTCGCCCGGCGCAGTCGCGCTGGCCGTTTGCGCAGACGTCCCCTGCGGCCCGGATTGCACCGGATGCGCCAGGAAGTAGTTACGCAGGCCTTTATAGATGGCATCAGCCAGTTGCTGCTGATAATCATCGCTTGCCAACAAACGCTCTTCGCTGTGGTTGCTGATAAAGCCGGTCTCAACCAGCACCGATGGGATGTCTGGCGAGCGCAACACACCGAGGCTGGCGTGTTCAGGACGACGCTTATGCATCGAACCAATACGCTGTAACTGACTGATCATGTTGGTCGCCACATCATACCCTACGCGTTGTGAATGACCGAATTGCAAATCCAGCACCGCCTGACTCAGGTAAGGATCAGACTGGCTGTTTGCCAGTACATCGCCCGCGCCACCTAACAGTTCGGACTGTTTCTCATGCTGCTCCAGCCAGCCCGCCATTTCGGTGTTGGCTCGTCGGTTTGACAATACCCACACCGAAGCCCCTGTCGCATCACGATTTGGCGCAGCATCCGCATGAATCGACACCAGGAAATTGGCATTTTGCTTACGCGCGACGTCCGAACGCCCCATCACCGAAATGAAATAGTCTCCGTCACGCGTTAAGACGCCTTTGAACATCGGATCATCGTTGAGCAGCGTACGCAGTTTACGGGCGACGGCGATAGTGACATTCTTCTCACGGATACCACCGGGACCAATGGCGCCGGGGTCCTGGCCACCGTGACCGGCATCAATGGCAATCACAATCTTGTCGCTATTACTCACCGAAGTTCGTGCCGCAGGACGCGTCGCCGTGTTGCTGCTAATCACCGCCGTCGTGCGATCGTTACTGGATTTAAACGGATTACGTGCAGGTTCACTCGGGCGCGGAGCAATCTCCGGCGTCTCAACACGTTTCACCACCACGGGCGGAGGCGGAGGAGGTGGCGGGGCATCGGCGTTAATCGTAAAGACCACGGTATAGTTACCGCCGTTTTGCCGCTTCACGGCGTCGGTTTTCCCGTTTTCCGTTAAATCCACAACCAGGCGCAGCGACTGCGCATCCTTCGGCGTTCCCGAGCGGATCGCCTTCACCAGGTTATTTCCGCTAAACAGCAGCGGCAATCCCTGAATCACGCCAGTCTGTTTAATATCCAGCGCAACGGTACGTTTACCGTCCTGCGAAAAGGTATAATCCGGATCGCCGATAAAACTCAGCGTAATCCGCGCCTGTTGTTCGCCATTGGAAACCTGAATATCGGAGAGGCTGGCGGCCCCGACCTGCGCGCACAGCAGGACCAGTGTTAGCGCCAACCAATTTCTGATGCGAAAAATCATCCCGTCACCCTTAAGGTTAACCGGCTAAACGCGCCAGCAACAAATTACCTGATGAGGAGACCGCGCTAATGCGCGCCTCACGACCTTGCGCCTGGTAATCTATGTGTATTTCGACATCCGGGTCAGGCAGTACACCTTTACCTTGTTGCGGCCATTCCACCAGGCAGATGGCATCATTGGCAAAATAATCACGGATCCCCATAAATTCCAGCTCCTCAGGGTCCGCAAGACGGTATAAATCAAAGTGATATACCATTAAGTTATCGAGTGAATAAGGTTCGACCAGTGTGTAGGTTGGACTTTTCACGTTGCCTTTATGGCCTAACGCCTGCAGGAACCCACGGCTAAAGGTGGTTTTACCCGCGCCTAAATCACCGTACAAATAGATTACAGTCGCCCCCGAACAGGCTTTGGCTACCCGCAGCCCCAGGTCTAATGTTGCCTGCTCATCAGGTAGCGGAATTACTCGATTCATCATGGTTTACGTCAATCACATCAGGGTTAACAATACGCTGGAGCGCGGAAAAGAGATCGGACGCCAGCATGCCGCGAGTGCCGAAACGCGCCGCAAGCACATCTGCTGCCGCGCCGTGGGCAACACATCCCGCACACGCTGCATCATACGGGGTAAGCTTCTGTCCGAGCAATGCACCAATAATCCCGGAGAGCACATCGCCCATACCGCCGCTGGCCATTCCTGCATTACCGGCATCAATAATGGCTGGCACATCTGACTCTGCGTCGACAACCGTTCCTGCGCCCTTCAGCACCGCAACACCACCGTACCGTTTTACCAGACGGCGGGCTGAAAGTAAGCGATCACTTTCTATTTCTGCAACAGAACAGCCCAGCAGCCGGGCAGCTTCCCCCGGATGCGGGGTGATCACGCGATTGTGACGTTTATCGGGATTGATTGCCAGCAGGTTGAGCGCATCCGCATCCCAGAGCATCGGTTTGCGAAAATTCTCAATTTTCTGCAACGCCTTTTTACCCCACGCCTGTTGTCCAAGCCCAGGGCCAATCACCACCACATCGGCCCACGCCAGGCTCTCCTCAAGAGAGTGCGGGGTCAGTTCATGGACCATCAACTCTGGCCGGGCAGTCAGCAGCGGCGCGACGTTTTCACTGCGCGTCAGCACTCTGACTAACCCGGCGCCGGTTCGCAGCGCAGCCTCGCCAGCCAGGCGAATCGCCCCCGCAGTACCATAATCCCCGCCAATAATCACCAGCCGACCATGATCGCCTTTGTGCGATGTCGGGCGACGCGGTGGCAGCCAGCATCTGAGTTGCGAAGCATCAACACGTTGGATTTGTCTTTCCTGCCTCGCCAGCCAATCGTCCAGGCCCAACGCATCAAAATGCAACTGCCCGGTGACATCCCGCGCGTTTCCCGTCAGCAAGCCAGGTTTTAGCGCAATAAACGTGACCGTATGCGCGGCGTTAATCACCGCACCGGGCGTCGCGCCCGTCTGCGCCAGCAGGCCGGAAGGAATATCTACCGCTACCACAGGAGCGGGATGCGCATTGGCATGATCAATCAATTCGGCAAGAGACTGGCGCGGCGCCTGCAAAAGGCCAGTCCCTGACAGCGCATCAATAATGACGTCAATTCCCGCCGGCCAGACGAAATCTGGCGCGTGGGTAACGCCTCCCGCATTCAGCCAGGATTCGCGAGCCTGCGCGGCTTCATCAGGTAGCGGTTTATCACTTTCTTGCGCCAACAGCGTGACCGTAATGCCTGCGGCTTTCGCAAACCTTGCCAGGACATAACCATCACCGCCGTTATTGCCGTGCCCACAGAGCACCAGCCAGTGGCGGGCTTCTGGGTATGCACTGCGGGTGACCTGAAATACCGCTTCACCCGCACGCAGCATCAGTTCGTACAGCGTCAATCCAAAAGCGTCTGCCGCTTCGCGCTCCACTCTCTTGATGTCATCGGCGGGCCAAACGGAGTGTGGTATACTTGTGGGGTATTTCTTCATTGTATGGTCCGTCATGTCAGAGTCCCTCGATCTCAATCAGTTAGCGCAAAATATCAAACAGTGGGGGCTGGAACTGGGCTTTCAACAGGTCGGTATTGCCGATACCGACCTCAGCGAAGCCGAACCCAAACTGCAGGCGTGGCTGGACAAACAATACCACGGCGAGATGGACTGGATGGCCCGCCACGGCATGATGCGCGCCAGGCCACACGAATTATTGCCCGGTACTCTACGCGTGATCAGCGTACGCATGAACTACCTGCCCGCTAACGCCGCCTTCGCCAGCACGCTGAAAAATCCCCGGTTGGGCTACGTCAGTCGTTATGCTTTGGGTCGCGACTACCACAAACTCTTACGTAACCGCCTCAAAAAACTGGGCGAGATGATTCAGCAACATTGTGTTTCGCTGAATTTTAGACCGTTTGTCGACTCTGCGCCCATTCTTGAACGCCCTCTGGCAGAAAAAGCCGGTCTTGGCTGGACAGGTAAGCACTCACTTACACTCAACCGTGAGGCAGGTTCATTCTTTTTCCTTGGCGAGCTCCTGATCGATTTGCCCCTGCCCATCGACGCCCCTCAGGAAGAAGGGTGTGGAAAATGCGTGGCCTGCATGACGGCCTGTCCGACCGGTGCGATTGTGGAACCTTACACTGTCGATGCCCGCCGCTGTATCTCGTACCTCACGATCGAGCTGGAAGGCGCGATTCCTGAGGAACTTCGCTCGCTGATAGGAAACAGGATTTATGGCTGTGATGACTGTCAGCTTATTTGCCCGTGGAATCGCTATTCGCAGCTGACCCGCGAGGATGATTTCAGTCCGCGTCAACCGCTACACGCTCCAGAACTGATTGAACTGTTCAACTGGAGCGAAGCAAGATTTCTGAAAGTCACAGAGGGATCAGCGATCCGCCGCATTGGTCACTTACGCTGGCTGCGAAATATTGCCGTCGCACTCGGAAATGCGCCGTGGGATAACGCGGTGGTTCAGGCGCTGGAAAGTCGCCGAGGTGAGCACCCACTTCTTGATGAGCACATAGAATGGGCGGTTGCCCAGCAAATTGAGAGGCGCAATGCTTGTGTGGTAGAAGTGCAATTACCGAAGAAACAGCGCCTGATCAGAGCGGTTGAAAAAGGTCTGCCACGCGACGCCTGAATCATCCACAGCTTGTGTATAAAAATAAAAATGCATTGTGATTCAAGAGGGAAAAAATCGTCAAGTGATCGCACTAACAATTCAAAATGATAATTAGTCCAATATTTTCAACAAATTGCAAGGTTACTATTCACCCGGCGAAGTTTTTCGCGTTTCAGGAATAATGCTCTGGCCTGTGGATAAGTCTGTTTACAAGAATGTGTCAGAAGCAAAAGAAATCGTCCCCAATGTGATAACGCGTTGTGGATAATTTTATTGAGATAAGAATTTGGAGCGGGAAACGAGACTCGAACTCGCGACCCCGACCTTGGCAAGGTCGTGCTCTACCAACTGAGCTATTCCCGCTTAATCTTCGTCTTTCGAACCGCTACTGCGTTGGGCTGCCTTCAGTCACCTGAGTCACTTACTTCAGTAAGCTCCCAAGGATTCATTCAGTTGCCGCCTTGTCGCAATTCGAAATCCTGCGATTGGGTGGTGCGTATCTTGCGATACTTTCAAATTTTGGAGCGGGAAACGAGACTCGAACTCGCGACCCCGACCTTGGCAAGGTCGTGCTCTACCAACTGAGCTATTCCCGCTTGGGTGGTGCGTATCTTGCGATACTTTCAAATTTTGGAGCGGGAAACGAGACTCGAACTCGCGACCCCGACCTTGGCAAGGTCGTGCTCTACCAACTGAGCTATTCCCGCAAATTTGTTGCTGTCGTAATTTGCATTTCTGCGTCGTTACGGGAGGCGCATTATACGAGAAATCCTTCCAGCTGCAACCCCCCTAAAAGCGATTTTTTTGTTTTTTTGTTCAAGTGCCGAATAATTCGCCAAAGCGCACAATTTAGCGGCAAAACAGCCATGACGCAAGTTTGTGGGCCGGATAAATGCGTTATCCAACCCACACAATTACAGTTTAATAAAATGCTCGCGGTAGTACGCCAGTTCCGCCACCGACTCACGGATATCATCCATCGCCTGGTGTGTACCCTGCTTAGTAAAGCCATCCAGAATTTCCGGCTTCCAGCGACGCGCCAGCTCTTTCAACGTACTCACATCCAGATAGCGATAGTGGAAGTACGCTTCCAGTTCCGGCATGTATTTGAACAGGAAGCGACGATCCTGTCCGATACTGTTACCGCAAATAGGCGATTTCCCGGCAGGTACCCACTCTTTCAAAAATTCAATCGTCGCCAGTTCCGCTTCGCGATCGCCCACGGTACTTGCCTTCACACGATCCACCAGACCACTTCCGGTATGGGTACGCACGTTCCAGTCATCCATCAGCGCCAGTTGTTCGTCGGACTGATGCACGGCAATCGTCGGCCCTTCTGCCAGGATGTTCAGGTTGGCATCGGTCACCAGTGTCGCGATCTCAATGATGCGATCGCGCTCGGGATCCAGCCCCGTCATTTCAAGATCTATCCAAATGAGGTTGTTTTCATTGACACTCATGCTATTTTCCACCCTTCAGAGGTCACGTTCAGTGTGACTATATTCATCTAAAATAGCGTGTATCATAGATGTTTTGCCCACAATGGGCGACCAGGAGCCAGTACGATTGAGTAAAAATAAACTCTCCAAAGGCCAACAGCGCCGCGTGAACGCCAATCACCAGCGTCGTCTTAAAACGTCCACGGAGAAGGCCGATTACGATGACAATCTGTTTGGCGAAACCGCTGAAGGTATTGTTATCAGCCGTTTTGGTATGCATGCCGACGTCGAATCCGCCAACGGTGAAGTTCACCGTTGCAATATTCGTCGAACCATCCGTTCGCTGGTCACCGGCGATCGCGTGGTCTGGCGTCCAGGAAAAGCGGCGGCGGAAGGCGTAAACGTCAAAGGCATTGTCGAAGCGGTACATGAACGTACCTCTGTGCTGACGCGCCCTGACTTTTATGACGGCGTAAAACCGATTGCTGCCAACATCGACCAAATCGTTATTGTCTCCGCCATTTTGCCGGAGCTGTCGCTTAATATTATCGACCGGTATCTGGTGGCCTGCGAAACGCTGCAGGTTGAACCGATTATCGTACTCAATAAGATCGATCTGCTGGACGATGAAGGCATGGCCTTCGTCAACGAACAGATGGATATCTATCGCGACATTGGTTATCGCGTATTAATGGTATCCAGCCATACAAACAATGGTCTGAAGCCGCTTGAAGAGGCATTGACCGACCGTATTAGCATTTTTGCCGGTCAGTCAGGCGTAGGTAAATCCAGTCTGCTCAATAACCTGCTCGGTCTGCAGGAAGAGATCCTGACCAACGATGTCTCCGACAACTCCGGTCTTGGGCAGCACACGACCACCGCTTCTCGCCTGTACCACTTCCCGCACGGCGGCGATGTCATCGATTCCCCCGGCGTTCGTGAGTTTGGGCTGTGGCATCTTGAGCCGGAACAAATCACGCACGGCTTTGTCGAATTCCATGACTATTTAGGGCATTGCAAGTATCGCGACTGCAAACATGATGCGGATCCAGGCTGTGCTATCCGTGAAGCCGTAGAGAAAGGGACGATCGCCGAGACCCGCTTCGAGAATTATCACCGAATTCTGGAAAGCATGGCGCAAGTAAAAACGCGTAAAAACTTTTCTGATACGGATAACTGACAACTAAGCTAAGCGTCGCTAGAATCGTCCCCCTTTTTCAGGATCCGGCGCGTATGCCGGATCAGGAACGACAAAACAATGGCCTGGAGGCTACCTTGTTAAACTCATTTAAACTTTCGCTACAGTACATTCTGCCGAAACTATGGCTCACTCGCCTGGCGGGTTGGGGCGCAAGCAAACGGGCGGGATGGCTGACCAAATTGGTTATCGATCTGTTCGTGAAGTACTACAAGGTCGATATGAATGAAGCGCAAAAGCCGGACACCGCCAGCTATCGCACGTTTAACGACTTCTTTGTACGTCCGTTGCGTGACGATGTGCGCCCGGTAGATACCGATCCGAATATCCTGGTGATGCCGGCAGACGGCGTGATCAGCCAGTTAGGTCGTATTGAAGAAGATAAAATTCTGCAGGCCAAAGGGCATAACTACAGTCTCGAGGCGCTGCTGGCAGGCAACTATCTGATGGCTGACCTGTTCCGTAACGGTTCGTTTGTCACCACTTACCTCTCCCCGCGCGACTATCACCGCGTACACATGCCGTGTAACGGTATTCTGCGTGAAATGATTTACGTGCCGGGCGATCTGTTCTCCGTCAACCATCTGACTGCGCAAAACGTGCCGAACTTGTTTGCCCGTAACGAGCGTGTCATTTGTCTGTTTGATACCGAATTTGGACCGATGGCGCAGATTCTGGTCGGCGCAACCATCGTCGGCAGCATTGAAACCGTGTGGGCCGGAACCATCACGCCGCCACGTGAAGGCGTCATCAAACGCTGGACCTGGCCTGCGGGCGAAAGCGAAGGTTCTGTTGCGCTGTTGAAAGGCCAGGAAATGGGTCGCTTTAAGCTGGGTTCCACCGTCATCAACTTGTTTGCGCCGGGTAAAGTGAATCTGGTAGAGCAACTGCAAAGTCTGTCCGCGACCAAAATTGGTCAACCGCTGGCCACCTCTACCGAGATTTTCACCCCGTCAGACGTAGTAGCTACGCCGGTTGCAGAAACGGAGATCGCCGCAGAACATGACGCCAACCCGCCGGTTGACGACAAGACAGAACAAAGCTAACAACAAAGGTAGACTGACGTGCGCCTGATTATCACTTTTCTGATGGCCTGGTGCCTCAGCCTGGGGGCGTACGCTGCGACAGCCCCCGACGCCAAACAAATCACCCAGGAACTGGAGCAGGCAAAAGCGGCAAAACCCGCCCAGCCGGAGGCCGTCGAGGCACTCCAGTCTGCATTGAACGCGCTTGAGGAACGTAAAGGTTCCCTCGAGCGCGCCCAGCAATACCAGCAAGTCATCGACAATTTCCCGAAGTTGTCTGCGACATTACGCGCCCAGCTTAATAACCTGCGCGACGAACCACGCAATGTACCGCCGGGGATGTCCACCGAGGCCCTGAACCAGGAGATCCTCCAGGTCAGCAGTCAATTGCTGGATAAAAGCCGACAGGCTCAGCAGGAACAGGAACGTGCCCGGGAAATTGCCGACTCGCTGAGTCAACTGCCGCAACAACAGACTGATGCCCGCCGCCAGTTGAATGACATTGAACGGCGACTTGGCACCGTGAGCGGCAACACCCCGCTGAATCAGGCGCAAAATTTTGGCATGCAGGCCGAATCCGCCAAACTCAAAGCCCTGGTGGATGAACTTGAGCTGGCACAGCTTTCAGCCAACAACCGTCAGGAACTGGCGCGTATGCGCTCAGAACTGGCGGAAAAGCAGAGCCAACAACTTGATTCTTATCTGCAGGCGTTACGCAATCAATTAAACAGCCAGCGCCAACGCGAAGCCGAACGCGCGCTGGAAAGTACCGAACTGTTGGCGGAAAACAGTGATGGCCTGCCAGCAGGTATTGTCGATCAGTTCAAAGTAAACCGGGAATTATCGCAGGCGCTCAACCAGCAAGCGCAGCGCATGGATCTGGTAGCGTCGCAACAGCGTCAGGCAACCAGTCAGACATTGCAGGTACGCCAGGCGCTCAATACTCTGCGAGAACAGGCTCAATGGCTGGGCGTCTCCAACATGCTTGGCGAAGCGCTACGCGCCCAGGTTTCACGCCTGCCGGAAATGCCCAAACCCCAGCAGTTAGATACGGAAATGGCGCAGCTACGTGTCCACCGTATGCGCTATGAGGATTTGCTCAACAAGCAGCCTCAGCTGCGTCAGATTCATCAGGCTGACGGCAAACCGCTTACCGCCGAACAAAACCGGATTCTGGATGCACAACTGCGCACTCAGCGCGAGTTATTGAATTCCCTGCTACAAGGGGGAGACACGCTGATCCTTGAGTTGACCAAGCTGAAAGTTTCCAACAGTCAGTTGGAAGACGCGCTCAAAGAGGTCAACGAAGCGACGCACCGCTACCTGTTCTGGACATCGGATGTGAGTCCGATGTCGCTCACCTGGCCGATTGAGCTCGTTCAGGATCTGCGTCGGCTGATTTCACTGGATACCTTTAACCAACTTGGCAAGGCCAGCATCATGATGCTGACCAGTAAAGAGACGCTGCTGCCGCTGTTTGGCGCGCTTATCCTGGTTGGCTTTAGTCTTTACTCACGCAAGCACTTCACCCGTTTTCTGGAACGTTCATCCGCCCGCGTTGGCAAAGTTACACAAGATCACTTCTGGCTAACATTGCGCACCGTGTTCTGGTCAATACTGGTCGCCTCACCGCTTCCGGTGCTGTGGGCCACCTTAGGGTTTGGACTGCGGGAAGCATGGCCTTACCCGCTGGCCGTTGCGATAGGCGATGGCGTCACCGCTACCGTTCCTCTGTTGTGGGTGGTGATGATTTGCGCCACTTTCGCGCGTCCAAACGGTTTGTTCGTGGCGCACTTTGGCTGGCCGCGTCACCGGGTGGCGCGTGCGATGCGCTATTACCTGATGAGCATCGGATTCATCGTGCCGCTCATCATGGCCTTGATTATGTTTGATAATCTTAATGACCGGGAGTTTTCCGCTTCATTGGGGCGTCTGTGCTTTATGCTGATTTGCGGGGCGCTGGCAATAGTCACCCTCAGTCTCAAGCGCGCAGGTATTCCGCTGTATCTCGACAAAGAAGGCAGCGGCGAAAACATGGTCAACCGGATGTTGTGGAACCTGCTGATGGGCGCACCGCTCGTCGCGATTTTTGCGGCTGTCGTGGGCTATCTGGCGACCGCACAGGCTCTGCTGGCGCGACTGGAAACGTCGGTCGCTATCTGGTTCTTACTGCTGGTGATTTATCACGTCATCCGCCGCTGGATGCTGATTCAGCGCCGCCGATTAGCCTTTGATCGCGCTAAGCATCGCCGCGCTGAAATGCTGGCGCAGCGTGCGCGGGGTGAAGAAGAACAAGCGCATTCAAGCAGCCTTGAGGGAAGCGTTGAGGTCGATGAAAGCGAAGTGGATCTCGACACCATCAGCGCCCAGTCGCTGCGTCTGGTGCGTTCAATTTTGATGCTCATCGCCCTGTTGTCAGTCATCGTACTGTGGTCAGAAATCCATTCCGCCTTTGGTTTCCTTGAGAACATCTCGCTCTGGGATGTCACCTCCACCGTGCAAGGGGTAGAGAGCCTGGAGCCGATCACGCTGGGCGCCGTATTAATTTCGATTCTGGTGTTCATCATCACCACGCAGCTGGTCCGCAATTTGCCTGCGCTACTGGAACTGGCGCTGCTCCAGCATCTGGATTTAACACCCGGAACAGGTTATGCCATCACCACCATCACCAAATATCTGCTGATGCTGATTGGCGGACTGGTGGGTTTCTCAATGATTGGGATTGAGTGGTCAAAATTACAGTGGCTGGTCGCGGCGCTCGGTGTCGGTCTGGGCTTTGGCTTGCAGGAAATCTTCGCCAACTTTATCTCGGGCCTGATCATTTTGTTCGAAAAACCGATTCGTATTGGCGATACGGTGACCATTCGCGACCTGACAGGCAGCGTGACGAAAATCAATACCCGCGCGACCACCATCAGCGACTGGGACCGCAAAGAGATCATCGTACCCAACAAAGCGTTTATCACCGAGCAGTTCATTAACTGGTCACTCTCTGACTCTGTGACACGTGTGGTGCTGACCATTCCGGCGCCTTCCAGCGCCAATAGCGAAGAGGTCACGCAAATTCTGTTAACAGCAGCACAACGCTGCTCGCTGGTGATCGACAACCCGGCGCCGGAAGTGTTCCTCGTCGATCTCCAGCAAGGGATTCAGATCTTTGAACTGCGTATCTATGCTGCAGAGATGGGACATCGTATGCCGCTACGCCATGAAATCCATCAGTTGATTCTGGCGGGCTTCCACGATCATGGCATTGATATGCCATTCCCACCGTTCCAGATGCGTCTGGAAAGTTTGAACGGGACGAGGACCGGGAAAACGCTGACGTCTGCCGGTAAGAAAGCACGTCCGGCGGGGAGTTTGTAAGCGTTAACTATGCAGGGCGGCGCTAATGCTGCCCGGCATTCCTACTACTCCGTTACCCACTGCGGTAGTTTTTCCATCCGACGGGTGTAGTTCTGGTAAATCATCATCGCCAGTAACGAGAAGAACACCGGACCGCTTGTCATCCATAAGGCGCTATTCCAGTCCCCTGCTTCAATCACAGGCTGAATGATGGTGAACACATTGGCAAACGCCACCACCAGCACAACCGTCCCGGTTGCCAGTAGTGTAGAAACCTTCGTTTTGAAGATCACAAACGGTCGTTCCAGCCCCTCGCGAAACTTGAAGAAGGGAAATGCCAGCGCGAGGAACAGATACGGCAGCGTCATCGATACGTTGGCCATCAGCGTCAGTTTGTTATAAAACGCCGACGCGGTATCGCCGCCAAAAGAGACCAGCAGAATAAACAGACTGACCAACAGACACTGCATCCACATTGCATTGGCGGGCATCCCTGTCGAATTCAGTTTCGTGACGGGCGCAGGCCACAGCGCTTTCGGCGTCCCCTGAATAATCGCTTTCAACGGTGAATAGCTCAATGTGAAGAAAGCGCCAGTGTAAGCAAGAAACATCGAGAGTCCGGTAATGCGAGCAAACCAGACGCCCAGCGTTATTGCCGCCTCTGGTGAAAGATTCAGCGCATTGCCCAGCGTCATCCCCAGGCTTTCCATCAGAATGTAAGTGATGTTGCCGAGGTTCACAGAACCATTGCTTAATACCTGCTGCCAGTTCGTGCTGGCCCCCCACAAGAATATCGCCAGAGAATAGCCGATTGAAATCACAATAGCCGCAAAGACAATTCGGTAATGACTCCAACTTATTGATAGTGTTTTATGTTCAGATAATGCCCGATGACTTTG
>NZ_NRDO01000070.1 GCF_010231475.1 Citrobacter sp. NCU1 | reverse complement strand
AAGAATTACCCGTTTAAATTCGATAAGGACAAGGCCGAGAAGGCCGCCAAATTTATCCAGTTGTTGCCACATACAAAGGGAGAATGGGCGTTTAAACGGATGCCTATCACCCTGGAGCCCTGGCAGCTTTTCAGCATTTGCGCTGTATTTGGCTGGGTACATAAAAAAACAGGGTACCGACGTTTCCGCGAGGCTTATAACGAAATACCTCGTAAAAACGGTAAATCGGCAATGTCAGCGGGCGTGGGTCTGTTTATGTTCGCGTGTGATGACGAGTTCGGCGCAGAAGTGTATTCCGGTGCAACTACAGAGAAACAGGCCTGGGAGGTATTTCGCCCGGCGCGCCTGATGGCACAACGTACCGAAGCACTACGTGAGGCGTTCGGTATTGAAGTGCATGCGCAAAGTCTGAGCCGCCCGGGAGATGGTGCCCGGTTTGAACCTATGATCGGCGACCCGGGTGACGGTGCGTCGCCGAGCTGCGCGGTGATTGACGAATACCACGAACATAAAACCGATGCGCTTTACTCGACGATGCAAACCGGGATGGGCGCCCGGCGGCAGCCGCTGATTTATGGCATAACCACCGCGGGCTATAACATCGAGGGGCCGTGTTACGACAAGCGCCGTGAAGTGGTAGAAATGCTGGAAGGCATTGTGCCAAACGACGAGCTTTTCGGGATTATTTACACTGTCGATGATGATGACGACTGGACTGATCCGGCGGTGCTGCGCAAGGCAAATCCCAATATGGGGATTTCTGTCTACAGTGAGCATTTGTTATCGCAGCAGCGCGCTGCCATCAACAACCCGCGCAAAGTTGGTGTGTTCAAAACCAAACATCTGAATATTTGGGTGGCGGCAAAAGACGCGTTCTTTAATTTAGTTAACTGGCAGAAATGCGAAGACAAATCTCTGACTCTGGAGCGCTTCGAAGGGCATACCTGTGTTCTTGGCTTTGACCTGGCACGTAAGCTGGATCTGAACTGCATGATCAGGCTGTTTACCCGGAAGATTGACGGCAAAACGCATTATTACTGCATTGCTCCGAAATTTTTCGTGCCGTATGACACTGTTTACAGTGCCGACGTCGCCGATCAGCGCACCGCAGAACGGTATCAAAAATGGGCCGAGGCCGGTTATCTCACGACGACTGACGGCGCGGAAATTGATTACCGCGAAATTCTGGAGTCGGCAAAAGAGGCAAACCGCCTTAATGCTGTCGAAGAATCGCCAATTGACCCGCATGGCGCCACAAACCTTTCGCACCATCTGGCAGATGAAGGCCTGAGTCCGATAACGATCACGCAGAACTACAGCAATATGTCCGACCCGATGAAAGAGCTGGAAGCGGCTATCGAGGCCGGGCGCTTTCACCATGACGGCAACCCGGTTTTAACCTGGTGTATCAGCAACGTGATCGGCAAACACATACCTGGCGACGAT
>NZ_NRDO01000007.1 GCF_010231475.1 Citrobacter sp. NCU1 | reverse complement strand
CTCGACCTGTTGCCATTTGGTCAACTGAGTGCGCAAGAGCGTGAAAACCTTCAGGAGTGGCAACCATCAGAACTGAAAGCGCATCCATGCAAAGTAGACATTCCCGTTGTTGTAAGTCCCGGGGATGTATGTCATCTGAAACGTTGCGGGTCCATAGCCAATGGAAGCCAGCGGCAATAAAACGGGAACAGGGATATACTTCCAGTTATCGCGCGCAGTGGCGCCTGCCGTAAAACCTAAACCCAGATGGAAATTCTCATCCACCAGCGGTCGCCAGGTTTTTTCCCAACCATAGCCTCCAATCGGCTCCCATTTATTGTAAGAATCCTTAAAGGCCATAATATAAAGACCATGCCAGTTGCCTTTATCATCCCAGCGGGATTGACCAAACCCCGCGCCCCACGGACGTTCATTGTAACGATCCGTTTTCTCTTTATCGTAGGCAAATCGCGCGTGCCAGGTAATCGCAGGGACATAAAGATCATAATGTTCAGGTTGTTGCCAGGTTTGAGCAACATTATTCTTCAGCGTATCAAACCACCCTTTATCCTCGGCAAAGGCCTGAGGCAGGAGCGCCAGTTGAGCAAACAGAAATGAATAAATAAGAAAATATTTTTTAGCAACAATCACAACATAATTACCATTCTTGGGTTCGATGGTGATCTTAGCAACGCCTACTCAAATGAAACCTTAACAAAAATGGAACTGAGAAAAATCGCAACGTTCTGGCTCTCTATTGTTTTTGACTGCATTTCCTCGCAGGAATAACGCTCACACGTCACCTTTATTATTGTATGGAAATAGAATTAGCCTTATTTAAATCAAACCATTACATGCAAATTAACAATATCGCATCAAAATCACACCAAATTAAAAACAACTGTAATTTTGTCTAAAAAAAAGGCTGCCCGCATTGAATCCGTCTTTTTATTGATTTCAATCAGCAAGAGAACACCGTTTATTCGGCACATTTTTACACTATTTTGAAGTTCTTTACTTCGTTTTCACTTTCTGGGCGACCATGCGACAGGGGAAATAATGTTGACATTTATTGAACTCCTTATCGGAGTTATGGTTATTGTGGGTGTAGCGCGCTACATCATTAAAGGCTACTCAGCCATCGGTGTATTATTTGTTGGTGGGTTGGTACTGCTGATTATTAGTGCGATTATGGGGCACAAAGTTTTACCCGCCAGTGAAACTGGTACAGGCTATACCGCTACAGATATCGTTGAATACATTAAAATTCTGCTGATGAGTCGCGGCGGTGATCTCGGCATGATGATCATGATGCTGTGCGGTTTCGCCGCCTATATGACACATATTGGCGCCAACGATATGGTCGTCAAATTAGCATCTAAGCCCCTGAAGTATATCAACTCACCCTATTTACTGATGATTGCCGCATATTTTGTCGCCTGCCTGATGTCACTGGCTGTGTCCTCCGCTACGGGACTTGGCGTACTGCTGATGGCGACCCTCTTCCCGGTGATGGTCAACGTTGGTATCAGCCGTGGGGCGGCTGCCGCTATTTGTGCATCCCCGGCTGCGATTATCCTCTCACCGACTTCTGGCGATGTCGTATTGGCTGCAAAAGCCGCAGAAATGCCGTTAATCGATTTTGCATTTAAAACGACGCTGCCTATCTCAATCGCCGCCATTATCGGCATGGCGATCGCCCACTTTTTCTGGCAGCGTTATCTGGATAAAAAAGAGAATATTTCACATGAAATGCTCGATGTGAATGAAATCACCACCAGCGCCCCCTCTTTTTACGCGATACTGCCCTTTACCCCGATCATTGGCGTTCTGATATTTGATGGCAAATGGGGCCCGCAACTGCATATTATTACCATTCTGGTTGGCTGCATGTTATTAGCGGCTTTGCTGGAGTTTGTTCGTGGTTTCAATACGCAAAAAGTATTTTCCGGGCTGGAAGTGGCATATCGGGGGATGGCAGACGCCTTTGCAGGTGTGGTCATGCTGTTAGTGGCGGCAGGTGTTTTCGCTCAGGGTCTGAGTACCATCGGTTTTATTCAGAGCCTGATCTCTATCGCCACCTCTTTCGGCTCAGCAAGCATTATTCTAATGCTGGTCCTCGTGATTTTGACCATGCTCGCGGCCATGACGACAGGTTCCGGTAATGCGCCTTTCTATGCCTTCGTGGAGATGATCCCGAAACTGGCGCACTCCTCCGGTATTAACCCGGCTTATCTGTCGATTCCCATGCTACAGGCGTCAAATCTGGGACGTACTATTTCCCCGGTATCCGGCGTGGTTGTTGCGGTTGCCGGTATGGCGAAAATATCGCCCTTTGAAGTGGTGAAGCGGACATCGGTCCCGGTGATGGTGGGGCTGTTGATCGTCATTGTCGCCACGGAAATCATGGTGCCCGCCGCATCTGCGATTGTCGGCGGCTAACGTATAAATACCGGATAGCGATGCTCATTACACCGCTATCCGGCTAGCCGAATCAACCGCCGTGGTAGATTCGTTGCGGCCTGCCAATCTTACCGTGAACAATCTCTGCAACAATCAAATGACGACCTGCGCAGTATTCCAGATAACGCCGGGAGGTCGTCCGACTAATGGTCAGCGCCTGCGCCACGGTTTCTGCGGTATGCTGAACCGTCGAATCGCTGAACAGCTTGAGTACCGCATTCAGCGTTAATGCATCGATACCCGTAGGTAGATCACCTTTCGGTTCTCCCCGGGCATAGGCATTAAACATTTCGTCTATTTGCCTCTGACTGGCGCTGTCGTTACCCGCCAGCATGCGTCTGCGTTGCTGATACCGCGTCAACGTTTGACCGAGTCGCTCATAGGCAATCGGTTTGATCAGATAATCAAACGCCCCGCTGCGTACAGCCTCAGACACCGTATCCATATCACTGGCCGCCGTGGTAAAGACAACGCCGCCAGGATAACGTGACTGCATCAATTCATGGAGTAACGTAATGCCCTTTCCATCTGGCAAATAGTTATCCAGCAAGATTAACCCTGGCTTAAAACGCTCAATCATCATCCTGGCCTGCGCCAGGTTCCCCGCAAGCCAGATCTGGTTAAAACCCGGAATATGGCGAATATATTCCGCATGCATTTCCGCCAGCAGCGTTTCATCCTCAACGATCAGTATGCTTAATGGTTCCGTCATTGTTTTTTTTCACTTTCGGAAGAAATAGAGAAAACAAGGTGCCGCAAGGATCATTATCTTCCAGCGTAATGATCCCCCCACAGCGCCCCACATAACTTGCAATCAAATACAGTCCAATGCCATGTTCGCCAGGCTCGTCAGTTCGCGTGCTGACCCCCTGTTCGAATATTTTTTCGCGCAATGCCTCAGGAACGCCGCAGCCCTGATCGGCCACTTCGATGATGACTTCATCCCCTTCATCACTCAAAAAGAGCTCAACGACATTATTTCCTTGTGGAGTTCGCAAACTGGCTTCAAAGGCATTATCGAGCAGATTCCCGACGATCGCCGCAAACTCGGTGCTATCAAGCCCTTCCGGAAGCTGGTGTAACTGGCTACCGGGTACAATTGTCATCTGGAGACCTAACTCCCGCGCACGCTGCACTTTGCCAAACAGTAAACCGGCGACCTGACGATCGGCAAACGCACTGCGCAAACTGTCGATAAGCTGTTGCTGCGCCTGCGATTCCCCCTGCACCATCTCCCGGACGCGATCATACTCTTTCATTTGCAGCAAACCATTGAGCGTAGACATCCAGTTTAGATGTTCATGGCGCAGAGTTCTGAGGCTCTCGACATATTGTTTAATTTGGGTCAGTTGCGCGTTAAGGGTAGCAATCTCATCTTTACTGCGAAAGCTGATGATCGCCCCAAGCAGTTCATCACCAGAGCGAATAGCCTCGCGGTTTGCAATAACACTGAGCCCATTAAAATTGGCCATCACATCCTGGCGTTTCTCCGCGATCTCCTGAATGAAGAAATCCGCAGGTTTCACAACGTCTTCAATTGGTTTTCCAAGCCACTGCCTCCCAGGAGAAGCCAAACCCAGCATTTTCCGGGCGCTGCGGTTAATGGCGGTGATAAACCCATCAGGGTCAACGGCAATCAGTCCTTCATAGACTGAACTAAACAACGCCTCCTGCTGGCGTACCACGCGCGCGATTTGCTTTGGTTCCATCCCCAACATCTGGCGGCGAATATGGGAAGCAAAAAGCCACGAAAGTAACATCAATAGCAGCAATAACAGGACAAATACGCCCGCCATAGGTAATAAAAAGTCCAGTCGCCAGCTGTCGATTTTGCTGACCAGATAACCAATTGACACAACACCGATCACCTGACCGCTATCATTGAATATCGGTGTCTTGGCGCGCATCGCCATCCCGATAGATCCCTTCCCCATAATGAAATAGCTTTCACCTTTTTCAAGTGCGCCGGGTTTGGTGAACTGCATCGGTTGACCAATTTTTTCCGGGTTCGGGTGGTAGAGGCGAATCGAATTGCGGTCGCCGATCACGACATAGTCAAAATCGGTGTCGCTCTGTAGCTTATCCGCAATACTGGCTAATCGTGAGTAATCACGATGTTCGACGGCAGAGATAATGCTGTCATTCGAGGCAATGATCTTCGCCTGATTCATCGCCATATCCCTGACATGGGTAACCAGATAATCCTCGAAACTTGCAGAAAAATACCGGGCCAGGGCCGCGATGATAAAAACAGAAACGACCAGAATGAGGAGAAAAATTCGTAACGGGAACGCAAGGCGCTGAAAAAAAAAGAAACCGCTTTTTATTTTTATGAGCTGGCATTATTGTTCCTTACGTATATCAACCGCTACACTTAACGCATATATGTAATAAAAATGTTTTCTTCTGAAAGAAGAGAATAATCTAAGATCGTTACAGATTCCCCACCTTAAATCAATTAAACAAATTAAAACCACGCCTTAAATGACAGTTAAGTTAATTAAACAACTTAAAACCATAAAACACATAAAAACCATCTAACTCTTTGTGAAATAAATCAAAATTTACCCCTTCAATACTCCTTACGATGTATATGTCAGGGCGAAAGTGGACTCAGTGATAATAAAAAACGCCAACCCTCTTGACGTGAACAAAATGTTACTAATTAGCAGCATTACACAACAAACGCAGAAATCCAGCAACAACATATATCTTCAGGACTCTTTTCACTATGTTTGGAAATAATGTATTCACGCAAGTAAAACGCTCTGAAAATATAAAAATGGCGGCGATCGCGAAATTTCTGAAAGAGAATGATCTCAGCGTGGATACCACCGTTGAAATATTCATTACTGTGATGCGTGATGATCGTCTGATCGCCTGCGGTGGTATTGCTGGAAATATCATAAAATGCGTGGCCATCAGCGAGTCAGTTCGGGGTGAAGGCTTAGCATTAACTCTGGCGACTGAGCTTATCAATCTCGCCTACGAAAGACATTGCACACATCTCTTCATCTATACAAAAACCGAATACGAAGCGCTGTTTAAGCAGTGTGGTTTCTCTACGCTAACCTGCGTACCTGGCGTGATGGTGCTGATGGAAAACAGCACAACACGGTTAAAACGCTACGCGGAATCACTGACAAAACAGCGGCGAGATGGCAAAAAAATTGGCTGTATTGTGATGAATGCCAATCCGTTCACAAACGGCCACCGGTATCTGATCCAACAAGCGGCAGCACAATGCGACTGGTTGCACGTGTTCTTAGTCAAAGAAGATACATCCCGTTTCCCGTACGAAGACCGATTTGATTTAGTGCTCAGAGGGACTGTGGATATCCCGCGATTGACTGTCCATCGTGGTTCCGAATACATCATCTCTCGCGCCACCTTTCCGTGCTATTTCATCAAAGAGCAGAGTGTTATCAACCACTGCTACACCGAAATCGACCTGAAGATTTTCCGTCAGTACCTGGCCCCCGCACTGGGCGTCACACACCGTTTCGTGGGTACTGAACCGTTTTGTACCGTCACCTCCCAGTACAACCACGATATGCGTTTCTGGCTGGAGACGCCCACGCTTCCCGCCCCACCGATTGAGCTGGTGGAAATCGAGCGGCTGTGTTTTCAGGAGATGCCTATTTCCGCCTCCTGGGTACGCAAACTGCTCGTTAAAAAAGATCTCACGGCTATCGCGCCGCTGGTGCCTGAAGCCACTCTGCACTATTTGCAGAACATGCTTGAGCGCAGCCCATCCAGCGCGACAGTCCGCCAAAAGACCCCCGCATTAGAAACAGGTGAAAAATGAAAATAAACCAGGCAGCCGTCGCCGGCACACTTGAGTCTGGAGATGTGATGATACGCATCGCTCCGCTCGACACGCAGGAAATCGACCTGCAAATAAACAGCAGCGTTGAAAAACAGTTTGGCGATGCTATCCGCACGACCATTCTGGAAGTGCTCTCACGCTACGATGTGCGCGGCGTACAACTGAATGTTGATGATAAAGGCGCGCTGGACTGCATTTTACGCGCCCGACTCGAAGCACTGCTGGCGCGCGCCAGCGGTATCCCGGCACTGCCCTGGGAGGATCGTCAATGATTTCCGCCTCCTTACAACAACGTAAATCCCGCACCCGTCGCAGCATGCTATTCGTGCCTGGCGCCAATGCCGCCATGATCAGCAATTCGTTTATCTATCCGGCAGATGCGCTGATGTTCGATTTGGAAGACTCTGTCGCACTGCGTGAAAAAGATACCGCTCGTCGTCTGGTGTACCACGCCCTGCAACATCCGCTTTATCGCGATATTGAAACCATTGTGCGCGTGAATGCCCTCGATTCTGAATGGGGTATCAACGACCTGGAAGCCGTTGTCCGTGGTGGTGCCGATGTTGTGCGTTTACCCAAAACCGATACCGCCCAGGATGTTATCGATATTGAAAAAGAGATCCTGCGTATTGAGAAAACCTGTGGTCGCGAAGCTGGCAGCACTGGCCTGCTGGCCGCAGTGGAATCACCGTTGGGTATCACCCGCGCGGTCGAAATTGCGCATGCTTCTGAGCGTTTGATCGGCATTGCGCTGGGTGCGGAAGACTACGTACGTAATCTGCGGACCGAACGTTCGCCAGAAGGTACCGAGCTTCTGTTTGCCCGATGCTCCATTTTGCAGGCGGCGCGTTCCGCCGGTATTCAGGCGTTTGACACGGTCTATTCCGATGCCAACAACGAAGCGGGTTTCCTGCATGAAGCTTCGCATATCAAGCAGTTGGGCTTTGATGGCAAGTCGCTCATTAACCCACGCCAGATTGAACTGCTGCACAACCTGTATGCCCCAACTCAGAAAGAAGTGACCCACGCCCGTCTGGTGGTGGAGGCCGCTGAAGCCGCTGCCCGTGAAGGCCGTGGCGTCGTTTCTCTGAACGGCAAGATGGTAGACAGCCCGGTCATTGAACGTGCTCGTCTGGTGCTTTCCCGCGCAGAACTTTCCGGCATCCGCGAAGAATAAGGCAATAAAAATGACGCAGAAAATCGAACAACTTCAACGACAAGAACGGGTAACGACCTGGAGTCGCCGCACTGAAAGTGAACTGTCCAGCTACCAGAGCAGCTCAAAACAGAACTTGCAGGCGCAAAAACCACGCAACAAAAAACTGTGTGCCGATCTCGAAGAGGCCATTCGCCGCTCCGGTTTGCAGGACGGTATGACCCTCTCTTTCCACCACGCTTTTCGTGGCGGCGACCTGACGATCAATCTGGTGATGGGCACTATCGCCAGAATGGGCTTTAAAAATCTGACGCTGGCCTCCAGTTCGCTGAGCGACTGCCACGCGCCGCTGGTCGATCATATCCGTAAGGGAGTGGTTAGCCGTATCTATACCTCTGGTCTACGCGGACCATTGGCGGAAGAAATTTCTCGCGGATTGCTGGAAGAACCCGTGCAAATCCACTCACACGGTGGCCGTGTACACCTCGTACAAAGCGGTGAATTGAATATTGATGTGGCATTCCTCGGGGTTCCCTCCTGCGATCCTTTCGGCAATGCCAATGGTTATACCGGGAAAGCCTGTTGCGGTTCTTTGGGCTATGCGAAAGTCGATGCCGAAAACGCGAAACAGGTCGTGCTGCTGACGGAAGCGTTACTGCCCTATCCGCATAACCCGGCCAGCATTGCTCAGGATCAGGTCGATCTCATCGTGCAGATCGACCAGGTGGGCGATGCCGATAAAATCGGCGCCGACGCGACCCGTATGACCACCAACCCGCGCGAACTGCTGATTGCCCGCAGCGCGGCTGAGGTGATCGCCAACTCGGGTTACTTCAAAGAAGGATTCTCCCTGCAAACCGGAACTGGCGGCGCGTCTCTTGCCGTCACCCGTTTCCTGGAGGACAAAATGCGCAGCCGCGATATTCGCGCCGATTTCGCCCTGGGGGGGATCACCGCCACTATCGTTGACCTGCATGAGAAAGGGCTGATCCGCAAGCTGCTGGATGTACAAAGCTTTGACCGAAATGCCGCCGAATCACTGGCCCGCAACCCAAATCACATCGAAATCAGCGCCAACCAGTACGCCAACTGGGGTTCTAAAGGCGCATCGGTTGATCGTCTGGATGTCGTGGTACTGAGTGCGCTGGAGGTAGACACCCACTTCAACGTCAACGTGCTGACCGGCTCTGACGGCGTCTTACGTGGCGCATCCGGCGGTCACTGCGATACTGCCGTTGCCGCCGCGCTGTCTATCATCGTCGCTCCGCTGGTACGCGGTCGTATCCCGACGCTGGTAGACAATGTGACCACCTGTGTAACGCCAGGTTCCAGCGTTGACATTCTGGTGACAGACCACGGTATCGCCGTCAACCCGGCGCGTCCGGAACTGGCCGAACGCCTGAAAGAAGCGGGAATGAAAGTGGTGTCGATCGAATGGCTGCGCGAGCGCGCGCAACTGCTCACCGGCCAACCTCGCCCGATTGAATACACCGACCGCGTGATTGCCGTGGTGCGTTACCGCGACGGTTCGGTCATTGATGTCGTTCATCAGGTGAAGGAATAAACCATGCACCTGCTCCCTGCTCATGCCACCCATCATGCGGTTTCTATTCCCGAGCTGCTCGCCAGCCGTGATGAGAGACAAGCAAAACAACACGCCTGGCTCACGCGCCACGCAACGCCATTGATCTCCTTTACCGTGGTGGCACCTGGGCCGATTAAAGACAGCGACGTCACTCGCGGCATCTTTAATCACGGCGTGAATGCTCTGCACGAAATGGTGCAGAAATCTGGCTGGGTTATCAGGGAGCAGTCCATTGTGGTTTCCGCCAGCGGGCCGGAAGCGCTGTTTGCGCTTGAAGGTCCGGCCCGCGACATCAAGCTTGCCACGATAGAACTTGAACATCAGTACCCGCTGGGGCGTTTGTGGGACATCGATGTGTTGACCCCAGAAGGTGAAATATTGTCCCGTCGCGATTTTGCGCTTGCGCCTCGCCGCTGTCTGCTGTGCGAGCAAAGCGCCGTTGAATGCGCGCGGGGTAAAACCCATGCGCTTTCCGATCTTCTCATTCAGATGGAGGCGTTGCTGCATGATGCCCAATAACGCAACGTCGACCACTGCCCTGCCCGCCTCTTTACTGGAGAACTGGGCGACGCTGGGATGGCGCGCCATGATGACCGAGGTAAATTTATCGCCCAAACCCGGTCTGGTAGATCGCCTCAACTGTGGTGCGCACAAAGATATGGCACTGGAAGATTTCCACCGTAGCGCACTGGCGATCCAGGCCTGGCTCCCACGTTTTATCGAATATGGCGCTTACAGCGCGATGATGCCGCCAGAAGACGTCCTGAAAGGTTTGCGTCCGATTGGAATGGCTTGCGAAGCGGACATGTTCCGCGCAACCGCTGGGGTAAACACGCACAAAGGCAGCATTTTTTCACTGGGATTGCTGTTTGCCGCCGTGGGTCGTCTCCATCAGCAAGAATCCCCGGTAACGCCTGAGACGCTCTGTCAAACCGCCGCTGCATTTTGCGCGGGCATGACACAACGCGAACTGCGCCAGAACAATCAACAACTCACAGCAGGTCAGCGTCTCTATCAACAACTGGGATTAACCGGTGCGCGAGGTGAAGCGGAAGCAGGCTACCCGCTGGTGATTCATCATGCACTGCCGCACTACCGTGCTCTGCTGGCTCAGGGGCGAGATCCTGAACTGGCGTTACTCGATACCTTACTGCTGCTAATGGCGATGAATGGGGATACCAACGTCGCGTCTCGCGGTGGGAAGCAGGGGCTGCGCTGGTTACAACAGCAAGCAACACGTCTGCTGCAAAACGGGGGAATACGCACCCCCGCCGATCTTCATTCACTACGGCAGTTCGACCAGCAGTGTATTGAACGCAACCTCAGTCCCGGAGGCTGCGCCGATCTACTGATTGTCACCTGGTTTTTAGCTCAAATTTCGCAAGTTAACCATTAACACAATTACATAAAAGATCCTTTCCGGAGAATCACTCATGTCTTTATCTAAAGATAATATATGGAAGTTGTTGGCCCCATTGATAGTGATGGGCGTCATGTTTCTTATCCCTGTCCCTGATGGAATGCCCCCTCAAGCCTGGCACTATTTCGCCGTTTTTGTGGCGATGATTGTCGGGATGATTCTGGAGCCGATTCCGGCGACAGCCATCAGTTTTATTGCCGTGACCATTTGCGTGATTGGCAGCAACTACCTGCTGTTTGATGCTAAAGAACTGGCGGACCCCAGTTTTGATGCCGGTAAACAGGCGTTGAAATGGGGGCTAGCCGGTTTCTCCAGTACCACGGTATGGCTGGTATTTGGTGCCTTTATCTTCGCGCTGGGTTACGAAGTGACTGGTCTGGGACGTCGAATCGCGCTGTTCCTGGTGAAATTCATGGGTAAGCGTACCCTGACGCTGGGCTATGCCATTGTGATCATTGACATCATGCTGGCACCGTTTACGCCCTCTAACACGGCGAGAACCGGGGGAACGGTATTCCCGGTAATCAAAAACCTGCCGCCGCTGTTTAAATCATTCCCTAACGATCCTTCCGCTCGTCGTATCGGTGGGTATCTGATGTGGATGATGGTGATCAGTACCAGCCTCAGCTCTTCCATGTTCGTCACCGGCGCTGCGCCAAACGTACTGGGTCTGGAATTCGTCAGCAAAATTGCGGGTATTCAAATTAGCTGGCTGCAATGGTTCCTGAGCTTCCTGCCGGTCGGTATCATTTTGCTGATCGTTGCGCCGTGGCTCTCATACGTGCTCTACAAACCGGAAGTCACCCACAGTGCGGAAGTCGCCACCTGGGCCGGTGAAGAGCTGAAAACCATGGGCAGCCTGACCCGCAAAGAAATCACACTGATCGGTTTGGTACTGCTTAGCTTAGGTCTGTGGGTCTTTGGCGGTGAAATGATCGACGCGACCGCCGTTGGTCTGCTGGCCGTCTCCCTGATGCTGGCTCTGCACGTGGTGCCGTGGAAAGACATTACCCGTTATAACAGCGCATGGAACACGCTGGTCAACCTTGCAACGCTGGTCGTGATGGCGAATGGTCTGACCCGCTCTGGCTTTATCGACTGGTTCGCTTCCACCATGAGTTCTCACCTGGAAGGTTTCTCGCCTAACGCAACGGTGATTGTTCTGGTGCTGGTGTTCTATTTTGCGCACTACCTTTTCGCCAGTCTCTCCGCACATACCGCAACCATGCTGCCGGTTATTCTGGCGGTCGGTAAAGGTATCCCAGGCGTGCCGATGGAACACCTGTGTATTCTGCTGGTTCTGTCCATCGGTATCATGGGCTGTCTGACGCCTTACGCAACAGGCCCTGGCGTCATCATTTACGGCTGTGGCTATGTGAAATCCAAAGACTACTGGCGTCTGGGCGCTATTTTTGGTGTCATCTATATCGCGATGCTGCTGCTGGTAGGGTGGCCGATTCTGGCGCTGTGGAGCTAACCCTCTTCCCAATCGCCGTCTGAAAATGATGCCAGTCAGATAAACCTGACTGGCATTTTTTATGGTTAAATAGAAGATATACAGTATTTCTATATATCAGAATTAATCATGAAACCAATATGGCGTTACAGTCCTCTACTGGCCGCATTTCTGCTCCCGGTATCCACGGTGAAAGCCGACGAACTTCAGGCGAAACAGTACGGTGATTTCGACCGCTATGTGTTAGCGCTCTCCTGGCAAACCGGTTTTTGCCAAAGCCAGCATGAACGCCAGCGTCCGGAACCTGACGAATGTCGCCTGCAAAAAGAAACCCAGGACAAAGCCGATTATCTGACTGTACATGGACTGTGGCCCGGTCTGCCTAAATCCATCGCCGTCAGAGGCGTGGATGAACGCCGATGGATGCGATACGGCTGCGCGACCCGCCCAATTCCAAACCTGCCGGAAGCCCGTGCCAGCCGTAAATGTGACGCCCCGGAAACAGGGCTATCGCTGGAAAGCGCCGCGAAGTTGAGCGCGGTAATGCCCGGAGCGGGAGGACACTCCTGCCTTGAACGCTACGAATACGCCAAACACGGCGCCTGTTTTGGTTTTGAACCGAATGCTTATTTCAACACCATGGTGCGCCTGAACAACGAGGTTAAGCACAGCGCGCTGGGCGATTTTCTCAGACGCCATTATGGCAAAACCGTCAGCCGCGCTGACGTTGACGCCGCCGTGGCGGCAAGCTGGGGCAAAGAGAGCGTCAAAGCAGTGAAGTTGAGCTGCCACGGTAATCCCGCTTACCTGACGGAAATGCAGTTTTCGTTACATGCAAACGCCATCAACAAGCCGCTGGCAGCCGCCTCTTTTGCACCGCAACCGCATCCCGGTAACTGTGGCAAACGGTTGATACTGGATACCGTCGGATACTAAAACCATGAAACCGGTGCATAAGCCGCACCGGTTTAACGCCAATTGCGCTTCGCTCATCTCCCTGTTGCGTTAAGAGGATCAGCGCAGAACAATCCGTCAGCAATTATGACTGGATAAACGTCAGCAGATCCTGATTAATCTGCTGTTTATGGGTGGTACAAATACCATGCGATCCCCCTTCGTAGATTTTCAATTGCGCGTCAGGCAACATCGCCGCTGCCGCTTTCCCGCATGTTTCAAACGGGACGATTTGATCATCATCGCCATGAATCACCAGCGTTGGAATCGTCATTCTTTTGAGATCTTCCCGCAGGTCAGTCTCTGAAAACGCCTTAATACAGTCGTACAGGGCCTTTATTGACCCTTGTAAACCCTGCTCGACAAAACTCTCACGCACCGCTTTTGACTCTTTTTCTCCGGCCCGGTTGTAGCCATAAAACGCGGCGGTAAGTTCATAGAAAAATGCGGCACGATCGTTGACGACACCCTGGCGGATCCCATCGAACACCTCTTTCGGTACGCCGTTGGGGTTAAACTCTGTCCTGACCATGATGGGCGTCACTGCGCTTATCAGTACGGCTTTCGCGACCCGCTGTGTCCCATGCCGACCAATATAGCGTGCGACCTCGCCACCGCCTGTCGAATGCCCAACATGCACCGCATCTTTTAAATTCAGATATGACGTCAACTCGGCCAGGTCATCGGCATATTGATCCATATGATGACCGTCCCAGGGTTGCGCCGACCGGCCATGTCCCCGACGATCGTGAGCTATCACACGAAACCCTTTCGATCCCAGAAAAAGCATCTGATCTTCGAACGCATCTGCCGTCAACGGCCAGCCGTGGCTAAAGACGATGGGCTGTCCGCTGCCCCAATCTTTAAAGTACAGATAACTGCCATCTTTTAACGTGAGTTTGTCGTACAGGCTCATGAGATCTCCTTCAAGGGAACGCTGAGTGTGTGGACCCGCCTGCGGCGAGCGCTAAAAAAGCATAATGCAAATTTGAGAACGATCCCGTTTTTCGGCTAAAATTCACTCAATGGTATCAGTGTTATCAATGTTAAGGATTTGCCCGAATGTGAACTAAATCACTTCAAAGAAGGGGTAAGTCTCAGTATCATCAGGAAAGCTAAACCCTCGCCGCCAGACGGTGAGGGTTTTCTTTTGGGATCATTTACCTGCGCTATTCGCAGTATCGACGACATGGAGTAATAAATGTCCAGACCAACTATTATCATCAACGACCTCGACGCCGAACGCATCGACCGCCTGTTGGAGCAACCTGCGTTTGCCGGTTTACCGATTGCTGATGCGTTAAACGCAGAGCTCGATCGCGCCCAGATGTGTTCACCAGAAGAGATGCCGCATAACGTCGTCACCATGAACAGCCGAGTGAAATTCCGTAACCTTACCGACGGCGAGACGCGCGTTCGCACCCTGGTTTATCCGGCGAACATGACAGACAGCAGCACCCAATTGTCAGTGATGGCTCCGGTTGGCGCTGCCCTGTTAGGTTTGCGCGTTGGCGATACGATTCACTGGGAGCTGCCAGGTGGAACCTCCACCCACCTTGAAGTGCTGGAGCTTGAATACCAGCCTGAAGCTGCGGGTGATTACCTGCGCTAACGCTGTCTTATCGAAGCCAACCACTTAATCTTACAGAGGATGCATTCGCATCCTCTTTCCGTTTAAATATCAACCAAATTTATCATTCCTGCTTTTTTTACGACCAACTAACCTGATTGGGGTATCTGTCGGCGGAAAAACGTATGGCTGAGGTTCTCGGTATCACGGTAGTGTATATCCTGATAGCAGCGGTTCTCGTTGCCGCTGTGCTATTTCTCGAACAACACTGGTAATCACTTATTATCAGTATTGTCTCCTCGCTGATCCTTTAAAAACGTAAATCTGTGCCGTGACTGACAGAATCATATTCATTAGTATGATGTTATATGTTCATGCGATAACAAGGAGAGACTGCTTATGTACAAAACAATCATTATGCCGGTTGATGTTTTCGAAATGGAACTGAGCGACAAGGCCGTACGCCACGCTGAATTTCTGGCGCAGCAGGATGGCGTCATTCATCTGTTGCATGTCCTGCCAGGTTCCGCCAGTTTGAGTTTGCATCGGTTTGCCGCCGATGTTCGCCGTTTTGAGGAGCATCTGCAGCACGAAGCGGAAACCCGCCTGCAAACGATGGTCGGTCATTTCAGCCTTGATCCTTCGCGGATTAAGCCACATGTTCGTTTTGGCAGCGTGCGAGACGCGGTCAACGAGTTAGCCGAAGAACTGCAGGCGGATGTGGTGGTCATTGGGTCGCGAAATCCATCAATCAGCACACATCTGCTTGGTTCTAATGCATCAAGCGTTGTCCGACATGCCAACCTGCCCGTGTTAGTTGTGCGTTAATTCGCCCCGGTCTGATACTGAAAAGCCCTGCCAGGAGAAAGTCCGGCAGGGCTTTTTGTTGTTACTGAGGGCAATAAAAAAACCGCCTGGAATTTCACAGGCGGTTTGAGCTTGCAGGTGACAGTCTTACTGTCTTTTTTTATGCGGTTTTTGTGCGAATCAGATAATCAAATGAACTCAGGGAGGCTTTGGCACCTTCACCTGTCGCTATGATTATCTGCTTGTACGGTACAGTGGTGCAGTCACCGGCGGCGAATACGCCCTTCACGCTGGTTTCACATTTCGCATCAATGATGATTTCACCCATGCGGTTACGTTCAATAGCACCTTCCAGCCAGTTGGTGTTTGGCAACAGACCAATCTGAACAAAGATCCCCGCCAGTGCAATGTTGTGAACATCGCCACTGACACGGTCGCGGTACTCCAGTCCAGTGACTTTGCTACCATCGCCTTTCACTTCAGTGGTCTGCGCGTTCAGGATGATATCGACGTTTTTCAGGCTGCGTACTTTATCCTGCAGTACCTGATCGGCTTTCATCTCAGGCGCAAATTCCAGCAACGTCACGTGCTCCACAATACCGGCCAAATCGATAGCCGCTTCGACACCGGAGTTACCACCGCCAATGACGGCAACACGTTTACCTTTAAACAGCGGACCGTCGCAGTGCGGGCAGTAAGTGACGCCTTTGGTACGATATTGATCTTCGCCCGGCACATTCATATTGCGCCATTTGGCCCCCGTCGCAATGATAATGCTTCGGGCTTTCAGCACCGCCCCGGATGCCGTTTGAATCTGGTGCAGGCCGCCTTCTTGCGTGGCTGGAACCAGTTTGCTGGCACTTTGGCTATCAATCACATCTACGTTGTAATCATCGACGTGCGCTTTTAATGCTCCCGCCAACTTTTGACCTTCGGTTTTCGGCACCGAGATGTAGTTTTCGATATCCACGGTGTCGAGTACCTGACCGCCAAAACGTTCGCCCATCAACCCCGTGCGAATGCCTTTACGTGCAGAGTAAACAGCCGCCGCCGCGCCCGCCGGGCCAGAACCGACAATCAGCACATCATACGCATCACGCTTGTTCAACTCTTCGGCTGCGCGTTTTTCTGCGCCTGTATCCACTTTCGCGACGATTTCCGTCAGGGTCATACGCCCCTGACCGAACTCTTTCCCGTTAACATAAACCGCCGGAACGCCCATCACATTACGTTCGGTGATTTCGTTCTGGAATGTCCCACCGTCGATTGCCGTATGTTTAATACGTGGGTTCAGCACCGCCATCAGGTTCAACGCCTGCACCACATCCGGGCAGTTGTGACAGGAGAGCGAGTAATAGGTTTCAAACTCAAAATCACCGTCGATTTCGCGGATCTGCTCAAGCAGCGATTGCGCTTCTTTCGACGGATGGCCGCCGGTCCACAACAGCGCCAGAACCAGAGAGGTAAATTCATGCCCCAACGGAGAGCCAGCAAAACGTGGTCCCTGGGTTGAACCCGGGTTGGCGATCAGGAAAGACGGCTTGCGTACGGCTAAGCTGTTATCTTCTTTAAAGGTGACTTTATCTGACAGTTCAGCAATTTCAGTCAGCAGTTCCTTGATTTCTGCCGATTTGGCGCTGTCATCCAGCGTGGCAATCAGCTCAACAGGTTTCGTCAGTTTCTCAAGGTAAGCCTTGAGCTGGGTTTTCATGTTAGCGTCGAGCATCGTTAATCTCCTGCTTTAAAAACATCATCATGCAAGCTGCCTCATTCGGCTGCCTGTATGCGGCTTGCATCATAGTGTTGGAATGAAATGGGCGCTGATGCGCCCATTAATTGCCGGGTGGCACTTCGTTTACCCAGCCTACGATGTTGTAGGCTCGATTTGTAGGCCGGATAAGCGTGGCGCCATCCGGCGTCGAAGCGCCTTAAAGGCTTAGATCTTACCAACCAGGTCTAAAGAAGGTGCTAAGGTCGCTTCGCCTTCTTTCCATTTCGCCGGGCAAACTTCACCTGGGTGAGAAGCAACATACTGCGCCGCTTTAATTTTACGCAGCAGGTCAGACGCGTCGCGGCCAATGCCTTCAGCGGTAACTTCGATAGCCTGAATGATACCCTGCGGGTCAACAACGAAGGTTGCGCGGTCAGCCAGACCTTCATCTTCACGCATGTTGTCGAAGTTACGGGTCAGGGCGCCAGTCGGGTCGCCGATCATCGCATATTTGATTTTTGCGATGGTTTCAGAGCTGCTGTGCCATGCTTTGTGAGTGAAGTGGGTGTCGGTAGACACAGAGTAAACGTCTACGCCCAGTTTCTGCAGTTCATCGTAATGGTCAGCAACGTCGCCCAGTTCGGTCGGGCATACGAAAGTGAAGTCAGCCGGGTAGAAGAAGAAGACGCTCCAGCGGCCTTCGGTATCTTTTTCGGTAACTTCGATGAATTCACCGTTTTTGAACGCCTGGTTTTTGAAAGGTTTAATTTTAGTGTTAATCAAGGACATCTCTACTTTCTCCGTGTTTTCGTTGAGTTGTAAGTTAACGAAATTTTTCCAGGTCGGCTAATGCGTTTGCGTTATCAAATCAATAAGCGTTATCTAACAACCGACTCAAGACAACTTTGTGAACCCTAAGCCGCCACCGGCGACAAAAAGTAAAAAGGCCCCCTTTTCAGGCGGCCCCATTACCTGAACTACCCGTAGGTAACTTCAGTGCCAGTGAAACTGGCTATGTGTTGCGCTCTACATTACCTTAACAAAGGATGTAACAGCGAAGGGGATTACAACACCCCACTGAAGAAAGGGCAATCATCCGGCTTAAGGTCTTCTCTATGGCTGTGATAGGTTTGATCATCAACCTTTCTTTCGCACTGATTTTTAAGGAAAAATAATGCTAAAACGAACACTATTACTGACGTTTCTCCCTCTCATCGCTCAGGCGGAAGAACTGCCAGCGCCGGTCAAAGCCATCGAAAAACAAGGTATTACAATTCTGAAATCCTTTGACGCACCGGGTGGGATGAAAGGTTATCTGGGAAAATATCAGGATATGGGCGTCACCATTTATCTCACCCCGGACGGCAAACAGGCGATCTCCGGGTACATGTATGATGAAAAAGGTGAGAACCTCAGCAATGCATTGATAGAAAAAGAGATCTATGCGCCAGCCGGACGAGAAATGTGGCAGCGCATGGAAAAATCATCCTGGCTGTTAGACGGTAAAAAGGATGCGCCCATCATACTTTATGTTTTTGCTGATCCTTTCTGCCCTTACTGCAAGCAATTCTGGCAACAGGCCCGCCCCTGGGTAGAATCTGGCAAAGTCCAATTACGAACCCTGCTGGTTGGCGTGATAAAACCTGAAAGCCCGGCAACCGCCGCAGCGATTCTGGCCGCAAAAGATCCCGCAAAAACCTGGCACGACTATGAAGCCTCGAAGGGCAAACTCAAGCTGGAAATCCCGACATCTGTTCCTCCTGAGGCGACGCGTATTCTGAACATCAATCAAAAAATCATGGACGATCTGGGTGCTAACGTCACCCCCGCTATCTACTATATGAACAAAGAAAATACATTACAGCAGGTTGTCGGATTACCAGAAAAAGCGCAACTGGATGCCATGATGAATAGCCGTTAACCTAAATATAAAGGGTGACTGTTCTCATTTCAGTCACCCGACTGAATAAATCATTTTCCTCACCGCCCTTTGTTAAACAATAAATAGTTCTCATAATATATATTACGAGTCAATCGAGAGTAATAAACTAAAAACATTACCTCCATTAATTTAATGGCAATTAATTCATGTTTTTTATTCATATCCGTGATGTATTCATAAATGTAATACTTTTAACTGTTGCATATTTAAATATTTGGCTTATCTTATAATAAAACATTTCGAGTAAAATCAATTTACTATTAAGAGACACCGCCAAAATGTCCATCTATAAATATCCGCTTGATCAAAATGTCCTGGAGGCAGCGCAAGAACGCATTAAGTGGACGCTTGAAACGCTCCCCCGTGTCTGTGTTTCATTCTCTGGTGGTAAAGATTCTGGTCTCATGCTGCACCTGACCGCAACCCTTGCCCGTCAATTACAGAAAAAAATATGCGTATTATTCATTGACTGGGAAGCACAATTCTCTTGTACCATTGAGTATGTCCAGGCGCTGAAAAATGATTATTCCGATGTTATCGACGATTTTTATTGGGTTGCTCTGCCGTTAACGACACAAAATTCATTATCTCAATACCAACCTGAATGGCAATGCTGGGCCCCTAATACAGATTGGGTGCGCCAACCGCCAGCGGATGCTATTACCGATCCTGGCTATTTTCCTTTTTATCAGCCAAATATAACCTTTGAGCAATTTGTCCGTTTTTTTGCGGACTGGTTTTCTAACCGGCGGCCTGCCGCTATGTTGATCGGTATCCGGGCCGACGAGTCCTACAATCGGTTTGGCGCCATCGCCTCCTCACAGAAGCAGCGTTTTGCTGATGACAAACCCTGGACAACGTCCGCGCCGGGCGGACACACCTGGTACATTTATCCAATATATGACTGGAAAACCGCAGACATCTGGACCTGGTTTGCGAAAACGAACAAACGTTGCAATCCGTTGTATAACCTGATGTACCAGGCAGGCGTACCTACCCGCTACATGCGGATCTGCGAACCCTTCGGGCCGGAACAGCGCCAGGGGTTGTGGCTGTACCATGTCCTCGAACCCGAACGCTGGGCTGCCATGTGCGCGCGCGTGAGCGGTGTGAAAAGCGGCGGTATCTATGCCGGTCACGACAACCATTTTTATGGTCATCGAAAACTCTTAAAGCCCGACCATCTGAGCTGGAAAGAGTACGCTTTACTGCTGCTTAACAGCATGCCGGAACAGACCGCTGAGCATTACTGCAATAAAATCGCCGTCTATTTACAGTGGTATAAAAAGAGAGGTCTGGACGATATTCCCCAAACGCAGGAGAGCGATATTGGTACAAAAGACATCCCGTCATGGCGACGTATCTGCAAAGTGTTGCTGAATAATGATTACTGGTGTCGGGCGCTCTCTTTCAGTCCGACAAAACCGAAAAGTTACCAGCGTTATAACGAACGCATGAAAGAAAAACGTCAGAAATGGGGAATATTATGCAACAACAATTAACTCAGGAATTAACCCTCTTTCTCTCGGCACTGCCGGAAGAGGAACGGATCCGCGCTATTAATGAGTTCAGAATGGCCATCCACCGCGTCAGCCCTTTTAGGCATGAACCTGTCGACTGTGTATTGTGGATTAAAAATGAACAAATTACCCCTAACGATTACAACCCGAATAATGTGGCGCCGCCGGAGAAAAAACTGTTACTAAAATCGATTGAGGCAGACGGATTCACACAACCGATTGTCGTGGCGCAGTCCAGTTCCGAGAAATACGACATTATAGATGGTTTCCATCGGCATGAATTAGGGAAAGGAAAAGCGGCGCTCAGGGCGCGACTGAAAGGCTATCTGCCCGTCACATGCCTGGAACGCACTCGCCATGAACGCATTGCGTCCACGATTCGCCACAACCGCGCGCGGGGCCGACACCAGATCCACGCCATGTCCGAGATCGTTCGTGAACTCTCACAACTGGGCTGGGACGAGCAAAAAATCGGTAAAGAGTTAGGGATGGATGATGATGAAGTGTTGCGTCTGAAACAAATCAACGGCCTGCAGGAGTTGTTTGCAGGTCGCCAATTTTCGAAAGCCTGGACGGTGAAATGACGACAATGGTGACCCGCGTTCAGCCGCTGACAGCAGCATCTCCGCTGAAGAAAGAATGCAGAGTATCGATTAGCAACAACGCGCGCCGCCTTTTCCGCCATAGCGCGCGTCCTGCCGCTCACGGAAAAACTCTTCATAAGTCATCGGCGTTTGATCCGGATGCGTGATGCGCATGTGCTCAACATAGTTGTCGTAGTCCGGCACGCCAATCATCAACTTTGCCGCCTGGCCTAAGTATTTTCCGGCTTTTGAGAGCGTATCAAACATAGCGGTTACCTGTCATGCAAACGCCCTCTCCCACCAGGAGAGGGCTTAATAATTGAAGATTAGTGCGCGCCTTTCGCCTGCGCCACAATCTCTTCCACATTTTCCGGCATCGACTCATACGGTGTCTCTTTCGCCGTCGGTTTGTCTACCTTCAGGGCAGCCAGCGCTGTCTTGATGGAGAACAACGCCAGTACCACGACCACTACCATGAAGAAGACGGTCAGACCGGCATCCAGACGGTTGTTAAACACCAGCTGTGACAACTGCGACTCGGTGTACTGCGCCGGGATCTTGCCACTGTCGATCATCGCCTGGAATTTATTGGCGATAGCCAGGAAACCCACTTTGTTGTCCGGGCTAAACGCTTTTTGCCAGCCCGCGGTGAGCGTACAAATCAACAGCCAGGACGTAGGTACGAGCGCAACCCATGCGTAACGCTGACGTTTCATCTTGAACAGGACCACTGCGCAAAGCATCAGCGCCATTCCCGCCAGCATCTGGTTGGCAATACCGAACAGCGGCCACAGAGTGTTAATACCGCCCAGAGGATCAACCACCCCCTGGTGCAGGAAGTAGCCCCAGGCCAGTACGCAGAGCGCTGTCGCCAACAGGTTGGCAGGCAGTGAATCGGTGCGTTTCAGCCCCGGAGAAACCACGCCCAGCAGATCCTGCAACATAAAGCGTGCTGCGCGAGTCCCTGCATCCACCGCCGTCAGAATGAACAGCGCTTCAAACAGGATCGCGAAGTGATACCAGAACGCGACATCCATCATTCCGCCGAGCGCGCCGTGCAGAATGTAAGCCATCCCCACCGCCAACGTCGGTGCGCCGCCTGCGCGCGAAATAATGGATTGTTCACCCACCTCATTCGCGATTTGATGCAGCGTGTCAGGCGTGATCGCAAATCCCCAACTGCTCACCACCTGCGCCGCAGAAGCCACCACATCGGTGGTACCGGCTGGCGCGAGGACGGCCATTGGACTGTTCATGGCAAAGTACACACCTGGATCGATAATACAGGCGGAAACCAGCGCCATAATGGCGACGAAGGATTCCATCAGCATACCGCCGTAACCAATAAAACAGGCCTGGCCTTCATTCGCCAGCATCTTCGGCGTGGTGCCGGAAGAGATCAGCGCGTGGAATCCGGACACCGCGCCACAGGCAATAGTGATAAACAGGAACGGGAACAGGTTGCCCGTCCACACCGGACCCGTACCGTCAACAAACTTGGTCAGCGCAGGCATCGTCAGCGTGGGTCGCATAATCAGAATGCCCACCGCCAGCCCCACAATGGTGCCAATTTTCAGGAAGGTAGAGAGGTAGTCGCGCGGTGCCAGCAGCAGCCATACAGGCAGGACTGCCGCGACAAAACCGTACCCCACCAGCATCCAGGTCAGCTGTACGCCAGTGAAATCAAAGTAGGGCGCCCAGGTCGGACTTTCGGCCACCCATCCCCCGGAAATGATGGCAAAGACCAGGAATACCAGACCGATAACAGACACTTCGCCAATGCGGCCGGGGCGCAGATAGCGCAGGTACACCCCCATGAAGATCGCCAGCGGGATGGTAAACGCCACGGTGTAAGTTCCCCACGGACTGTGGGTCAGGGCTTTGACGACAATCATCGCCAGCACCGCCAGAATAATCACCATGATCATAAAACAGGCCACCAGCGCAATAACGCCTGCTGTGGGGCCCATTTCCTCTTTGACCAACTCTCCCAACGAACGACCGTCGCGGCGAGTCGACACAAAGAGCACCATGAAATCCTGTACCGCACCGGCTAACACCACGCCAGCCAGCAGCCAGATCATACCGGGCAGATAGCCCATTTGCGCCGCCAGCACCGGTCCCACCAGCGGACCCGCGCCAGCGATTGCGGCAAAATGGTGACCGAACAGCACTTTTTTGTCGGTAGGGACATAATCCAGACCGTCGTTATGACGTACGGCAGGCGTCATACGCGTCGGGTCAACCGCCAGCACATTCTTGGCGATATACAGACCATAGAAACGGTAGGCAATGAGATAGACACAGACCGACGCCACCACAATCCACAGCGCGTTGATCTGTTCACCACGGTTTAACGCAATATATCCCAGGGCAAATGCTCCCATAACAGAGAGCACTGCCCAGATGAGGTATTTCCCTGATTTATTCATGGTTGTTGTCCGTTTGCGTGTTCCAGAGAGATGTTACATTTTGTTTCTATAACATTTTTGCCGGTTTTAACAACATGACAACTTCATAAACCAGAGATATCACTGATTATTTACATTGCATTGTTAACTGGATCACTCCATTCACCTGTTAACCCTGCAATATCATTTTATTTTGCAGACATTACCCCAAAACGGCAGTTCCTAAACGGCAAGTGCAACAGCGTCGTCCTTGTTCATCAAAAACCGCTATTTCCCAACTCTGATTTTGCCGTCCGAGATGCAGCGGCTGGCACACCGCGCGTACTTTCCCCTGTGACACCGCCCGGTGATGCGTAGCATTCAGTTCGGTGCCGACAACGCACTGCCCGTCGCGGGTCATCAGGTATCCCGCCATTGAGCCTAACGTCTCCGCCAGCGCCGCTGATGCCCCGCCATGCAGTAAACCAAACGGCTGATGCGTCCGGGCATCAACGGGCATTTCGGCTTCCAGCCTGGCGTCTGCCAGTTGGGTATACACAATGCCAAGATGCGCCACCATTGTGTTCTGACTGGTCGCGTTCAGTTCGTCGAGCGTTAAATGTCGTTTCCAGATCATCGTTATGCTCCCAGCGTTGAGCCGCCATCCACCACAATATCCTGCAGCGTAATGTGGCTCGCCAGATCGGAAGCCAGAAACAGAATGGTATTGGCGACCTCTTGCGGACGCGCGATTTTCCCCAATGGAATACCGAGTTTAAACTGCCCGGCAAAACCGCGGATACGCTGCTGTTCGGCATCATCACTGACCCACAACGTGCGTTGCATATCGGTGTCCGTTGAACCCGGTGACACGAGATTACACCGCACGCCGCTGGCGGCCAGTTCCAGCCCGACGGTCAGCGCCAGGCTTTTCAACGCCGCTTTCGATGCGCCATAGGCGCTCATGCCAATACGCGGCGTATGTGCGGCATCAGAGGCCACGGTGACAATTGCCCCTCCCTGCTGGCGACGAAACTGCGCCATCGTCTGCTGGAAGAGATTAAACGCGCCGCCCACGTTGACGGCAAAGGTCTGCTGCCATTCATCAGCGCTGAGTTCATCCGTAGCGCCCATGCGCAAAATTCCTGCCGCGTTAACCAGCACATCCAGACGTTCGGTATTTTGCAGCAGGCGCTGGCACACCTGCGCCACCTGTTCACTCTGTGCAATATCCATCACTTCCGTTGCAAACGGATAGTCGTCGCGCGTAAATTCACGATCGAATCCTGTGACACGCGCGCCAGCGTCGACAAACGCCCGCGCCGTCGCGTAGCCGATGCCTTTTCCGGCACCGGTCACCCAGACAGTTTTGCCCTGAAAATCAACGCCAGCCATCATTTCACCTCGCGGGAGAGCAGCGTCCACCAGGCGTCAATCGTCGGGTTCTTCGCTAACAGAACAAAATCGATGTCGCTGTGTACCTTACGCCAGCGCGCCGCCAGCGCCATCATGCGTACTGAATCCAGACCGTAGTCGATCAGATTTTCATCATCCATCGGCTCGTCAGACTCATCCAGTAACGGCAGGATTGCCGTTCGCAGCGCCTCTTTGCTGGCTGGTACCGGCGTGGGCAACAGTTCTTGCGTCATGACCACGCGGCCGGTACGCCCCGCCACGTAGTTCAGCGACATTAAATGTTCGTCACGACTAAAGTCGGCCAGCGCATCCGCCACCATAAACGGCTTAATATCACGCATGAAGGCATCCGTTGCGGTGGTCATACAACCAATGTGCGCATACACCCCGGTAATGATCAGCTGGTTGCGGCCAGTTTCTTTCAGCATGTGTTCCAGCGGAGAACGGTGGAATGCGCTATAACGCCATTTCACCAGCACGTTATCAGCTTCATCCGGTGCCAGAGGCCCGACAATTTTTTGTTGCTCGGGAGAACGCGTCAGCCCCGGTCCCCACATATCGTTCAGCAACGCCCTGTCTTCATCACTTTGCTCTTTAGGCTGAGCGGTGTAATAGACCGGAATATGGTGCGCTTTGCAGTACTGACGCAGCGCGGCGATATTGGCGATTACCTGCTCCATCATCGGGCAATTATCGCCCCAAAAGCTGACGAAATAGTCCTGCATATCATGGATAAGCAGCGCAGCACGCTCCGGTTCAAAGTCCCAGTTCACTTTGCTGGAGGGGATCTCAAGTGCGGTAGGCAGCGCGTAAGCCTGCAGTTTAGGAATAGCCATGTTATTTTCTCCTTCAGGCAGATGCCCGTGACGCCAGCCACTGACGTAATTGTTTTTTATCGACTTTACCGACCGGGGTCAGAGGCAGAGCCTCAACACATTCCACACGGTCCGGTAATTTGAATTCCGCAACCCCCTGTTCACGCAGGAAACGTCGTACCTGTACCGCGCGCAGCGGCGATTTCACCACCAGATACGCGCAGCTTTTCTCCCCCATCAGTTCATCGTCCATGCTGACCAACGCCGCGTGGATCACGAGAGGGTGACGCAATAACAGGTTTTCGATCTCTTCGGCGGCGATCTTCTCTCCACCACGGTTGATCTGATCTTTTTCCCGCCCCTGCACCGTGATGTATCCGGCTTCGTCGATCGAGATAAGATCGCCTGAGCAGTAAAAACCGTCGGCATCGAATGCGTTAGCGTTATGTTCAGGGCTTTTGAAATACCCGCGAAAGGTGTACGGCCCACGCGTCATCAGGCGGCCGGTTTCCCCTTGTGGCAACGGTTTACCCTCGGCATCCGCCACCCAGACTTCATCATCCGGACACATTGGGCGCCCTTGGGTATGGATAATGCGCTGCGGGCTGTCGTCCAGACGGGTGTAGTTCACCAGGCCTTCGGCCATCCCAAACACCTGTTGCAACTGGCAGCCAATTTCGGCCGGAATGCGCGCAGCCAGCGTGGCAGAAAGCCGCGCGCCCCCCACTTGCAGCAGTTTTAGCGACGCCAGTTGCGCGTTGCTCCCCCACTCGCCAATGGCCTGAAGCCACAGGCTGACGGCCGGAGGCACCAGCGCCGTTGAATTGATCTGATGTTTTTCAATGAGCGGGAAGCACAGCGTGGCGCTCGGATCGGCGGCCAGCACCACCGTTCCCCCCGCGAGGAACACGCCCAGCGAGCCCGGAGAACTCATGGCATAGTTATGTGCCGCCGGAATTGCGCACAAGTAACGTGTCTCTTCGCTGAAATGGCAGATTTCGTTACTACGGCGCACGCTGTAGTAATAGTCGTTATGGGTTCGCGGGATCAGCTTCGGCGTACCGGTTGTGCCGCCGGAAAGCTGAAAGTACGCTACTTCATCGGCCGGCGACGGCGTCGCAATAAAATCTACGGCGGGCTGAGTCATCGCCGTACGCAGATTGTGTTCGCCCTCGTCATTAAGCAATTGCACAACGCGAACAGACGTGTGTTCGGCAATAAACGTATTCAGGAAATCGTCTTCGCCGAACAACGCATGCTGGCGATCGGCAATCAGCAACGCCGGTTCGATTTGCTTTGCGTACGCATTAAGTTCGGTTCGTTGATGGCTAAATAGCGCCAGAACCGGGGCCACGCCTATCTTCAACAGGGCAAAAAAGGTGATGTATAACTCGGCCACATTGCCCAGTTGTACCAGCGCCGTTTCGCCCGCGTGAATCCCCTGACGACGCAGACGACAGGCCAGATTCTCCGAAGCTTGATGGAGTTGGCGGTAGCTCAGGTGACGCTCGCCCTCAATCACCGCCGTTTTATCGCTCTGCGCATGTCGGGTCAGAATGTCTGTTAAGGGCAGATCCTGCCAGTAGCCTTTTTCACGGTAGCGACGGGCAAATTCATCTGGCCACCGGGTAAACGGAATGCTCATCATCGCTCCTTAATGCAGTCCGAAAACATTCAACATGGTGGACAGTTTTGCGCCCGTTTCACGCCACTCTGCGATCGGGGAAGAGGCAGGCACAATTCCCGCGCCAGCAAAAAAGCGCACCTGATTCTGGCGTAACGTCGCACAGCGGATCGTCACAACCCATTCGCCGTTACCTTCGTCATCACACCAGCCGACGATGCCGCCAAACAATTCACGGTCAAACGGTTCAAGTTCCGCGATCCACTTTTTCGCGACCTGATGCGGGAAACCGCTCAACGCCGGGGTCGGGTGCAACAGACACGCCAGCGTCAGGGCGTTCTCTTGTGCGTTCGCTTTGCCCTCAAACGGTGTGCCAAGATGCCACAGCGTAGGGGTGGTGATCAGTTGTGGGGAGGAGGGAAGCTGTAATTCACGGCTGCGATCGCGCAGCACCCTTTTCATCGCCTGAGTGACCAGGTCGTGTTCATGCCGGTCTTTTTCAGACGCCAGCAATCGATTCCCCGCCTCTCTGTCCAGCACATCGTCGGGCTGACGGCGAGCCGATCCGGCCAACGGCAGAGAACTGAAATGATCGCCCTCTTTACGCAGTAACAATTCCGGACTGGCGCCCAACAACACGCCACCGTCTTCCAGTGGCACATGGAAGTTGTAACTACCAGGATTTTGCGCCACCAGGCGTTCCAGCAAGGCTCCACTATCGATAGTGTCGTCGGTGGTGATATCAATCAGACGCGACAACACCACTTTGTCGACTTCCGGCGTTGCCGTCAGCGCTGCCGCTTTCGCCACCATCTCCTCAAAATCATCCTGCTCAGGAATCGTTTTACGCGCAACGACGTTCAACGACGGATATTCAGTGAAATAGCGTGATGATTGTTGCTTTGCCGGGCGAGAAAACGTCTGCCAGGACTCCGGTATAAACAGCGACGAAGGCTGGCGTGTATCAAAGGGAATCGCGCCTACCATCACCGGGTTTTTAATCCCCTGCGATTTGGCCCTGGCAAACAGCGCGTGTAGTTTTTGTTGAAACGGGCTGTTTGGGGAATCCCCATCCACAGCAGGTTCATCAAAGCGGGCGAAGCATCCGGACGTCGTAAAACTGCGATACGGCGACATAAAGAAAAAATGTTCGGGGGCAAGCGTTGCCATTTTCTGCTGTACATCCTCGGCCAGTGACGTATCCATATCATCCTCCAAAAACAATAAAGACTTTAATAATGATTATCATTTGTATTTTCGGTCGCTAACCTAAAAGCAAACAGACGGTATGTCAACTCTTGCGCTAACACATTGTGCGACTTTGACTTGCATCTCTCTCCACCAACAATGAAAATGAGAAGCATTAACTTCACTAATAACAGGAACTGATTTGTGAGATTACCTTTTCTGCCTGGCCTGATGATTGGGCTATTCGTTTTCGGATTATCCTCAGCCCACGCTGCTGACTGGCCGCGTCAGGTAACAGACAGTCGCGGAACACACACGCTGGAGCACAAACCCGAGCGTATTGTCTCTACCAGCGTCACACTGACCGGCTCGCTGCTGGCTATTGATGCCCCGGTGATTGCCAGCGGAGCCACCACGCCCAACAATCGCGTCGGTGACGCTCAGGGATTCCTGCGCCAATGGAGCGACGTCGCGAAAGCCCGTAAGCTAAACCGTCTGTACATCGGCGAACCCAGTGCTGAAGCGGTGGCCGCACAGATGCCTGACCTCATTCTGATAAGCGCCACCGGCGGTGACTCTGCGCTGGCGCTTTACGATCAGCTCTCTTCTATCGCACCAACGCTCATCATCAACTATGACGATAAAAGCTGGCAGTCATTGCTGACGCAGCTCGGCGAGATCACAGGGCAGGAAAAACAGGCAGCGGAACGCATCGCTGAATTTGATAAGCAGATGGCGGTGGTAAAACAGCAGATTAAACTGCCGCCACAGCCTGTCAGCGCACTGGTGTACACCGCCGCCGCGCACACCGCTAATTTATGGACGCCTGAATCTGCGCAGGGCAAGATGATGGAGCAACTCGGCTTCACGCTGGCGGCGCTGCCAACAAACATGCAGACCAGCACCAGCCAGGGTAAACGCCACGACATCGTCCAGCTTGGTGGTGAAAATCTGGCAGCCGGTCTGAACGGCGAGGCACTGTTCCTGTTTGCTGGCGACAGCAACGACGCCAATGCCATTTACGCCAACCCGTTGCTGGCGCACCTGCCTGCGGTGCAAAGCAAACGTGTTTACGCGCTGGGTACCGAAACGTTCCGCCTGGACTACTACAGTGCGACATTACTGTTGAACCGACTTGCCGCACTGTTTTAATTTATTTTGCCGGATGGCGGCGAATGCCTTATCAGGCCTACCTATCCCGTAGGCCTGATAAGCGAAGCGCCATCAGGCGCTTGCTGGCTGCTGGCGAAAACGCCGCAACTCGCTCAGCAACAGCAGCAGTAATAAACCCACAATCACCAATCCGAAGCCGCTTACGCTTGCCGTGGCAACCGGTGTCATCATCGCCCCCATACCGCCTAACAGCGCCGCGCCGATAGCATCCCCAGTGACGTTTTGCGCCGTCCACAGGCCGTTGATCCTGCCGAGCATTGATTCCGGCGTTTGCGTTTGTAGCATCGTGTATTGCAGTAACGAACTGATGGCACTGAGCCAGCCAAACAGCGCGAGGCAGATAACGCCCAGCGCCCAGACAGGCATCAGGCCAAACAAGCCAATCGCCAGGAAGGAACCTACCGTGGAGGCCAACATAATCAAACCGGGACGAACGCTGCGAGCCAGTTGTCCACTGGTCAGCGCGCCTACCGCAGCGCCAAGGGGAATGGCGGCATAGAGAAAACCAATTTGCGCCGCAGACATTTGCCAGTTCAGCGCCAACGCCGGATAAAGTACCCGCACCGCACTTGCCATCGTCAGCAAGCCGCCGAGTAACGCAATACCGCCAATAAGCGGACTGGCAAACAAAAAGCGGAACGCCGCCAGCAGCGATTTAAGCGGATGTTCACGCGGCTGAGGCGGCGGAGGCAACAGAGGCAGTCGCAATAACGGCAGCAATGTTATAAAAGTGCCTGCAGCCGCCAAACCATAGTTCCAGGCCACGCCCCCCGAGGCTAATAGCAGCCCGCCAAGCAGAGGAGAGATAACCGATCCCAGACGAACCGTCAGCATCGTAATCGCCCCCGCCTGCATCAGATTTTCGCGGCCAACCAGCGCGGGCGTTGCCGCCAACAGCGCGGTGACCCCCAGCGAAGCAAAAAAACCATCCCATAAACCAAGCAAATAAATCGCCAATAGCGACGGTTCCGGCAGCAGCGCGTTCAGACACAGGCCGATGAAACCTATCCCACAGGTACCGCGCGCCAGCAGGATCACTTTTTTGCGCTCATAGCGATCGGCCAATACGCCGCCCACCATCAGACCGACAAACATTGCGCTGCCGGTCAGCGTCACCGATAAACCGACCTGCCACGTTGAGTGGGTCATCATTTGGATCTGTACCGGAACCGCCACGCCGAGCAGACCCAGCGAAACGATGGAGATAAAACGGGCAAGGAAAACAGCACGGAATGCCGGGTGCGTCTTCAACAGGCTGAGATTCAACAGCCAGGATTGTCGATTCATTACAACGCCTTAATACGAGCTTTTTTAAATATCCATTCAGAGGCTGCACATGCTAACATAACCAAATAAGATCGATAACGATAATTACTATCATTATCAGGGAAGTTGATATGTCATGCTCTGTTTCCGTGACGCGCGCGATTGCCGTCCCCGGATTGTTGTTATTACTTGTTCTCGCTGCCGCATTAAGTCTGGCGATCGGCGCAAAATCACTGCCTGCCTCTGTCGTTCTGGATGCACTGTCCGGTCACTGTCAAAGCCCTGACTGTATTATCGTGCTGGATGCGCGACTGCCGCGTACGTTAGCCGGATTACTGGCCGGTGGCGCGCTGGGTCTTGCCGGTGCCTTAATGCAAACGCTTTCCCGCAACCCACTTGCCGATCCGGGCATTCTTGGCGTTAATGCCGGAGCAAGTTTTGCCATTGTTCTGGGTGCCGCACTTTTCGGCTATTCCTCCGCACAGGAACAGCTCTTCATGGCATTTGCCGGCGCCCTTGCGGCGTCGCTGATTGTGGCATTTACCGGCAGTCAGGGGGGCGGTCAATTAAGTCCTGTACGGCTGACGCTGGCAGGCGTTGCGCTCAGCGCAGTGCTGGAAGGACTTTCCAGTGGCATTGCTCTACTCAACCCGGAGGTGTATGACCAACTCCGCTTCTGGCAAGCGGGCTCGTTGGATATCCGCAGTTTACACACGTTGAAGGTGGTGCTGGTGCCGGTACTGATAGCAGGCATCGTCGCGTTATGCCTGAGCCGGTCGCTCAATAGCCTGAGTCTGGGCAGTGATACCGCCACGGCGCTCGGCAACAGAGTGGCGCGTACTCAGATTATCGGTTTGCTGGTGATTACCGTGTTATGCGGGAGCGCAACAGCGATGGTCGGCCCTATCGCGTTTATTGGTCTGATGATGCCGCACATGGCACGCTGGCTGGTGGGGGCGGATCACCGCTGGTCTTTGCCCGTCACACTGCTGGCAACCCCCGCCCTGTTGCTGTTTGCCGATATCATTGGTCGTGTGATTGTTCCTGGCGAATTACGCGTTTCGGTCGTCAGCGCGTTTATTGGCGCGCCGGTACTCATTTTCCTTGTCCGACGCAGACAACGCGGAGGCGCCGGCATATGAAATACGTTTCACGCCGACTGATCTTGTGCTGTCTGTGGCTGGTGTTCGGCGCGGTATGCATCAGTTTATGGAGCCTGCGCAGCGGTGCCGTCATACTGGATACTCCACAAGTCATCGCTGCGTTGTTGGGCGACGCTCCGCGCAGTATCACGTTGGTCGTCACCGAATGGCGTTTACCCCGCGTACTGATGGCACTGCTTATTGGCGCAGCGCTTGGCGTCAGCGGCGCAATTTTTCAATCGTTAATGCGTAACCCGCTGGGAAGCCCGGATGTGATGGGGTTCAACACCGGCGCCTGGAGCGGCGTGCTGGTCGCGATGATGCTGTTTGGTCAACATCTGACAGCGATTGCGCTGGCCGCAATGTTGGGGGGGATACTCACCTCACTGGTGGTCTGGGCGCTCGCCTGGCGTAACGGTATTGAGACCTTCAGGCTGATTATTATCGGCATCGGCGTACGCGCGATGCTGGTGGCATTTAATACCTGGCTGCTTCTGGAAGCGTCCTTAGAGACGGCGCTTACCGCCGGTTTATGGAATGCAGGTTCGCTCAACGGCCTGACCTGGGCGAAAACCTGGCCCTCTGCCCCGCTGATCCTCGCCATGCTGGTTTGCGCAGCGCTTCTGGTGCGGCGTATGCGTCTGCTGGAGATGGGAGATGACAGCGCCTGCGCGCTCGGCGTTAGCGTGGAGCGATCCCGCTTGCTGATGATGCTGGTGGCGGTGGTTCTGACCGCCGCCGCGACGGCTCTTGCAGGTCCTATCTCCTTTATCGCGCTGGTCGCGCCACATATTGCGCGTCGCCTCAGCGGCACCGCTCGCTGGGGATTAACCCAGTCAGCCCTGTGCGGCGCATTATTACTGCTGCTCGCCGATCAGGTTGCTCAACAACTGTTTATGCCTTATCAGCTACCGGTGGGCGTTGTTACCGTAAGTCTTGGCGGTATTTACCTTATCGTTTTGTTAATTCAGGAGTCCCGCAAAAAATGACCGAATCAGTAGCCCGTTTGCGTGGCGACCAGTTAACGCTGGGATACGGCAAATATACCGTGGCAGAAAATCTGAATGTCTCGATTCCCGACGGCCATTTCACCGCCATTATCGGCCCGAATGGGTGCGGAAAATCGACGCTGCTGCGTACGTTGAGTCGACTGATGTCCCCCGCCAAAGGACACGTCTGGTTGGATGGCGAACATATTCAGCACTACGCCAGTAAAGAAGTGGCCCGTCGTATTGGTTTGTTAGCGCAAAATGCCACCACGCCCGGCGACATCACCGTACAGGAGTTGGTCGCGCGTGGCCGCTATCCGCACCAACCCCTGTTTACCCGCTGGCGTAAAGAAGACGAAGAGGCGGTCGTGCGTGCCATGCGCGCCACGGGAGTCACAAACCTGGCGACACAAAGCGTGGACACGCTTTCCGGTGGGCAGCGCCAGCGTGCCTGGATAGCCATGGTGCTGGCGCAAGAGACGTCGATCATGCTACTTGATGAACCCACGACATGGCTGGATATCAGCCACCAGATTGATCTGCTGGAGCTGCTGAGTGAGCTGAATCGTGAGAAAGGTTATACCCTCGCCGCTGTCCTGCATGATTTGAATCAGGCCTGTCGGTATGCCACGCATCTGATTGCGCTGCGTGAAGGCAACATAGTGGCGCAAGGCGCGCCGAAGGCGATTGTGACGTCAGAATTGATTGAAGAAATCTATGGGCTGCGTTGCATGATCATTGAAGACCCGATCGCTGGAACGCCGTTAGTCGTCCCGCTAGGGCGTTCCAAAAACTAGTCTCCAAACGCCCTCATCGTGATGGCCGGAGGGCTTCCCCCTCCGGCAGACCATCAGGTCAACCGCTCTTCCATTGAGAGGGATTCTTCCATTTTTCGGGATATCAAAGCATGGCGCAGTAATACCCCACCGCACGCCACCATGCCACCCATTAACGCCGCCAGAATAACGATAATAGACTTGCCAGGACCGTCTTTCTTCACCGGCATTGAAGGTGTTAGTTGGTATTTAAAGGGAACGAATTGGACATCCTTGACGTTCATCGCAATCAGTTGCTCAAGGTGGTACTGGCGATTACGTAATTCCGCGTTAATTTCATCAATGTCCGTCACAGATTTTTCGATTTGCAGCTTACGTGCAATACCGTCAGCACCCAGTGAAATAGAGAAATCAGGGTCATCTTTTACTGCCTGACCGTTACTGTAGACCGGCTTTTTGATCCCGGCCGCATTGGCGATCTCCAGTGAATAATTGAGTCGCTGAATATTGGCCTCAAGTTGGTTTTTGAGCCTTACCCGATCCATCGCCAGTCGCTCTTTTTCAAAACTGGTTCTGATTTCCAGCGAGTGACGAATATTCTCAATAGACTCTTTCACGACGAGATCGGAAATAAACTGGATATATCCTGCAAGCACCGTCTGCGCTTCTTCTTTCGTTGGTGCGGTAAAACTCAAGGTCCACGACGTATATAACGACGTTTCATTTTTCTTACCCACATTACTGTCGACTGCTTTCATTTTTTCACTCAGCGCGACGATTGCCCGGTGCAAATCCAGCTCATCAATCCTGGCATCTTTCAGTTGATCCATAACGTAAGGTGATGACCGGAGATAGTCTTCGAGTAATGAAGGGGATTGAAACTTCTTGATAAAAAGGTTGAATACGCCGCCACGATCGACGCTCACATCTAAATCCAGCACTCGCAGTTTCGTCAGGGTTTTCTCAAGCCCCTGCCACTGAATAGGTTCAGGCGGGGTGACTATCGCCTCGCTGGTCCACTTTTGCGGCAGGAGAAATGAGATCAGTAACCCGATACATGCAAAAGCCACAACAACACTGACAATTTGTTTTTTCGCACGCCACAAAACATCAATCAGTCTTAATAAATCGATTTCATTACTGGTCGCTGGCGTACCTTGCCATGCAAGTAAATTCTGAATCTTTTTCTTGTTTAACATTAAGTGGTGACATGCTGTATAACCTGAGTACAAAACCTGATGAAAGAATCCTTCTTTGACAAGATTCTAACATCAACTCAGATTTATCCTAAACAAACTTTGTATAATTATCTTAATGAAACACTCCATTAGAAATATTACTACTCATTTAGTTATGTTTCTTTTTTGTTAAAGGTACGGTCAATAAAAATAAAAACCCATAATGATTACCTCTTATTATGGGTTTGCATCAAATATTATCTGAAAGCGCCCAGAAAATGGCCGTTATTTGGAAAGCAGATCACAAATTATTGGCCCAATATTCTCAAATGCGGACGGCGAAATAATATCAACATGTGCGCAGTCCTGACGGTAGATATCCAATTCGGCTATCCACGGTGCCCAACTCCGCTCAGGACTCACGCCTTCTGGTAGCGTCCGTTGTGCCACAAAGAGGGTGGCCCGGCCATCAAACGGTACGCTGCGCGCCGTGGTGAGTAAGCGGACCGCATCCGCATAATTGCCCCCTATGGCCGTGAATAATGCCTCGCTGGTCTGCCCACGCTGAGCGGACAAAAACGCTTCGCGCTCGCGCTCGATTTCAGCCAACACTTGCGGATCTAATCCGTTGGCCTCTTTCTCCTGCCAGTTTTGCGTTTCTGGCGGCCAGGTATCCAGCAGACCGAGGAACGCGACATGTTCACCCCGGGCGCATAAACGCGCAGCAATTGCCTGCGCCAACGTCCCTCCCAGAGAATACCCCAGTAAATAGTACGGGCCATGCGCTTGCTGTTTCAGCAGCGTCGCCAAATGATGTTCACAGACCTCGTCAAGACTCGCCGCCGTCTGCATCGGACCATGGGGTCGTGGTGACTGAATCCCCATGATTGACCACTGTGGTGCGAGGTAGCGCGCCAGAACGCTAAACTGCCAGGCAAAACCAGAAGCCGGATGGAAACAAAATAGCGTTGGCCCATCGCTTTTGCGCAGCGGTAACAACGTTTCAAATCCCAGTTGCCGGGAATGCTCGTCGTCAACGGTATCCAGCAGCGCACTCAGTTGTGCGACGGTGGACGCCACCATAATCTGACCCGGCGTAACCTGGCGGGCAAATTTTTGACTCAACTGCGCGGCCAGTTTCATTGCCAACAGTGAGTGCCCCCCCAGCGCGAAGAAATCGGCCTCCACGTCGTTGACCTCGCAACCTAACATCTGGGTAAAGGCGTTAGCGATCGTCGTTTCCGTTCCGGGAAGCGGTGCACGCCCTTGCGTACGTTGTGTCACCTGCGGCATCGGCAATGCTTTCCGCTCCAGTTTTCCGTTGGCACTCAACGGCAGTTCCGCCAGTTGAAGCAGTACAACCGGAACCATATGCTGCGGGAGTTTTTCACGTAACTGTTCTTGTAACGCGGTGACGTCCAGTGGTAGACCGGAACGCGATACCAGATATCCCACAAGTTGTCGGACATCACCGCCCGTCGCCGCCGCCTGATTGAACACGCAGGCATGGGCGACGGCATGCTCGACATCCGGCAGCATTTGCATCACGCGGTCGATTTCCCCCAGTTCAATACGCTGACCCCGGATCTTAAGCTGATCGTCACTGCGCCCCAGATACTCGACTGCGCCAGAGGTAAGCCAGCGCGCCACGTCGCCTGTACGATACATCCGTTCACCAGGTGAAAATGGATCGGCGATAAAACGACTTGCCGTCAAATCGGCTCTTCCCAGATAACCTTGCGCCAGCTGGATACCCGTCAAATACAAATCCCCCGCCGTTCCCGGCGGGACCGGGCGCATCATGGTATCAAGGATCCGCAGACCGGTATTCCAGACGGGATAACCGATCGGCACACTACTTCCGGTCACTACCGCAAGTTCATCGCCACAGGCCGGATACCAACTGACATCCACGGCCGCTTCCGTTGGCCCATACAAATTGTGCAGCGGCGCGCCGGTCAACTGTTGCCACTCGCGGCACAGGTCGCTGGGCAGCGCCTCACCACTGCAAAAAACATGCTGTAACGATGCACAACTTGAGCGGGCGGTTTCAGGTGTCAGCGAGGCGACAAACGCTGCCAGCATTGACGGTACAAAATGGGTGGTGGTCACACCGTAATGTGCAAAGAAACGCTGCATCGCCAGCGGATCGCGATGCGCTTGCGGCTCCGCCATCACCAGCCTGGCGCCGGCGATAAACGGCCAGAAAAACTCCCACACCGAAACGTCAAAACTGCAGGGCGTTTTTTGCGCCACCACATCCTCTGTCGTCAGCGGATAGTGATCCTGCATCCACAGCAAACGGTTCACGATAGCCGTTTGCCCGACCATCACCCCTTTCGGTCTTCCCGTCGAACCCGAGGTGAAGATGATATACGCCGTATGGTGCGGAAGAGACAGCGCTAACGATGCGGTGTCGCCAGCCACAAGTGGTTCGCTGTAGCACAGGGTTTCCAGGCCAGGCATACCGCTAAAGCGCGCCCATTGCTCATCGGTCGTAATCAACAGTTTTGGCTGTGCGTCTTCCAGCATCATTCGCAGTCGATCGTCAGGATATCCCGTATCCAGCGGGAGCCAGGCGGCGCCAGCTTCGACAATGCCATGCAACGCTAATGTCAGGAACACCGATCGTGGCAACGCCACCGCCACGCTATCCCCAGGCGTCACCCCACGTTCACGCAGTACATTGGCGAGCGCCACCACCTGCTCACGCATTTCGCGATAACTGAACTGATAATGCGCATCCACCAGCGCAGGGGCATCCGGCGTTTTACTCGCCTGCTGAGCCACCAGCGCACTGAGCGTGGTCGACGGAATATCCACCGCCGTCGCATTCACCTTCGCGAGTTGTTCATACTCGGCAGGCAACAGCATGTCGGCATCACCACAGCGCAGCGACGGATTTGCCGCAAACTGGTTGATCAGCGCCATTAAACGCGAGGCATGCTGAACCAGGGTGGCTTCCTCATAGCGCTGTTTATTGGCGAGGATTTCAATACTCAGGCCGCCTTCTTCATCAGGAAATAGCGCCAGTTCCAGATCGTTAACCGGCCCCGTCGCCAGCGTGTGAGTGATAGCCTGAACGCCAGGGATATCCAGTTGATAGTCAAATACTTTCACGTTCAGAACGGGGCCGAATAACGGTTCGCCCCCCGCTGCGCGCCCACTGTCGCGTACAATCTGTTCAGCGTCATAGCGTTGATGGCGGCGCATTTTCTTCAGTTGTCCGGCAAGACGCGTCGCCAGTTCCGCAAGCGTTTCTGCCGCCCTGATGCTCACGCCCAGCGGCAGCACATTCAGCACCGGGCCTGTCGCGGTCAACGCGACCGACCCCATCCGGCGCATAAAGATAAAACCGGCGGTGTAATCAGGGCGTCCACATAAGCGCCCCAACCATAGCGACACCAGCGCCAGCGCGAGATCGGCGCGCTGCACATGGGGCATACGGCTGGACAGTTGGCGGAACATACCTTCAGGCGCGTTCAGCTTCATGCGCAACACATCCGCACTGGCGCCGCCGCCAGACAGAGGAGCAGAAGACAGCGATGCTGGAGGCGGTAACTGGGCGCGCTGTTGCGACCAAAATGCCCTATCACGTTGCCAGGCTTCGCTGTCACGGTAGTGCTGATACTCGTCCACAACCTCGGCAAAGGGGGTAAACGGAGAGTCCGGCGTCGGTTCTCCACGTTGCCATGCGCGGTAAATAGCGGCGATTTGTCGCGTAATAGCCGGGAAACTAAAGCCATCCACCAGTAAATGATGATAACGCTGATACCAGTACCAGCGCGTGTCAGCCACCTGAATCAACAGGTGCAACGCAAGCGGTTTTCCACCGTCGGCCCGCAGATCTTGCCCGAGATCGGCGTGCATCAACGCCAGCGCGTCGGCGACGGGTGCAGATTCACCTCGCAAATCAATTATCTTCGGTTCGGCAATGGGTAAACTCGGATCAACCCATTGCCAGACCTCTCCGTTATCTTCCGTAAACCGCAAACGCAGCGTGTCCGCCTGTTGCATTCCCGCCGCCGCCGCTTTCGCCAGTAAAGGCGCATCCAGCTCGCCGCGTAATTCCACATAATGCGCCACACTCCATGCAGAAGGCAGAGAAGAGAGTTTTTCCGCCATCCAGATCCCCGGTTGCGCGGCGACCAAAGGCAAACGTTGGGTCATTGTGCCTCCTGCACATTGGCATAATGGGCGGGCGTCAATGTCGTCCAGTGAGCTGCCAGCCAGTGTTGACAGGCTTCTTGTGATTGCGGCTCGCACACCACCTGCCAGCCCGCAGGCAATGAACACTGCTGAGGCCAGAGACTACACTGGCGCTGCGCATTTTGCAGAATGTAAAACTGTCCCTGCGGATCATCGAAGGGATTACTGAATTCCATACTCAACTCCTGTCGTGGAAACTCGCCCGGATCAGGCCTGATTATTCTGGTGCTTAGAGGGAGCTATCAGCGGTTGCCATAACGTCATCAACCCCTGCATTAATCCGCCGCGCCAGCAAAGCGCATCATGTCCGCCGTCAACCTGACGCCAGCACACTGACGGTTGCACGTGATGTAATTGGCGGTAAAGCGCCTGATTTGCCTCAAAAATGATCGGCTCTCTGATGCCCGCCTCCAGCACAATGCGCAATCCCTGTGCGGAAACAGCGCCCGCCTTCAGTTGCCCGGTAATACTCCCTTCCTGCTGTGCGCCGCGATGCGGCCACCAGTAAGAACCCGATTGACTCAGCACGCAGCCGAATCGCCCGGGCCAGTGCAGACCGGCGTACAGAGACGAAAGTCCGCCAAAACTTTGCCCGGCAACGATCGTCTCCTCAGGGCTATCGCTAAACGGCGCGACGGAGTGCACTTGCGGCAATAGCTCCTGTTGAACCGCCAGCCAGAAGTCCGCATTACACGGTAATTCCCGGCTACGGTGAGCGGTGTCGATGGCATCGATAAGCAGATAAACGGCGGCAGGAAGCCGCTGTTGGGAAGTGAGCGAAGTGAGTGCGGGCCAGACAGGCATACTCTGCGCCCAAAACTGCCCGTCCAGCAAAATCGCCAGCGGACGTTTCTCCCCAAAATGATCCCCGGTCGTAAACACCCACACGCGTCGTGTGTTGCCCAGACGTTCGCTACGCCATTGCAAACAACGTGGGGGAGTATCCGGTAATTCAGGGTGATCCCATCCAGGCTGCGCCGGGGCATCTGGCATTTCCAGCGCCGAAACAGCATGCCCTCTTCCTCCCGTCCAACTGACCGGGTTGAGCGGATCGGCAATCGCCTGCGGTAAAAGTTGTCGCCATCCTTCACGAAGCACCGTGCGGTCAGGCGTTTCACCGGCAATCAATGAGGTAAAAATATCGTCGCGCGTGGTCGGGATAAAACAGTAACTGCCCCGCCAGTGGGCGCTGAGATCCGTGCTCCACTGCCAGACATCTGTCCCGGCAAGGCGTCGCATTGACTGCGGAATGGCATTTTGATGGTGATCGGTAACACCCGTGATGTAGACCCAAACGCGGCGTATCGGGGAGTCGTTTTCTGTTCCCTGCGGGTCGCGCCACCAGAAAGTGACCCGGCAATCACCGTTTTCATTACGAATCCATTCCGGTCCATTTTTTGACTGCCACCAGCTATCACTTCCCACCGCAAACGCTGTCACCAACATAACCCCATGTTTATTGTGAAATTTTTCATTCATCGCTGAAATATATTGATAATATTATTGATAACTATTTGCATTTGCAATAGCGTATTGTCGCGCTGTGGGAAGCGCGAACCGTCTATCACCACTTATCAATGCTCTGGCACTGCGTGCTTTTTCTGGAATGAATGGTCTTCGCAGAGGCGGGCGACATCAGGCTAATCCCCCTTTACCGGGCGCGGTTGGCACACGTGGCTAAAAAAAGCAGGACATACAATGAACAAGAAGATTCATTCCCTGGCCTTACTGGTCAATTTAGGGATTTATGGGGTAGCGCTACCCGCTCTGGCAGAAGAGACAGCAGAAAGCCCTGCCGTCGCCAATGAAGACACCATCGTGGTGACCGCCGCCCAACAAAACTTACAGGCACCGGGCGTCTCCACCATCACCGCAGATGAAATCCGCAAAAATCCGCCCGCCCGCGATGTGTCGGAAATTATCCGTACCATGCCTGGCGTCAACCTGACGGGCAACTCCACCAGCGGTCAGCGTGGGAACAATCGTCAAATTGATATTCGCGGGATGGGCCCGGAAAATACCCTGATCCTGATCGATGGCAAACCGGTCACCAGCCGTAACTCTGTCCGCCTTGGCTGGCGCGGTGAACGCGATACCCGTGGTGATACCTCATGGGTGCCGCCGGAGATGATTGAGCGTATCGAAGTGCTGCGCGGTCCTGCCGCAGCCCGTTACGGTAATGGCGCCGCCGGTGGCGTAGTGAATATCATCACCAAAAAAGGCAGCAGCGAATGGCACGGATCGTGGAATACCTATTTTAATGCCCCCGAGCATAAGGAAGAAGGTTCCACCAAACGCACCAACTTTAGCCTGAACGGCCCGCTGGGCGGGGATTTCAGTTTCCGCCTGTTCGGTAACCTCGACAAAACACAGGCCGATGCACGTGACATTAACCAGGGTCATCAATCGGAACGTACTGGCATCTATGCCGACACGTTACCTGCGGGTCGTGAAGGGGTGATCAATAAAGATATCAATGGCGTTGTACGCTGGGATTTCGCCCCGCTCCAGTCTCTGGAATTTGAAGCAGGTTACAACCGCCAGGGCAACCTCTACGCCGGTGATACGCAGAACACCAACACCAACCAGTTGGTGAAAGATAGCTACGGGGAAGAAACCAACCGTATGTATCGCCAGAACTACGCCATCACCTGGAATGGCGGCTGGGATAACGGCGTTACCACCAGCAACTGGGTGCAGTATGAACACACCCGAAACTCCCGCACACCAGAAGGTTTAGCGGGAGGCACCGAAGGCATCTTCGATCCAAAAGCATCGCAGAAATACGTTGATGCCGATCTGAATGACGTGATGCTGCACAGCGAAGTGAGCATTCCGTTCGATCTCTACGTGAATCAGAACCTGACGCTGGGTACTGAATGGACCCAACAGCGCATGAAAGACATGCTCTCCAATTCGCAAACCTTTATGGGCGGCGATATTCCGGGATCGAGCAGTACCGACCGCAGCCCGTACTCGAAAGCGGAAATTTTCTCGCTGTTTGCCGAAAACAATATGGAGCTAACCGACAGCACCATGTTGACGCCAGGCCTGCGTTTCGACCATCACAGCATTGTGGGCGACAACTGGAGCCCGTCCCTGAACCTGTCGCAAGGTCTGGGCGATGACTTCACCCTGAAGATGGGGATCGCGCGCGCCTACAAAGCACCGAGTCTGTACCAGACTAACCCGAACTACATTCTGTACAGTAAAGGCCAGGGCTGTTATGCCACGGGGGCCGCCACCGGCATCGGTTGCTACATGATGGGTAATGATGACCTGAAAGCCGAAACCAGTATCAACAAAGAGATTGGTCTGGAATTCAAGCGTGACGGCTGGCTGGCGGGCGTGACCTGGTTCCGTAACGATTATCGCAACAAGATAGAAGCCGGTACGACACCGCTTAGCAGAACCTCTATCAACAACAAAGGCAAAACGACCTACACCGATATCTACCAGTGGGAAAACGTACCGAAAGCGGTGGTTGAAGGTCTGGAAGGGACGTTGAACGTGCCGGTGAGCGAAACCGTCAACTGGACCAACAACATCACTTACATGCTGCAGAGTAAGAATAAAGAAACCGGCGAACGCCTGTCGATTATTCCGGAGTACACGCTGAACTCAACCCTGAGCTGGCAGGTTCGTCAGGATGTCTCTCTGCAATCAACGCTCACCTGGTACGGCAAGCAAGAGCCGAAGAAATACGATTATCAGGGCAAACCGGTGACGGGTACGGATAAACAATCTGTCAGTCCGTATAGCATTGTCGGTCTGAGCGCGACCTGGGACGTGACGAAAAATGTCAGCCTGACCGGCGGCGTGGATAACGTCTTTGACAAACGCCTGTGGCGTGAAGGTAATGCGCAGACCGTCAGCGATACGAAAACCGGTGATTTTATGGCAGGCGCTGGCGCGTACACCTATAACGAACCGGGGCGTACGTGGTATATGAGCGTAAATACCCACTTCTGATGCTGATTTCCCCCTCTCCACATGGGAGGGGGATTTCATGAAAAATCATGCTAACTCATCACTCAACCCTCTCGTTTGCCGGGCACTCGTTGCACTGTATTGCGTTCGACCCTGACAGTTTCCATGAGCACGATCTCTTCTGGCTGCCGCATCACGCACAGTTACACGCGGGTGGACGAAAACGTAAAGCCGAGCATTTAGCCGGGCGCATCGCCGCCGTCCACGCGCTGCGTGATTACGGCAGTAAAGCCGTTCCCGGTATCGGTGAACAACGCCAACCGTTATGGCCTGCGGGTTTATCGGGCAGTATCAGCCATTGTGCAACCACCGCCCTCGCCGTTGTTGCAAGGCAGCCTGTAGGCGTGGATAGGGAAGCGATTTTTACGCCGCAGATGGCGGCAGAACTGACAAGCAGCATCATTGATGACGAAGAGCGGGAAATTTTACGCTCCAGCGCCCTTCCTTTTACGCTCGCCTTAACACTGGCCTTTTCCGCAAAAGAGAGCCTGTATAAAGCGTTTTATGGCATGGTTAATCTCTGGTCGGGATTCGACAGCGCGAAAGTCACTGCGATAAACGCAAGCCGTATAAGCTTGCGTTTAACCGCTCTATTTTCAGCAAAAATCGCCGAACAGGTCGTTAACGTCCAGTGGCAAACGCATGGCGAGTGTGTCATCACATTATGCCTGGCGCATCCTACATCCCAGGAAACAGGACCCCATTCCCCGGCGCTTCGCGATCCAGATGGATAAAGTTCAGATGCCGCTCGTACTGATCGAGAATATCGGTGATCACCTGCTCCTTGCTGTAGTCCATCAAATCGTTCCCCTGACTGCCCTCAAGCAGAAAGGTTTCCAGCCGGTAGTAGGTCGATTTCCCGCTTCGCGCCCGATACGTGAAACCGGGGATTGCATACTTTTGCGGCCAGATTTGATAAACGAAATTACGTTCATCCCCCAGATTCACCCGCAGATCCAGATGACCGAGCGCTTCCCCTTCCTCCGGTGGCAGGCTCGAAAGCACAACGTTCGCGCCGCGCAGTTTCAGTTCGTGCGCCACCTCTTCCATTGCCGGAAAACAGACCGTCTCCATCATCTCGCGGGTGTAACGGGTTCCCGGATAGTTCATCAGCCGCGACAAGCGTTTTTTCCAGCTCAACCGGTCCTGGATACCCATCGGGCGCGGGGCGGTGTTCCGGTTGGCGCTTTCCCGGCGGTAATCTTCAACCTTCAGCGATTTATACAGTCCGGCCATAACAAAGAAGATCACGAAGCTAAAGGGCAGCCCCATAATCACCGTCGTATTCTGTAACGCTGAAATCCCATTGGTCATCAGCATCCCCAGCGTTAGCAGGCCAATCGCCACTGACCAGAACACGCGCAGCCAGGCGGGCGCATCGCTGTTGATATCTTTCAGCTTCGACGTGAAATTCCCCAACACCAGCGCGCCAGAATCCGCCGACGTCACATAAAACAGCAGCCCGGTTATCGTGGCGACAGACGCGCTAAAGGTAAACGCCGGATACTGCGCCAGCAGGCTATAGAAACCACGCTCAGGATGGGTCATTGCCTCTTCGGCAAAACCCGCGTCACCGTGGATGATCTCGTACAGTGCGCTGTTACCAAACACCGACAACCACAGCAAGGTGAAGGTGAACGGAATGATCAGCGTGCCGAAAACAAACTGGCGAATCGTACGTCCACGGGAAATGCGCGCCAAAAACAGGCCGACAAACGGCGACCACGCCACCCACCACGCCCAAAAAAAGAGCGTCCAGCTATTCATCCACTCCACCGGACGGTCAAAGGCAAAGCTGTTGAGCGTCATGCCCATAAAGCGGTTCACATAGTCGCCCACGTTCAGCACCAGCGCGTTAAGCAGGAACGAGGTGTCGCCCATCAACAGCACAAAGAGGATCAGCCCCAGCGCCAGCAGCACGTTGAGTTCCGACAACACGCGGATCCCTTTATCCACCCCCGAGGTCACCGAAATGGTGGCGATCACTACCGAGAGCACAATCAGCGCCGCTTTCGCCGCCATTGAATCCGGGATATCAAACAGCACGCTCAGACCGTAGTTGAGCTGTACCACGCCAATCCCCAGCGTCGTGGCAATACCGAAAATCGTGCCGATCACTGCCGCGATATCAACGCTGTGACCGATAGGCCCATTGATGCGTTGACCGAAAATCGGATATAGCGCCGAGCGGATTGTCAGCGGCAGATTATAGCGGTAGCTAAAATAGCCGAGCGCCATCCCCATCAACGCATACATCGACCAGCCGGTGAGGCCATAGTGGAAAAGCGTCCACACCATCGACTGACGCGCCGCTTCAATGGTCTGCCCCGCCCCTTCCGGCGGCTGCATATATTGGCTGACAGGTTCAGCCACCGAGAAGAACATCAGGTCAATACCAATCCCGGCCGCGAACAGCATCGCCGCCCAGCTTAACAGGCTGAATTCAGGTTTCGATTGTTCCGGCCCCAGTTTGACCGAACCAAAGCGCGAGCAGGCAATAAAGATAACAAAAACGATATAGAGCGTGGCCGCCAGCAGGTAATACCAACCGAACGTTTTAGAGACCCAATTCAATGTATGGCCGATCCAGGCCGCGGAAAAATCACGAAAAAAAAGGGTGACCAGGGAAAACAACAAAATCAGTCCGGCTGAGGTGTAAAAAACAACGGGATTGATTTTGTCCTTTTCTCCGTCACAAACAAGGTTCGTCATCGATTACCTCAAGTTAAGTAACGCTGACTACTCTGTTGAGCAGCAAACTCCAGGAGTTTCTGTAAGGTCATTGCATTCTGAATGCAAAAATCAAAAACAGCCTTATTCACAGAAACAAAAATAAACATAATTATTTGTTTTTACTTAAATAAACTAAATTACACTGAATCTCTCCTTAACGAATTTCTCCAATCAATATAACAATTAATACACATTTTATATTGAACGTCCAATCAAAAAACGGTTAAATACATAAACAAAACTGATGATTGGAACAGTAAAAATGCCCAAAGTGGGGATGCAAAGCCTTCGTCGCAGACAGTTGATTGACGCCACACTGGACGCCATTAATGAGGTTGGCATGCACGATGCCACCATCGCGCAAATCGCCCGTCGCGCCGGTGTGTCGACCGGCATCATTAGCCACTACTTCAAGGATAAAAATGGGCTGCTGGAAGCGACAATGCGCGACATCACCAGCCAGCTTCGTCACGCGGTTTTGCGTCGTCTGCAAGCGCTGAAAGAGGCCCGCGCCGAGCTGCGATTACGCGCCATCGTGGCCGGGAATTTTGACGACAGTCAGATCAGTCAGGCGGCGATGAAAGCCTGGCTGGCTTTCTGGGCGAGCAGTCTGCATCAACCGATGCTGTACCGGTTGCAACAGATCGCCGATAAACGCCTGCTTTCCAACATTGTGTATGAGTTCCGCCGTGAACTTCCTCATCAACAGGCGCAACTGGCGGGCTACGGGCTGGCGGCCCTGATTGACGGACTCTGGCTACGAGCCGCACTCAGCAATGAGCCGTTCAATCTGAGTCGCGCACAGGCACTGACCACCCATTTCATCAGCCAACATTTGCCGAACGCCACTGGCTAACCGAGGAGAGCGTATGTCCCAAATGGCAGAACAACAGCTTTACATTGACGGCAGATACACTGCCGCCACCCGCGGTCGCACCTTCGAGACGACCAATCCCGCCAACGGCGAAATCCTGGCCACCGTACAAGAAGCGGGTCGCGAAGATGTCGATCGCGCCGTCAAGAGCGCCCAGCGTGGGCAGAAAATTTGGGCGGCAATGACCGCGATGGAACGTTCGCGTATTTTGCGCCGGGCGGTGGATATTCTGCGCGCGCGTAATGACGAACTGGCAACACTGGAAACCCTCGACACCGGAAAACCGTTCAGCGAAACCGCCAGCGTCGATATCGTGACTGGCGCTGATGTGCTTGAGTATTACGCCGGGCTGATCCCGGCGCTGGAAGGCACGCAAATCCCGCTGCGCGAAACCGCTTTTATTTACACTCGCCGCGAACCGCTGGGCGTCGTCGCGGGCATTGGCGCGTGGAACTATCCGATCCAAATCGCCCTGTGGAAATCCGCTCCGGCACTTGCCGCAGGCAACGCGATGATCTTCAAACCCAGTGAAGTGACCCCGCTCACAGCCTTAAAGCTGGCAGAGATCTACAGCGAAGCGGGTCTGCCGGACGGTGTCTTTAACGTGCTGCCGGGGACTGGCGCCGAAACCGGGCAATTTCTAACAGAACATCCGGGCATCGCGAAGGTTTCCTTCACCGGCGGCGTCACCAGCGGTAAAAAAGTGATGGCGAACTCCGCGGCATCCTCGCTCAAAGAAGTCACGATGGAGTTGGGCGGGAAATCACCGCTGATTATTTTTGAAGACGCCAACCTGAATCTTGCCGCCGACATCGCCATGATGGCGAATTTCTATAGCACCGGCCAGGTTTGCACCAATGGCACCCGCGTGTTTGTTCCAACACGAATGAAAAGCGCCTTTGAACAAACCATCCTCGCCCGCGTGGCGCGCATTCGTGCCGGCAATCTGTTTGATCCGGCCACCAACTTTGGCCCGCTGGTCAGCTTCCCACACCGCGAAAATGTTCTGCGCTATATCGAAAGCGGTAAAGCGGAAGGCGCAACGCTGCTCTGCGGCGGCGAAGCGCTGAAAGGTCACGGATTTGATAACGGTGCATGGGTCGCCCCGACGGTCTTCACCGACTGCCATGACGAAATGACTATCGTGCGTGAAGAAATTTTCGGCCCGGTGATGTCAATCCTGACCTATGAGAACGAAGACGAGGTCATCCGCCGCGCTAACGACACTGACTACGGGCTGGCGGCGGGCGTCGTGACGGCCGATCTTAACCGCGCGCACCGCGTGATTCACCAACTGGACGCCGGGATCTGCTGGATCAATACCTGGGGTGAATCCCCCGCTGAAATGCCGGTGGGGGGGTACAAACACTCAGGCATCGGTCGCGAAAATGGCGTGATGACGCTGCAAAGTTACACCCAGGTGAAATCCATCCAGGTTGAGATGGGTCAGTTCCAATCCCAATTCTAACCAGGAGGTTTATTTGCATTTTGACTACATCATTATTGGCGCCGGCTCTGCCGGCAACGTGCTGGCGACACGCTTAACAGAGGACAACGATACCACCGTACTGCTGCTGGAAGCAGGCGGTCCGGACTATCGCGCCGACTTTCGCACCCAGATGCCCGCCGCGCTTGCCTTCCCCTTGCAGGGTCGGCGCTATAACTGGGCCTATCAAACCGAACCAGAACCGTACATGAACTTTCGCCGCATGGAATGCGGGCGAGGAAAGGGGCTGGGCGGTTCGTCACTGATTAATGGCATGTGTTATATCCGAGGCAACGCCCTGGATCTTGATAATTGGGCGCAGACGCCGGGTCTCGAACACTGGAGCTACCTCGATTGCCTGCCCTACTACCGTAAAGCCGAGTCCCGTGATACCGGCGCCAGTGACTATCACGGCGGCGAAGGCCCGGTGAGCGTCACCACCCCAAAGCACAATAACAATCCGCTGTTCCATGCGATGATAGAAGCTGGCGTCCAGGCAGGATACCCGCGAACTGGCGATCTCAACGGCTACCAGCAGGAGGGATTTGGTCCGATGGACCGAACCGTCACACCTCGGGGCCGTCGCGCCAGCACTGCGCGGGGGTATCTCGATCAGGCACGGAAACACCCAAATCTGACTATCATCACCCATGCCCTGACCGACCGTATCCTCTTTGACGGTAAAAAAGCGGTGGGCGTGGCGTGGCTGGCAGGCGACAGCACGATGGCGAATCAAGCGACCGCACGCAAAGAAGTGCTGCTTTGTGCAGGAGCGATTGCCTCGCCACAGATCCTGCAACGCTCCGGCGTGGGCGATCCGGCGCTACTCAAAACCGTTGATATTCCGCTGGTACATGCGCTTCCCGGCGTCGGCGAAAACTTGCAGGATCATCTGGAGATGTACCTGCAATATGAGTGCAAAGAACCGGTCTCGCTCTACCCTGCCCTCCAGTGGTGGAATCAGCCGAAGATTGGCGCGCAATGGTTATTCGGTGGCACAGGCACGGGTGCCAGCAACCATTTTGAAGCGGGAGGGTTTATTCGTAGTCGCGACGGGTTTGCCTGGCCGAACCTTCAGTACCACTTCCTGCCGGTTGCCATTAACTACAACGGTTCGAATGCCGTCAAAGAACACGGTTTTCAGTGTCACGTGGGATCGATGCGTTCCCCCAGTCGGGGCCATGTGCATCTGACATCACGTGACCCGCGCGAACACCCGGCCATCCTGTTCAATTACATGTCGGCGGAGCAGGACTGGCAGGAGTTTCGCGACGCAATTCGCATCACACGTGAAATCATCAACCAGCCCGCGCTGGATAAATTCCGTGGCCGGGAAATCAGCCCAGGCATTGACTGCCAGACCGATGAACAACTGGACGCCTTTGTGCGCGATCACGCCGAGACAGCGTTCCATCCCTGCGGGACCTGTAAAATGGGTTATGACGAGATGGCGGTGGTGGATGGCGAAGGGAAAGTCCACGGCGTTGAGAATCTGCGCGTGGTGGATGCCTCGATTATGCCGCAAATCATCACCGGCAATCTGAACGCCACCACCATCATGATCGGCGAGAAAATGGCCGACCTCATTCGTGGTCGGACACCGCTGGCCAAAAGTACCGCCGATTATTATGTGGCAGGCGATACGCCAGTACGAAGAACGCCGCGTCGTTAATACGAACTCCGCTCTGGGCGCAGAGCGGAGACGCACTTAGGCTTCGCGACACGCCACCAGCGTTTTTCTCTGTTGACCGCGCTCATCAAAATTCTCTGGCGCCAGCCAGCGTTGCAACGCGCGATCGCATTGCGGCCATTCGCCGTCAATCATCGACAGCCAGTCGCTGTCGCGATTGCGCCCTTTACGCACAATTTTTTGCCGAAACCGGCCTTCATAGACAAAGCCTAAACGCTCTGCCGCCTGCCGCGATGCGGTATTCAGCGAATCGCATTTCCATTCAATGCGACGGTATCCTTGCGCAAAGGCATGCTCCAACAGCAGCCAGAGCGCTTCGGTACCCAGCACCGTATTCTTCATTCGCGGCGACCAGGTCACATGCCCAATCTCAACCGACCCATGCTCCTGCTCAATCGCCATATAACAGACCAGCCCAACCGCGCGTGCCGAGCGGGCATCAATAACGGCAAAAGGCACCAGCGTCTCGTCATGGGCTTTGCCGTCAAGCCAGCGGGTTGTCGCCTGCACGCTTTCCGGGCGATCGCTGGCAAGCCAGGTCCAGTCACGCTCATCGGCGGCCTGCGCATAAGCATCGAAAAGGTCAGCAGCGTGACGTTGAGGTTCGAGGGGTTCCAGTCGACAATAGCGTCCGTCAAGCACAACACGGGAAAGCAGAGATGCCCCCGTCCAGTCCGGTAGCGCGTCGCCCACCGTTTGTCCATACAGATTAATTTCCGGCACAGTTCACCCCAGCAGATTGGTCGTTAAATTTTTATATCAGTTTGCTGGCGGCAAGAAAAGACGCTGCTCAAGAAATCATCAATTTGGTGAATACCATCTTCTATAATGAGGAAGAAACACCCACACATGAGTCCACTATGGCGCTACCCGACTTTCACATCTCCACACCGTATACGCTGGGTATCGAGCTGGAAATGCAGGTGGTTAACCCGCCAGGCTATGATTTGAGCCAGGATTCCTCTCACCTGATTGATGCTGTCATCCCCCATCTTCAGGCAGGAGAAGTGAAGCACGATATCACCGAAAGTATGCTGGAGATGGCAACCGGCGTTTGCCACAACATCGACCAGGCTGCCGCACAGTTTTCGGCGATGCAGCAGGTGATCCTGAATGCCGCAGCGAACCATCACCTCGCCATTTGCGGCGGCGGCACCCATCCGTTTCAGACGTGGCAGCGCCAGCAAGTCTGCGACGATAAACGCTATCAACGTAACCTGGAAAGCTATGGTTATCTGATCCAACAAGCGACGGTATTTGGCCAGCATGTGCATGTGGGCTGCGCCAGCGGCGATGACGCCATTAACCTCCTGCACGGCTTGTCCCGCTTTGTGCCGCATTTTATTGCGCTCTCTGCCGCCTCTCCCTATATGCAGGGTTCGGACACCCGCTTTGCCTCCTCGCGGTTGAATATCTTCTCTGCCTTTCCGGATAACGGCCCCATGCCGTGGGTCAGCAACTGGCAGGAATTTGAGGGACTTTTTCGCCGTTTGAGTTACACCAGTTTGATCGACAGCATCAAAGATTTGCACTGGGATATTCGCCCCAGCCCTCACTTTGGGACGGTCGAAGTCAGAGTCATGGATACGCCGCTGACCCTGAGTCACGCGATCAATATCGCGGGGTTGATTCAGGCCACCGCCTGCTGGTTGCTCTCTGAGCGCCCGTTTAAATATCAGGAGCGCGATTACCTGCTGTATAAATTCAACCGTTTTCAGGCGTGTCGGTACGGTCTTGACGGTATTCTGACGGATGTCCACACAGGTCAACATCATCTACTGGCGGACGACACGCTGCGTCTGCTGGAAAACGTCGCCCCCTTTGCTGACAAGGTCAATGCCGCCAGCGCGATTGAGGCACTGCATCTGCAGGTGAAAAATGGGCTGAACGAAGCGCAGCAAATGCGTCATTTCGTCGCACAAGGCGGTTCGTTAACCGGTCTGGTAAAAAAACACGCTGAAATCTGGGCAGGCGTTTAACGGCGAGGTTTGCGTTAGCTGACGATATCCCGGACAATGGCTTTTTAACTCAAGTTTAACAATGCCATGAAACACCCCCTTGAATCGTTGATGACCGCTGCCGGTATTCTGCTGATGGCGTTTCTCTCTTGTTTGCTGCTGCCCGCGCCGGCGCTCGGTCTGGTGCTGGCGCAAAAGCTGGTTGCAACCTTTCATTTGATGGATCTCAACCAGCTTTACACCCTGTTGTTTTGCCTGTGGTTCCTGGCGCTTGGCGCCATCGAATACTTTGTGATTCGTTTTATCTGGCGGCGCTGGTTCTCACTGGCGTAGTGAGTCGCGAAGGCGAGGCTCCCGGCACGGTTTAGTGCGCCCGGCTATGATTTTCTTTGCGGTACGCACCCGGCGGTTGGTTAAACGTTCGGGTAAATACCCGCGTAAACGTCTGCTGCGACTCAAAGCCATACTTCAGACAGATGTCATACACTTTCTGGTCTGTATCACGCAAATCACGCGCGGCCAGTCGCAGTTTACGTTGCCGAATATAGCGTCCCAGACTCTCTCCTTTGTACTGCAAAAACAGGCGTTGCAGGTGCCATTTTGAATAGCCCGCATGACGCGCGATATCATCAATGCGTAACGGCTGATTTAAATTGTCATCTATCCACGCCACAATCGTGTCGATAACCCGAGCGGACATCGTCATCGTGCTCTCCCCTCTAAAAAGAATCCTTATTCCCACCAGGCCGTAAACAACTGCATGGGATCAGCCAGATTGACCTGTTCGCCTAACATCGGCGTCAGTAACCGGTAATCTTTATCGCGACTGGCAAACGCCAGACGTTTATACGGATCGTCCCAGGTATGTTTTGCCAGCACAAAGCGCCCCGCATGTCCGGGTACAACCGCCTTTGCATGCAGATCCTGCGCGGCCTTCGCCGTTTCTTCTGGCATCATATGGATGTACTTCCAGTCCTGGTCGTACTGGCCGTTTTCCATGATGGCCAGATCCACCGAGCCAAACTGTTCCCCTATCGCTTTAAAATGCGGCCCGTAACCCGAGTCACCGCTGTAGTAAATTCGCTGTTCCGGCGTTTCAAACAGGAAACTCGCCCACAACGTCTGGTTGCGTTTAATGCCGCGCCCCGAAAAATGCCGGGCAGGCAAGACATGAACCCTCAGTGCGTCGTCAACGCTGACGGACTGGTTCCAGTCGCGCTCTTCGATGATGTCGCTGTTCATGCCCCAGTAGCGCAGATGCGAACCAACGCCCAATGGCACGATCGCGCGCTTAATCTTCGGCATTAACGCCTTAATCGTGGCGTAATCCAAATGATCATAGTGATCGTGTGAAATTATCAGCAGATCGATCTCCGGCATATTTTGCGCCGTCCAGGGATAATGTCCGGCAAACGCTTTGTTTAAAAACGAAAACGGCGCGGCGTAGTTGCTGAATACCGGGTCAATCAGAATGCGTTTACCTGACAATTGTAGGTACCAGGAAGAGTGGCCCAGCCAGATAAGTGTCTCCTGCGTTTGCGGCAGACCGGCAATATCGCCAGGCACCAGCGGTAAGGGCTGAGGCGGTCGCGCATTTTCCCGTTTCGCCACCAGAAACTCCCACCACGCGGCAATCATCCCTTTATCTCCGGTATAACCCGGCGTAGGTAACGTATTGTGAAACGCACCGTCGCGATAGTGCGGCGACTGTTCAATCTGGGTTAACTGGCTGCCTTGCGGTGCCTGACCAAACCCAGGATTAAGAACAAACGGCAAACTGGCTGCTGAGGCAATAAGCATAATTAAAACCACACAAACGGTGAGACGCTTCATATCCTGACCTGAAAACGCGCGCCTTTCCGATGGTTTGCGCGGCTGACTCTTGATTATGAGTGAGTAAGCACTCATTATAGAAAGCGAACATTTCCCGTCAAGATGATTTTCAATCTTTGACATTCACCGTTGCGGCGCTGCAGATGCCGTGATTCAATCGTCTTTTCTTACCGACTTAAGGGTTAAGTGTAGTGGCTCGTCCGAAGAGTGAAGACAAAAAACAGGCATTACTGGAAGCCGCAACCGCAGCCATTGCGCAATCTGGCATCGCCGCATCGACGGCGGTTATCGCACGGAGTGCAGGGGTTGCTGAGGGAACGTTGTTTCGCTATTTCGCGACAAAAGATGACTTAATCAACGCACTTTATCTCCATCTTAAACAAAGTCTTTGTCAGTCCATGATGGCAGAGCTGGATCGTTCGATTACTGATGACAAGACCCTGACCCACTTCATCTGGAAGAGCTACATCAACTGGGGTCTGAACAACACCACCGGGCATCGCACCATTCGCCAGCTCGCGGTCAGTGAAAAAATCACCAAAGAGACAGAGCAGCAGGCGGATGACATGTTCCCTGAACTGCGCGATCTCTGCTATCGCTCCGTATTACCCGTCTTCATGTCTGAGGAATACCGCGCGTTTGGCGATGCGCTGTTTCTTTCACTGGCGGAAACGACCATTGAGTTTGCTGCCCGCGATCCTGCCCGTGCCGGTGAATTCATCTCACTGGGTTTTGAAGCCATGTGGCGCGCCCTGACGCGTGAGGAAGGATAATGGATGGGAAAACCCTGCATGAATGCGCGAAACGCATTGCGCTTGAACTGCCCTTTACCGAGCTCTGCTGGCCGTTCGGCCCGGAATACGATGTCTTTAAAGTGGGCGGCAAGATTTTCATGATTGCCTTAGTGCATCGTGGTCGTCCGCTGATTAATCTGAAGTCCGATCCGCAAAAATCACTGCTTAATCAGCAAATTTATCGCAGCATTGAGCCCGGCTATCACATGAACAAAAAACACTGGATCTCCGTGTATCCGGGCGAGGAGATCAGTGAGTCGCTACTTTACGATCTGCTGAATGACTCCTGGAACCTGGTGGTCGATACTTTGGCGAAAAAAGATCAGAAGCGGTTGCGCCCTGGCTGATTTATCGTTGACGCGGATAAGTGTTTTTGCCTTTTTCTCTCTTATCTTTTCTCAGCCAACCCTGTACTCTGCTGGCACGAAACGTACCCGCAGAGGGTACCAAAACACTCAGGAGTATTTATGGATATCGTTTCTGTCGCCTTAAACCGCTACTCCACTAAGGCGTTCGACCCCAGCAAAAAACTGACCACAGAGGAAGCTGAAAAGCTGAAGACGCTGCTGCAGTTCAGTCCGTCCAGCACCAACTCACAACCGTGGCATTTCATCGTTGCCAGCACCGATGAAGGTAAAGCTCGCGTCGCAAAATCCGCCGCCGGTAATTTTGTGTTTAACGAACGCAAAATGCTCGACGCTTCCCACGTGGTGGTTTTCTGTGCCAAAACGGCGATGGATGATGCCTGGCTTACGCGCGTCGTGGATCAAGAAGAGAGCGATGGCCGCTTCGCAACGCCGGAAGCCAAAGCCGCTAACCACAAAGGCCGTACGTTCTTCGCCGATATGCACCGTAAAGAACTCAAAGACGACAACCACTGGATGGCGAAGCAGGTTTACCTCAACGTGGGTAACTTCCTGTTGGGCGTGGCGGCGATGGGACTCGACGCGGTTCCCATTGAAGGTTTTGATGCTGAGGTTCTCGACGCAGAGTTTGGTCTGACGGAAAAAGGCTATACCAGTCTGGTCGTCGTTCCTGTCGGACATCACAGTATTGAAGATTTTAACGCGGCCCTGCCAAAATCGCGTTTACCTCAGGAAACGACCCTGACAGAAGTCTAAAACGCCCTCTCCGTGCCGGATCAAGGCGTTGTCTGAGATCCGGCCTGTCCCTCCCCTGTGCGTTTCCTCCCCTGCCCGCATTTGCATATTTTCTCGACAACCGTCATCATAGGTCTCTGTTTATTAAGGAGACATTATGCAGGAATTGATATCTCAGGTAGAGGAGTTAGGCATTGAAATGAATCACACCACCTCGCTGGTGATGATTTTTGGCATTATTTTTCTGACGGCCATTATTGTGCATATTATTTTGCACTGGGTGGTGCTGCGAGCCTTTGAGAGGCGTGCGACGGCCAGTTCCCACCTGTGGCTGCAAATTATTACGCAGAACAAGCTGTTTCACCGACTGGCGTTTACCCTGCAAGGGATTATCGTCAACATCCAGGCCGTACTTTGGTTACAAAAAGGCAGCGAAGCCGCAGATATTCTGACCACCTGTGCGCAGCTGTGGATCATGATGTATTCCCTGCTGTCGATGTTCTCCCTGCTGGACGTGATCCTCAACCTGGCACAAAAATTCCCCGCTGCTTCTCAGCTTCCGCTAAAGGGGATCTTCCAGGGCATTAAACTTATCGGCGCAATTCTGGTCGGTATTCTGATGATTTCGCTGTTAATTGGTCAATCGCCTGCGATTCTCATCAGCGGTCTCGGCGCGATGGCCGCCGTGTTGATGTTAGTGTTCAAAGACCCCATTCTCGGGCTGGTCGCCGGGATCCAACTCTCTGCCAACGATATGCTCAAGCTGGGCGACTGGCTGGAGATGCCGAAATACGGCGCTGACGGCGCGGTCATTGACATCGGCTTAACCACGGTAAAAGTCAGTAACTGGGATAATACCATCACCACCATCCCGACCTGGTCGCTGGTGTCCGACTCGTTTAAAAACTGGAGTGGCATGTCCGCGTCCGGTGGTCGTCGAATCAAACGCAGTATCAATATTGACGTTACCAGCATTCATTTCCTCAGCGAAGAGGAGCTACAAAAGCTGAAGAAAGCGCATCTGTTAGCGCCTTATTTAACCTCGCGCCATCAGGAAATTAATGAGTGGAATCAACAATTGGCGGCCCCGGAGTCGGTACTCAATCACCGTCGGATGACCAATATTGGCACCTTCCGCGCCTGGCTGAATGAATATATTCGTCAACACCCGAAGATTCGCAAAGACATGACCATGATGGTTCGCCAACTGGCGCCGGACGATCACGGTTTACCCATTGAGATTTACGCGTTCACCAATACCGTCGTCTGGCTGGAATACGAGAGCATTCAGGCTGATATTTTCGATCACATTTTTGCCGTTATCGAAGAGTTTGGCTTGCGCATCCACCAGTCGCCAACCGGCAATGATATTCGGTCGTTATCGGGCGCGATTCAGCGCTAATTAGACGTCCAGGGAAGATGCCGATCTCATCTGGCTGATGAGATCGGCGATTCTTTAGCGGGCTTTACGGCGCAGCAGTTTGAAAGTCACAAACAGGAACACAACCCACACGGGCAGTAACATCGCCGACAGACGCATATCGTCGATCGTGCACATCAACACCAGAATCATCGCCAAAAACGCGATGCACAGATAGTTCCCGGCAGGATAGAGAAGCGCTTTGAACTGTGTGTCACGTCCTTTGCGACGCATTGCCGCACGAAAACGCAGGTGCGCAAGGCAAATCATTATCCAGTTCAGCAGCAACGTCGCCACCACTAACGCCATCAACAAACTGAATGCCTTTTGCGGCAGCAGATAGTTTATCAATACCACCAGCGAGGTGACCGCCCCGGAAAGCAGCAACGAGTTCACCGGCACACCCCGGTGGCTGACACGGGTTAAGAATTTCGGTGCGTTGCCCTGAACGGACAGCCCAAACAGCATTCGGCTATTGGAATAGACGCCGCTGTTATAGACCGACAGCGAGGCCACCAGAATGACAAAATTCAACGCGGAGGCCACTATGTTGCTGTCCAGATTGTGAAAAATCATCACAAACGGACTGCTGTTAGATTTCACCTCAACCCACGGATAAAGCGCGAGCAGCACCACCAGAGAACCGATATAAAACAGCAAAATACGATAAACCACCTGGTTCACCGCTTTCGGGATGCTTTTTTGCGGATCGCATGCTTCAGCCGCAGTAATACCAATCAATTCCAGCCCGCCGAAGGAGAACATGATCACCGCCAGCGAGAGAATCAAACCGTTCCAGCCGGTGGCAAAAAAGCCGTTATAACGCCAAAGGTTTTCGATACTTGCGTGCTCGCCGCCGCTACCGGAAAAGAGCATCCACAGCCCGAACCCGATCATGCCGATAATCGCCAGCACTTTAATTAACGCAAACCAAAACTCCGTCTCGCCATACAGACGTACGTTCACCAGATTGACGGCATTGATAATAATGAAAAAAGCCGCGGCCCAGATCCAGGTTGGGACATCGGGCAACCAGTATTGCATGTAAATACCGGCTGCCGTCAGCTCCGCCATGCCAACCAGCACAAACATCACCCAGTAGTTCCAGCCGGAGAGGAATCCGGCAAACGGCCCCCAATACTTGTAAGCAAAATGGGCGAAAGAGCCAGAAACAGGTTCTTCTACGACCATTTCACCCAGTTGCCGCATGATTAAAAAGGCGATGATCCCGGCCACAGCATAACCCAGCAAAACAGCCGGACCGGCCATCTGAATGGCAGGGCCAATTCCCAGAAACAGCCCTGTGCCAATAGCGCCCCCGAGGGCAATTAATTGAATATGACGGTTTTGCAACCCTCGATGAAGCGTCGGTTCACTGTTCGACGCGGCATCTGACGTACTGGTGTCAGATGCAGTTGACGCGTTTTTCACGCCCTACCCCTGTGTCGTTTTTATTGAGGGGCTCCTTTTAACATTTCAACTTCGTTGTCGCAAGGCGCAACCCGACTGAAATGAGAACGCGAAAACAGGCGGCTAACATGCAGCAGAAGCCATAATATTGCGGGAAACAGATAATTTTCATGAATTCCTGTGGACGAAAAGGCGTTGCAGGCCACAGAATGCGTTTTAATATTTTTTCTGTATTTTCAAACGGGTGCCTCAGAACTATTCTCTGTCACTCATTTTAAGCCACGCCAGGCAACTGTTTTCATGAATAAGATTATTAAACGCCTAGAGATCGTCAAAAGCGCCATCGAACTCGAAGATGAAGAGATCATCTGGCCGCAGCTCGCCTGGTTGAAAAACGACGATCTGGATGCCGCCATCGGGTCGATTGTACGCGCCATTGAAGAGCGACGCTTCAGCGATGCCCTGGGTGAGATTACCGCCTGGCTGGACGCGCAACGCGCGGTGTCAACATGGCAGGACCCGGCTATCGCGGCCGCCAAACTGGAACTGAAAGCGCTCGAATCCCAGTTACATGCGCTGATCGACAAGCGTAATACCCGTATTCAGATCCTCGATGACTTTAATGATCTGTACCATCTCCGCCTTGGCCCATTAATGAGCCGCATTTTAGAATTGCGTAAACAACTGGCCGCCAGCGCGCAACGCAAACAAGAGGCCGAACTCAGGCGCAGAGAAAAGGATTACCAATCCTGCCAGCAGTACATATCACAGGCGATTGATCAGTTGGCGACACTCAAGCGGCACTGGGTGAGCCTCAGTTCAACGTCCAGGAAAGCAGTAGACGTTCGAAAACGTATTCAGCAGCAGACAGAACTTATCACTGCCCTGTTGGCTGAGATTCGCGAACTGGAAAATGATTTTACCCGTCAGGAAGACAGCGCCACTCGCGAGGCGCGTGAAAACGCAGATAACGCCTATGCACAATACCGGGAACAGCAGCAGGATGCCCTGCATCGCCACGACCAGGATCAACAGCTCTCTGCGGATGAACGCAACGAGCTTAAGCGTCTGTGGCGTCAGGCAAGCCGACTTTGTCATCCGGATGTCGTAACCGATGCCTTGAAGGAAAAAGCGCATCAGATGATGGTTCAGCTTAACCAGGCTCGCCAGAATGCCGATCTGGCGGCCATTCGCGCGTTACTCGTCCAGCTTCATCAAGGGCTGGAACCCGGCATGGCGAGCGACAGGTCGAACAATCCCGAACGTCTGCATGCCAGAATACAGCAGCTCAGAACGCAAATTGACGCCCTGAGTAAAGAGATTACTGAACTGGAATCTGAAAACGCCTGGCGTCTTGCGACGTCCGTTCTGGATAAAGAGGCCTGGCTATCTGAGCAAGAACGCACCCTGACGGGCATTCGCGACACTCTGGAAGAACAAATGAAACAGGCTGAGCAGGAGATTCAGGCAGGCTAAACCGCGAAAAATCGCTACCTGTCAAAACATTTTCTGGCAAGTTACATTTCGTAATTTAGCACAAATTGTTAATTTTGGAGTAAAACATCAAATTAATGCAAAATACAAGAATAAAACACCATTAAAAACACAAAAATCATAATTTATATCCAAAAATGGCTTTTCGCCCTCCATTTTTCTCCTTTCACCGCCTTCCCACCCTCAGCATGCCAGGAATTTTCTTAACCACCTCCCCCTCCCAAGAAATGTGACAAGCATCACACTGAAAAGAGAAGGGTTCTGAACATATCTCATCATGACAACATCGGAATTAACTGGCTTCTGTCGAGAAGCCCGCAAACGTTTCAGGCCATCCATAAGTGAAATCTATCAATCATAGCCAGTGTACTGAAATAAACGATTTATCTTACATTTTCGCAAAGAGTAATATTCACCGTAATGAGTAGTTACAAATTCAATTAAAGACAGCGAATATCGAATAAATCAGGATGCCTGAACAGCGTTCAGTGCGCGCACGAATATACGCCTGTATCCAACCGTATTTATAACGTAAGACAAACCCTTTTTTAATGGTTGAAAAAAGGGCGATACGCTGCATCCAAATTCAAGGAGTTCGTTATGTCAAAAGCTATTTTTTTAGGTGAGTCGTTTTACACCTGGCTAGGCATGCGAAATATCCTGCGCGGCACGATGCTATTTGTTGATATGGAATTCCACTCCTCTCAAACACTTTCTACGGGAAAAGAAATATCACGCAACGCGGATTATTTCATTATTAACCCAAATGAAAGTGAGGCTTTAAAATACGCCGGAATTATCCGCGCCATGTCATTACGCCCTTCTGCGACGATCATCGTTTTAGCCGATGAAACCACGTTCTCTCTCTTCCAGACCGTTTGCGGGATGCGCCTGGAGTTTCTGAATGTTCGTGATTCTCTTGACGCAACATTGCAAAAAATAACCAATATTATCAATAACAAAAAACAACACACGTCTAAACCATTGGCGAACCCAATGACGCTCAACGAGTTCAACGTGATGATGCTGTTTGCCCGGGGCTGGTCGCTGTCCCAAATCGCCGGGGCATCGCACAAAAGCGAGAAAACCATCAGCGCATATAAAAGCAATATTGCCAAAAAACTGGGACACAATAACACCCGACTGAAATATATGATTTCACAGTATAGCCAACTGTAGTTCTCTGGCTTAAGGAATTCATCACCAGATAATTTAACTACGCGTTTTTCTTCACCATTTAAATTCTGCTTCGTTCGGAAGGGCTTTCTATTTTTAAAAAATAAACACTCAGGCAGCACTCCGCGAGCCAAACACAGCCAACAACTCAACGTATTAACGCATGCAAAACAGAAATGCAGATGAGGGTTATATATGAATAAGGTTTACAGCATTATTTGGAACGCGGCGCTCGGTCTCTGGGTCGTCGTTTCCGAATTATCCCGTGGGAAGAAAAAAAGCAGCACGCGTAAATCTGTGATCATCATTGCCGCAACCGCATTAACCGGTGTATCCGTGGTCGCTTCTGCCGCCCCATTAAATGCCACGGGTATTCATAATATTTCCAAAGACTTCAACGCCCCGATCTCCGCAGGCGTACACGACAGTGTGAATGACTACGGTTTCTTATACGAAGACAACACCGCCTCTAAAGAGCTGAACATCATCGGGGCTCTCCCTAACATTGAGTACGGGCAGAGTGGCGTCGTTGATTCCACGACGATCAAGGAACTCCTTGAAGCGGGCAAAATCACCCTGACGGCCACCAGCGCCGATGGTCAGACCACCTCGAAGATCACCACCGTCGACCAGTTGGAAGGCTACCTGTTCCACTTTCAATCCGCCATGCCTTCGCAAAACGTTGATTTCGGCATTTCCGATCCTGCCGACCCAGAGAATACGGCGTCGATCAAAGTGTTCGACACCAAAGACCTGGCGAACTTTCTGCAGGTGATGGATCTCGGCTCCGTGGTGTTAAATACCTACGACGCCAAACAGACAAAAATTTATAAGCAGTTTGGTTTCGCCCTTGCCGATAAGGGCGCGACGGCCAACCTGAACATTGGCGACGATACGCAGAATGCCAGCGCGCAGGCCAATACCATTGCGTTAATGGCCAAAGACTCCTCGCTGCTGGAAGCGCAAAACAATACCAGTCAGGTCAACTGGCAATCAGATAACTATGTCAAGTTTGGCGCAGCGCCGGTCGTGCCGGGTAAAGAATTTAAGAGTGGAACGACAACCGATACCTTCGGCAACGACGTCACCATCATGACTTACGGCTATGACAAAGACGGAAATGTCGTCGAAGCCGGCAACCGGACCTTTTCGATTACCGATGTCGCAGGTTTAGCGGAATTCAATAACTGGTTACTGGGCACCAGCAACGATGCAACCGTCTCTCCTGATGGTAAAAAAGTCAGCCAAATTCAACTGTGGCTGGACGCTGGCGTCGTCACGAAAGTCTCTGATGCCCAGTCCAAATATGCGTCGCTTATCGACGACTTGCTGAATTCCGGCAAATCATCCGACAGCATCAACTGGGATTATGACGTCTGGACCGACGGGCTTTCGCATAGTAACAATGCGACGACGGGTAACGGCGAGTTACATGCTATTTACGCCAACGGTCAGGGAACCACAGGTACGATCCAGAAAGGCTCGATTCTGGCGGTTGACGGCAGCATCAATGGCGTGATGAAAGCGACGGGCGGCGGCACCATCAATAACCTGGGCGAACTTAACGCGCTACGTACCTCTGCCGGGCTGAGCCTGGCTGTCGGTATGCTGGCGGATAATTCAACCGCCACCAACAACGGTATCATCAACTCCGGACTGTTTATCGACAAGAACGGCAATCAGAATGTCAACAGCTATGGCGCGTACGGGATGCAGGGACAAGGCTCCAGTACCGTCACCAACAACGGCACCATCAACCAGGCCATTACTACGGATGACTACGGTACCGCCTCTGCCGCCGATCCCTGGAGCGACACCAGACCCAACACCTCGCTGACGCTGGCTATTGGGATGCAACTGTCTGGCGACACCACGGGGGTCAACAAAGGGCACATCAACGTCGTGGACGGGCGCAAAGATAAGAACTCCTTTGGCGAAGGCACCGCCTACGGTGTTGAAGTGGACGGAAACTCCACGTTCGTCAACGAAAAAGACGCCTCCATCTCTCTGGGACGCAATGCCAACGATACGACTCAGGATGTGTTAATGCCTGGCGGCTCCAGCCAAAGCGCCGGGATCCTCACCAAAAGCGCAGGCAATGTCGTTAACGACGGTACCATCACGCTGGGCACCGGCGTGCGTAATGCCGCAGGTATCCTGGTCGGCACAGCTACCGGTGATGTTGTCAACACCGGCACCATTACGGTGAACGGTGATAAGTCAGGCGGAAACAGCAAAAACTACGGGATATCCGTTCGTGATAGCGGTGCTGAAAACGGCCAGGTCATCCGCAATGATGGCCAGATTAACGTTAACGGCACCAATAACGTCGGTATTCACATCAGCGCGACGAACAAAGCGGCGCAAGCCACCACCAGCGACACAGGCACTATTACTGTCGCTGGCAACGGCGGGACCACCGACCGTAACTATGCCGTTTGGGTTGAGGGGAACGATGCGAATCGCGCCACCGCCAATGTGAATTCTCACATCACGTTGGAAGAAGCCGGTAACATCGGCGTACATGTGCGCGACAACGCCGTGGCCAACGTCGACAGCATCAGTAGTCCTACATTCAATAACACTGACCAGATTGGCTACTATCTGTTTGGTAAGGGTGCTACGGCCAATATCGGCGAAGCAGTGATGGATGACAACGGCAAGGCTCGGACGACCATTTTCCGTATCGCCAAAGGCGCGATGTTTGACGGGGACACCACGGCCCCAGGCACGAATACCCCTTCCGATCTTGAACTCACATTAAAGGGTGAGGATTCAATGGGCGTTCTCGCCACCGGTGTGGGCAGTACGGTCGATACCGGCGAAGCCACCTTCACCGTAGAAGGCACTGGCGCCGCCGCCCTGCTTATCGAAGGTGGAGCCATCGGGAGCATCAGCGATAAAACGACCATTACTTTGACCGGTACCGACACCACCGCCGGGATTGTTGACGGTCAGGCGCATAAATTAAATGGCAAAGATAACGACGGTTCGGCGAGGGACACCACGCTCACCTCTAACGCCAAAATCACCTCCATCGCTGGCGGCAATAACGTCATTGCCTACGTCACAAAGAATCTGGGCAATCTGATTCTCGACAGTAAAGCCATTATCAATCTCGCCAGCAAAAACAGCATCGGCGTAGATGTGCAACAGGGCGGGCGCTTTACCAACAACTCCACGTCTGTTTTGCATGTCGCCGATGGGATTGGCGTTCGTGCTTCCGGCAGCGATGCGCAGATTAAAAAACTCGGCACCATTGAGGTAGATGATGGCACGGCAGGTGTTCTGTTAGCCAAAGATGCGCGCCTTAACATCTCCTCTGCCACGGGCGGTCAACCCGACGCCATCACCACCAACGGCACCGCCGACGGCATCCGTCTGGAAGCGGGCGCAGGCTCGCTGAGCGCGCAGGGCGTGACCATCAGCGCACTGGGCAGCGGTGCGGGTATCCAGAACAATGCAGAGCGTTCAGACATTACGCTTAACGATGTCACTATCAATGCCAACAACGGCCCGGGCATCCGTACCAGCGTTGAGCTGAACGTGAAAGATGGCGCCAACAATAAACTGAACGTAACAGGCGCAGGCACCGGTTTTGCTTTTGAAAAACAAGATGGTAGCGCCACCAGCGGCGATCTGAACATCGGCACGGGCTACACCGTCCTGGTGCATAACGATGCCAACAACGCAACGGGCAGCGGGATCCTCGCCAAAACCAACGGCAAACTCACCACCAGGGCCAACATCACCGTTGAGGATACGACCGGTGGTTCAGCCATCATTGCCAAAAACGTCTCAGCGTTGACCAACAGCGGCACTATTATTTCCAACAGCACCAGCGGTAATGCGGTGATTGATGCCAGCGGCGATAACGGTAAAAAGATCACCAACAGCGGAACCCTTCAGGCGGCAAGCGATCGGGCGATTGCTATCCAGTCCGGTCTCGGCAATGACGCTATCACTATCAGCGGCAAAACCGTCGGTATCATTAACACCGGTCGCGGCAGTGATAGATTCACCTGGAACAACGGCACCTTTGCCGGTGAAGTGAATTTCGATGGCACTAACGGCGGCAACAACGCGAGCGTCGGTAACGTCTCTCTCAAAGGGACCCGCCATATCACGACTCAGGCGGGGAGCGGTAACGCCCTCACCTTCACCAATACTCACGGCGATGCGGCAAAAATTGGCAGCCTGACGGCGGATAACCTCAGCACCGGGACCAATATTGGCACTGGCTGGGATTCGTTGACCCTCACCGGTTCGCAGGCCGACATGCGTATCGTTGAAGACCTGGTGCTGAAAAGCGAAACCATTGCCGTCAACGATGGCGCGACGCTGCGCACGGGCGATCACCGTGAGACAAGCAGCAGCGCGGCAACGATTAACAATTACGCGGTAAACACCCGCGGTACCGGCAGTCGGGTTATTTTTGATACCCAGGGCGACGGCGTTGGCGCGCAGCAAGTGTATTCCGGGATTATCAGCGGCGACGGTCGCTTTGAGCGTGCGGCTGGCGGCACCACCATTTTTACCGCCAATAACACCTATACCGGTTCCACCACCATTGATAATACCGGGACGCTTCAGTTAGGCGTTGGCGGCACCAGTGGGGGAATTGCTGAAGTTTCCAATATTATCGATAACGGCCTGCTGGCGATTAACCGTTCTGACGACGTACGGTTAAATGGGGTCATTTCCGGGACTGGCGCGTTGCAGCAGATTGGCGACGGTACGACGCGTCTGACGGGTGATAACACCTATAAAGACCAGACCACGGTCGAAAAAGGCACGTTACTGGTCAATGGCGATCAGAGCGCCGCGACCGGCGCGACGAACGTCAACGGCAGTGCCACATTGGGCGGGGTTGGCGTGATTGGCGGCGACGTTGCCATGAATAACAGCTCGACCATCAGCGCAGGCGACGGCGGCGCAGGTACGCTGACCATTAACGGCAATCTGAAACTGGCTAGCCAGACAACTTCCGATTTCCAGCTTGGACAAGCCTTTGTGCCCGGTAGCGCGCGTAACGATTTGATTGATGTTGCAGGCGATCTGAAGCTGGACGGTACGCTGAACGTCACCGAAAGCGCTGGCGGGCAGTTCGGCCCTGGCGTCTACCGCATTTATAACTATGGCGGCAACCTGGACAACCAAACGCTGGAACTGGGAAGCGTGCCGAGTGGTCAGGATAAGAGCAACATTTTTGTCCAGACTATCCTGAAAAATCAGGTGAACCTGGTCAATGCCAACGGCGTTACCCTGCAATTCTGGGACGGACAAACTTCCGGCAGCAATCACGGTAAATCCGGTATTGAAGGCAACGGCGCTATTGACGGCGGCGACGGCAAATGGATGGCGATTGGCGACAACGGCGACAACAACTGGACGCAACAAGACGGCAAGGGTAACGCACCGTGGGCGCAAAAAGCCTTCGCTGTCTTTACTGGCAAAGCCGGTACCGTTGAGGTGGATGACGCCGCAGGGAAAGTTGCGTTCTCCGGCGCGCAGTTTGGCACCGACGGTTACGTGGTCAAAGGCGATGCGCTGAACGGTTTTGCCACCACGGCAGGCGGCAATGAATTGATGCTGCGCGTCGGCGAAGGTGCCGCAGGCGCTGACGTTACCGCAACCATCGAGTCTCGTATTCTCGAAGGCGACAGCGCCGATAAACTGACGCTGGTGAAAACGGATTTAGGCCGTCTGATCTTGAGCGGCGAGAACGAGTACCGTGGCGGAACGCGCATTGATGGCGGTACGCTGCAAATCTCCAGCGACAAAAACCTGGGTCAGGCTGGCACGGGACTCACCATTAACAATGCCTCGACGCTGCAACTGGGCGCCGATCTGAGCACCGACCGGACCATCACTCTGGGGGCGAATAAAGATGCCGAGATCGTTGATCTGAACTCGCATCACTTCACGCCAACCGGCGATATCACGGGCGCGGGGAAACTGAAGGTAACCAGCAGCTCCAGCACGGCGGGCAGCACCCTGACGCTTGACAGAGCCAACAGCTACCAGGGCGCAACCGAAATTGCCGGGACCGGTAAAGCCAACAACGTCACGGTAAACGTCAGTAAAACCGGTGCATTCGGCAGCAACGCGAGCAGCACCGTGACGATGAACAACGGCGCTACCCTCAACGTCAGCGGCGCAGATACCAGCCTGCAATCACTCACCATGAACATTGCAGACAGCCTGTTAACGCTGGCTGATACGGTCACTGCCGCCGGTTCAACCCTGAATCTGACCGAGAAAGCGAAGGCGATATTCTCGCAACAGGCGACGGCGGAAAACGCCAAAATTAACCTGAACAGTGGTTCAACCGCACGGTTTGCTGAAAACAGCAGCGCAGGAAATTCACGCATTACGGTTTCCAGCGACAGCACCCTGGCGTTGCAGGATAACGCCAGCGGCGGCACCGCGATAGTGACTAACAGCGGGTTGATGACCTTTGCCGATAACGCGATGGCGGAAATGGCCCAGGTGAAAAACCAGGCCGGCGGCAATGTCGATATTCGTGGCGTAAACAGCGCGACGTCCATCGGTTCACTTTCCGGTGCCGGTAACGTTCAACTGGGCGATAAACGCTTGTCGCTGGGCAATCTGAGTCTTGATGACACCATCAGCGGCATCATCAGCGGCACTGACGGCAGCCTGGTGAAAATCGGCGACGGTACGCTGACCTTCACCGGCGATAACACCTATACCGGCACCACGGATGTCGATCAGGGCGTACTGCTGGTGAACGGGAATCAGTCTGCGGCAACGGGTCTGGTAACGGTGAAATCCGGCGCTACGCTCGGCGGTGACGGCATTATCGGCGGGACCGTTAATGTGGAAGACAACGGCCACATCACGGCAGGCGCCGCGCTGAATAGCGTCGGTAAACTCACTACCGGCGCCCTGAACCTGAGCGAAAATTCACAACTGGATTATCAGTTCGGCCAGGCCAACACACCAGGGGGCGCATTTAACGATCTGATCAACGTAAACGGCGATCTCACCCTCGACGGTAAACTGAACATTGAAACTACTCCGGGCGGAAGTTTTGACGTTGGGGTTTACCGCGTCATCAATTACACCGGCACATTGACCAACAATGTGATGGATATTGCCAATGCGCCGGAAGCGGCAGACAGCCTGTACGTGCAGACCTCGGTCAAAAACCAGGTGAACCTGGTCAATCACGCCGGACTGACGCTGCGCTTCTGGGATGGTACCGGCGGTGAAAACGGCGAGTTGAAAAACAATGGCGTGATCAACGGCGGCGACGGTATCTGGCAGTCCAGTAAAGGCAACGACAACTGGACCACCGACGAATCCACACCGGAAGGCATTCTCAACGCGCCGTTCACCGACGCCGCATTTGCCGTCTTCCAGGGGGAAGCGGGCAATGTGACCGTGGATAACAGCAAAGGGGATGTGGTCATCAGCGGGGCGCAGTTCGCCACTGACGGTTATCACGTGGGCGGCGAGGCGATCACGACCAACACGGCGAATACGCTGATTCGCGTTGGCGACGGTACCGTGGATGGCGCGAAATACACCGCCACTATCGACAGCCAGATTCGCGGCACCGGTGGCCTGAATAAAGGCGATTTGGGGACGCTGATCCTTAATGGCGACAACACCTACAGCGGCGGCACCACCATAACTGCCGGTACGCTACAGGTTTCTGGTGATAAGAATCTGGGCACGCCAGAAACAGGCATCACCTTTAACGGCGGTACGCTGAAATATGGCGACGCCTTCAACACGGCGCGTCAGGTTACGCTGGAATCCGGCGGCGGCACCTTCGACACCAACAGTCACAATGTGGCGCTGTTGACGGCAGTTGAAGGTAACGGTCAGCTGACCAAAACCGGCAAAGGGGTCTTAACGTTAACCCAGGACAACAACTACACCGGTGGAACCACCATCGCACAGGGCACATTGCAACTGGGCACTGGCGGCAATATCGGTAGCATCCAGGGCGACATCGTTGATAACGGCGCGTTAAATATCAACCGTGCCAATACCTATGCCATCAACGGTAATATCAGCGGTACGGGCCAGTTGCTGCAAACCGGGAGCGGTACAACGATTCTGGAAGGTTCCAACAGCTACAGCGGCGCCACCCTGATTGCCAATGGCGTACTGCAAGCCGGTGGCGAAAACACCCTGAGCGCGGCATCGCAGCACTATGTGTTTGAAGGCACAACGTTGAACACCCAGGGTTACAACCAAACGGTAGCAGGACTGGCTAACAACGGCGATGTTTCGCTCCTCGGTCAACAGGTCGGCTCAACCTTAACCGTTAAAGGTGATTACAACGCGAAAGGCGGTACGCTGAAAATTGCGGCTTCGCAGGACGCGAGCGGCAACGGTATCGCAGACCGTTTGGTCATCGATGGCGGTAAAGCAAGCGGGAGTACCCTGCTGGATGTGGACGGTTCCGGACTGGGCGCGCCGACCGTCGGCGATGGTATTGAAGTCGTTAGCGCACTAAATGGGGCCACTACCACCGCGCAGAGCACGCAGGATGCCTTCCATCTGGCCTCTGATCGTATGGCGGCCGGTGCTTTTGAATATCAATTGCACGCAGGTAACGCACAGGGTCAGGGAGAAAACTGGTATCTCAGAAGCGAATACCGTCCAGAAACGATGTTGTTCAACGGTCTCGCAAGCGTAGTACGTCAGGGCGATCTCAGCCTGCTGGGGAATATGCACCAGCGTATGGGGGATGATATCAAGCCAGGCATCGATGACGACAACCGCGCCTGGGCACGGATGATCGGTTACTCCGGAAAAACCAAACTGGATGATGCAACGGGGACAGAAACCAACAGCCATACCACCGGGATTCAGGTGGGTGCCGATCTCTACGGTGGCGCGAACTGGAAAGCCGGGGTTTATGCCAGCGTTCTGGATATCGACAGTAGCGTGAACGGCACGAAGGTGGGCAGCGCCGGTAAAGGCGGCAATATCGACGATAATGGCTTCTACATTGGCGGTTACGCCACCTGGTTCTCTGACACCGGCATGTATGTTGATAACGTTCTGCAATACGGTAACCATGATTCCCGCCTGGCGGCATCGGGTAATCGCGATTCGTACACCGTGAAAGGCAACACGCTGACGGCGTCTACAGAAGTGGGCAAACCGTTCCGCTTAGGCGCCAGCGCCTGGAGTCTGGAACCGCAAGCGCAGTTGATCTATCAATACAGTGACTTTGACGACAGCACGCTTGATGGCTCAACCAAAACGAAAGTGAAAATGGATACTGCAGATTCGTTCACTGCCCGCCTCGGCGTTCGCCTGGTGGCGGATTACGACACCAATCACGGCAAAATCCAGCCTTACGGTCGTGTAAACCTGTGGCAGGGTCTGGGTTCAAAAGACAAAACGCACTTTAGCAACGCCGTGACGACCACGACACTGGAATCTTCCCAGCAGTATTCCAGTACCGAAGTGGCAGCCGGTATGACCTGGACGATTGACCGGGATCTGCAGGTCTACGGTGAATTGGGTACCCAATTCAGTAATGGCGGAAGTAAAGCTCAGGTTGAAGCGCCGATTAATGCCTCTATTGGCTTTAAAAAGATGTTTTAATCAAAAGTAAAAATGAACGTTCACCACCTCAAATAGACGTGGTGAACATTGAAAACCCAAAGCCTTCTGTTTTAGCAGAAGGCTTTTTTATGCCCGGAACTGGGGAAAGAGGTCGTGCAGAATTGAATGATTAAGAGCCTATCCCAGCAGGCGTAATTGGCGTAGTCAGTTTGGACACGGGCAGCGCGGAAAAACCAGAGCATACATGTAGTACGTGAGGATTTAATTCGCTACGCTCACGCTTACGGGCCGCCCAGGGCCAAAATGACAAGTGAAAAAGCCTAATGGGATAGGCTCTAATAATTGAATTGTTTTAACAGTGCGGGAATACGTTCTGCCGGAACAGGATGCGAAATATAATAGCCTTGCGCTTTATCACAGCCAATACGAATCAATCGATCTAGCTGTTCCTTACTTTCAACACCCTCAGCCAGAACGTCAATACCAAAATCATGGGCTAATACAATAATACCTTTAACGATCCTGGCCGATTTTGTATTAGGCTCAATCTCTGCCACAAATGCTTTGTCGATTTTTAAAGTATCGAACGGATATTTCAGCAGATAATCAAGATTGGCGTGTCCGGTACCAAAGTCGTCAAGGGATAATTTTACTCCCATAGCTTTCAGCGCAGACATATTCGTTGAGGCGATCAGACTGTCACGAATAGGTGCCGTTTCGGTGACTTCAATTTCGCAGCGACTGGCGGCAAGTCCTGAGAACGCCAGATTTCGCCTGACTCGCTCAGGTAACTGGGGATCGCTGAGTTCCAGCGCGGAAAAATTGACTGAAAGCGAAATATTTTCTGGCCAGCGGGCGGCGACATCCCAGGGAGGATTCGAAACCATCTCCTCAACAGAAGCCATGCTGCCGCTTTTTTCCAGCAACGAAATAAAGATATCAGGGGAAATCATTCCCATGTCAGGACTATTCCAGCGCATTAATGCCTCAAACCCACATATCTTTTGAGTATGTAAATTCAGAATCGGCTGATAGACCATATAAAGTTGACTGGTATTCAACGCCCCCTGTAGCGCTCTGAGTACATCATTGGAATTAAACACCCGTCTCCTCCTTAAAAATAGGGCTAGCATGGCGACTCCCACCATACAAAAATGACTGCGCACTCAGCCCTTAAGAGTATAATTCAAAATCTTCTTGTCAAAAATGACTCAGGGTAAAAAAGACAACGAATGGTTAAATCTGACAATCAATTTATTCAGGTCTGAAGTGTTCGTTAATCCAAGTTTGAGGACGATCTTCATCTTATGCGTCTGAATTGTTTTATAATTCAGGTTAACTAACTCAGAGATTTCTTTAGCGTTGTAGCCGCCAACCAATAAACTCAGTATTTGTTGTTCCCGGTCGGTCAGTTTTTTTTGTGAGCGGAAGACGCGGGAATGACCAGCCCCTTCCGACACTGACGCAATTTGATTAAAATCGCGTAATGGTGACTTTTCAGTCAATACGATGGCTTTCTCAACATAGAGTAACTCAACACACAGTTTCGCCACCAAACTGTCGGTCACGATGACAATGTTGTTGTCATAGACCTTGAATCTGTTTTTATTTAAAAAATCAACGAAATCAGCACAAGACTGACCGTTATCAATGATATTGAAGAGCATCGTATGATGCCGATACAATGATGACTGGCTGATCATCTCCTCGCGCCTGAACGTTTTAATTGGCACATCTTTACTTTTCAGGAACTCAGAGACGCCACGCCCTACAAAATTATCATTGCCGCACATCAACATCCCGTTCACCTTCCTTATAAACTTCTAATTTTATTGCTCATCAAAAAGTTGATAATTATTTTTTCGACTTCAGACTCCTCACGGTGATTTTTAAAGTCAAATTTGCACGAAACTTGATGGCAGGAATACAGGTGGTTATCAGCATCAAACTCATTGATTTCTACAACATCAATAACTTTCATATCGAGTTGCAGGTTGCCGAACTGTTCGAACTCCAGCGAGGAACCTTTGATAACCGCATCTTTATACAGAAAGCGTGGATTCACCTCTTCAGCAATAAGCGCACAACCACCACGCGAAATGTTTTTAATTTTAAATAAGTAATTTTCGCCGTTTTTGTATCGTCCAAAACAGGTAAAGCTAAACCCCTTTAAAAACGAGAAACGCTGATGCTGCCTGCGTTGAATAAAAAAAATCATGTCAGGGATAAAATAAACTAATCCACTCGCGTTATCATCTGAAGACTCGCGATCGAATCGGGCGTTGAATTTAATAATTCCGCTGTCACTGTGCAGAATAAAACATTGAATTTTCTCAGTGACGATATCTTCATGGTGGGAGATGGCGAAGTGTTCGAAGTCGACCTTTTCCAGCTGAGTTACTATACTGTTGTTTTTATAGACTATTTCTAGCTTTGTTTTCTTGAGAAGCTCTTCACGAATGATGGCAATAATTTCAAATCTATCATCTTTCGCCATACCAAAACTCATCATTAAATCCTTATTCTTGTATTTGAGAAACTTCTCATTCTCGTTTGAGATAAACACGAGTCAGGCATCCACCCTGATTTCGGATAACCATAATGGATCTCATGTCGATTATTCTTAGCAAAATTAAGTTTTTAACTATTTTTACTGTTCTATTGATATGTAAAAACATTCATAAGCGATGGGAACTGGCGTGAGTCATGCCTCAAACCTGTTAAACTTAACCCAAACTTTATAACAAAACAGAATAGATTGGTTCGTTTTAGCGTGATTCTGAAATAAAACATGGTAGATTGCAATATAAACAGTGCGGCGGGCATCCGCGGTTTCTTTTCGTTCACAAACGTATTTTTAATGTAGCATTTTGTTTAAATCAAAGAAGCTCAAAAAACATAAACGCAACCTGAAATAGAAAATCAAGCTACCTGAACTAAGGATAACATTTTAGTTAAGGTGAGTATCTATTAATCAGTGCGTTCTCTGCAGTGGGATCACGCATGTTTACTGCGCTAAATAATAACCACCTTATTTGCATGGATTAATGCCACAATACAAAAAAAAGACCAGCATTATACAGGCTGGTCTTAAATAGTTTCGGAAGATGATTATTTGGTTATTGGAAAAATATTATCTCCGACATTCTGCTTGCGACTCCCGGTGCCTGCGCAGCCACATCAATTTATACGCCGCAGGAATAATAAACAGCGACAGCAGCGGCGCGGTAATCATTCCCCCAATCATTGGTGCCGCAATGCGGCTCATGACTTCTGACCCGGCGCCTGCGCCCCACAAAATAGGCAACAAGCCGGCGATAATGACCGCGACCGTCATGGCCTTTGGTCTGACACGCAAAACCGCCCCGTGGTATAACGCTTCATCCAGTTTCTCAGGTGTGAAGGTCTGCGGGTTCTCCAGCGTCGGTTCCGCTTCAATGGCGTGACGAAGATACATCAACATCACCACGCCAAACTCTGCGGCGACGCCCGCCAGCGCAATAAACCCGGTTCCGGTCGCCACCGACAAATGGAATCCCATCCAGTACAGGAACCAAACGCCGCCCACCAGCGCGAAGGGCACGCTGGTAATGATCAACAGCGCCTCGCCCACCCGACGGAAAGCCAGATACAGCAGCACAAAAATGATCATCAGCGTCGTCGGCACCATCAGCTTCAGCTTGCGGTTAGCCCGCTCAAGTAACTCAAACTGGCCAGAGAACGCCACGCTGGTGCCGGGCTTCAGTTGCACCTTTTCCGCTATCGCTTTTTTAATATCGTTAACCACCGACACCATGTCGCGATCGCGGGCATCAATGTAGATCCAACTGGCTGGGCGGGCATTTTCGGTTTTCAGCATCGATGGTCCCGCAACCACCTTCACTTCCGCCACATCCGCCAGCGTAATTTGTTGCTTCATCGGTGTCAGAATCGGCAACTGACGCAGGGTTTGTGGGCTGTCGCGATAACTTTGCGGATAACGCAGGCTTATCGGGTAGCGCGCGATCCCTTCCACCGTCTCGCCAACCGTCGCGCCGCCCACCGCCGAGGTGATAAACAGCTGTACATCGCCGACAGTCATGCCATAACGCGCAGCTTTTTCACGCTGAATATCAATGTTGATATAGCGCCCGCCTTCCAGACGTTCCGCCAGCGCAGAAGTCACACCCGGCACGGTTCGCGCCACCTCTTCAATTTGCTCTGCACTCGCATCGATATCGGCAAGCACGGTACCGGACACTTTAATCCCGATAGGGCTTTTTATCCCCGTGGACAACATATCAATTCGGTTGCGGATGGGCGGCACCCACAAGTTTGCCAGCCCCGGCAAGCGTACCGTTTTATCCAGTTCCTCAATGATCTTGTCCATCGTCATGCCCGGACGCCACTGGTCCTGCGGCTTGAGTTGGATGGTCGTTTCAACCATCTCCAGCGGCGCAGAATCCGTTGCCGTTTCTGCTTTCCCTGTTTTACCAAATACCCGCGCCACTTCCGGTACGGTCATGATCAGTTTGTCGGTTTTTTGCAGCATGTCTGCCGCCTGCCCCGCTGAGATCCCCGGCAATGTAGAAGGCATGTACAGCAGATCGCCTTCGTTAATGCGTGGTAAAAACTCTCCGCCAATATTTTTGAGTGGCCACAGCACGGTCAGGATAGAGAGTGCTGCGACCAGTAGTGTGGTCTTTGGCCAGTGTAATACTTTCAACAATAACGGATGGTAAACGCGAATTAAAAAGCGGTTGAGCGGGTTGCTGGTTTCTGCGGGGATCTTCCCGCGGATCCAAAATCCCATCAGGACCGGTGTGACCACAATCGCCAAAAATGCCGCCCCCGCCATCGCCCACGTTTTAGTGAACGCCAGCGGCCCGAATAACCGCCCTTCCTGGCCTTCGAGGGTAAAAATGGGGATAAAAGAGAGCGTGATGATCAGCAGACTGATAAACAACGCCGGTCCCACTTCTACCGCCGCATGGGTGATCACTTTCCAGCGCGTGTCGTTATCCAGTTTTTCGTCTGGGTGCAGATGCCCCCATTCTTCCAGCCGTTTATGGGCGTTTTCGATCATCACAATCGCGGCGTCCACCATTGCCCCGACCGCAATAGCAATGCCCCCAAGCGACATAATGTTGGCGTTAATGCCCTGAAAATGCATCACGATGAAGGCGATACACAGTCCCAGCGGCAGAGAAATAATCGCCACCAACGCCGAACGGATGTGCCACAAAAAGAGCGCACAGACCAGCGCCACGACAATAAACTC
>NZ_NRDO01000069.1 GCF_010231475.1 Citrobacter sp. NCU1 | reverse complement strand
CTGAACACCGGAAAGGTGATTATCGAAACGCTGGGTGATGTGGAACCCCTGCATACGCCAGGGATTGTGGTGTATCAACACGGACCGTTTACGTGGGGGAAAGACGCTCATGACGCGGTGCATAACGCCGTAGTAATGGAAGAGGTGGCGCGAATGGCATGGATTGCGCGTGGGATTAACCCGCAGTTAACACCGATTGATGACTACCTGATGAATAAGCACTTTATGCGTAAGCATGGCCCTAACGCCTACTACGGGCAGAACTAAGTCGCAAAGAAAACGCTCCGGAATCCATCCTCACGGGGATGTTACTGGTCTGATTCCGGGGCGGTAGTGCCAAAAAAAGCCCCCTGAAGAGGGGGCAAATCAAACTATGGCAATGTTCTCGTTGGTTGTATCTGAATGGCTAGCGATAAATGTCTGCGCTGGCATGCATGTTACCGTTGCTACCTGGCTCCCGGATCAGGATCACGTGATAGTACGTTGCGCCTTGCGCATCTGTTTCTTCGTTCAGAGCTTGATCTGCTTCACTTTCAGTGGCGAAGTTATGATTAATGTAAATCACGCCTAAGCTCTGCACATCATCCATATTCCTGGCTTGTTGGTTATCGATTTTAATGGCTGCCGTCACATTTGCACTGAGCAAAAGCGCAGCCAGAAAGGTCAAAACACGGGCTCGCATACTGTACCTCCTCGACTGCTGTGTCTGGTCGGCGATATCTCCTGTGAATGGATTGCTTCTGATTTAATTCTAATCGCTACTTGAGAAGGGGATAGCGACCATTTCTGATGCAGTTGTTCAAAAAATTACCGCATTGCTCTTTTCACCTTCATTTATAAGTCACTTGCGCATGCCGTTACGCTCAAAAAATACCTGTCTTTTAAGAATGAACACTTACGCAATAATCAATTTTAATGCCGAAATTCGCCCCTTATAGTGATCGAAAACATAAAGATAACTTTATGATATTAAGGCAAAAACTAATGGATACATCATTCATGGATTTCAGCTATTTCACGATCATGTTTATGGTTGCGTTAATAGCGGGCTTTATCAATGTGGTTTCGGGCGGCGGTGGTTTTCTCTCTATCGGTGCGTTGCTGATTTCCGGTTTGCCGCCCGCCAATGCATTGGCCACGAATAAACTTCAGGCACTGGGCAGTTCACTCACCTCGGGTATTTATTTTTTGCGTCAGGGTCATATTAACGTTCAACAACATAAGTACGTGTTTTTATCCGCTTTTGCTGGTGCCGCAGTAGGGACAACGCTGATCCAGTTTATCGAGCCTGAGCTGCTGAAAAAGATGTTACCGGTGTTAATTATCGCTGTTGCCATTTATTTCATTTTTGCCCCTAACCTGAGTGAGCCGAAAAAGAGGCAGAAGGTATCGCTATTTCTTTTTTCGTTGATTTGCGGCGGCGGTATCGGATTTTATGATGGGTTTCTCGGTGCGGGGGCCGGTTCGTTTTACACGCTTTGCTACATCCTGATGTGGGGATACAGCATCGATAAGGCGCAGATCCACTCTAATTTCATCAACCTTGCGTCTAACATTGCCTCCATTATGTTCTTCATTGCCGGAGGGAAAATGATTTGGTCGCTTGGATTGGTGATGTTTGCCGGGCAGTCTCTTGGCGCTCGTCTGGGTGCGACGGTTGTGCTGACGCGCGGTAAGAAAGTCATCAGGCCGATGATCGTGATTGTCTCTATTTGCATCAGCGCTAAGATGTTGCTGGACATGTACTGACGGCACGATCACGGCGCTCTGATAAATAATCGTACAATCACCTTGAGTTTACTGACCGCCGCCAGTATTATGACGCGTCATTTTTCAGCCGACCTTTAACACGTTCCTTGCCTCCATGGGCCTCGGCTGACCCAGACAGGAGGCTGAATAATCCGTAAGGAGCAATTCGATGCGTCATTACGAAATCGTTTTTATGGTCCATCCTGACCAGAGCGAACAGGTTCCGGGTATGATCGAACGCTACACTGGTGCAATCACTGCAGCAGAAGGCACGATCCACCGTCTGGAAGACTGGGGTCGCCGTCAGCTGGCTTACCCGATCAACAAACTGCACAAAGCTCACTACGTTCTGATGAACGTTGAAGCGCCGCAGGAAGTGATCGATGAGCTGGAAACAAACTTCCGCTTCAACGATGCCGTTATCCGTAGCATGGTAATGCGTACTAAGCACGCTGTTACCGAAGCATCTCCGATGGTTAAAGCGAAAGACGAGCGTCGTGAACGTCGCGATGATTTCGCAAACGAAACCGCAGATGATGCTGAAGCTGGGGATTCTGAAGAGTAATTTCTGATGACCAACCGTCTGGTGTTATCTGGCACAGTGTGCAGAACGCCGCTTCGCAAGGTCAGCCCATCAGGAATTCCTCATTGCCAGTTCGTGCTAGAGCATCGTTCTGTGCAGGAGGAAGCCGGTTTTCACCGGCAGGCGTGGTGTCAAATGCCCGTTATTGTTAGCGGACACGAAAACCAGGCCATTACTCACAGTATAACGGTCGGTAGCGCAGTGACCGTTCAGGGGTTCATCTCTTGCCATAAGGCAAAGAACGGCCTGAGCAAAATGGTTCTGCATGCCGAGCAGATTGAATTGATAGATTCTGGAGACTAGCCATATGGCACGTTATTTCCGTCGTCGCAAGTTCTGCCGTTTCACCGCGGAAGGCGTTGTTGAGATTGATTACAAAGACATCGCAACGTTGAAAAACTACATTACCGAAAGCGGTAAAATTGTCCCGAGCCGTATCACCGGTACTCGTGCAAAATACCAGCGTCAGTTGGCTCGCTGCATCAAGCGTGCTCGCTACCTGTCCCTGCTGCCGTATACCGATCGTCATCAGTAATCGGCCGCTGTCTATTAACGACTTTAAGAGGATAAGGTAATGCAAGTTATTCTGCTTGATAAAGTAGCAAACCTGGGTAGCCTGGGTGATCAGGTTAACGTTAAAGCGGGCTACGCTCGTAACTTCCTGGTACCGCAGGGTAAAGCTGTTCCTGCTACCAAGAAAAACGTTGAATTCTTCGAAGCGCGCCGCGCTGAACTGGAAGCCAAACTGGCTGACGTTCTGGCCGCTGCTAACGCACGTGCTGAAGCAATCAACGCACTGGAAACCGTAACCATCGCGTCTAAAGCAGGCGACGAAGGCAAACTGTTCGGTTCCATCGGTACTCGCGACATCGCTGACGCTGTTACTGCAGCTGGCGTTGCTGTTGCTAAGAGCGAAGTTCGTCTGCCGAACGGCGTTCTGCGTACCACTGGTGAGCACGAAGTTGACTTCCAGGTTCACAGCGAAGTCTTCGCTAAACTGGTTGTAAACGTTGTTGCTGAGTAATTAATTACTCATCACCACGACGAAACGCCGGCCCTGTGCCGGCGTTTTGCTTTTCAGCTCCCCCGGTTTCTCTCTGGCTATTCTTTATCCTTTTCGGGATAATCAAAAAATAAAACATAATTTCAAAGTGATAATGGAATGGACGTTACCCACCAGCCGCCTCTGTTTGCCCGGAAAAATGTTGTTTACCTGAGTGCTGCCTTTTGTTGTTTGCTATGGGGAAGCGCTTACCCGGCAATAAAGAGCGGGTATGAGATCTTCCAGATTGCAACGGATGATATCCCCTCAAAAATTGTTTTTGCTGGCTACCGGTTTTTATTTGCGGGCCTGTTACTGCTGTTGCTGGCGTTGATGCAGCGAAAACCTATCGCCCGTTTAAGTCCACAACAGTTTGGCCAGTTAACCATGCTGGGGCTGACACAAACGTCGCTGCAATATATTTTCTTCTATATCGGCCTCGCCTTCACGACGGGCGTAAAAGGGTCGATCATGAATGCGACAGGCACCTTTTTTAGCGTGCTGCTGGCTCACTTTATCTATCAGAATGACAAACTCAGCTACAACAAAACGCTCGGTTGCATCCTGGGATTTATAGGTGTGATGGTGGTCAACTTCAACAACGGTCTGATGGACTTCAGTTTTAGTCTGTTGGGGGATGGTTCTGTTGTTCTGGCCGCTTTTATCCTTTCCGCCGCGACGCTTTACGGTAAACGTATCTCTCAGACGGTAGACCCGACAGTCATGACGGGCTATCAGTTAGGGATAGGGGGCCTGGCGCTGGTCATTGGCGGTTATGCTTGCGGTGGCTCACTGACCGTACACGGACTCTCTTCTGTTGCGATCCTGGGTTATCTGACGCTGCTCTCATCAGTGGCTTTTGCGCTGTGGAGCATTTTGCTCAAATACAACCGGGTGGGGATGATTGCCCCGTTTAATTTTCTGATCCCGGTCTCTGGCGTGGTCCTGTCGGCGACCTTCCTCGGTGAAAATATCCTGGAGTGGAAATACGCGCTGGCGCTGGTGCTGGTGTGCTCGGGGATTTGGTGGGTGAATAAGATTCGTAAGGTCTGAATATCGTAGGCCCGGTAAGCGTTCGCGCCACCGGGCACGCATTACCGCACGCGAATAAAACTACCGTTTGGCTGACGGGTAAACAGGACCTGCTGGTTATTACCGGTATCAATGGTTAAACCGGTGACCACACCGTTAGCGTTCTGGCGGATCTGGACTATCTGACCATCTTTAAGGTTGCTGAGCGGTTTACCTGCGCCCTCTGCCTGCGCCATGGCGTAGACATCCGTTGGCGGCAGGCCATGATCGCGAAACACTTGCGCCAGGGTTTTCCCTGAATCTACACGATACGAACGCCACTGCTGGTCAATCCCGCTATCCGGCTGGAAGGGCTGGGATTGTGTCGGCGCTTGTGCCTGTGGCGACGATGGTTCTTCTGGCTGCTCGTCCTGAATAGGTTCAGGGGCGACGGGCGCCACTTGCCCTGGATCATTTTGCGGGGCAACCAGTTGTGCCTGAAGCTGAGCTTCCGTTGGTGGTTGCGACTGCGACTGGAGATCCAACTGGGCGTTTCGCGTGACGACTGGCGTCTCGCTGGTGTCATTGGAAGGAAGCAGGAAGCCAATCACCAGCACAATAGCTGCGGCGATGATGCCACGACGGTGCATGGGTGGCAGTGGATCCATGATGCGAAAATTGTCCGGTGCATGCCAGATTTTCGCCAGGGTTGGTTTTAGTTCAAAGCGCCCGGGCATGGCTTTCCTCCTGCTCCGCTTATCGTTCCTCGATCATAGAGTATAGATGGCTAACGCTATGATGTTCGTCATAATGCCCGCTTTCGTGACCTCAGCGCGGGATACACCTATTGTTTATGTTTCCCTGCGATTTGTCATCTCTTCCCGAGACAAAGTTTTACCGGATGCAGCGTGGCTGATATGCTTCCCGCTTCTTGATATCCGATGAAAGGAAATATGATGGCAACCCCGACTTTTGACACTATCGAAGCGCAAGCAAGCTACGGCATTGGTTTGCAGGTAGGCCAGCAACTGAGCGAATCTGGTCTGGAAGGGCTGTTGCCTGAAGCGCTGGTGGCTGGTATTGCTGATGCGCTGGAAGGCAAACACCCGGCAGTCCCTGTGGATGTGGTTCACCGCGCGCTGCGCGAGATCCACGAACGTGCTGATGCAGTGCGTCGCGAACGTTTCCAGACCATGGCCGCTGATGGTGTGAAATATCTGGAAGAAAACCGTGAGAAAGAGGGCGTGAACAGTACGGAGTCCGGCCTGCAATTCCGCGTGATCAACCAGGGTGAAGGCGCTATCCCGGCGCGTACCGATCGTGTACGTGTGCATTACACCGGCAAACTGATTGACGGTACCGTGTTTGACAGTTCTGTTGCGCGTGGCGAACCGGCTGAATTCCCGGTAAACGGCGTGATCCCAGGCTGGATCGAAGCACTGACGTTGATGCCAGTCGGCTCCAAATGGGAACTGACTATTCCTCAGGAACTGGCGTACGGTGAGCGTGGCGCTGGCGCGTCCATCCCGCCATTCAGCACGCTGGTCTTCGATGTAGAGCTGCTGGAAATTCTCTAAGCAGTGACTTCTGTTCCCCTCTTTACTGAGGGGGGCAGAATAAAGAGTGAAAAACCTATAGTTAGCGAGAAGTCGATATTTTATCTTGCAAATGTGCCATCTGCGTGTATTTTTGTGAACTCATTCTCGTTGTTAGAGTGATACGACACTCACTTTAAACATAAAATTAACATTTTATTTAAATCTTAGTATTCATCCCGCCAATTCTTACCTAATATCGATGAGTCCCGATAACGGGTTCGTCGTAGCATAGATGTACGACAGACACATTAAAGGCCGTAGAGCCTAACAACACAGACAGGTACAGGAAGAAAAAAACATGGTAGATCAGGTAAAAGTCGGAGCCGTTGAAGAGGCTTCGTCTGAACAGTCGCTACGGCGCAATCTTACAAACCGCCATATTCAGCTTATCGCCATCGGCGGCGCTATTGGCACTGGCTTGTTCATGGGGTCCGGTAAAACCATCAGTCTTGCAGGGCCGTCGATCATTTTCGTTTATATGATCATCGGTTTTATGCTCTTTTTCGTGATGCGTGCAATGGGAGAATTGCTGCTCTCGAATCTGGAATACAAATCCTTTAGTGATTTCGCCTCTGATCTGCTCGGACCGTGGGCGGGATATTTTACCGGCTGGACCTACTGGTTCTGCTGGGTGGTAACTGGAATGGCCGACGTCGTCGCCATTACCGCCTATGCGCAATTCTGGTTCCCTGGGCTTTCCGACTGGGTGGCCTCGCTGGCGGTGATTATTCTGCTGCTGAGCCTAAACCTCGCCACCGTAAAAATGTTCGGTGAGATGGAGTTCTGGTTTGCGATGATCAAGATTGTTGCCATTGTGGGACTGATCGTTGTCGGTCTGGTGATGGTGATGATGCACTTCCAGTCGCCAACCGGAGTCGAAGCCTCGTTTACTCACCTGTGGAATGACGGCGGCTGGTTCCCGAAAGGCTTGAGCGGCTTCTTTGCCGGTTTCCAGATAGCGGTATTTGCCTTCGTGGGCATTGAGCTGGTGGGGACGACTGCGGCGGAAACCAAAGATCCGGAGAAATCCCTGCCGCGCGCAATCAACTCGATTCCGATTCGTATCATCATGTTCTACGTCTTCGCGCTGATCATCATCATGTCGGTGACGCCGTGGAGTTCGGTCGTACCGACCAAGAGTCCGTTTGTGGAACTGTTTGTGTTGGTCGGTCTGCCTGCTGCCGCCAGTCTGATTAACTTTGTGGTGCTGACGTCCGCCGCATCTTCTGCGAACAGCGGCGTGTTCTCCACCAGCCGTATGTTATTCGGCCTGGCGCAAGAAGGGGTTGCACCGAGTGCGTTTGCAAAGCTGTCTAAACGTGCTGTTCCGGCAAAAGGGCTGACATTCTCCTGCATCTGCCTGCTGGGTGGCGTAGTGATGCTGTACGTTAACCCGAGCGTGATTGGTGCATTCACCATGATCACGACCGTGTCGGCGATTCTGTTTATGTTCGTCTGGACCATCATTCTGTGCTCGTATCTGGTGTACCGCAAAGAGCGCCCGCATCTGCATGAGAAATCGATTTACAAGATGCCGTGGGGCAAGATGATGTGCTGGGTGTGCATGGCGTTCTTCGTGTTCGTGCTGGTGCTGCTGACGCTGGAAGAAGATACCCGTCAGGCGCTGATCGTCACCCCGCTGTGGTTTATCGCACTGGGTCTTGGCTGGCTGTTCATCGGCAAAAAACGCATGGCTGGCGTGCGTTAATCCCCTAGCCGGATGGCGCTTCGCGTATCCGGCCTGGAAAGACTCGAAATGTAAGCCCGGTAAGCGGTAGCGCCACCGGGCATTTTTTTACTCTCCAGCCAGCGCACGCGGGAACAGAACGTTGTTCTCCAGACTGATGTGTTCCATCAAATCGTCGATCAATTCATTAATACCGTTGTACATCGCTTTCCAGGTCGTGCAGGCTTCCGGCGGTGGTGTGACGTTATTGGTGGTGTGCTTGATCACTTCCAGCAATTCGCCGGCATCGTCGTGTTCACTTTCCATCACGCTGATTGGCCCCATTGCCTGACTTCCCATTCCCTGCTTGATCATCGGAAACAGGATCTGCTCTTCTTTCATCATGTGGCTGGAAAGCTCTTCGTGCAGCATGGTCAGGTATTTCGCCAGGCCTTTCGGGACGCTGGGTTTATCTGCGTGGACGCGTTCGACTTTGCTCGCCTGCAGAATCAGTTCCGGCAGTTGCTCACGGTGGCGGTCATGATAACGCACTATGATATGGTCGATGATTTCGGTGAGTTCTGCGGAACGCCAGTCTTTCTCAATCGGCTGTTCAGCAAGCATAGCCAGTTGCGCTTCGATAGCGTCGACATCCAGCTCTTTACGCTCGGCCGCACGTGCCAGCGTCTGCTTACCGCCGCAGCAGTAATCCATATCGTACTTACGAAACAGCGCCGAAGCGCGAGGGATCGAAAGCGCCAGTTCACCTAAAGGTTGATCGCGATAAGACATAGCTGTTACCTCATGCTCAAAAATATAAGATGTATTTTAAATGCATCTTTATGATGAAGATATACCTCTTTCGAGTCAGAATGAAATGTGATGTTCGTCACGAATTTTTCTTATTCTCTTAAGGTGCTGAATCTTATTAAAAAGAATGGAAATCCTCTTGAGCTACCTACGACAGGATTAAATAAGCTGGCGGCACTGCCGATAGTTAGACCTCAGGCAACCTTGCATAAGAAAAGGCAACAGATGTTCAAACGGATCAAAGTCATCACCTTACTGATTATCGTGCTACTCACCCTGGGCGCGATGCAGATCATTTCCGCAGGCGTTTTTATCGGCGCGCTCAACCACGACAAACAAAACTTCACCGTGTCACAGCTTTCCAGTCAGAACGTGGCTGAATTTACCGATGCGTGGATCAGCCTGAACCAGGCGCGTGTGACGCTCAACCGGGGTATGTTGCGCCTGCAAGGTAACATGGCCAATCAGATCAATGGTGGGCAGTTGAATGAACTGGTGAGCACCGCGAACCGCATGCTGGCAGAGGCAAAGCGCCATTACGACAACTACTACGCCTTGCCGGAAACGCCGGGTCTGGATGAACAACTGGCTGACAGGCTGGAAGAGCAATACGGCCTCTACTCGGCCACTCTGGCGAAAATGAACCTCTTATTGGCTGAAGGCAAGCTGGAAGAGATGTTCAGGCAGAATGCCGAGCAAAAACAGACGGCCATGCAGGCGGTTTACCATGAGTGGCGTACCGCGCAGGCTGAACTGGCAAATGCAGGGATGCGGGATAACGAAAACGACTATCAGCGTATCCTGTGGATTATGACCCTCATTATGTTGGCCGTCGTGGCGGTGATCGTCATCAGTTGGATTGCCATGCAGCGTGTATTGCTGAAACCGCTGCATGATGTGATGGCGCACATTCGCCATATTGCGGCAGGCGATCTGACCCACAGCATTCACACGGAGGGCAGCAACGAAATGGCGCTGCTGGCGCGCAATCTTCACGAGATGCAGCAAGCGCTGGCGAACACCGTCAGTGTGGTGCGTGACGGGGCCGATACTATCTATACCGGCGCAGGGGAAATTTCAGCGGGCAGCAACGATCTCTCTTCACGAACAGAACAACAGGCGGCATCACTGGAGGAAACGGCAGCCAGTATGGAGCAGCTTACCGCGACCGTGAAACAAAATGCGGACAATGCGCGTCAGGCGACCAATCTGGCGCGAAATGCCTCTGAGACGGCGCAGAAAGGCGGAACGGTGGTGGATGGGGTGGTGCGTACTATGGACGACATTGCCACCAGTTCCAGCAAAATTGCCCAGATCACCAGTGTGATTGACGGCATTGCATTCCAGACCAATATTCTGGCGCTGAATGCGGCGGTGGAAGCGGCGCGAGCAGGGGAGCAAGGGCGCGGTTTCGCCGTGGTGGCGGGTGAAGTGCGCACCCTGGCACAACGTAGCGCACAGGCGGCAAAAGAGATTAAAGCGTTGATCGACGACTCGGGTCATCGGGTCAGCGCTGGTGCGGCGCTGGTGAATGAAGCCGGTGAAACGATGGCGGAGATTGTGAATGCCGTCACCCGCGTCACCGACATCATGGGCGAAATTGCTTCCGCATCTGACGAGCAAAGCCGGGGCATCGATCAAGTCGGTCAGGCGGTTGCAGAGATGGATCGCGTGACGCAGCAGAACGCCTCGCTGGTGGAAGAATCGGCTTCCGCAGCCGCAGCGTTAGAAGAGCAGGCGGCGCGTCTGAATCAGACAGTTGCCGTGTTTAAAGTTTCGCGCCGAATCGTAGCATAAACACGTTTTTCTGGCCTACCCGGGGTGACTGAGTAGGCCGGATAAACGCTGTGACATCCGGCAATATCACGACTCTGAAACCGCGACGATGCCTGGCTTTTCTGGTTTCGCTCTCACCGCAATCACCACGCCAATGACCAGCAATGCAATCCCGCTCAGCGTCAGCAGTGGGGGCATTTCTTCACGCAGAATAAAGGTGTACAGCAGACCCGCTAGCGTCTCGAAGACAATCAAGGGGCCGAGGATGACCGTTGGCAAACGCTGGCTGGCCACGTTCCAGCATAACGCGCCGACCCATGAGCACAAGATCGCGATGGCCACCATCAGACAAAGAAACACCGCCGGGCGCGGCCCAAAGGGCAGATCAAACATGGGCGTTTGCCCACTGAGCCAGAGGCAGGCCGCGACATACCCCAACAAAGAAACCGGCAGTGTGACCAGCGCCTGCGCCGTTGCCCACATCATCGGGTGTTTATCCGGATTTTCACGTAGCCAGCGGGCGTTGCGCAGTGCATACCATGCCCAGCACACCACGGAGATCAGCGCCAGAGCGATACCTGAACCATAACGCCAGCCGTTAAAATCGGGCAGCCCCTGTTCCAGCTATGCAACGTTTACACAGAGCAGCCCAATGCCGATCAGCACCAGTGCGGGCGTTAAGCGTAGCCAGGATAATTTGCCGTCACGCTGGCTATAAAGCAGGTTGGCAAATACCGGGATCACCACTGGCAGCGTTCCGATGATCATCGTTGAGACGGGGGCTCCGGTACGCTGAATCGCGCTCGCCAGGCAGAAGTAATAAATCAGATTGCCCATCATCGTTAGCGCCAGCGCAGTCAGCCAGTCTTTACGCGTCAACTGGCGAAGCCGCACGCGGCCAAGCCAGGCAATGGGTAACGCGATCAACCCCAGTGCCAGGTAACGCCCCATCGCCTGCAATACCGCCGGGTATTCCGGTACGATCAACGGCCCGACAAAAATCAGTCCCCACATCAGCCCCGCCAGCAGGGCATACAACACACCGCTAATCATTGTTACATCCACATTATTGAACGTAGTGAGAAGTGTAGGCAGGGAATCCACGTCCGTATTGTATGAGATTGCTGATTAGCCGGAGAACACCTGCTTTTGGTAGCGTACCGGGGTGATGCCGTAGCGATGCGTAAATGTCCGGGTGAGATGGGATTGATCGGTCAACCCGGTGGCTGCTGCCACCTCTGCTGCGGGCATACCGTGGGTGAGAAACGCCTTTGCCCGCCACAGTCGAATCGCCATCAGCATCTGATGCGGCGTCACGTGGAAATGGGCTTTGAACTGGCGCTGAAAGTGCCAGGGGCTTAGCGACGCGACGCGCGCCAGCTCCTCCAGTGTGACAGAATGCATATAGTTATCATGCAGATACTCACGTACACGATCAAAACGGTGTGCGCCTTCGCGCAGCGTCGGCGCATGACGCGCCAGGGGCTGGAACGTGTCGATAAGTGAGAGCAGCAGACCTTTTTGCGCCAGCGGATCGTCTGCGTGCCAGAGTCCCTGGATATGGGTACAAATTTGACGCGATCGTAACGGGTCGTGGCGCATCACGTCCTGAAACCACCAGTGACGGATCCCGGTCACCTCTTCCAGCAGGTAGGGCTCAAGATAGATCATACGGTAGCGCCAGCCGTCGGCCGTGTCGGCCTCGCCGGTATGCAACTCATCGGGATTCATCGTGACGACGGATTGAGCGGGGGCAACATATTGCGTACCGCGATAGCGAAAGCGCTCGGCGCCGGACTCTATGGCCCCGATACCAAACGCTTCATGGGTGTGGGGTTCAAAGGCGTAACGCGAAATGTGGGCATGATAAAGTTCAACGCCGGGAATTTGCGCCAGATGGCGAAAACGGGCGCTGTCTTTCTCATCAATAAACTGTTCTGGTACGCCTTGCACTGTGTCTCTCCCCTGGGCCATCGTTTCATTATCAGAGATGACCCCCGGGGATGCCACTGCAATTAACTAATTTTTAACACCAACAGGAGGCTTTTGACGCTCTCTGTCAGTTATGGCTGCCATCGAACAGCCCCCTTGTTGAGGCAATCTTTGCAGGCGCTGGCGCTGGACGGTTTTGTCAATCGGGTGTCGTATCCGATGGTTCCACCGCACGTAGACAGGCCTGCAGATTGCGTTGACCCGTAGGCCGGATAAGACGCTCTGGCGTCGCCATCCGGCAATGAAAAGCGTTACTGGCTTAAATCCACCTGGTAAATCGCAAAACCGATATCATCGGTGGCGACTTTCTTCAGAGGATACTGTCCTTTCTCTTTAATAAACGCGGCGGCTTTATCGGACGGGGATGTCTCAAAGCGGATATCCAGTGCCGTCTTACTGCTGATGGGGGCCAGACGCCAGTTATTGTCCGCTGCCGGATAGATTGCACCCGCGCGCTTTGTTTCCGCACCAATCCAGGCGGCCAGCACCGCACGGTTCTCATCCGGTGCAGCAAAAGCGATATGATTTTCGCCAGTGCCCGCAAACTTACCACCGTAGGCGCGATAGTTATTGGTGGCGACGAGGAACGTCGCGTTTGGATCAATCGGTTTGCCGTTGAAGGTCAGATTCTTGATGCGTTCAGCATTGGGGTTGACGGTCTGGCATTCGCCGTCATAGCGGGCGGGCTGCGAAACATCCACCTGGTAATTGACCCCATCAATCACATCGAAGTTATAGGTGCGGAATCCATCCCAGTTAATCAGCGACTGCGGTTTGCTGCTGTGGATATCAATCTGATTGAACTGTCCTGCTGAGCATTCCAGCCACTCTTTCACCTCTTTGCCGCTGGCTTTTACGACCACTAGGGTATTGGGGTAAAGGTAAAGATCGGCGGCGTTACGGAAGGTGAGTTGCCCTTTTTCCACCTCGACAAAGCTGGCGGGATCGTTTTTACGACCACCGACTTTAAACGGTGCGGCGGCAGAAAGCACCGGCAGTTTGGCCAGATCCGGATCGCCCTGAATAAAGTGTTCAACATAGGCTTTCTGCGCCATATTCACAACCTGAACGGTCGGGTCATCTTGTACCAGCGCCAGATAGCTGTACATGTTATCTGCGGATTGGCCAATCGGCTTGCCGACAAATTTGCGCGTGGCGTCATGATCGGCTTTCAGAATATCGACCAACTTACGGTCTTCCACTGCCAGCGATTTTTTCGCCGCGGCGTCATAAATCGGACGCGCCTCGGCTTTCGCCTGCGTCACTTGCCATTTCCCGCTGTCGTTGTTAAGCACCAGATCCACCACACCCAGATGATCGCCCCACATGCCCGGCATAACGGCCGGAACACCGTTAAGGGTGCCGTTGGCGATATCCGCGCCTTTAATACTGGCGAAATCTTTGCCCGGGAAGACGGCATGCGCGTGACCAAACATAATGGTATCCACGCCCGGAACTTCGCTGAGGTAGTAAACAGAGTTTTCCGCCATGCTGTGGTACGGATCGGCTGAAAGACCGGAATGTGCAATCACGACCACCACATCGGCGCCGTTGGCGCGCATTTCGGGGACATACTTGCGGGCGGTTTCGGTGATGTCATTCACCGTCACTTTGCCGCTGAGGTTGGTTTTATCCCAGGTCATAATCTGCGGCGGCACAAAACCGATATAGCCGATCCTGAGTGTTTGCTTATTACCGTCCTTATCGATGACGTCAGTCTCTTTGATCAGATAAGGGGTAAACAGCGGCTTCTGGGTCTTAACGTCGATGATATTGGCGTTAACGTAAGGGAATTTTGCACCAGACAGTGCAGCATGCAGATAATCCAGGCCGTAATTGAATTCATGGTTGCCAAGGTTACCAACGGCATAATCCAACGTATTCAAGGCCTTGTAGACAGGGTGAATATCGCCTTTTTGCAGCCCTTTTTCCGCCATGTAATCCCCTAGCGGACTTCCCTGGATCAGATCGCCGTTATCGACCAGAACGCTGTTTTTCACTTCATTTCTGGCGGCATTAATCAAACTTGCCGTGCGTACCAGGCCGAATTTTTCCGTCGCGGTATCTTTGTAATAATCGAAATCCATCATGTTGCTATGTAAATCAGTGGTTTCCATGATTCGCAGATCGACGGTCGCCGCATTCACGCTGGCAGCGATCAGCGTGGCCAGGAGCGTTGCGCTAAACTTAATCATCAGGGGCATCCTTTTAAGATCTAAGCCACAAAAGAAAATGTATCTATATCTTCTTGCTTACAGAATCGTGAATCATGCCATGAATTTACCCGCCAAAACCGCATTCGTTATCACAGTTGGCGGATCCCCTGACGATAGGGTATAAGTAAAACAACGAGTTAACGCCACGGCCACAAACGAGGTGGAGAATGTTAGAACATGTATGCCAGCTTGCACGGAATGCGGGTGATGCCATTATGCAAATCTACGATGGAGTCAAACCGATGGAGATCACCAGCAAGCAGGATGATTCTCCGGTCACTGCGGCGGATCTTGCCGCGCATGCTGTGATACTCGAAGGATTGCTGGCGCTGACGCCGGATATTCCGGTTCTCTCGGAAGAGGACCCACAGAGCTGGGACGTGCGCCAGCACTGGCAACGTTACTGGCTGGTAGACCCACTGGATGGCACGAAAGAGTTCATTAAACGTAACGGGGAATTCACCGTTAATATCGCGCTGATCGACAAGGGTAAGCCGGTATTGGGCGTGGTTTACGCACCCGTCATGAAGGTGATGTACAGTGCGGCAGAAGGAAAAGCCTGGAAAGAAGAGTGCGGTACGCGCAAACAAATTCAGGTACGTGACGCCCGCCCGCCGCTGGTGGTCATTAGCCGCTCGCATGCAGACAGCGAACTGAAAGAGTATTTGCAGCAGTTGGGCGAACACCAGACCACCTCGATCGGATCGTCTCTCAAGTTCTGCCTGGTGGCCGAAGGGCAGGCTCAGTTGTATCCACGCTTTGGTCCCACTAACGTCTGGGATACTGCTGCGGGCCACGCTGTTGCCGCTGCTGCCGGGGCGCATGTTCACGACTGGCAGGGTAAACCTCTGAATTACACGCCGCGTGAATCCTTCCTCAACCCCGGCTTCCGGGTCTCTATTTACTGAGTAACGTATGCAGCAGGGCGATCACCTGCTGCACCTCTTCCTGCGTTAATGCGCCATCTTTTGCCCACTGAATCCGGCCTTCTTTGTCGAGTACGGCGATAGCTGAACTCTCTTCATCCAGTTGCCAGGTTTTACGCGCAATACCGTTGCTGTCGACAATAAATTGCGACCACGGGTAGAGCTTTTTATTACTCTCAAGGCTACTGCGCACGAACATACCGGAACCAGGAATGGCGTCATCCGTGTTGACGATGGTGGTGGTCTGGTATTTGTCGTGCGGCAGATTCGCCGCTTTGATGGCTTCTATCAGCGCCGCGTTTTTCTCTTTGGCTGAAGTGCGTCCGGCAATGTGTTGCAGAATGCGTACTTTCCCTGGCAACTGCGCGCTATTCCAGCTTTTGTAGCTAAACTTATCATTATCAAGAATCAATTCACCGCGATCTGCGATCCCCACTGGCTGCACTCTCTGGTGCATTTCGAAGTTTTGTGCGGAGGCCATCATCGGCAGTAACAGGCATGAGAGCGCCAGAAGCTTACGTAAGGTCATGGTGTTTCCTTATTATTTGCAGGTGATCCGACCACTTGGGTCTGAGATTTAATCATATGTGCGAATAATGCTTTTTCCCGCAAGCGCAATGCCAGTTTGCGGACGGGCGCACAAATCCTGCGAAAAATGAAGGCTTATACTGAATCCAGCGCATCAGTGAAAAGATAATTCTGAATAAGTGTAATGGAAAGGTAAATAAACTTATACACGCTGGAAACATTGTCGAGATAGTCTATAGTCATATGGCATTAAAATTTGCGCCTTAGAACAGTTGGGCTGATTGTGGCACCGCAAAGGCGTAATGCTCAGCAGGAGACAAAATGAAAATTTTCCAACGGTACAACCCGCTGCAGGTGGCGAAGTACGTGAAGATCCTGTTTCGTGGACGGTTATATATCAAGGATGTCGGCGCTTTTGAGTTTGATAAAGGTAAGATTCTTGTCCCAAAAGTGAAGGACAAACAGCATTTTTCTGTGATGTCCGAAGTTAACCGTCAGGTTATGCGTCTGCAAACTGAGATGGCTTAACCGAAGTGCTATGCGATAGTTAAAGCAGTATAAAAAAACGGCTCCTGAAACAGGAGCCGTTGATGTTTCTAAGGCGCGCAGTTTATGCCGCGCTCTCTTCTTTGGCATCGGGCAGTTTCGGCGCCAGCGTCGTGGGTTTCGTGCCGAGTCGCGTGACCAGCAGCTGATCGATACGGTAGTTATCGATATCCACCACTTCAAACTTGTAGCCGGAAAACTTCACCGAGTCGGTACGTTTCGGGATTTTTCGCAGCATAAACATCATAAAGCCGCCAATGGTTTCGTAGTTACCCGACTGTGGAAATTCGTCGATATCCAGCACGCGCATAACGTCGTCGATAGGCGTACCGCCATCAATCAGCCAGGAATTCTCATCACGCGCGACAATCTGTTCTTCCAGACCCTGACCCACCAGGTCGCCCATTAATGTCGTCATCACATCATTGAGGGTGATAATACCCACCACCAACGCGTACTCATTCATGATCACGGCAAAATCTTCGCCCGCGGTTTTGAAGCTTTCCAGCGCTTCAGAGAGGGTTAATGTGTCCGGAACGATGAGCGTATTGCGGATCTGGACGCCGCTGTTTAGCGCCATGCTCTGGTTCGCCAGTACGCGGTTGAGCAGATCTTTTGAGTCAACGTAGCCAATGATGTGGTCGATGTCTTCGTTACAAACCAAAAATTTCGAGTGCGGATGCTCCGCCACTTTGTTTTTCAGACTCTGTTCGTCTTCATGCAGATCAAACCAGATCACGTTTTCACGCGAGGTCATGGAAGAGGGCACGGTGCGAGATTCCAGTTCGAACACGTTTTCAATCAATTCATGTTCCTGTTTACGCAGTACGCCTGCTAATGCACCGGCTTCGACAACGGCATAGATATCATCAGAGGTAATGTCGTCTTTACGTACCATCGGCAATTTGAAGATGCGAAAAATCATGTTCGCCAGACCGTTGAAGAACCACACCAGCGGGCGAAACACGAACAGGCAGAAGCGCATCGGGTTGATGATACGCAAAGCAACAGCTTCCGGCGCAATCATACCGATGCGTTTCGGGGTTAAATCCGCGAACAAAATAAACAGACCGGTGACCAGTGAGAAAGAGAGAATAAAGCTCAGTTGCTCGGAAAGTTCCGCCGAGAAGTAAGTAGAGAACAGTGAATGAAATGCCGGAGAAAATGCGGCGTCGCCCACGATACCGCCGAGAATGGCGACCGCGTTCAGACCAATTTGCACCACGGTAAAGAACATCCCCGGGTTTTCCTGCATTTTCAAAACGCGCTGCGCGTTGATGTTGCCTTCATCAGCCAACAACTTAAGTTTAATTTTACGTGAGGCGGCAAGCGAGATCTCGGATATCGAGAAGAACGCACTCACAGCGATCAAGCAGAGAATGATTAAAATACTGTTTAACATATCTTATCCGGCGTTATGCCAGATCCTCGGAAGGGAGTTGATACTCGTCGTCTTTCAGGCTGCGGGTGCGTTGGCCGCACTCATTCACCCCGGTCACATAGTTATCTATGCTCCCGGGGATTCACGAGTTTGCCGCCTTCCTGCAACCCGAAATCCATAGAGTATAAATCCATATGAAATACACATTGAAAACCGGCCCGAAGGAAGTGAGCCGGTAATTTCAGTCGCTAGTATAGCGTAAGGTACTGTAATGCTGCCAGAGGGTCAGATTTCGACAGTTCCGGCGTCCTGATTCGCGTCGGATCATCAGGTGCGGCAGGGCGGCGTCAAAACATCATGCCTCTGGCGGCAGGCATACCCCAATTCCGCCAATGCCGCAGTAGCCGTAGGGATTTTTGTGCAGATACTGCTGGTGGTCATCCTCGGCGTAGTAAAACGGGGTGGCGCGGCTAATCTCGGTAGTGATGCGGCGATCGTCATTGGCTGCGATCATCGCCGCCTGAAAACGTTCCAGACTGGCGTGGGCGGCGGCGTCCTGTTCCGGCGTCAGTGGATAGATGGCGGAACGGTACTGGGTTCCCTGATCGTTGCCCTGACGCATACCCTGCGCCGGGTCGTGGTTCTCCCAAAAGACCTGTAGCAACTGCTCATAGCGGATAACTGTGGGATCGTAGACCACCCGGACGGCTTCGGCATGACCGGTTTGCCCGGAGCAGACTTCCCGATAGGTGGGATTTGGCGTATAGCCGCCGGTATACCCCGCCGCCGTGCTATATACCCCCGGTAATTGCCAGAATAAACGCTCAACGCCCCAAAAACAGCCCATGGCAAAGAGGGCAATTTCCATCCCTTCAGGCACATTTGTCATAGAGTGTGCGTTTACCGCATGCAGAGTGGCTACCGGCATCGGGGTATTGCGTCCGGGTAAAGCATCTGCTTGAGTAACCAAATGCTTTTTATCAAATATGCTCATGGTGCAGTCCTCCCAAAAACTGTCATTTGGTTTAAGGTTGTAACAAGACGCTTCTTTGCACACAATAACTATTGTGAATGTGTCTAAAGTAAACATAAGAAATATTTGGGTTGTTGTCTGTTTTTCAATCTTTATTGTTGAATTTTTGTTAAGCCATTGGATGGTGTAGCGTTCTTTTTCCAGGGGTAGGAAAAAAGGATATTCAGGAGAAAATGTGCCACATATCCGTCAGTTATGTTGGGTCGGCTTGCTGTGCTTAAGTGGCTCTGCCGTCGCCGCGAATGTCCGTCTACAGGTTGAAGGCTTATCGGGAGCGCTGGAAAAAAACGTCCGTGCCCAACTGTCGACGATTCAGGGTGATGAAGTCACGCCAGACCGGCGTTTTCGCGCGCGCGTTGATGATGCTATCCGCGAAGGGTTAAAAGCGCTGGGCTATTATGAGCCGACCATTGAATTTGATTTACGTCCGCCTCCGGCGAAAGGGCGTCAGGTATTGATTGCCAAAGTCACGCCGGGTCAGCCAGTGTTGATTGGCGGCACTGAGGTCATTTTACGCGGCGGCGCGCGGACCGATAAAGATTATCTGGCCTTGTTGAAAACGCGGCCGGCGCTGGGAACCGTGCTGGATCACAGTGACTATGACAACTTCAAAAAGTCGTTAACCAGCGTCGCGCTGCGTAAAGGGTATTTCGACAGCGAATTTAATAAGAGCCAGTTGGGCATTGCGCTTGACCGTCATCAGGCGTTCTGGGACATCGACTATGATAGTGGCGAACGTTACCGCTTCGGACATGTCACGTTTGAAGGTTCGCAGATTCGTGACGAATATCTGCAGCATCTGGTGCCGTTTAAAGAAGGTGATGAGTACCAGTCGAAAGATTTGGCGGAGCTTAACCGCCGTCTTTCAGCCACCGGATGGTTTAACTCGGTGGTCGTCGCGCCTGAGTTCGATAAAGCCCGTAAAACGAAAGTCCTGCCGCTGAAAGGCGTTGTGTCGCCGCGCGTAGAAAACACCATTGAAACCGGTGTGGGCTATTCGACCGACGTTGGGCCGCGCCTGAAAGCCACGTGGAAAAAACCGTGGATGAACTCTTACGGCCACAGCCTGACGACCAGCACCAGTATTTCAGCGCCGGAACAGGTGCTGGATTTCAGTTATAAAATGCCGCTGCTGAAGAACCCGCTGGAGCAATATTATCTGGTGCAGGGCGGCTTTAAGCGTACGGATCTCAACGATACCGAATCAGACTCCACCACGCTCGCCGTCTCCCGGTATTGGGATCTTTCCAGCGGCTGGCAGCGCGCCATTAATCTGCGCTGGAGCCTCGACCACTTTACCCAAGGGGAAGTCACCAATACCACCATGCTGCTGTATCCTGGGGTGATGATAAGCAGAACGCGCTCACGCGGTGGGTTGATGCCGACGTGGGGGGATTCACAGCGCTATTCTATTGATTATTCGAATACCGCCTGGGGTTCCGATGTGGATTTCTCGGTGTTTCAGTTGCAAAACGTCTGGATACGCACCCTGTATGATCGCCATCGCTTTGTGATGCGCGGCAATCTGGGATGGATAGAAACGGGTGATTTTGACAAAGTGCCGCCGGATTTGCGTTTCTTCGCCGGGGGCGATCGCAGTATTCGTGGCTATAAATACAAATCTATCTCGCCAGAAGATAGCAACGGCGACCTGAAAGGGGCCTCGAAACTGGCGACCGGCTCGCTGGAGTACCAATACAATGTCACCGGAAAATGGTGGGGCGCGGTGTTCGTTGATAGCGGCGAAGCGGTCAGCGATATTCGCAGAAGCGACTTCAAAACGGGCGCAGGTGTGGGCGTACGCTGGCAATCTCCCGTCGGGCCAATCAAGCTCGATATCGCGGCTCCTGTCGGCGATAAAGAAGAAAATGGTATGCAGTTTTACATCGGTCTGGGGCCAGAATTATGAGTCTATGGAAGAAAATAAGCCTCGGCGTACTGGTTTTTATTCTGCTGCTGTTGGGAACCGTGGCGTTTCTGGTGGGGACCACGACAGGGCTGCATCTGATCTTCAATGCGGCGAATCGTTGGGTGCCGGGGCTGGAGATTGGTCAGGTCACGGGAGGCTGGCGTGATCTGTCGCTAAAGAACATTCGCTATGAGCAGCCCGGCGTGGCGGTGAATGCGGGCGAGGTGCATCTGGCCGTCAAACTCGACTGTCTGTGGAACAGTAGCCTGTGCGTTAACGATCTGTCGCTGAAAGACATTCGCGTTGCCATCGACAGTAAAAAAATGCCGCCGTCTGAAGCCGTGGCAGAAGAAGAGGACAGCGGTCCGCTGAACCTTTCTACGCCTTACCCGATCACGCTTTCACGCGTGGCGCTTAATAACATCAACCTCAAAATTGATGACACGACGGTTTCGGTACTGGATTTTACCTCCGGTCTGAACTGGCAGGAGAAAACCCTGACCCTGAAACCGACATCGCTTCAGGGGCTGCTCATCGCCTTGCCAAAGGTGGCGGACGTCGCGAAGGAAGAGGTGGTTGATCCGAAGATCCAGAACCCGCAGCCAAATGAAAAACCGTTGGGCGAGACACTGAAAGATCTGTTCTCCAGACCAGTGCTGCCGGAAATGACCGATGTGCATTTGCCGCTCAATCTTAACATCGAAGAATTTCGCGGCGAGCAGTTGCGTATTACCGGTGATACCGATCTGACGGTTCACACTATGCTGCTGAAGGTGAGCAGTATCGATGGCAACATGAAGCTGGATGCGCTGGATATCGACTCCAGCCAGGGGAGTGTCAATGCCACCGGCAGCGCGCAACTGAGCGATAGCTGGCCGGTAGACTTCACCCTTAACAGCACGCTGAATATCGACCCGCTCAAAGGCGAAAAGGTGAAGCTGAAAGTGGGGGGCGCGCTGCGCGAGCAACTGGAGCTGGGCGTTAATCTTTCTGGTCCGGTCGATATGGTGCTGCGTGGCCAGACACGTCTGGGGGAAGCGGGATTACCGCTCAATCTGGAGATCGTCAGCCAGCAACTTTCCTGGCCGTTTACCGGCGACAAGCAGTTCCAGGCAGACGATCTTAAACTCAAGCTCACCGGCAAGATGACCGACTATACGTTGTCGATGCGTACGGCAGTGAAGGGGCAGGAGCTCCCTTCGGCCACCATTACCCTGGATGCGAAAGGTAACGAACAGCAGATCAACCTCGATAAACTCACCGTCGCGGCGCTGGAAGGTAAAACCGAACTGAAGGCGTTGCTTGACTGGCAGCAGGCCATTAGCTGGCGCGGCGAACTGACGCTGGATGGCATCAATACGGCAAAAGAGATCCCCGACTGGCCATCTAAGATCAATGGATTGATTAAAACCCGGGGCAGCCTGTACGGTGGAACCTGGCAGATGGAAGTACCAGAACTCAAACTGACCGGTAACGTGAAGCAGAACAAACTTAACGTAAACGGTTCACTGAAGGGGAACAGCTACCTACAGTGGATCATTCCGGGACTGCATCTGGAGCTGGGGCCGAACAGCGCGGATGTGAAAGGGGAGCTGGGGGTAAAAGATCTCAATCTTGACGCCACCATCGACGCGCCGGAGCTCGACAATGCGCTGCCGGGGCTGGGCGGGACGGCAAAAGGTTTAGTGAAAGTACGCGGTACTGTTGACGCGCCGCAACTGCTGGCGGATATCACGGCACGCGGTCTGCGCTGGCAGGAACTGTCGGTGGCGCAGGTTCGAGTCGAGGGCGATGTCAAATCGACCGACCAGATCGCCGGAAACCTCAACGTTCGCGTTGAGCGAATCGTGCAGCCTGACGTCAATATCAATCTGGTAACGCTGAATGCCAAAGGCAGTGAAAAGCAACATGAACTGCAACTGCGGATTCAGGGGGAGCCGGTCTCCGGACAGCTCGATCTGGCGGGAAGCTTTGACCGTAAGGAAGAACGCTGGAAAGGCGCTCTCAGTAATACACGCTTTCAGACGCCGGTTGGCCCGTGGTCTCTGAACCGCGCCATCGCGCTGGACTATCGCAATCAGGAACAGAAAGTCAGTATTGGACCGCACTGCTGGACGAATCCGAATGCCGAACTGTGCGTACCGCAAACCATTGATGCGGGCGCAGAAGGGCGGGCGGTGGTCAACCTTAACCGTTTTGATCTCGCGATGCTGAAAGCGTTTATGCCGGAGACCACCCAGGCCAGCGGCGTATTTAGCGGCAAGGCCGATGTGTCCTGGGACACCACCAAAGAAGGATTACCTCAGGGGCAGATTACGCTCAACGGCCGTAATGTGAAGGTGACGCAGACCGTCAACGACGCGCCGCTGCCGGTCGCGTTTGAAACGCTGAACCTGACTGCCGATCTCCACAACAATCGCGCGGAGCTGGGGTGGTTGATTCGCCTGACCAACAACGGTCAGTTAGACGGGCAACTGCAAGTGACCGACCCACAGGGACGACGCAATCTTGGCGGCAACGTCAATATTCGTAATTTCAATCTGGCGATGGTGAACCCCATTTTCTTGCGGGGTGAGAAAGCGGCGGGAATGTTGAATGCCAATCTGCGTTTAGGCGGTGATGTGCAAAGCCCGCAAATGTTTGGCCGATTGCAGCTCAGCGGTCTGGATGTCGACGGGAACTTTATGCCGTTTGATATGCAGCCAAGCCAGCTTTCGATGAACTTCAACGGGACGCGTTCAACGCTTGCAGGGGTGGTGAGTACGCAGCAAGGGCAAATAAACCTGAGCGGCGATGCTGACTGGAGCCAGATAGACAACTGGCGTGCGCGTGTCGCGGCGAAAGGCAGCCGGGTACGGATCACCGTACCGCCGATGGTGCGCCTTGATGTCTCGCCTGATGTGGTGTTTGAGGCGACGCCGAGTCTGTTCACCCTCGATGGTCGGGTGGATGTGCCGTGGGCGCGCATTGTCGTTCATGATCTGCCGGAAAGTGCGGTGGGCGTCTCCAGCGATGAGGTGATGCTCAACAATAATCTGCAGCCAGAGAACCCGCAGAGCGCCTCGATTCCGATCAATAGCAACCTGACTATCCATGTCGGTAATAACGTGCGTATGAGTGCTTTCGGGCTGAAAGCGCGACTGACTGGCGATCTGAAAGTGGCACAGGACAAGCAAGGTCTGGGGCTGAACGGGCAGATCAACATTCCAGAAGGCCGCTTCCACGCCTATGGTCAGGATTTGATTGTGCGCAAAGGCGAACTGTTGTTCTCGGGTCCTCCGGATCAGCCGTTGCTCAACATCGAAGCCATCCGTAATCCAGAGGCGACCGAAAACGATGTGATAGCCGGTGTGCGTGTTACCGGGACAGCGGATGAACCGAAGGCGGAGATCTTCTCTGACCCGGCGATGTCCCAACAAGAAGCGCTCTCTTATTTGTTGCGCGGTCAGGGGCTGGACAGCGAACAGAACGACAGCGCAGCGATGACATCGATGCTTATTGGTCTGGGGGTTGCACAAAGTGGTCAGGTTGTGGGTAAAATCGGGGAGACATTTGGCGTAAGCAATCTGGCGCTGGACACACAAGGGGTGGGTGACTCATCCCAGGTTGTGGTCAGCGGGTATGTACTGCCAGGTCTACAGGTGAAATATGGTGTGGGTATATTTGACTCTTTAGCGACACTCACGCTACGTTATCGTCTGATGCCCAAGCTATATCTGGAAGCGGTGTCTGGCGTAGATCAGGCACTGGATTTGCTCTATCAGTTCGAGTTTTAGCAATGCGAATATTTGTCTACGGCAGTTTACGACGCAAACAGGGCAACAGCCACTGGATGACCAACGCCCAGTTGCTGGGCAACTACAGTATCGATAATTACCAGTTGTATAGCCTGGGCCACTATCCAGGCGCAGTTCCGGGAAACGGGACGGTACACGGTGAAGTTTATCGTATTGATAATGCTACGCTGGCCGAGCTTGATGCCTTGCGCACCAGGGGCGGTGAATACGCACGTCAGTTGATCCAGACGCCGTACGGAAGTGCATGGATGTATGGGTACCAACGTTCGGTTGACGGTTTAACGTTGATTGAAAGCGGTAACTGGTTAGATAAAGACCAGTATTAAGATGAATGCGCCACCTTCGGGTGGCGTAGTTTTTTTACGCTGACTTGCTGCAGACACTCCACATGGGCCGTTTAACCTTCTTTCCCGACCGGGCGCTTTCTTAAAAATAAAGGGATGAACAACATGATGTACGGTGCAATGAGCCATATCAGGCATAACGCTCGCGAATAGCCGTAATAGTTGAGGCAACGGGTATTGCTTGAGATAACAGGCAGAAAGAAGAACAAAAAAATAAGAAGGGCAAAATCGCTTTTATAAGGGAGCCATAAGTAAAACAAAAACCAGACAATCTGGAATGTCATAATACAAAGATACTGCCATTTGCTGTCGTGGCCGTAACAGTCAAACGCCTTTATGTAACCCATTTTTATGTTCTGAAGATAGAAACTTAGCATGTATTACGCTCATGAACACGACGGTCAGAAATGTATTGACAAAACACTCTAAAAACGAAATTTTAATGTAATGTATTTGTTTTATCGACAAAAAATGAAATGTGTCAGTATGAAAAATTGTTACGTTTGAATTCGTAATATACTTAACTCGCTGCCATGAAATAATATAACTAGTGGTGATTATCACACCTTTTTATATTCCAGAGTTAGATGGTATGGCGAGTCCTGAATAATAAATAACAACCAATGAAGATCATAACAGTATGTAAGTAATGATAAAGGTGAATCAATAATCCCCACTATATATGATAGGCTTGATTATATTTCGATACGTTTATGGTTAACAATGATATGGGAATGTTCTCAATGTCAGGTGGCGGATATCACAAAAAAGCAGCCAGTTATCTCTGGCATAAAAAAAGCCCCGACATGCGGGGCTTGATATTCGCGGTAAGAATTACTTCTTCGCAGCGCGCTCGAAGGAAGCCACGATTTCAGCTTTCGCTGCTTCTGCGTTGTCCCAACCGTCAACTTTAACCCACTTGCCTTTTTCGAGGTCTTTGTAGTGCTCGAAGAAGTGAGTGATTTGCGCTTTCAGCAGTTCCGGCAGATCGGTCACATCTTTGATGTGATCGTATTCTTTGCTCAGTTTGGTGTGCGGTACCGCAACCAGTTTCGCATCTTCACCGGCTTCGTCGGTCATTTTCAGAACGCCAACCGGACGGCAACGAACGACAGAACCCGGCTGCAGCGGGTACGGAGTCGGGACCAGAACGTCTACCGGATCACCGTCCAGGGACAGGGTGTGGTTGATGTAACCATAGTTGCACGGATAGAACATCGCGGTAGACATGAAACGGTCAACGAACAGTGCGCCGCTCTCTTTGTCAATTTCGTATTTGATCGGATCGGCATTTGCCGGGATCTCGATAACAACGTAGATATCTTCAGGCAGGTCTTTACCCGCTGGGACGTTGAGTAAGCTCATGTCTGTTTCCTTTAAAATGTATGGCAAACTAGTGGCAAGTATTATAGCCAACTCGTGGCGAAAGTCTTCGCTTGTTTTCGTATTCGTCCACGCCCCTTCGCTGTTTTTAGCGCATTTACATGACAGAAAAATCCATAACCACAGCTGCATTTTTCATAAGTGAATGGAAGCGATTACAAACTTGTGATTAACGTTTTATTTACTTTTTTGAAGTGTGATGCAACGCAATTCGTTGCATGTTCGATTGTCTATAGTTTTTCCGCGACTGTTTGTTAATCAACGATAACTCACCCGACGAGGACGCACTTATGTGGAAGCGCTTACTTTTAGTTACAGCAGTTTCGGCAGCTATGTCGTCTATGGCGATGGCCGCCCCTTTAACCGTAGGATTTTCGCAGGTCGGCTCTGAATCCGGCTGGCGCGCCGCTGAAACAAACGTGGCGAAGAGTGAAGCTCAGAAACGCGGCGTTACGCTAAAAATCGCCGATGGCCAGCAAAAACAAGAAAACCAAATTAAAGCGGTGCGTTCATTTGTCGCCCAGGGCGTGGATGCGATTTTCATCGCGCCGGTTGTGGCAACGGGCTGGGAACCGGTGTTGAAAGAAGTCAAAGATGCCGGGATACCCGTGTTTCTGCTTGATCGTTCCATTGATGTCAAAGACAAATCTCTCTATATGACCACCGTCACCGCCAACAATGTGCTGGAAGGGCAACTGATTGGCGACTGGCTGATTAAAGAGGTGAACGGCAAGCCGTGTAACGTGGTTGAACTGCAGGGGACGGTCGGCGCCAGCGTGGCGATAGACCGCAAGAAAGGGTTTGCGGAAGCCATCGCCAAAGCGCCAAACATCAAAATCATTCGCTCGCAGTCTGGCGACTTTACCCGCAGTAAAGGTAAAGAGGTGATGGAAAGCTTTATCAAGGCGGAAAACAACGGCAAGAACATCTGCATGGTATACGCCCACAACGATGACATGGTGATCGGCGCGATTCAGGCAATTAAAGAAGCCGGTCTGAAGCCAGGCAAAGACATTCTTACCGGATCTATCGACGGGGTTCCGGATATCTATAAAGCGATGATTGACGGAGAAGCGAACGCCAGCGTTGAACTGACGCCGAACATGGCGGGGCCTGCGTTTGACGCGCTGGAGAAATATAAGAAAGACGGCACCATGCCAGAGAAGCTGACCGTGACTAAATCGGTTCTCTACCTGCCGGATACCGCCAAAGAAGAGTTAGAGAAGAAGAAAAATATGGGTTATTGAGTTCGCGCACTCTCTGTAGGCCTGATAAGCGCAGCGCCATCAGGCGTTGAAATGCCGGATGGCGACGCACAGCGTCTTATCCGGCCTACAAACCCAGCTGAACCAGGCCTACGGGGCGCCGCGCTGTGTACCGGAGGAATACCATGACCACCGAACAACATCAGGAAATCCTCCGTACAGAGGGATTAAGCAAATTTTTTCCCGGCGTCAAAGCGCTGGATAATGTCGATTTTAGTCTGCGTCGTGGCGAAATTATGGCGCTGCTGGGGGAAAACGGCGCCGGGAAATCGACGCTTATCAAGGCGTTGACCGGTGTGTATCATGCCGAACGCGGCACTATCTGGCTGGAAGGCCAGGCTATCTCGCCTAAGAATACGGCTCATGCCCAGCAACTGGGTATTGGTACGGTCTATCAGGAAGTGAATCTGCTGCCGAACATGTCGGTGGCGGATAACCTGTTTATCGGACGCGAACCCCGGCGTTTTGGCCTGCTGCGACGCAAAGAGATGGAAAGGCGCGCCACCGAGTTGATGGCCTCTTATGGATTTTCCCTTGATGTGCGCGAGCCGCTCAACCGCTTTTCGGTGGCGATGCAGCAGATTGTGGCGATTTGCCGGGCCATCGATCTTTCTGCGAAGGTCCTGATCCTTGATGAACCCACCGCCAGTCTGGATACCCAGGAAGTTGAGATGTTGTTTGGGTTGATGCGCCATCTGCGCGATCGCGGCGTCAGCCTGATCTTCGTGACACATTTTCTCGACCAGGTGTACCAGGTCAGCGATCGGATCACCGTCTTGCGTAATGGCAGCTTTGTCGGTTGTCGTGAAACGCGCGAACTCCCGCAGATCGAACTGGTGAAAATGATGCTGGGGCGTGAGTTAGATACTCATGCTTTGCAGCGGGCGGGAAGAACCCTGCTGAGTGACAAACCGGTGGCGGTATTTAAACACTATGGCAAAAAGGGGACCATCGCCCCCTTTGATCTGGAAGTTCGCCCAGGCGAGATCGTCGGTCTGGCGGGACTTTTAGGTTCAGGGCGTACGGAAACCGCAGAGGTGATCTTTGGGATCAAACCCGCAGACAGCGGCAGCGCGATGTTCAAAGGCAAACAGCAAACGCTGCGCTCGCCGCACCAGGCGTCGTGTCTGGGGATCGGTTTCTGCCCGGAGGACAGGAAAACAGATGGCATTATTGCCGCCGCCAGCGTCCGGGAAAATATTGTTCTGGCGTTACAGGCGCAGCGTGGCTGGCTACGACCGATTCCCCGCAAAGAGCAAAATGACATTGCCGAACGCTTTATTCGCCAGTTGGGTATTCGCACCCCGAGCGCCGATCAACCGATTGAATTTCTTTCCGGCGGCAATCAGCAAAAAGTGCTGTTGTCGCGCTGGCTACTGACCAAACCGCAGTTTCTGATCCTCGATGAACCCACGCGCGGTATCGACGTTGGCGCACATGCGGAGATCATCCGCCTGATCGAAACGCTGTGCGCAGACGGTCTGGCGTTGTTGGTGATTTCATCCGAACTGGAAGAGCTGGTGGGGTATGCGGATCGCGTCATTATCATGCGCGATCGCAAACACGTGGCGGAGATCCCTCTGGCAGAACTGTCCGTACCGGCGATCATGAACGCCATTGCGGCCTAAGGAGATCATGGTGATGCCTCAATCTCTCCCTCATTCTACCCCGCCGAAAAAACGCTTTCGCTGGTCGACGGGGATGCCGCAACTGGTCGCGTTAGCCTTGGTGCTACTGGTCGATAGCGTGGTGGCACCACACTTCTGGCAGGTGATATTGCAGGATGGCCGACTCTTCGGTAGCCCGATTGATATTCTGAACCGCGCCGCCCCTGTGGCGCTGTTGGCGATTGGTATGACGCTGGTGATTGCCACCGGGGGCATCGATCTTTCTGTCGGGGCGGTGATGGCGATAGCCGGGGCGACCACTGCCGCCATGACGGTCGCCGGGCACAGCTTACCCGTCGTTCTGCTTGCAGCGTTGGGGACGGGGGTTCTGGCGGGGTTGTGGAACGGTATTCTGGTGGCGATCCTTAAAATCCAGCCGTTTGTCGCGACGCTAATTCTGATGGTCGCCGGGCGCGGGGTCGCGCAACTGATCACCTCCGGACAGATCGTGACCTTCAATGTACCGGCTCTCTCGTGGTTTGGCAGCGGCTCGCTGCTGCTGTTGCCGACGCCGGTCATTATCGCCGTGTGCACGTTGGTGTTGTTCTGGCTGTTAACCCGCAAAACTGCGCTGGGGATGTTTATTGAAGCCGTGGGGATCAACATCCGGGCCGCCAAAAATGCCGGGGTAAACACGCGGATTATTGTCATGCTCACCTATGTGCTGAGCGGCGTGTGCGCCGCCATCGCCGGTATCATCGTTACCGCCGACATTCGCGGCGCTGACGCTAATAACGCCGGATTATGGCTGGAACTGGATGCCATTCTGGCGGTAGTCATTGGCGGCGGATCGCTGATGGGGGGGCGGTTTAATCTGCTGCTCTCGGTGATAGGCGCGTTGATTATCCAGGGGATGAATACCGGGATTTTACTGTCTGGCTTTCCGCCAGAGATGAACCAGGTCGTTAAAGCCATCGTCGTATTGTGCGTGCTGATTGTGCAGTCTCAGCGCTTTATCAGTGTGATAAAAGGAGTGCGTGGTCATGATAAAACGTAATTTACCGTTAATGATCACCCTCGGGGTTTTTGTACTGGGTTACCTCTGGTGCCTGACACAGTTTCCCGGTTTCGCCTCCACGCGGGTGATCTGCAACATCCTGACCGATAACGCCTTCTTAGGGATTATCGCCGTCGGGATGACCTTTGTGATCCTCTCCGGTGGGATCGATCTCTCCGTCGGCTCGGTGATCGCCTTCACCGGTGTGTTTTTGGCGAAAGCCATCGGTGACTGGGGGATTTCGCCGCTGTTGGCTTTTCCGCTGGTGCTGGTGATGGGCTGTGCGTTTGGGGCATTCATGGGGTTGCTGATTGATGCGCTGAAGATCCCGGCGTTTATCATTACCCTCGCGGGGATGTTCTTCTTGCGCGGCGTCAGCTATCTGGTGTCTGAAGAGTCGATTCCAATCAACCATCCCGTGTATGACACGCTCTCGAGTCTGGCGTGGAAAATTCCCGGGGGCGGTCGTCTGAGCGCGATGGGGTTACTGATGCTGGCGGTGGTGGTGATAGGGATCTTTCTGGCTCATCGTACGCGGTTTGGGAATCAGGTGTACGCCATCGGCGGGAGTGCGACGTCTGCGAACCTGATGGGGATTTCAACGCGCAGTACCACCATTCGCATCTATATGCTCTCGACCGGACTGGCGACGCTTGCTGGCATTGTGTTCTCTCTCTATACCCAGGCCGGTTACGCGCTGGCGGGGGTTGGCGTCGAGCTGGACGCTATCGCCTCGGTGGTGATCGGCGGTACGCTGCTGAGCGGCGGCGTGGGGACGGTGTTAGGCACACTCTTCGGCGTGGCCATTCAGGGGCTGATTCAAACCTACATTAACTTTGACGGGACGCTCAGTTCCTGGTGGACGAAAATCGCCATCGGTATTTTGTTGTTTATTTTTATTGCGCTACAACGAGCGCTGACGGTGTTGTGGGAGAATCGGCAGAATGCGGTGGTAACGCGCGTGGCGACGAAGCCATAACGCGCCGGGCGGCGCTAATGCAACAGTTCGACATCAGAGACAGGCCCGATAAGCGAAGCGCCATCGGGCCTTTTCAATGACAGGAATTACGCGTCCGGGAACTCACGGATAAAACGTTCGACGTCTTCAACCATATGGTTGTTACCCACGAAGAACGAACGACGCTGGTGCAGGCTTTCCGGGGTGATATCCAGAATGCGCTCTTTGCCATCACTGGCCTTGCCGCCGGCTTGCTCAGCCAGGAAAGCCATTGGGTTGCATTCGTACAGCAGGCGCAGTTTCCCGTCCGGGTGGCTGGCGGTGCTTGGGTAGAGGTAGATCCCGCCTTTGAGCAGGTTACGATGGAAATCCGCCACCAGGGAACCAATATAACGCGAGGTGTACGGGCGCTGTGTTGGCTTGTCTTCTTCCTGGCAGAATTTGATGTATTTCTTCACACCCATCGGGAAGCGAATGTAGTTGCCTTCGTTAATGGAATAGGTGCTTCCTTTTGCCGGAAAACGCATACGTTCCTGGCTGAGGCAGAAAACGCCGAGAGAGGGATCATAGGTGAAGGCATGTACGCCGCAACCGGTGGTATAGACCAGCATGGTTGAGGAGCCGTAAACGACATAACCCGCCGCCACTTGCTTGTTACCGGGTTGCAGGAAATCTTCTTCGGTAACCGGTGTGCCTACAGGCGTAACACGGCGGTAAATGGAGAAGATCGTACCGACAGAGACGTTCACATCGATGTTAGAAGAGCCATCCAGAGGGTCCATCAGGACAACATACTTCGCGTGTTCACACCCTTCAAAGACGACAATTTCATCTTCTTCTTCAGAGGCGATACCAGCAACAATATCCCGCGCCTTCAGTGCTGCTTTCAGTTTTTCGTTCGCGAACAGGTCGAGTTTTTGTTGAACCTCGCCCTGTACGTTCTCAGCACCGCTGGCACCCAGGATATCGACCAGTCCGGCCTTGTTGATATCGCGGTGGATGATCTTGGCGCCCAGCTTTATCGCCGACAGCAAAGCAGTGAGTTCACCCGTAGCATGAGAAAACTCGTGCTGCTTTTCGACAATAAATTCACCTAACGTTTTCATAACACTTTCCCTGCAATCTATGTGGAGTAAAGCGACCGCAGCAATCTTAACAAATATTACGTGGGTTGCGCTCAAGTGAATCGCGCCAGCAAACTACAGATTCGCCTGAAATACATTTCTCAGTCGCATAACATGTGCGTAAAATGGCTCCCAGATTAAAAAAGGATAGTGACGTATGCGCATTCATATTTTGGGAATTTGTGGCACTTTCATGGGCGGTCTGGCGATGCTGGCGCGCTCGCTCGGTCATGAAGTAACGGGTTCGGACGCCAATGTGTATCCGCCGATGAGTACCTTACTTGAGAAGCAGGGGATCTCTCTGATTCAAGGGTATGATGCCAGCCAGCTCGACCCACAGCCGGATCTGGTCATCATTGGCAATGCCATGACCCGTGGTAATCCGTGCGTTGAGGCGGTGCTGGAAAAAAACATTCCCTTCATGTCTGGCCCACAGTGGCTGCATGATTTTGTTCTGCGCGACCGTTGGGTGCTGGCGGTTGCGGGAACGCACGGCAAAACCACCACGGCGGGGATGGCGACCTGGATTCTGGACTTTTGCGGTTACAAACCGGGTTTTGTGATTGGTGGCGTGCCGGGCAACTTTGAGGTCTCCGCGCGTCTGGGCGAGAGCGAATTCTTCGTCATCGAAGCTGACGAGTACGACTGCGCGTTCTTCGACAAACGCTCCAAGTTCGTTCACTACTGCCCACGTACGCTGATCCTGAATAACCTTGAGTTTGACCACGCGGATATCTTTGACGATCTGAAAGCGATCCAGAAACAGTTCCACCATCTGGTGCGTATCGTTCCGGGACAAGGGAAGATCATCTGGCCTGAAAACGACATCAACCTGAAGCAGACGATGGCGATGGGATGCTGGAGTGAACAGGAACTGGTCGGCGAGCAGGGCCACTGGCAGGCGAAGAAACTGAACACCGAAGCGTCTGAGTGGGAAGTGTGGCTGGACGGTGAGAAAGTCGGTGAAGTGAAGTGGGCGCTGGTCGGCGAACACAACATGCACAACGGGCTGATGGCGATTGCCGCCGCACGTCACGTGGGCGTGCTGCCTGCTGATGCGGCTAACGCGCTGGGATCGTTTGTCAATGCGCGTCGCCGTCTGGAACTGCGCGGGCAGGCCAATGGCGTAACGGTGTATGATGATTTTGCGCATCATCCAACGGCCATTCTCGCGACCCTTGCCGCCCTGCGCGGTAAAGTGGGCGGCACTGCGCGGATCATCGCCGTACTGGAACCGCGTTCGAACACCATGAAGATGGGCGTCTGCAAAGACGATCTGGCGCCGTCGTTAGGACGCGCGGATGAAGTGTTCCTGCTGCAACCGCAACATATTCCGTGGCAAGTCGCGGAAGTCGCAGAAGCGTGTGTACAGCCTGCTCACTGGCATGCCGATGTGGATACATTGGCGGATATGGTGGTGAAAACCGCCCAGCCAGGCGACCATATTCTGGTGATGAGCAACGGTGGATTCGGTGGGATCCATCAAAAATTGTTAGACAAACTCGCGGCGAAAGCGCAGCAGTGATCGACCGGGTGTAATGTCACGATGGCCAGCGTAATCCTGCTGGCCTTTTTTATTCCTTCGCCCTCGTTGCGAAGGCTTTTTTTTACTCGTTTTACGATGAATAACGGATCCCGGAACACCCTTCATGATGCCTGACTCCCTGAATCCCGATGTGATTTACCATAACGGTAAAATTTATACGGCAGATAAGTCCGATCAATTCTGTGAAGCTATCGCCATCAAACAAGGCTATATCACCGCGGTTGGCAGCAGTCATGAACTGCTGGCGCTGGCGGGGGCGCAAACAGAAGTGATCGACCTTGAAAAAAAGGTTGTTCTGCCGGGACTTATCGATAGTCATATGCATCCATTCTGGGGAGGCAAGCAGCTTCGCGGCTGTAATCTGAATTACGCGGCGCTGACCGTGGAAGGGACGCTGGCGATTCTCCAGCAGCACCTTGATGAAGATCCGCTGAAAGAAGAAGACGACTGGTTATCCGTGCGTGCGTGGCAGCGTCAGGCGATGATCCCGGCTGGCGCCGACATGTGCCGTCAATCGCTGGATACGCTGAACACGCGCCGCCCGGTGGTGCTTTTTTCCAATGACTGCCATACGCTGGCGGCCAACAGTCGTGCGCTGGAGATGCTCGGCATCACCGAAGAGACCCCGGTTCCGGCAGATGGCAAAATCGGCCGGGATGAAGAGGGGCGCTTAAACGGTATTCTGGAAGATGCGCCAGCCATGCGTGCTTTCGACAGCATTCCAACCGGTACGCCGGAACAGTGTGTGCTGATTGCCCGTCATGTTCAGCGGGTCCTGAATCAGCAGGGCGTGACTACGGTCATGGATACCCGCGTTTACGAAGAGCAGTTAAAAGCGTTCGCCGCTCTGCGTGATAGCGACGAGTTAACCCTGCGGATGTGCGGCGCGCGTGAAATTACGCCGGACAGCGTTGCGGGCCCACAGGATGCCGCCCGCGCGCTGGATGAACTTGTCGCTTTTAACCAACGCTGGAATGATCCCGTGTGGCAGCCAGCGCCTGGTTTTGGTGTCAGCCATGTGAAATTCTTTGTTGATGGCGTGCTCCAGCCTCCCACCATGACCGCATCGCTGCTTCAGCCCTACCGTAAAAACCGCGGGACGCATGCGCAACCTGACTGGCAGCCGACAGAAGACTATGGCGATCTCTACTTCACCCCCGAGGTATTTAATGCGCTGATCAACGAGTGCGGACGCACTGGCGTTCACCCGCATATGCATACGGTGGCGGAAGGGGCGATAGAAATGGCGCTGGATGCGTTGCAGGAGATGCGTCAGGCCTGGCCGCAGAAAGACGTCCGTCCGGGTCTTGCGCACAATGAACTTGCGGCGGCGCACCAGTATGCCCGTTTTGCCGAGCTGGATGTTACGGCGGTACTCTCCTATCAGTGGGCGGGATTACCGGCGGTGTTGATTGAGGAAGAACGCGCCATGCTGGGCGAAGCGCGTTTCCCGCATCTTGAGCCACAGGGGCGATTCCTGGATGCTGGCGCGCGTCTGGCGTATGGCAGTGACTGGCCAATCGATCGTCTTGATGAGTGGTATAACTTGCAAATTGCCATGACGCGCCGGGCGTGGGATGCCGAAGGCAATCCTGCGGGGCCACGTCTTGATAATGACCGCAATTTAACACTGACAGAAGTGCTGCGATCCGCCACGATCGATGCTGCCTACATGATTGCCCGCGATCGTGAAATTGGTTCTCTCGAACCGGGTAAGCTGGCCGATCTGATTGTCCTGAAAGACGATATCTTCAGTCATTCTCCCGAAACCTTATTCAAAACGCGGGTGCTGCGCACGGTTGTCGGCGGTAAAGTGGTTTGGCAGGACGCCTGATAGTGTGAAATAAACAGCCTGTTTTTGTTATGGAAACAGGCTTATCTATTTGTAAAGTTGTATATAAGCAGAATAAATACCGTCGAATTCATTTTGTTTTCGGCGTTCGATAGATTTACATGTGAAATAAATTAAAAAAATTAAAGTAAATAATTTTAGATAAATAGAACGCTTATTATGCTTTTCAAAATCCCGGTCATATGTAAAAATTCGCGGTCTTTTTTTTATTATAAATAAACCTTTCAACGGTGCCTTTTAACAGCGCCAGGAGATGATACGGGAATGCCACAAAAACATCAGCTACGAAGAGTGCTTAAAACACCGGCCCTGGTCGCATTTGGTTTGGCGTATATGGTTCCGCTGGGAGTATTTACCACCTACGGACAGGTGACTGTCCTCAGTGAAGGGCATCTGCCTATCGCCTATCTGGTGACGATTGCGACGATTCTGTTTACCGCGTTGAGTTACTGCCGTATGACCAGCGCGTTACCGCTGGCCGGTTCTGCTTATTCTTATGTTCAGCGCAGTTTTGGCGGCAGAATGGGATTTTTGGTGGGATGGGCGCAGATCCTGGATTATTTATTCCTGCCAATTCTGAATTATCTTGTTTTAGGCATCTTCCTGCATGAGGCATTCCCGGCGATCCCGGCGCCTGTCTTTGTTCTGGCATCTATTATATCGGTCAGTCTGCTGAATATTCTTGGCGTACGACTGATGACATCCGTTAATTTCACATTAATTGCGGCACAATTAATTTTTATCGTGCTGTTTATCGCGCTTTCTTTTAGCCAGGCTGATTTGAGTCCGGATGCGCTGCTGCGTCCTCTGTTAGTGGACAGTGGGCATTTGGGCGGATTACTGGCCGGTGCGGCGGTGCTTTGCCTGGCGTTTTTGGGGTTTGACGCTATCGCGACAATGGCGGAAGAGGCTGACGATGCGAAACGGACATTACCTCGCGCTATTATCATTACCGTCCTGCTGGCTGGCGTTATCTTTATCGCCGTGTCGTATGCCGCGCATTTGATCTACCCGGACTGGCAATCGCTGATCCCGGTTCAGGATACCGCAAGCCTGGTAGTGTCGGAAAAAGTCGGCGGTAAATGGATGTACAACTTCTTTATGGCGGCTTACCTGACCGGTGTTTATGCCTCTGCCATGACGGCGCAGACCGGCGTATCGCGTATCTTCTATGCCATGGGACGTGAAGGCGTATTGCCGAGAAAAATCTTTTTCCATCTGCATTCTCGTTTCCATACCCCGTATCGGGCGATTATTTTCGTGGCGCTGGTTTCCCTGACGGCGCTGGAGTTGAGCCTGGATCTTGTCGTCTCGATGATCAGTTTCGGGGCGCTTGTTGCATTTACCTTTGTGAACCTCAGCGTCATCAAGCACTTCCTGATCAATGAACAACGCCGTGGCGCTGCCGCGCTGTTTCACTATGGGCTTTTGCCGTTACTGGGCGTAGGGATGTCGGTGTGGCTGTGGACGAACCTGGCGCCGGATGCGTTAAAAGTGGGCCTTGTGTGGCTGGCGGGCGGGTTTGCCTGGCTGCTGTATATGACGCGCGGTTTACGTCAGTCGCCGCCGTCAGTCGATTATGATGAAATCGCTCATCTGATTGATTAATCATCTCTCCCGCGCACGATGGTGCGCGGGTTGTCATTCACTTTCTTATCACCTGATATGCTGACCTGTAAAAAAATAACCTCGACAGAATCCACGCTCTTTCAGCGTCTGGACGCGCTGTACTCGACGGCTTTCCCCTGGCACGAACAACGGGAGATGCATGCCAAACAACAGGCCATTGCCAACCCGCATTACGCCCTTGAAGGGTGGTTTGAAGAGGCGCAGTTTATTGGCCTGAGCGGATGCTGGACCTTTGACGACTACGTTTACGTTGAACATCTGGCGATTGATGGGGCATTACGTTCGCAGGGGTATGGCAAAATCCTGCTCGGGCAGATCCTTGCGCGTTCGCCGATGACGATTCTGGAGATTGATCCACTGACGACGGAAATTGCCGAAAAACGGCTGCGGTTTTACGAATCGATGGGTTTTTTTGCCAATCCGTGGCCGCATACGCATCCGGCGTATCATCAGGGAATGGCCGGACATGAGCTCATTGTGCTGAGTTATCCGGAGCCGATAACGGCATCGCACTATGCGCGCTTCAATGCGGATTTATGCCATCGCGTTATGGCGCTATAAAAAATAATGCCCCAGCGTTGCTGAGGCATCCGGAACGGAATTACGCTTCGCTTTCCGCCAGCTCACGCAGATACTGGAAGATTTGGCGTGCCGACTTCGGCGGCTTGTTACCTTCTTTCTCTTTTTTGGCATTGCGAATCAGAGAACGAAGTTGCTGACGATCGGCGTTTGGCCACAGGTTCAGCACTTCCTCGACCGCCTCATCCCCTTCAACAATCAGACGATCGCGCAATTGCTCAAGCTTGTGAAACAGCACGACCTGTTGGTTGTGGCGATTCTTCAGCTTATCCAGTGCCTGGCGGATCGGATCGACATCGCGTTGACGCAACATTTTACCAATCAACTGCAACTGACGGCGGCGGCCTTCCATTTTAATACGCTGGGCCAGTTCAATGGCTGCGCGCAGGTCCGCATCGAGCGGGATTTTATCCAGCGCGTTTTTCCCTAATTCCACCAGTTCCACACCCAGGCGTTTTAACTCCTCGGCGTCACGTTTAATTTCACTTTTACTGACCCAGATAATTTCATCGTCTTCGTCTTCGATGTCATCACCGGGAACGTCGTCGAGCCAGTCTTCGGGCTGCTTAGTCATGTCAGGCTCCTTAAAAAAAGAGGCTAATGTTACCAGTTAAGATGCGCACTGAAAAACGGTTCTCTGTTAGACTTCAGAGAAACTCTCTCTACATTATGGCATTTGCGATGAAAGTAATCTCACAAGTTGAAGCGCAGCGTAAGATTCTGGAAGAAGCGGTATCAACAGCGCTGGAGTTAGCGTCAGGCAAATCGGACGGTGCGGAAGTCGCCGTCAGTAAGACGACCGGTATCAGCGTGAGCACCCGTTATGGTGAAGTGGAGAACGTAGAATTCAATAGTGATGGCGCTCTGGGCATCACCGTGTATCACCAGAACCGTAAAGGCAGCGCGTCATCCACCGATTTAAGCCCGCAGGCAATTGCGCGTACCGTTCAGGCGGCGCTGGATATTGCCCGCTATACGTCACCGGATCCGTGTGCTGGCGTGGCAGACAAAGAGCTGCTGGCCTTTGACGCGCCGGACCTCGATCTGTTCCATCCCGCTGACGTCTCCCCGGATGAAGCCATTGAACTGGCGGCGCGCGCCGAACAGGCTTCCCTGCAGGCGGACAAACGCATCACCAATACCGAAGGCGGCAGCTTTAACAGCCACTACGGCATTAAAGTGTTTGGCAACAGCCACGGCATGTTGCAGGGTTATTGCTCCACCCGCCATTCGCTTTCAAGCTGTGTTATCGCAGAAGAGAATGGCGAAATGGAGCGTGATTACGCGTATACCATCGGCCGTGCCCTGGGCGATTTACACACGCCGGAATGGGTAGGGGCTGAGTGCGCACGTCGTACTTTATCTCGCCTGGCACCGCGCAAACTGTCCACCATGAAAGCGCCAGTCATCTTCGCCAATGAAGTGGCGACCGGCCTGTTTGGCCATCTGGTTGGCGCTATTGCAGGCGGCTCGGTGTATCGCAAGTCCACTTTCCTGCTCGACTCGCTGGGCAAACAGATCCTGCCTGAGTGGTTGACCATCGAAGAGCATCCGCACCTGCTGAAAGGGCTGGCCTCTTCACCGTTCGACAGTGAAGGCGTGCGTACGGAGCGTCGCGATATCGTTAAAGATGGCGTACTGACCCAGTGGCTGCTCACCAACTATTCGGCGCGCAAATTAGGGCTGAAAAGCACCGGGCACGCGGGCGGTATTCACAACTGGCGTATTGCCGGACAGGGCCTGAGTTTTGAGCAGATGCTGAAACAGATGGGAACAGGTCTGGTAGTGACTGAGCTGATGGGGCAAGGCGTGAGCGGTATTACCGGTGACTATTCCCGTGGCGCGGCGGGCTTCTGGGTCGAAAACGGTGAAATTCAGTATCCGGTGAGCGAGATAACCATTGCCGGTAACTTAAAAGAGATGTGGCGCAATATTGTGACCGTGGGTAATGATATTGAAATGCGTAGCAATATACAGTGTGGTTCAGTGCTGTTACCGGAGATGAAAATCGCCGGGCAGTAGTCTCAAATGGCGCGACCTGCCGCGCCATAAACTTCAATAATAAAAAGGAAGTGAGCAATGCGTAAAAACCTGTTAGCGATGCTGGCTGTGTCATCTCTCGTGCTGAGTTCGGCCAATGTGTTTGCGGCCGATCTTGAAGATGACATGGGGATCCTCAACGATAATTTGAAAGTGGTCGAGAAAACGGATAACGCAACGGAATTGAAAGATGCGTTAACCAAAATGCGTGCCGCCGCGCTGGATGCCCAAAAAGCCACTCCACCGAAACTGGAAAACAAATCCCCTGACAGCCCGGAAATGAAAGATTTCCGTCACGGCTTAGAGACGCTGATAGGTCAGATCGACGGTGCGCTTAAGCTGGCGAATGAAGGCAAAGTTAGCGAGGCGAAAGCGGCGGCCGAAGCGTTGAAAACCACGCGCAACGAGAACCATAAGAAGTTTCGTTAATCCTCCCACATCACCTGATGTCTCACTGGGACATCAGGTGAAAAATCATCGTGTGATTTGTGGGGGAACCCCCACTGTCTCTTCCTGTTATGACGATGTGCGTACCTGAGAAGTGCGTGATCTCTGCATCGCGCCTCTCTGGGATTCGTCATCATTCTTCTCTATACGGCTGCTGAAAATCGCTCTTTGGTCACAGTTCCCGATTTTCGTCTCTCGTTGGAGACGCGCCGAAATGCCGCAATATCCGTGATTAAAATCACACTAATCCAGCGATAAATCAGCAAAACCGCCTTTTCTGTGGAACAGATCACCCCTGCCACTCGTCTTTCCACTTCGAAGTGGAAAATAACTCGCTACAAACGATTAACCTCCCCCGTTAGTTTTATCCCAGAGACATTAATGGGGTATGACGAGTGAATAACGGAGCAGTAATGACCGACATGGGGGAACAGGTGGCGCAGATTAGCGAACTGGCCGATCGCATGCTGGCGCAGGTGTATGCCTTGCTCAGCGAGCGCCACATCATTCCCAACGCCGTACAGGAACAAATGCTGACGTCTCATGTTCGCGCCATGGCAAGGCTCTGTACCTGTCAGGACTTTGATGAGTTTAAAACGGTGGCGATGGAGTGTGTGAGTCGGTTTTGAGAGACGTTTTCCAGAAATGAATGTAATGCAGATGTAATGCTATAATGCATTACATCTCTTCTTTTTATTGGAGGCATAATGGCCACATTAAACGTTCGTCTGGATGACAAACTCAAAAACGAGGCATATGCCGTGTTGGAAAAACTCAATATTACCCCTACAGAAGCCGTGAGACTGTTATTTCAGTATGTTGCTGAGAATGGACGAATGCCGTTAAAAACCGTCACGATTAGCGACAGTGAAGAAGCACTGCTCCAGACGGTTCGGGAAAGGCTGGCTAACCCACAGAAAGGCATTAAGGTCAGTTTGGATGAGCTATGAACTGGCGTTTGATCCACGAGCACTGAAGGATGGAGCAAACTGGGTAACACCGTAAAAACACAGTTTAAGAAGAAGCTTGTCGAAGTGCTTTCAAGCCCACATATTGAAGCCGCGCGACGACATGATCTGCCTGATTGCTACAGAATTAAGCTCAGGTCTTCAGGTTACCGGTTAGTTTATCAGGTGAAGGAAGAACAGGTCGTGGTACTCGTGATCGCAATCGGTAAGAGAGAAAAATCGGCCGTTTATCATGAGGCTGACAAACGGCTTTGACGAGCCAGGTTAACGCAAATGATGCACAACCTGATTACTGCTGCCCCGCCAGATCAGCGCCGGGTCTTTTAAGTCCTGCACAAACTTACCGTCTACCAGCACATTGATAAGGTCTACAACCTCCCTTTGTGCGGCGTCCAGCTCATCAATCTTATAGCCGGTCCATACCCAGATATCTTTACCCGGACACTGGGCGTGGATACGTTTCACCAGTTTCAGGATCTCAGGGACGTTTTGCGGATGCAACGGATCGCCGCCGGAGAGGGAAATGCCCTGGCGTTTGATGCGCGTGTCGTTCAGATCGGCAATGATCTTGTCTTCCATTTCTTGGGTAAATGGCTGACCCGAGTTCACGCGCCAGGTGCTTTTATTGTAGCAGCCGGGGCATTCATGGACGCAGCCCGAAACAAACAGGGTGCAGCGGGTGCCGGGGCCGTTGACGATGTCGACAGGGTAGTATTGGTGATAATTCATTGTTTCCTCGTCTCATTTGGCGCTGTAGCGGCGTTGGCTGCTCTCGTGCGCCCGGGTCACTTACTGATGTAAGCTCCCCGAGACTTACTCGCTTGCCACCTTGCTACAACACCAACTGCTTAGAGGAAACTCATAGGTTGGGATTGTCGCCAGGGGCTACAGGCTGTAGGCCGGATAAGGTGTTTTCACCGCCATCCGGCAACAATGTGATGCCTGATGGTGACGCAAAGTGTCTTATCCGGCCAGGGGCAGGCATCGTCGGAAAAAATTAACCGATCTGCCCGTTACCCAAATGTTTAACGCGGCGTTTCACTTCTTCCTGCTTACCGGCGTTAAACGGACGTGCATCCGGACTGCCTAAATATCCGCATACGCGACGAGTCACCGAGACGCGTGCAGCATCGTGGTTACCGCATTTCGGGCAGGTAAAGCCTTTGCTGGTGCACTCAAACTCACCGGTATAGCCGCACTCGTAGCATTCGTCGATCGGCGTGTTGGTTCCGTAATACGGCACGTGCTGATAGCTGTAATCCCAGACGTCTTCCAGGGCTTTCAGGTTGTGCTGAATGTTCGGGTACTCGCCATAGCAAATGAAACCACCGTTCGCCAGCGGCGGGTACGGCGCTTCAAAATCGATCTTGTCGTACGGGTTGACCTTTTTCTCGACGTCGAGGTGGAAGCTGTTGGTGTAGTAACCTTTGTCCGTCACGCCAGCAATCACGCCGAACTCGGCGGTATCCAGACGGCAGAAGCGGTCACACAGGTTTTCACTCGGCGTGCTGTACAGGCTAAAGCCGTAACCCGTTTCGTTCTTCCACTGATCGACAGCCTGACGCAGGCGTTCCACGATGGCGATGCCTTTGGCACGAAGCGCTTCGCTGTCGTACAGATGCTCGTTGCCAAACAGGGCATTGATGGTTTCATGGATACCGATATAGCCCAGTGAGATGGACGCACGGCCATTTTTAAAGATTTCAGAAACGTCATCGTCCGCTTTCAGACGCACGCCGCAGGCACCTTCCATATACAGGATGGGCGCAACGCGCGCTTTCACGCCTTCCAGGCGTGCGATGCGGGTCATCAGCGCTTTCCGCGCCAGCACCAGGCGATCATCCAGCAGTTTCCAGAAGGTGGCTTCGTCACCGTGGGCTTCCAGCGCAATGCGCGGCAGGTTGAGGCTGATAACGCCGAGGTTGTTACGCCCGTCGTGAACCTGCTCGCCGTTCTCGTTTTCCCACACGCCAAGGAAACTGCGGCAACCCATCGGGGTTTTGAACGAACCGGTGACTTTCACCACCTGATCGTAGTTCAGGATATCCGGGTACATACGTTTGCTTGCGCACTCCAGCGCCAGCTGTTTGATGTCGTAGTTCGGATCGCCAAACTTGTGGTTCAGGCCATCACGAATGGCGAACACCAGTTTCGGGAATACCGCGGTTTTACGATTTTTACCCAGGCCCGCAATACGGTTGCGCAGAATGGACTGCTGAATCAGACGAGATTCCCTGCTGGTGCCAAGGCCAAAGCCAAAGGTCACGAACGGCGTCTGTCCATTGGCGGTGTGCAGCGTGTTAACTTCGTATTCCAGAGACTGGAATGCGTCATAGCACTCTTTCTCGGTACGGGAATGCGCGTAGCCGTCAGCATCCGGGATTTGCCACTCTTCAGCGGTTTTGCGGTGCTTAGTGAAGCTGGCGGTGACAAACGGGGCCAGCACTTCATCAATACGGTTAATGGTGGTGCCGCCATAAATATGGCTGGCAACCTGGGCGATGATCTGCGCGGTGACCGCCGTGGCGGTGGAGATGGATTTTGGCGGTTCGATCTCCGCGTTACCCATCTTAAAGCCCTGCGTCAGCATGCCTTTCAGATCGATCAGCATACAGTTGAACATCGGGAAGAAAGGGGAGTAGTCGAGATCGTGATAGTGAATATCACCACGCTCATGCGCCTGCACCACATCGCGCGGCAGCAGATGCTGACGCGCATAGTGCTTAGCCACGATACCGGCCAGCAGATCGCGCTGGGTCGGGATCACTTTACTGTCTTTGTTGGCATTTTCGTTGAGCAACGCGGAGTTGGTTTGCTCGACCAGACCGCGGATTTCCTGGTTCAGGCGACCACGCTTCTCGCGCTGAATATCGCGATCGTGGCGATATTCGATATAGGCGCGGGCGAGTTGTTTGTACGGACCCGACATCAGTTGGTTTTCAACTGCGGTCTGGATTTCGTTGATATCGACCTGACTGCGCTCATTCATTTGGCTGCTGACAATTTCTGCGACGGTGGCGCAGTAATCTGCGTCATCGACTCCCGCTGCTTTAGCTGCACGCAGAATGGCTTCTTTGATGCGCTCTGATTTAAACGACACTTTACAGCCATCACGTTTCATCACATGCGGTGTCATGATCACTCCATATTTATAAGAACAGGTTATCCACAGAGGCTGGGGAAGCATTCCTTGGTTTATTCATCTCTCTATCCAAAGACTTCCCGCAATCCTGACCCATTTTATCCACAACAGCTGCGCTATACGGTCAGTTGTGGTTGATGCAATTGTAGACGATAAATACAACATATTGGGTCGGCGTGCATTTTAAGTTCTATATGTAGTGATTTGCATCAAGGATGTTTACGATTTTATTGACGTAGGACAAAGTAAAAATCAGAGCGTACAGAGGACGGGCACTACAGCCTTTGTAAATTATTTCCGAAAAATTCTGATTAATTATTCAACAAAAACAGTAAGGTAAATCTTAGAGAACGCATTGGTTTCCACACTTTTTCTGCCGGATTATTCCTGTCAAAGAAGATTGCGCTGGATATTCCTTCCTTACTTGTCGCTGCCGCGATACTCATGTTGTAAGAAGGCCGTCATTTTGCCAGTGCGGCGGATTTACGTTCCAGTGAAATATGTTTCCTCTGTCACTTTATTGCCCTCAGATTCATTTCAAAAAGGGTGACAACGGTCCTGGCGCTTAGGGACATAGCCCAAAGTAATTAAGTTTTTCCTGACATATAAATTTTTTTGAGTGTTAGGCTGTCAGTGCTATTGCGATAAAATTGCGCGATATTTTTAATGAATTCGAAAGTATTACAACTACTTACATAAATGTTAATCAAAAGAAAAATTACGGAGCGCAGAATTTAATTCTGGGTTTTTGGTGTTTTACTTGTTATATGTGCTATTGAAATGGCGAAACACCATTATATTAAATGGTTTTTCCATTTGTTTTGTTCATTAAACTATTTGTTAATGCTCAACATTGCATTATTTGCAAGCATGGTGGTTTGTTCTATCATAAAAATAGTTAGGCGAATTAAACGTCAAATCAATATATTCTTATTATTTAAATATCCTTCATTTATTTAATGTAATACCCGCTATCTGTGTGTTGGCCTGCTTTTATTGTGCAAGGTCTGGGTAGCTACGTGTTTACCATCAATTGGAATAACGTCACCATGGAAAATAACGAACTATCCACTGTCATTGAAAAAAGACTGGTTGCCAGATTTCTGGATATGTTCATCAAACTAGGGCTAATTCTGGCGCTAGGATCTTTCTGCTTTACGGTCATTTCCCCGTTCATGAATATGTTGCTGTGGGCGCTTATTTTAGCGGTCACGCTGTATCCCTTGCATCAGCGTTTTGCTATCCGAATGGGAGATAAACAAGGCAGGGCGTCGACTGTCATGGTGTTACTGGGGGGGCTGCTGATTGTTGCGCCGACCGTTGCCATGCTCAGCTCCCTGGGCGATAGCATAAGCAGCCTTGTGGATAAAGTGGGAAGCGATAGTCTGGTTATTTCACCCCCTCCGGCGAAGATCGAGTCTATTCCTGTTGTCGGTGGAAAAGTGTACGCCTTGTGGCTCAAAGCTTCGACTGATTTACCCAGCCTTATCAGCAGTTATCGCCCGCAGTTGGGAGATATCGCTAAGCAGGTTCTGGGCATTCTGGCGAGCATGGGCGGCGGGTTAATTGGTTTCGTCTTCTCCTTCATCGTGGCAGGTATCATGATGGCCTGGGGGGCTCCAGGTGCACGCAGTGCGAACAATATCGCCATCCGTATTACCGATACACAACGCGGCCTTGCGCTGACCAAACTGTGTACCAGCACCATTCGTGCTGTCGCAATGGGTGTTATCGGGGTTGCCTTCATTCAGGCGCTGTTGGCCGGTATTGTTATGGCGATTGCGGGCATTCCTGCGGTTGGCGTCTTCTTTGTCCTGGCGTTGATTTTGGGGATTGCTCAGGTGCCCGTTATCCTGGTAACAGCACCCGCGATTGCCATCATGTGGATGTCAGGCGATCACGGTACGGTTATCAATATTGTCTACACCGTGCTGCTGCTGGTTGCCGGTATGGCGGATAACGTACTCAAGCCATTGTTGCTGGGGCGCGGTGTTGATGCTCCGATGCCAGTGGTGCTGTTGGGGGCGCTGGGCGGTATGGCAGCCAATGGTATTCTCGGTATGTTCGTTGGGGCGACGTTGCTTTCCATCGGCTATCGCATCTTCATGGCCTGGGTTAACCAGGGGCCGGATGGCGGAGCGGTGAGTGGAAAAGATGCTCAATGACGGTCGTTTTGGGCGCTTCCTGTTAACAGGAGGCGCCTGCCTGGTCTTGAGTGCGTGTACCACCCTGGGGCCGGACTATCAATCGCCGCAAGTCCCGGAGCTGAACCAGTGGCAAGCGACGACCAAAAGTATGGACGGCAAAGCCACCACACAAAATTATGACCAGTGGTGGACGCAACTCAATGACCCCACGTTAACCGCCCTTATTAATGAAGCGTTGCGTAAAAACCCGGACGTTAAGATTGCCGGTTTGCGCTTGCTTGAGTCACGCGCGCAATTGGGAATAGCCGAAAGCCTGCTGGGGCCGCAGGCGACTGTCGGCACCGGTGATGTGATAACGGGCGGCACACGTCGTGATGGCCGTTACAATGACACCACCAGCTATAGCGCCGATTTTAATCTGGGGTGGGAGATCGATTTTTGGGGTAAATTCCGGCGTGGCGTAGAGTCAGCCGATGCGAGTTACTTTGCGACCCTCGCGCAGTATGACGATATTCAGGTGCTGATGGCGGCACAAGTGGCGCAACTGTATGTGAATATCCGCACCTTAGAAGCACGGCTGCAAATTACTCGCAGCAACGCCGAAATTCAACAACGCAGCCTGCAAATTACCGAGCGCCTGTTCCTCAGCGGTAACAGTGCTGAGCTCGACGTGCAGCAAGCGAAAACCCAATATCTGTCAACACTCTCCAGTATCCCGCAACTGGAAACCAGCCTACGTCAAAGTCAAAACGCGCTCAGTGTGTTGCTTGCGCGTAAACCTGGCCCATTGCCTGAAATGACGGGCAATACCGGAGTGATTCCGCAGGGCAATCTGGCGTTGGTGTCTGAGTTGCCTGCAGACCTGTTGCGCCGTCGGCCTGATGTGCGGGTTGCCGAACGGCAACTGGCTGCCCAGTCGGCGCTTATCGGGGTGGCAGAAAGTGAGCTCTATCCTTCTATTTCACTGATTGGCAGTGTGGGAATCAGTGCGCGTAGTGGGACGAGCAGCACGCTGTCCTGGGCGGCTGGCCCCACATTTAGCTGGAATTTGCTCGATCAAGGGCGGCTTGGCAACCAGGTTTTGGTACAGGATTCCCGCTTCTTGCAACTGCATGAACGCTATCGGGACACCGTGTTTCAGGCTGCCCGTGAAGTCGATGATGCCGCTATCGCTTACGCCAATGGCAACGACGAAATTGAGTTGCTGACCCAAACGGGTGAGGCGGCGAGCCGTTCTCTGGAGATTGCGAATACGCAATACCGGGAAGGAATGGCCGATTTCCAACGGGTACTGGATTCGCAACGCGCCTTGTTCAATCAACAAGAGCGGCTGGTGAACAGTCGTGGTGCCCTGATGCGCGACCTGATAACGCTGTACAAAGCGCTGGGGGGCGGTTGGGAAAGTGGGCGACAACGTCCGTTGGTTGACTCACAAACCGATGCGCATTTACGCCAGAGGAGTGACTGGCTCCCTCTGCTGGACGCGCCTCTGCCAGCGGCAACTGATATCAAAGAAGGTAAAAAGCAATGACCGAACCCTCATCCCCGGCGGGACAAGCGAGTCGTCGCGGCGTGATAAGTCTCCTCGCCGTGATAGTGGTTCTGCTGTGCTGGTATTTAGCGGCCGACCGGCTCACGCCCTATACCTCGCAGGCCAGAATTCAGGCGTTTGTTATTCCTATCTCTTCTGAGGTTGCCGGACAAATTCAAAAAGTCTATGTGCGCGACAATCAGCAAGTAGCGCCTGGGGATCCGTTATTTGAACTTGATCCTGAGCCTTACGATATCGCCCTGTCACGGGCGCGTTCAGACTATGAAACGGTATTAAGTTCGGTCAAGGCAAACAATGAAGCCATTGCCGCTGCCGAAGCGGGTTTGCAAGCCGCGAAAGCCGCTTACCAGAATGCGGCGAAAGACGCTGAACGCCAGGAGCGTTTGTACCGCGAAGATCCCGGCACGATTTCGGTCCGTCGTCTTGAAGTGGCACAAGCGACGCGTGAAACCGCGCGTAGCCAAATGGCGGCAGCGGCAGCGGATGTACGCCGCGCCACCGAAATGGCGGGGGCTGAAGGGGACAATAATTCACAACTGCTCAGTGCGCGGTCGGCGGTTCGTAAAGCGGAACTTGACCGGAAAAATACCGTGATTGTGGCAACCAACCGTGGGCTGGTGACGGATTTGCGCACCGATGTGGGCCAGTTCCTTGGCGCGGGCGCACCAGTAATGACTCTGGTCGCTATCAACGATGTCTGGATCAGTGCGGACATGACAGAGAACAACCTGGGCAATGTGAAGCCTGGCGATGAAGTGGCCATTCTGCTCGATAGCCAGCCTGGGCACATTTATAAAGGGCAGGTGCGCAGTATTGGCTATGGCATCAGTGCCACGCAAAGCCAGCCAGCAGGAGTATTACCGACGATCGACAATAACCGTGATTGGTTACGTCAGGCGCAGCGTTTCCCCGTTAAGGTGGCGTTCTCGAAAGATGATTTTCCCCCCGTCGACAGTTTACGGGCGGGTGGGCAAGCAGATGTGCTGGTGTACGCGAATGGCAGTGGCTTGATGAGCGTTTTAGGTAGCGTCTACATACGGTTGATGAGCGTGTTCTCGTATATCTACTAAGGTGCTGCGCTATGCATAACGGAGATCGTGCGGTACTGAGGATCAGCTGCGGAACCGCGATTGCCGCGCTGGTCTGTTACAGCCTCGCACTGCCGATGCCCCATCTGGGGTGCATCATGGCCTGGATTGTTCTTTGCCAGGGCAAACCGTTACCCATCAAGAAAGGGATCGTCGTGGGCCTTGTGCTAATGACAACCATGATGGGGGGCGTGCTGATGGTGCCGTTGTTAACGCACTATCCGTTGCCCGCGCTGCTGTTGACCGCGCTGTTGCTTTACCAGCTGATGCTGATGTGGCTTGCCGGGAAGGGCACTCAGGCGATGTTGCTTACCATGATGGTCGCCATCATTCCCATCGCCGGGCTGATTGAGCAATCGCTCGCCGTCGGCATCGCACAGATGATGGGCCTTGGCATCATCATTGGCACAGTGGTTAACCGGATTGCCCTCGCTTTATTTCCACCACAGGCGACACCAGAATCGGCGGGAAAAGCGCATGTTGCACCGCAGTCGCCCTATTACCTGGCCTTACGTGCGGTGCTGATTGTGCTGCCTGTCTGGCTGCTGGCATTGAGTAATCCCGCGTTCTATATCCCGGCGGTGATGAAAACAGTGATGCTTGCACAACAAACCAACACGCTTGCGGCAAAACAGGTGGGACGCGAGCTGGTGCTGTCGACCCTGATGGGCGCGCTGTTAGCCGTGGTGTTGTGGTTCGGGTTAAGTCTTTGGCCCTCGCTTTTGATGTTGGTGCTGTGGCTTGCGCTGGTCAGCCTTTGGGTGGCACGACGCATGGTGCGGCTGGTGGCAAACCGGTTCACACCTTCCTTTTGGAGCAATGCCTGGGTCACCTGCCTCATCTTGTTTGGCCCCGCCATTCAGGATAGTGCGGCGGGCAAAGATGTCTGGCTGGCGTCTGCGATGCGTTGCTCTTTGTATGTTGTGGTTGCCCTCTATGGTTGGGCATGTGTTGTGATTCTTGAACGCTGGCGCCCGAGTGGTCGGCCTGCGGTTGAAGCCACTCCAGGAGATTAATATGTTGCTGGTTTTAGTCACAGGGATGCCCGTCATCCTGTTGAATATGCTGTTACAGTCGTGGGTTTCTATTGGCTGTATTCGTTTTTACATCAAACGGTTTAACCACAGAGAAGGGATGATGGCCGGGGTGCTGGCGTTATTTGGCATCATTACCATCGTGCTGATGGGCAATCTGCTGCAAATTATGCTGTGGGGGATTTTATTCCTGTGGCTGGGGGAGTTTTCAACGCTCAAAGAGGCGGTTTACCATTCAGGCGTAAACTTTGCCACGCTTGGTTATGGCGATATCGTGATGAGCGCGAAGTGGAAGTTGTTTGGCGTACTCGAGGCAGTGAACGGTGCGATGATGATTGGCCTGTCTGGTGCCAGCATGCTGGCAGTCTTACAGCACCATATTCGCAAAATGCTCGGGCAAACGAAATAACGCGTTCAGGCGGGTTCCCCTGGCCTTACGGAAACACGTCGGCAATTTTCAGCCGGACTCTCCCCACACCTGACCACCTAATTTGTTGTTTAAACCGCCAAACGGAAATCACTGGAAGTCAGAATGCTGAAGCGACACCCGGTCCGGCTCGAAAATCGATGAGACGTTGACGGCTGACCGGGTCCGCCCGCAGGGACGCGGGCGGAGGGGGCGGCCTGCAGGGACGCAGGCTCGACCCCGACCCGAAAGGCAGACGGCATAAGGCGAATGTATCGCGAAGCGACGATTTTCCTTGCCGGGAGCCTGGGTTGCAAGGGAGGCGGCGGGGAGCCTCCCTTGCACGTTCACAGGGAGTGTGGCTTCAGAGAAGCAGCGGACATAAGGTGAACGTCACCCTTCACCAGAGTGACAGGTCCTCGCTAATTTCTGAACTGACCAGCATCATCATATCTGCATCCCATTTTTTATTTCAACAACCACCAGACAGCTTCAAAAGGCCGGAGCGTCATGGGGCCGGGATGGTGGGCAACCTCAGCGTAGTTATGCAGCAAAACCTGCCAGTTTCCGCAGAATTGCGCAGGTTTCCAGTCCTGAAACTCAGGGCTCAGATTGGCGATCACCAGCAGTTGCTGTCCCTGCCATTCACGACGATAGCACCATAAATGTGGGCTGTTCGGTAGCAGATCCTGGTAATCTCCCCAACTGATAATCGGCTCTTTTTTGCGCAGCGCGATCAGTTGCTGGTAGGTATAGAAGACGGAGTTTTTATCCGCCAGCGCCGCCTCGACGTTAATCTCCCCTGCGTTATCGCACAGGTTTATCCACGGCGTGCCGTGGGTGAAACCGGCATTTTCACTGCTATCCCACTGCATTGGCGTGCGGCTGTTGTCGCGCGATTTACTGGCGAGAATGGCCAGCAGTTCATCTGCATCGTGGTTTTGAGCGAGTCGCCCGGCAAACATGTTGTGGCTTTCTACGTCACGGTAGTCGGTGATGCGGGTGAAATGGGGATTGGTCATCCCGATCTCTTCGCCCTGGTAAATGTAGGGCGTGCCCTGCATACCATGCAGCACCATAGCCAGCATTTTCGCGGCCGGAACCCGATATTCGTTTTCATCGCCAAATCGCGAGACGATGCGTGGCTGGTCGTGATTACACCAGAACAACGCATTCCAGGCGATGTTGTGCATCCCCTGCTGCCAGTGGCGGAACAGCGCTTTTAATGCCACATAATCAGGTTTCGCCAGTGTCCATTTTTCACCGCTCGGATAATCGACCTTCAAATGATGAAAGTTAAAGGTCATCGACAATTCACTGCCATCCAGCGCGGCATAGCGTTGGCAGTTTTCCAGCGTAGTGGAAGACATTTCACCAACGGTCATTAACCCACGGGGGGTAAACACATCGCGATTCATCTCGTGTAAAAATTCGTGCGCACGCGGGCCGTCGGTATAAAAACGGCGACCATCGCCGTCGGGATCGTTTGGGAAATCCTGGTTTTTTGAAATCAGGTTCACCACGTCCAGACGCAGGCCATCGACGCCGCGATCGGCCCAGAATTCGCAGACTTTTTTCAATTCGGCGCGGACCGCAGGGTTCTCCCAGTTCAGGTCGGCTTGCTCTGGCGCAAAGAGGTGCAGATAATATTGCTCACTGTCGGCGTGCCAGTCCCAGGCGTAACCGCCAAACTTTGAGCGCCAGTTGTTGGGCCGCTCATCTGGCGTTCCGTCACGCCAGATGTAGAACTGGCGATACGGGCTCTCTTTATTGAGCGCTTCGCGAAACCAGGCGTGTTGCGTCGACGTATGGTTAAACACCATATCCAGAATAATGCGGATGCCGCGAGTTTTGGCCTGCGCAACCAGTTCATCGAAGTCATCCAGTGTGCCATAGGCGGGATCAATCGCCATATAGTCGGCTACGTCATAACCATTATCAATCTGCGGAGAAAGGTAGAACGGCGTCAGCCAGATGGCGTCTACCCCCAATTTTTGCAGATAGTCGAGGCGCTGCGTCACACCGCGTAAATCGCCCGTGCCGCTTCCGGTTGTGTCCTGAAAACTCCTGGGATAGATCTGGTAAATAACGCCGTTTTGCCACCAGTGGGGAAGGGTGTTCATTATTTTTTCCTGGAACAAATGCGATGGGGCGCAACGGCGCCCCAAAAAAATTAGACGATCTGCAACGTACCCTGACGGTACTTGCGCTGATAGACAACAGACGTCAGCACCATTGGAATGACGATCGCGACCACCATCGCCATACCAAACACCTGCCAGTAGCTCGGTTGTATGGAGAGAATTCCCGGCAGGCCGCCGACGCCGATACCATTCGCCATGACGCCGTTCAGGCCACACAGCAATCCGGCGAGACCGGAGCCAATCATGGCGCACAGCATCGGGAACCGGTATTTCAGGTTGATGCCGTACATTGCCGGTTCAGTTACCCCAAGATAGGCGGAGATCGCGGCAGGAACGGAAATCTCACGTTCGTTGTGTTTGCGGCTGGAAATAATGATGCCGACAACGGCAGACGCCTGAGCGATATTCGACAGCGCAATCAGTGGCCAGACGGGTGTACCGCCCATGCTCTGAATCATCTGCATGTCGATAGCCAGCGTCGTCTGATGGACGCCCGTTATCACAAGCGGAGCATAAAGGAAGCCGAACAGCGCCGCGCCAATGGGGGCGAAGCTGCCGGTCATCAGGTGACGCACGGCGAACGCCACGCCGTCGCCAATCATGCGACCAAACGGACCGATCAAGGCGTGCGCGAGGAACACCGCCAGAATCAGTGAACACACAGGCACGACCACCAGATAGAGGTAGTCCGGCACAATGCGCTTCAGGCGTGTTTCAATCAATCCGAGCGCGAGACCTGCCAGTAACGCCGGGATCACCTGCGCCTGATAGCCCACTTTTGCAATGCTGAACATGCCAAAGTCCCACACCTCCGGAACCTGTTGTCCCAGCAGATAGGCATTCATCAGTTGGGGAGAAACCAGCGTCACGCCGAGCACGATCCCGAGGATTGGCGTGCCGCCCATTTTCTTCACGGCGGACCAACAGATCCCTACCGGCAGATAGAAGAAGATCGCTTCGCCAATAAGCCACAAGAAGTCGTAAAGGGTTTTCAGCGATGGATGCATCTGCGCCAGCGTCTGACCGTTGCTCATCGGCAGATCGCCAATCACGTTACGAAAACCGAGGATCAGACCACCGCTGATTAATGCTGGCAGCAGAGGGAAGAAGATCTCGGCGAAATGGGAGATCAGCTGTTCGTGCCATTTCATGTTCTGACGGGCGGCTTTTTTCGCCTGCTCTTTGTCGGCGCTCGCCTGCCCGGTGGTCGCCAGCAGGGCTTTGTAGTAGTCGCCGACGTCGGTGCCAATCACGACCTGGAACTGACCCGCATTGGTAAAACAGCCCTTAACCATCGGTAATTGTTCAATTTCTTTCGGTTTAGCATTTGCTGGCTGATTGAGGACAAAGCGCAGGCGAGTAATACAGTGGCTTACCGTGGCGATGTTATCGCGCCCGCCAACCAACGCTATCAGCTGGTCGATATCAGCTTGTTTAACTTTACTCATCATAGAGCCCCGTGGCAGATGAAGTGGTGTTGTGAAGTAACCTGCCGCAAGAGTATATCCTCGTTACATTTTCTAAAATGGGAACGTTCCCGAAACGCAGCGAAGATCACAAATTAGCGTGCAAAAAAGCACCTGGATGGCCTTCAGGAGAGGACGGAGGGGATCACGATCTGGCGGGGATCGCTGCGTCCGTTGATCTGCTCGATCAACTGCAATGCCGCTTGTCGTCCCGCTTCGGCATAGCCGGGATCGACGGTGACGATCTCCGGGTGGAGAAATTTCATCAGCGGCGTATTGCCGACGCTGGCCAGTTGCAGTGCCTCAATGCGGTGTTCCTGCAAATATTTACTGGCGCCCAACGCCAGCGTATCCGTCGCGCAGACCAGCGCGGTGGTGTCCGGGGTGATGACATCCACGGCATGATCGTAGCCTTGCTTCATGGCAAGACCTGGCAGAGCCGCAACGGGATGCAGTTTATGTTTTTTACAGAAGGCCAGATACGCGTCATGGCGACGTTTGCCGGTGGTGATGTCGTTATGGGGCACCCCCAGAAAACTGATATGCCGGTGACCCTGATCGTACAGACGCTGCATCAGGGTTTTAATGGCACCGTCATCGTCATAACACACGGAGGCAAAACCTTTGGCATCACGGGCCAACAGAACCAGAGAAGGCTGCCAGGGATTCAGCGTCTCTTCACTAATACCGGTAAAACCAAAGAGCACGACGCCATCAATGTTCCGCCGCCTGAGCATACCCAGATGTTCTTCTACCAGTGCAGGGGAAAACTGGCTTTCCATCATAATCGGGTCATAGCCTTGTTCATAAAAGGCGGGAAGCATGGTTTGTACCGCGAGGTTTTCCGACAACGAGTCCAGACGCGTGACGATGATGGCGACCACTTTGTCGCTCTGTCCACGCATGGCGCGCGCAGAACGCGAAGGCGAAAATCCGTGCTGATTCATCACCGCTTCGACGCGTTCACGGGTCCGTTCGCTCACTCCGCTTTCGTTATTGAGCACGCGAGAAACGGTTGATTTCCCGACGCCGCTTAAGCGGGCGATGTCTTTAATGGTCAGCCGATGTTGCATCCTGTTTTCCCGTGGTACGTCTGGTCTTTGAAAAGGAATCACTTTACTCAGGTGAAAGGCAATGGGCAAAGTCTGGTTTAGTCACCTTCAGTTATCATACCGCCATAATAGAGACAAACCTTATGGTTTTCTGCGCATTGCGCATCATTCATTTACCGGAGGCTGTATGGATCCTGATCCCACCCCTCTCTCGCGAGGGCGACGTATTCCTTTCCGGTAAGCCTGCTTTTCACTGTCTTACCGGTGGCGTAAGACAGTGACGTTCTGACGTCCCTGTTCTCTTTTTACATTACCCTCAGGTAAGGCATTGCCGCGCCTGACGGATTTTCTGCGCCTGATTTACAGGGCGCGGAGGGACTGCCTGTGTTTAAAAATCTAACCCGTATGCTTTTTGTTCGACTGAACCGCCATTTGCCTTATCGCCTGGTGCAGCGTGATCCGTTGCCCAACGCGCAGACAGTGGCCAGTACGCCAATCTCCCCTTCATTACGCGAGCGCTGTCTGAAGGTCGCCGTGATGGAAGAAGAGGCGCTCTGGCGTACCTTTGACGCGCACCCGGAAGGGTTGAATCATGCCGAGGTTGAGTGCGCGCGTGAAAAATACGGTGAGAATCAGCTCCCGGCTCAGCAGCCCGCTGCGTGGTGGCGACATTTGTGGACGTGTTATCGCAACCCGTTCAATATTTTGCTCACCATTTTGGGGGGGATCTCCTATGCCACGGAGGATCTGTTCGCCGCCAGCGTGATCGCTCTGATGGTCATTATTTCCACGCTGCTGAATTTTGTGCAGGAGGCACGCTCGACGAAAGCGGCGGATGCCCTGAAAGCGATGGTCAGTAATACGGCGACGGTGCTGCGTGTGATAAACGACAGCGGAAAGAACGGCTGGCTGGAGCTGCCCATCGACCAACTGGTGCCGGGCGATATCATCAAACTGGCGGCCGGCGATATGATCCCGGCGGACCTGCGCGTTTTTCAGGCGCGTGATCTGTTTGTCGCACAGGCCTCGCTGACGGGCGAGTCGCTGCCTGTTGAGAAAGTGGCGGTAACGCGTGACCCGCAACAAAGCAATCCGCTTGAGTGCGATACGCTGTGTTTTATGGGCACCAATGTGGTGAGCGGCACGGCGCTGGCGATGGTCATGGCGACGGGCGCCAACACCTGGTTTGGTCAATTGGCGGGAAGAGTCACCGAACAGGAAAGCGAGCAGAACGCGTTTCAAAAAGGCATTAGCCGCGTCAGTATGCTGTTGATTCGTTTTATGTTGGTGATGGCGCCTGTTGTTCTGCTCATTAACGGCTACACCAAAGGCGACTGGTGGGAAGCGGCGCTTTTTGCGCTGTCGGTAGCCGTTGGCTTAACGCCGGAGATGCTGCCGATGATTGTCACCTCTACGCTGGCGCGTGGGGCGGTGAAGCTTTCAAAGCAGAAGGTCATTGTCAAACATCTCGATGCCATCCAGAACTTCGGCGCGATGGACATTCTCTGCACCGATAAAACCGGCACGCTAACGCAGGATAAAATTGTGCTGGAGAATCACACCGATATCTCGGGAAAACCCAGCGAACGCGTGTTGCATTCCGCCTGGCTGAACAGCCATTACCAGACCGGACTGAAGAACTTACTCGACACCGCCGTGCTGGAAGGTGTGGATGAAGCCACTGCACGGCAGCTTTCCGGCCGCTGGCAGAAAATTGACGAAATCCCGTTTGATTTTGAACGCCGCCGGATGTCGGTGGTGGTGGCAGAAGAGGCCAGTGTGCATCAATTGGTGTGCAAAGGGGCTTTGCAGGAGATCCTCACTGTCTGCACCCAGGTTCGATACAACGGAGAGATTGTGCCGCTGGATGACAATATGTTGCGGCGGGTTAAGCGGGTCACCGATACCCTGAACCGACAGGGACTACGTGTAGTGGCAGTTGCGACGAAATACCTGCCCGCGCGTGAAGGGGATTATCAACGTATTGATGAGTCCTGCCTGATCCTCGAAGGCTATATCGCGTTTCTCGATCCCCCAAAAGAGACCACTGCACCCGCGCTGAATGCGCTGAAAGCCAGCGGGATCAGCGTAAAAATCCTCACCGGAGACAGTGAACTGGTGGCGGCAAAAGTCTGTCACGACGTTGGGCTGGATGCGGGGGAAGCGGTCATCGGCAGCGATATCGAAGGGCTAAGCGATGATGAACTGGCGAAGCTGGCGCTGCGTACTACGCTGTTTGCGCGCCTGACGCCGATGCACAAAGAGCGCATCGTCACGCTGCTCAAACGCGAAGGACATGTGGTCGGGTTTATGGGTGACGGTATCAATGATGCGCCAGCATTGCGGGCTGCGGACATTGGTATTTCTGTTGATGGCGCGGTGGATATTGCCCGTGAAACCGCCGATATCATCTTGCTGGAAAAAAGCCTGATGGTGTTGGAAGAGGGCGTAATTGAGGGACGGCGTACCTTCTCTAACATGCTGAAGTACATCAAGATGACCGCCAGTTCTAACTTCGGTAATGTCTTCAGCGTTCTGGTAGCGAGCGCCTTCCTGCCGTTTCTGCCCATGTTGCCGCTACATTTACTGATTCAAAACCTGCTGTACGATGTATCCCAGGTGGCCATCCCGTTTGATAACGTTGATGATGAGCAGATCCAAAAGCCGCAGCGCTGGAATCCTGCCGATCTTGGGCGCTTTATGCTGTTCTTTGGGCCGATCAGTTCAATCTTTGACATTTTGACGTTTTGTGTAATGTGGTGGGTCTTCCACGCCAATGTGCCGGAAGCGCAAACCTTGTTCCAGTCAGGCTGGTTTGTGGTGGGACTGCTGTCGCAAACATTGATTGTGCATATGATCCGTACTCGCCGCGTGCCGTTTATCCAGAGCCGCGCCGCATGGCCATTAATGCTGATGACATTACTGGTGATGGTTGTGGGGATCGCATTACCGTTTTCACCGCTGGCAAGTTATCTGCAATTGCAGGCGTTGCCGCTGAGCTATTTCCCGTGGCTGGTGGCCATTCTGGTGGGATATATGACGCTGACGCAGTGGGTGAAGGGATTTTATAGCCGGCGTTACGGCTGGCAGTAATTTTTTACTTCTATTAAGGTATTTCTGGATAAATATCGGCCTGAAATAAGTCTCCTTAGGGCCGATAATATTTCAAAAAAGATGGGTGGTAATATACCCGAGAGAAAAAATAGAAAGAATAATGAATGCCCAGCTAAGATTATAAAATACATTATTCGCCGCTTTCCCAGAGCGAGAAATGAAAATATTTTCTTCCTTAATATGTTTTTCTGATATCTTACGGAAGCGACGGATGTAGCTAACACAGTAAAGCAAGAAGGGAGGAATGATTAACACACCGGTGAGGTCAGGGAACGCCAGTCCAGCTATTATGGCTACAATGAAGAAGCACAAAAATACCATTGATGCAGTGGATTCTATTTGTTTTAACTCACAGCGCACGCTTTCGGCATGCAACTCTTGCCAGCGTCGGAGCGTGCTTATGCTAAATTCATATTTTTCGCACAATACTTTGTTTGGTACACCGTTTTTAGCCTGATGAAGAAAATCAGCAATTTGTTCCTCAGTAAAGCGTGCTTTTGCCATTGTCTGGGCTCCATGGCTAAGAATAATAGGTCTCCGTTTCCAGTTGCTGATTGAATAACAATAATAATGTAAATTCAAGAAAATAATCCAGGCATTAATCCTGGATTATTTTTTGACGGAGATTAGCGACGAACAGCAATCGCTTCGATTTCAATCTTCACGTCTTTCGGCAGACGCGCCACTTCAACGCAGGAACGCGCCGGGAAGGTCGCATTATGCTCGGTGAAGAACGCTTCGTAAGTGGCGTTCACGGTGGCAAAGTCGTTCAGATCTTTAACGAACACGGTGGTTTTTACGATGTCGCCAACTTTCAGTCCCGCCGCTTCGACGATAGCTTTTACGTTTTCCAGCGACTGACGCGCCTGAGCTGACACGTCTTCCGGTACGCTGCCGGTTTTTGGATCAACCGGGATCTGACCGGAAGTGATGATCATGCTGCCCAGGTCTACGCCCTGAACATATGGGCCGATAGCTGCTGGTGCATTTTCCGTCGCGATAGTTTTGCTCATGATATCTCCTGATTTACAGCGGTAATTGAGGCTGCATCAATCCATTTGAGGGATGCAGCCTCATGTTCCCGGTTATTATAGGGAGCCGGGAATCCATAACCAACCCCAATTAGTTGGCGAGCACCACATAATGAGAAAACTCTTTTTCACAGTATTTGCATTTGAGCGCAATGTCGTCTACGCGTTTTTTCACTGAAAAACTGGAAGAAACCGGTTCTGCATGGCTGATGCAGTTGCTGTTCGGGCAGACCAGCACACTGTCAATACGCTCCGGTAGACTGGGGCGGGATTTACCCACAACGTCGTAATCGTCAATACGGTTCACCGTGGCTTGCGGGGCGTACAGAGAGAGTTGGTTTACCTGCTCATCGGTCAGGAACGTGTTCTCGATTTTGATAAGGTCTTTGCGGCCCATTTCACCCGACGGCAGATTAAGGCCGATGGTGATGCGCTGGTCAGTTTCGGTCAGCTTGAACAGGGTCAGCAGCTTAAAACCGACCTGGGCGGGAATGTGGTCAATCACGGTACCGCGTTTGATTGCTTCAACCTGAAGTTTGTTGTCGTGTGTCATCTCTTTTCCCCTTACAGTGCCAGATCGCGATTCAGAACCAGTGCCAGTAACGCCTGGCGAGCGAAAATGCCGTTCCCCGCCTGCTGGAAGTACCAGGCGTGTGGCGTTTTGTCGACGTCGGTGGTGATCTCATCAATACGCGGCAGCGGGTGCAGAACCTTCATGTTTTCACGCGCGCCGTTCAGGTCGCTGGCGCGCAGGACAAACTGCGCTTTGACGTTGGCATATTCAGAGGGGTCAAGGCGCTCTTTCTGCACGCGGGTCATATACAGAATATCCACCTCTGCCATTACCTCTTCGAAGTTGCCATGCAGGCTCCAGGCAATACCTTTTTCATCAAGCATATCGAGAATGTACTGCGGCATGGCCAGCGCATCCGGGGCGATAAAGTAGAAGCGATTACCTTCAAACTTTGCCAGCGCCTGCGTCAGAGAGTGCACGGTACGGCCATATTTCAGGTCGCCGACCATCGCGATGTTCAGGTTATCCAGACGGCCTTGTGTCTCCTGGATGGTGAACAAATCCAGCAGCGTTTGCGTCGGATGCTGGTTAGAGCCGTCACCCGCATTCACAACCGGTACTGTACCGGAAAACTCGGTGGCCAGACGGGCCGCGCCTTCCTGCGGATGGCGCATGACGATAGCGTCAACATAGGTACTGATGACGGAAATGGTGTCTGCCAGCGTCTCGCCCTTTTTACCCAGAGAGGTGTTGCTGCTGTCGGAGAATCCGACCACGCTGGCGCCCAGACGGTGCATTGAGGTTTCGAAGGATAAACGGGTACGGGTTGAAGCCTCAAAAAAGCAGCTGGCGATCACTTTGTGCTTCAGCAGCTCCGGCTGCGGGTTGGTTTTTAATTTCGCCGCCGTCGCCAGGACCAGATTAAGGTCATCGCGACTAAGGTCGTTTATGGAAATGATGTGTTTTTGATATAGCGGGTTAGCCATGTTTATCTCCTGACGCCTGGGCAAAAAAAAGCCCCTCAATTGAGGGGCTGGGAATTGGTGATCAACGGAAAGAAAAACGGCAGTCCGGCGTCTGATTTCAGACGCGGTAAGACAGAATGTCGAACACACTGGACCATACTTCCTCCCGGCAAATTGTCCGCGATTATACTCAGCTCCGTTATGGGATCAAGCGATTAATGCACAATTCTGATAAGGAAAACGATTGAGGTGAGTGAAGTGGCGTTTTTATTGAATTCTTATTCGTTATGCGCCCGGTGGCCGATTGTCACAAAAAACATGCGCTGTCGCAAAACATGAGGAAATAGCGATGGTATGGTCGTTGTTTTTTTCGTATAACCATTAAAATGAAACAATGTTTTAATTAATGGGGTGTATGATGATCGTTGGCAATATCCACAATCTGCAATCCTGGCTACCGCAAGAGCTGCGCCAGGCTATTGAGCATATCAAAACGCATGTGACGGAAGCGACCGAAAAGGGTAAGCATGATATCGATGGTAACCGTCTGTTTTTCCTGATCTCAGAAGATATGACGGAACCCTTTGCGCAGCGCCGTGCCGAATTCCATGCCCGCTATCTTGATATTCAGATCGTGTTAAAGGGACAAGAAGGGATGACGTTCAGTACGCAACCTGCGGGTGCACCGGAGACGGACTGGCTGGCGGACAAAGACATCGCGTTTTTACCCGAAGGTATTGAGGAAAAAACCGTTGTGCTGAACGAAGGTGATTTCGTGGTGTTTTATCCGGGCGAAGTGCATAAGCCGCTGTGCGCAGTGGGCGCTCCGGCGACAGTACGTAAGGCTGTCGTGAAAATGCTGGTGGCGTAATTTTCCCACATTTGCCGGATGGCGGCGTAAACGCCTTATCCGGCCTACAGAGCGCACTGCCCGTAGGTCGAATAAGCGCAGCGCCATCCGGTAACTCAACTTACTGGCTTAACGTCGCCACCATCACCGCTTTAATGGTGTGCATACGGTTTTCCGCCTGATCAAAGACAATGCTTGCCACAGACTCAAACACCTCATCGGTGACTTCCATTCCGCCATGCAAACCATACTCCTGCGCCATTTTCTTTCCGAGTGTGGTCTGGTCATCATGGAATGCAGGCAGGCAGTGGAGAAATTTCACCTGCGGGTTACCGGTCTGCGCCATCATTGCGCTATTCACCTGATAATCACGTAGCAGCGCGATTCGTTCTGTCCATTTCTCTTTGGCTTCCCCCATCGACACCCACACATCGGTATAGATAAAGTCCGCGCCTTTTACGCCTGTCGCAATCTCTTCGGTCAGCGTGATATTACCACCGTGTTTCTGCGCCATCGCTTTGCATTCTGCCACCAGGGACGCTTCCGGCCAGCAGGACATTGGTGCCACCAGACGTAAATCCAGCCCCGTTAATGCTGCTGCTTCCAGCATCGAATTGCCCATGTTGTTACGCGCATCGCCTGCATACACCAGCGTCATTTCATTGAACGCCTTGCCCGGCAGATGCTCCTGCATGGTCAGCAGATCTGCCAGCAGTTGCGTCGGGTGAAATTCATTGGTCAGGCCGTTCCACACCGGTACGCCTGCATATTCTGCCAGCGTTTCGACAATCTCCTGGCCGTAGCCGCGATACTGGATGCCGTCGTACAGGCGGCCCAGCACGCGCGCAGTATCTTTGATCGATTCTTTATGACCAATCTGGCTGCCGCTGGGGCCGAGGTAAGTCACGCGGGCACCTTGATCGTATGCGGCAACTTCGAAAGAGCAACGGGTACGGGTCGAGTCTTTTTCGAAGATGAGCGCGATATTTTTACCGGTCAGTTTTGGCGTCTCGTTACCGTTTTTCTTATCGGCTTTCAGCTGCGCTGCGAGCTGCAGCAGAGTGGTAAGTTCAGCGGAGGTTAAATCAAGCAACTTCAAGAAATGCTTCTGATAAAACGCAGACATGGTTCCCTCACATGGTCAAGACCACTTATTGAATTAAAATTCAATTTATATGGATGATTATTCATTTGCAACCCTGTTTAACAAATCTTTGCTGGAAAGGTGGAGGCAATGTCAGCGGTATGTGACAATAAGAGTATCGGCAGGACATTATGAGGAATCAGCCATGGCAAACCCGGAACTACTGGAAGAGCAGCGTGAAGAGACGCGTTTGATTATTGAAGAATTACTTGAGGATGGTAGCGATCCCGACGCGCTGTACACCATTGAGCATCATCTTTCCGCAGATGACTTCGAAACGCTGGAAAAAGCCGCCGTAGAAGCATTCAAGCTGGGCTATGAAGTCACCGAGCCGGAAGAGCTGGAAGTGGAAGAAGGCGACACGGTCATCTGCTGCGATATTCTCAGCGAATGTGCGCTGAACGCCGAACTCATTGATGCTCAGGTAGAGCAACTGATGAATCTGGCAGAGAAGTATGAAGTGGAATACGACGGTTGGGGAACGTACTTTGAAGACCCTAACGGCGAAGACGGCGACGATGAAGACTACGTCGATGAAGACGATGACGGTGTACGTCACTAAGTTCCAGATGCGATTCGGTACGACAGCGCCTGCTGTCGTACCCCACTGACAGGTTGCCAATGGATTACCCGCAAATACTCTCTCCGGTTCTTTCTTTTCTGCAATGTCCAACGCCGCAGCCCTGGCTCGATAAAGCCCGCGATCCGAAAAATCTTCCTCTGTTGCTGACCGACCATCTGGTGTGCGAGCTAAAAGCGGCGCAAACGGCGATGCTACTGGTGCGTAAATATGTTGCGGATAAACAGGGGGCTGAGGCACTGCTTGCCTGGTTGCAGCCCTACGAAGCGTTTGCCTTCCGCGAAGGGCCGGAACCAAATTTCGTCGAGCTGCACAAACAGATCGGCAAAAGCGCGATGCCGCAGACGGACGATCCGTGGGGGCAGGCGTTGATCGACAGCATGGTGTTGTTGATCAAAGAGGAGTTGCATCACTTCTGGCAGGTGCGTGAAGCCATGACTGCGCGCCAGATCCCGTACGTGAAGATCACCGCCAGCCGTTATGCTAAAGGGATGCTGAAAGAGGTGCGTACTCACGAACCGCTGACGCTGATTGATAAACTGATTTGCGGGGCGTATATCGAAGCGCGATCCTGCGAGCGTTTTGCCGCACTGGCGCCGTATCTCGATGAGCCGTTACAGAAGTTTTATCTCTCGCTGCTGCGTTCAGAAGCGCGTCACTATCAGGATTACCTGGCGCTGGCGCAGCAGGTGTCGACAGCGAATATCACGCCGCGCGTGCGTTTCTTTGGTGAAGTGGAGGCGGCGTTAATCACGTCGCCGGATGACGAGTTTCGTTTTCACAGCGGCGTACCGGTGTAATGTCTTGCCCGGTACGCGTACCGCGTCGGGCTAATTTACAGATTTTTCAGCATCCGCACTTCACAATCCACATGACCGGTGCAGCCCAGCGGTTCGTTGATATGCTCAAAGCCTAAATGTTCATACAGGCCGATGGCTTCGCGCAAAAACGCGGTGGTTTCCAGATAGCAGCGCTTGAAGCCCTGCTCGCGGGCATGATCCAGCGCCATAAGCGCCAGCTTTTTCGCCAGCCCCTGGCCGCGCACCGTCGACAGAAAATACATCTTCTGCAATTCACAAATATCCGGCTCGCTACAACCTAACGGCGCAACGCCGCCGCCGCCCACGACTTTCCCGTTTTGCTCAACCACCCAGTAAGCCGCGCCCGGCTGGCTATAAACCTGGAATAGTTCGTCCAAATTAGGGTCTGCAACGGTATAGCCTTTGTCGGCGGTCAGGCCGTATTCGGCAGAGACCTGACGGATGACGCTGGCCACTGCGGGATTGTCGTCTGCGGTGATCAGGCGCAGGGTCGCCGCGACCGGAGATATAACACTCATAGTGAAACTCGAAATAAATAGTGACGGATATACGCAGTTAATAACACCGCAAGGCAGGGGAGTGCAAGAGAGGATAATTCAGGAACGGATGCATTGTGCGCCTGATAAAGCGCACAATGCATTGATATTGCAACGGACTGTAGGCCGGGTAAGCGTCGCGCCACCCGGCATTTGATTACAGCGCGGCGATAACCGCTTGTTGCTCTATCAGTTTCGCTTTCGCTTCCGCATAACCGTCCAGTTTCTCACGCTCTTTGGCGATCACCGCTTCCGGTGCGCGCGCCACAAAGCCTTCGTTGGACAGTTTATTTTCGATACGGCTAATTTCACCTTCGATTTTCGCCACTTCTTTTGCCAGACGCGCCAGCTCATCGTCTTTGTTGATGAGGCCAGCCATCGGGATCAGCAGCTCAGCGCCGTCGATGATTTTAGTGACCGATACCGGGCCTTTGTCATCGGCTGGCAGCACGGTGATGCTCTCCAGACGCGCCAGGTTCAGCAGGAAGCTGCGGTTGTCGTTCACACGACGTTCCGCGTCCTGGCTGCAACCGCGCAGCAGCAGCTCCAGCGGTTTGCCTGGGGCGATGTTCATTTCCGCACGGATGTTACGGACCGCAATGATTGCCTGTTTCAGCCATTCGGTGTCAGAAGCCGCGGCTTCATCAACCTGAGACGCATCGTACTGCGGGAACGGTTGCAGCATGATGGTATCGGCGGTGATGCCGCAAATCACTTTCACGCGCTGCCAGATGGTTTCCGTGATGAACGGGATGATCGGGTGCGCGAGGCGCAGCAGACCTTCCAGTACCGTCACCAGCGTGTGGCGGGTGCCGCGCAGTTCAGATTCAGAACCGCCGTTCATCACTGGCTTGGTCAGCTCCAGATACCAGTCGCAGAACTGGTTCCAGGTAAACTCATACAGGATGCCCGCAGCGATATCGAAGCGGAAGTTATCCAGCGCTTCGCGGTACGCTTTGATGGTCTGGTTGAACTCCGCCAGAATCCACCGGTCCGCCAGCGACAGCGTCATTTCGCCGCCGTTGAAGCCGCAATCCTGCTCTTCGGTGTTCATCAGCACAAAGCGGCTGGCGTTCCACAGCTTGTTACAGAAGTTGCGGTAGCCTTCCAGACGCTTCATATCCCAGTTGATATCGCGACCGGTAGAGGCCAGTGCGGCCAGGGTGAAGCGCAGGGCGTCGGTGCCGTGCGGCTCAATGCCGTCCGGGAATTGCTTCTCGGTGCGCTTACGGATTTTCTCCGCCAGCTGTGGCTGCATCATATTGCCGGTACGTTTCTCCAGCAGGTCCGCCAGCGAGATCCCGTCGACCATATCCAGCGGGTCAATAACGTTGCCCTTGGATTTGGACATCTTCTGGCCTTCGTCATCGCGAATCAGACCGGTCATGTAGACGGTATGGAACGGCACCTGCGGCTTGCCATTTTCATCTTTGATGAAGTGCATGGTCATCATGATCATGCGGGCAATCCAGAAGAAGATGATATCGAAACCAGAAACCATCACGCTGGTTGGGTGGAACTGGCGCAGGGCGTCAGTGTTTTCCGGCCAACCGAGGGTGGAGAAGGTCCACAGCGCGGAAGAGAACCAGGTGTCGAGAACGTCTTCATCCTGACGCAGCGCAACGTCCGCGCTCAGGTTGTTTTCCTGACGCACTTCTTCTTCGGTGCGACCAACGTAGACGTTACCGGCTTCGTCGTACCATGCCGGGATACGGTGACCCCACCACAGTTGACGAGAGATACACCAGTCCTGAATATCGCGCATCCAGGAGAAGTACATGTTTTCGTACTGCTTCGGTACGAACTGAATGTCGCCATTCTCAACCGCTTCAACCGCCGGTTTCGCCAGTACGTCAGCACGCACATACCACTGGTCGGTCAGCATCGGTTCGATAACCACGCCGCCACGGTCGCCGTATGGCACGGTCAGGTCATGCGGTTTAATCTCTTCCAGCAGGCCGAGAGCATCAACCGCCGCAACTACTGCTTTACGGGCGGCAAAGCGCTCCAGATTCTGGAACTCCGCCGGGATATCGCTGGCGTAGACGTCAGATTCTTCGCCTTTGGTATCGAACACCTGAGCGCTTTCACGGATGTCGCCGTCAAAGGTCAGAATGTTGATCATTGGCAGAGCGTGACGTTTACCGACTTCATAGTCGTTAAAGTCGTGCGCCGGAGTGATTTTTACGCAGCCGGTGCCTTTTTCCATGTCGGCGTGTTCGTCACCCACGATCGGGATACGGCGGTTAACCAGCGGCAGCACCACGAATTTGCCAATCAGATCTTTATAACGCGGATCTTCCGGGTTCACGGCGACGCCAGTATCACCCAGCAGGGTTTCCGGACGGGTCGTCGCGACCACCAGATACTCTTTACCGTCTGCGGTTTTCGCGCCGTCGGCAAGCGGATAGCGGATGTGCCACATTGAGCCTTTGGACTCGCGGTTTTCCACTTCCAGATCAGAGATGGCGGTGCGCAGTTTCGGGTCCCAGTTGACCAGGCGTTTGCCACGGTAAATCAGGTCTTCTTTGTAGAGGCGTACGAAAACTTCTTTCACGGCATTGGAAAGACCTTCGTCCATGGTGAAGCGCTCACGCTCCCAGTCCACGGAGTTACCGAGACGGCGCATCTGACGGGTGATCGTGCCGCCGGATTCCGCTTTCCACTGCCAGATTTTGTCGATGAACGCGTCGCGTCCGTAATCGTGACGGGTTTTACCTTCTTCAGCGGCAATCTTGCGCTCAACCACCATCTGGGTGGCGATACCGGCATGGTCGGTCCCCGCCTGCCAGAGGGTGTTTTTACCCTGCATGCGCTGGTAGCGGATCATGGTATCCATGATGGTTTGCTGGAAGGCGTGACCCATATGCAAACTGCCGGTGACGTTCGGCGGCGGGATCATGATGCAGAAGGATTCTTTACTTTCATCACCGTTTGGCTTGAAGTAGCCCTGCTGTTCCCAGTGCTCGTAAAGCGGCTGTTCGATATCTTGCGGGTTGTATGTCTTTTCCATTATTTCCAGGTTGCCGTATTCAGGTTAAAACCAGCCACGCGGTAGGCTTTGTAGCGTTCACGCGCCAGTTGTTTCAGAGAATCTTCGTAAGGAACGAAGTCTATCACTTCTGTGAAAGCGGTGGCAAAATCTGCAAAGTTTGCTCGCAGGCTGATCAAAATATCTCGCGGGCTGCTGTTGCGTTTTTGCGGCCAGGCAATTTCAACCGGCGCGCCGCCTCGCGGGCCTTCACCCGCCAGATTATGTGGCACAAAACGGTCAGCCGGTCTAGCCCACAGCGCTTCATCCAGACGAATAGCCTGTTGCTCATCTTCACAGGCAATCAGCACGCGCTTGCCACTGCGCCAACGTTCTGCGGCAACGTCGCACACCAGTTGTTCGACGGCACTTAAGCCATCGACGGTGGTGTCGTTGTCCAGAAGGTAGAACGTTGCATTCTTCATATATGGGGCTTCTTGTGGTGGATTTAAATGCAAAGCCGGATGGCCCGGCAAACGATCAAATGCCGTGAGTCGGCCGGATGAGGCCTATATGCCATCATCCGACATAAACCCCTCGCCTGATGGCAACGCTAACGCGTTTTATCAGGCCTACAATCGTATTTCATTCATCGACAAATTACGGCTTGTAGGCCGGATAAGCGCGGCGCCATCCGGCAAACAAACTTACTCTTCGCCGTTAAAACCCGCGCGGTTCAGCAGGAACTGCGACAACAATGCGACCGGACGACCGGTTGCGCCTTTCGCTTTGCCGGAGCGCCATGCGGTTCCTGCGATGTCCAGGTGTGCCCAGTTGTACTTACGGGTAAAGCGCGACAGGAAGCAACCTGCAGTGATCGCCCCGCCAGGACGGCCACCGATGTTGGCCATATCGGCAAAGTTGGACTCCAGTTGCTCCTGGAACTCATCGCCCAGCGGCAGACGCCATGCGCGATCGCCCGCTTGTTCGGACGCGCCAATCAGTTCATGTGCCAACGGATTATGGTTCGACATCAAACCGGTAATGTGATGGCCCAGAGCAATCACGCATGCCCCGGTCAGGGTCGCTACGTCAATCACCGCTTCTGGCTCAAAACGTTCAACGTAGGTTAATACGTCGCACAGCACCAGACGGCCTTCGGCGTCGGTATTCAGCACTTCAACAGTCTGACCGGACATGGTGGTTAACACGTCGCCCGGACGATAAGCGCGCCCGCCCGGCATGTTTTCGCAGCCCGCCAGCACGCCGATGACGTTAATCGGCAACTGAAGTTCCGCCACCATCCGCATCACGCCGTACACCGCCGCCGCGCCGCACATGTCGTACTTCATCTCGTCCATGCCTTCGGCAGGTTTGATGGAGATACCACCGGAGTCAAACGTCAGCCCTTTACCGACCAGTACAATCGGTCGCACGTCTTCGGACGGATTGCCTTTGTATTCGATAACAGACATCAGCGATTCGTTTTGTGAACCGTGACCCACCGCCAGATAAGAGTGCATACCCAGCTCTTTCATCTGTTGCTCGCCGATCACGCGGGTGATGACGTTTTTGCTGTAGCTGTCTGCCAGCTGGCGTGCCTGAGAGGCCAGGTACGCGGCGTTACAGATGTTCGGCGGCATATTGCCAAGATCTTTTGCCGCTTTGATACCGGCGGCAATCGCCAGACCGTGCTGGATCGCGCGTTCGCCGCTGGTCAGTTCACGGCGGGTCGGCACGTTGAAGACCATCTTACGCAGCGGACGACGCGGTTCGCTTTTATTGGTTTTCAGTTGATCGAAGCTGTACAGCGTCTCTTTGGCAGTCTCGACCGCCTGACGCACTTTCCAGTAGTTATTACGACCTTTGACGTGCAGCTCGGTCAGGAAGCAGACGGCTTCCATTGAGCCAGTATCATTCAGAGTATTGATAGTTTTCTGAATGACTTGCTTGTACTGGCGCTCATCTAGTTCGCGCTCTTTGCCACAACCAATAAGGAGAATTCGCTCGGACAACACGTTCGGTACATGGTGCAACAATAGCGTCTGCCCTGGTTTTCCTTCCAGTTCGCCACGGCGCAGCAGTGCGCTAATGTACCCGTCGCTGATCTTATCGAGCTGTTCTGCAATCGGAGAGAGGCGACGCGGTTCAAAGACGCCCACGACGATGCAGGCACTCCGCTGTTTCTCCGGGCTACCGCTTTTTACACTGAACTCCATGCACTACACTCCTGATTCTTAAAGACAACGGCGGTGGCTACGGATAGAATTGCAAGCTTTCGTAACTCATGTCCGCTGTTGCGGTGACTTCGTGTTAATCTTAACGTTATTACGGTATTGGCACGTCAGAACAAATTTCTGAGAGGCGAATCCGTTAAGTATAATAGTCTTAGCGACGATTTCGACGACTCAAGAGAATAAATGACGTTTAAGCCATGAAACAAGCTAAAATCCTGCAAAAGACGAGTTTTTACGGGCGTATTTAAAGTGATAATCATAAGATATCTGGTACGGGAGACGCTCAAAAGCCAACTTGCGATCCTTTTCATCTTGCTTTTGATATTCTTTTGTCAAAAGTTAGTGAGGATCCTCGGTGCGGCGGTTGACGGTGATATTCCGGCAAATCTGGTGCTCTCGCTACTGGGGCTGGGCGTGCCTGAAATGGCGCAGCTCATTTTGCCTCTCAGCCTGTTTCTCGGGCTGCTGATGACGCTGGGTAAACTGTATACTGAAAGTGAAATTACGGTCATGCACGCCTGCGGGTTGAGCAAAGCCGTTTTGGTAAAAGCCGCCATGGTACTGGCGTTGTTTACTGGTATTGTCGCTGCGGTCAACGTCATGTGGGCGGGTCCATTATCATCCAGACATCAGGATGAAGTGCTGGCGGAGGCGAAAGCCAACCCCGGTATGGCTGCGCTTGCGCAGGGGCAATTCCAGCAGGCAACCAATGGTAGCTCAGTCCTGTTTATCGAAAGTGTTGATGGCAGCGACTTCAAAGAGGTGTTTCTTGCGCAAATCCGCCCGAAAGGCAACGCCCGTCCTTCCGTGGTGGTGGCTGATTCTGGGCATTTGACGCAGATGCGCGACGGTTCTCAGGTAGTGACCCTGAATCAGGGAACACGCTTCGAAGGGACCGCGTTGTTACGTGATTTCCGCATTACCGATTTCCAGAACTATCAGGCAATTATCGGGCATCAGGCGGTTGCACTGGATCCCAATGATTCCGATCAGATGGATATGAGCTCGCTGTGGTCGGCCAAGACCGATCGTGCCAGGGCGGAACTGCACTGGCGCCTGACGCTGGTATTTACCGTATTCATGATGGCGTTGATGGTGGTGCCGCTGAGCGTGGTAAACCCACGACAAGGGCGTGTCCTGTCGATGCTCCCTGCGATGCTGCTGTATCTGTTGTTCTTCCTTGTGCAGACTTCCCTGAAATCCAATGGCGGAAAAGGCAAATTGGATCCGGCTCTCTGGATGTGGGTGGTAAACCTGTCATATCTGGCGTTAGCGATTGGTCTGAATTTGTGGGATACGGTGCCAGTACGCCGTCTGCGTGCTCGTTTTCTGCATAGAGGAGCGGTGTAATGCAGCCATTTGGTGTACTTGACCGCTATATCGGTAAAACCATTTTCACTACCATCATGATGACGCTATTCATGCTGGTATCGCTCTCGGGCATCATCAAGTTCGTCGACCAGTTGAAAAAAGCCGGGCAGGGGAACTACGATGCGATGGGCGCAGGGATATATACCCTGCTCAGCGCGCCAAAAGATGTGCAGATCTTCTTTCCAATGGCGGCGCTGTTAGGCGCGTTGTTGGGGCTGGGGATGCTGGCGCAGCGCAGCGAACTGGTCGTGATGCAGGCTTCTGGCTTTACCCGCATGCAGGTGGCGCTGTCGGTCATGAAAACAGCTATTCCACTGGTGCTGTTGACGATGGCAATTGGCGAGTGGGTTGCTCCGCAGGGCGAGCAGATGGCGCGTAACTATCGTGCTCAGCAAATGTATGGCGGCTCGCTGCTCTCAACTCAGCAAGGGTTGTGGGCAAAAGACGGCAACAGCTTTGTGTATATCGAACGGGTTAAAGGTGATTCAGAGCTGGGTGGGGTCAGTATCTATGGCTTCAACGAGCAGCGCCGTTTGCAGTCGGTGCGTTACGCCGCTTCTGCGAAATTTGATGCTGAGAACAAAGTATGGCGTCTGTCGCAGGTCGATGAGTCCAACCTGACCAATCCGAAACAAATCACCGGTTCGCAGACGGTGAGCGGTACCTGGAAAACCAACCTGACACCGGACAAACTCGGGGTGGTCGCGTTAGATCCTGATGCGCTCTCCATTAGTGGTTTACACAGCTACGTGAAGTATCTGAAATCGAGTGGTCAGGACGCCGGACGCTACCAGCTCAATATGTGGAGTAAAGTGTTCCAGCCGCTCTCTGTGGCTGTCATGATGCTGATGGCGCTGTCGTTCATTTTCGGCCCGCTGCGTAGCGTTCCGATGGGGGCACGTGTTGTCACAGGTATCAGCTTTGGTTTTGTCTTCTACGTGCTTGACCAGATCTTTGGTCCACTGACGCTGGTTTACGGTATTCCGCCGATTATTGGCGCACTGTTGCCGAGCGCCTCGTTCTTCCTGATTAGCCTCTGGTTGATGCTGCGAAGATCGTAATCCTGTTGCCCTCCCATGACACGGGAGGGCACTTGTCTCACCTTAGCGTTTTCTCCCGCCCAGTAAGCTACCCAACATCCCGCGTATAATTTGATTGGTGACCTGACGTGCCGCGCTTTTGGCAACACTCTGCACGACACCATCACGTTTACCGCCGCGTGGTCCGGTACTGCCAAACAGAATGTCTTTCAACCCGCCGAGAATACCATCGTCAACCGCGACCTCTTTGCCTTTCACTGTTGGATTGTTCTGCTGTTCAGTGCTGGCCTGTACGCCCTTTTGCAACCTCTCGTATGCGGATTCGCTATCCACCTCTTCCTCATACTTGCCGTACAGTGCCGAGTGATTAATCAACCCGTTACGTTCGTCGTCGGTGAGTGGCCCCATACGCGAGCAGGGCGCAATGACCATTGCACGTTCCACCACCGACGGACTGCCTTTAGCATCAAGAAACGAAATTAGCGCTTCGCCAGTACCCAACTCCTGAATGGCTTTTTCAGTATCAAATGCCGGATTCGCCCGCATTGTCTGCGCTGCGGTTTTTACCGCTTTCTGATCTTTCGGTGTGAAGGCGCGCAGGGCATGTTGCACGCGATTACCCAACTGCCCGAGCACGTTGTCGGGGATGTCGGATGGGTTTTGTGAGACGAACCAGACGCCGACGCCTTTTGAGCGGATAAGACGAATAACCTGTTCGATTTTATCCAGCAGCACTTGTGGCGCATCGTTAAACAACAGATGCGCCTCATCGAAGAAGAAAACCAACTTCGGTTTCTCCAGATCGCCCGCTTCCGGCAACTGCTCATAAAGTTCGGAGAGCATCCAGAGCAGGCTGGCGGCATACAGTTTTGGCATCTGGTAAAGCTTTTCTGCGCTGAGGATGTTGATAATCCCTTTACCGTTGGCGTCCACACGCATCCAGTCTGTGATCTCAAGCATGGGCTCGCCAAAGAAGTGTGTCGCGCCCTGTTGCTCAAGGGTCAGCAGGCCACGCTGGATAGCCCCGACCGATGCGCTACTGATATTGCCGTACTGATTCTGGAAGGATTTGGCGTTATCGCCAATGTATTGCGTAATGGCCCGCAGGTCTTTGAAATCCAGCAGTAATAGCCCCTGGTCATCGGCAATACGAAAGATAATATCCAGTACGCCGGACTGGACCTCATTCAGGTTGAGCAGGCGCGCAAGCAGTAGCGGCCCGAGATCGGAGATGGTCGCCCGTACCGGATGGCCTTTTTCGCCGAAAATATCCCACGCTACTACCGGATTGGCGTGTGGCTGCCAGTCGGTGATACCGATGTTGTTTAGCCGGGTAAGCAGTTTTTCCGAGGCTACCCCCTCTTTCGCAACGCCCGTCAGATCGCCTTTCACATCCGCCATAAACACCGGAACGCCGATTTCCGACAGCGATTCGGCCAGCTTTTGCAACGTGACCGTTTTACCGGTCCCCGTCGCGCCGGTGATCAGCCCGTGACGGTTGGCCATGCCTGGCAGTAAGAACAGCTCGGTGTCTGGCGTGCGGGCAATTAATAAAGGTGCGCTCATGAGATTTCCTCCATTTATCCTGCCTGGAGTATAGGCAACCACCGGGCGTTCCACATCGCGAAATTCCTGACTTTGCGAAGCGGATTCCGAAGCGACAGGGATAAACGGGCGGCAACGCCACCCGTAAGAGGGGATTAGAAGTCGGCTTTCAGCACCACGCGGTAACGCGCTTTGCCGTCGCGAACATGCTGGATGGCTTCGTTGATTTGCGACATTGGGAACAACTCTGTGGTCGGCGCGACCTTGCTGCGCCCGGCAAACTTCATCAGCTTGCGCAGTTCATAGGGCGTACCGGTTGCCGAACCGGAGATACTGCGATCGCCTGCAATCAACGTAAATGCCGGAACAGGTAGCGGCTTCATCACTGCGCCGACAGTATGGAAATGTCCGCCATAGGCCAGAGCTTCGAAATAGGGCTGCCAGTCGAGATCGACGTTAACGGTATTGATAATGAGATCAAACTGGCCTGCGAGCGCATTTAACGCTTCCGGATCGCGACTGTTCACTACCTTATCGGCTCCCATCGCCAGCACTTCCGGCTCTTTCGACGGATTCGAGCTGAATGCGGTCACTTCACAACCCATCGCGTGCAGCAATTTAATGGCGATGTGCCCAAGACCGCCGATACCGATCACCCCCACGCGACTGGTCGCGGTGATGTGATGCATCAGCAGAGGTTTAAAGACGGTGATACCGCCGCATAACAGCGGGCCTGCAGACTCAATATCTATATTCTGTGGAAGCGGGATAACCCACTGCCAGTCTGCCCGCAGCTTCTCAGCAAAACCACCACGGTTGAGAATGGTGGCTACGGCTCCTTCCAGACAGTTAATCTGATTACCGCTGATACAGGCATCACAATGCCCGCAGCTGCGAGCAGTCCAGCCAACGCCCACACGTTGCCCGACCTGCAACCCTTTTCCCTGAGCTGCGCTACCGAGCGCCGCTACGCGGCCAATCACTTCATGCCCGGCAACCAGCGGATACTGAGAGAATCCCCATTCGTTGTCGATCATGGAAAGATCGGAATGGCAGATACCGCAGTAGTCGACCTGCACCTCAACATCTTCCGGCCTGAGTTCACCGGCATCATATTCATACAATTCGAGTTTGCTGCCCGCCTCTTTTGCGGCATAGCTTTTTATAATGGACATCGTGTTTCCCTCGGTAGGTGTTGAACTGGAAGTGTAGAGCATGGTCGGCAGGGGCGCTTTGCAGAAGGGGGATTAAGGTTTTTTCTGCAATATCGCGTTTAACCACATTTCATCGCGATCGGGGCGCTTATCTACAGTCTTCCAACGGCTATCAAGAACGATGTCAGTTAGCGACGCGAGCAGTTTATCAAGCCTCTGCTCATTGAGATCGGTAAAATGACGGCCATCCTTCACCCGTTCAGTTTCACCATATTTGAATGATACATACCAGATCCCACCGGGTTTAAGCGCTCGAACCAGTTTATTCATCACGTCAGGTAGCTCTTCTGCACTAACGTGTAGCAAAGAGGCGCAGCACCAGATGCCATCAAATCGCTCAGCGATGTCTACATCGCTAAATGTCATCTGTACAACGGGGATCTCCGCATATTGACTGGCCAGGTTAACCATTTCCGGCGAGGCATCGAAGGCTTCAACCTGGTACCCTTTCTGTAAAAATGCCTTACTGTCGCGTCCTGAACCGCACCCGGCATCCAGAATACGTCCACCTGCGGGGATGTTTTTGAGAAAGGGCAGGTACAGCGAATCCATATCGACATTAACTGTTGAACTGAAGAATTTCTGTGCGTGTTGCTGGTAATATTCGATTGTCATTAAAATGTATCCATTCCTTGTGCAATGGGTTCCCACTGGTGAAAGAGTATTTTAATTGCCTCATTCCAGCTGTCGTTCAGAAATGTCTCTCTGAGAGCTTTCGTTGCGCCAGTCTGGCGAATCAGTGTTTCACGCAGAGGAAGATGGCTGCTGATGAAGTATTCATTTCTGTCCCGCAAACGCTGAAGTAATCTGGCAGAGGGGAGTTGTGCAAACTTACCTTTTTCCCCGCGATTACATTCCTTGCAGGCTAACACCAAATTCCAGACGCCATCAATATTTGCCACATGCCCTCGTGCTTTCCAGGGGATGAAATGATCGACATCGGCAAAGTTATCGTCACCAGGCTGTAAGCCAATGGGTGCGAAACAGTAGAAGCAACGCCCTTTCTGATAACCGTTCAGACTGTCACGACAACTGGAGATGGACACGCGACGCTCATTGTTTTTGCTGAAAAGCATTTGCTCGTTGCTATCGTATTCGACGTTAATAAGCTGACTGGATATGTTCATTGCCCAGGCCTGCTCTACCAGGTTCCAGCGTGCGTCCGTCTCAAAGCTAAGATTCCGGTACTGCTGGCGCTCCCTCAGGTAGTAGAAGTTTTCGGTCAGCCGAATGCCCTTATGCGTTTTGCGTTCATCAATAAAAAAGCGTTTCTCGATCTCCCCTTGATTTACATTATGAAAGGCATCAATGACATTATTGAACCCTTGCCGAACGGAAATTGTAGTGAGCTCATCGCGGGTGATTTCGCCGTTATTGAATTGTGAGCAAGTGGCAATAAACTGGCTGCTACGAGAGGTAATCTGCTTTGGCGCATGTTTCAGATGGCGGCATAAATGGGCACTGAATGGTACGGCCAAATCCTCCAGCAGGATCAGATCGTTACCGTCAGGTTTTAGGTCGTATAAGGCGTGGGCTAGTGCAAATTTGTAGGAAGCAACATTTTTGCCGAAGAGGATAATCCCACGCCAGTAGTTCTCCAGCGTGGGCTCAACCTGATAAAAACGCATAACGATGTCCTGAGAACGGTTAGCAATGACTATTACTAGATTTTGTAACGATATCTCATATCAAACAATCGTAAATGTAAACCGACCAGATCAAGTTGCATTTTTTCTGCGAGGAAGATTCTGGTTAAAAATCCTGTCTGATTTGAGATGGTCAGTAGGATCCAGGAAAGGAGAGCATCAGGACAGGAATGACGCTGCTTTTTTCGACACTTAGAGTGACAATCGTTAGCTGACGCTTGCATGGTGGCGTGCGACAGGTATAATCCACAACGTTTTCCGCATACCTCTTCAGTGCCGAAGTGGCGAAATCGGTAGACGCAGTTGATTCAAAATCAACCGTAGAAATACGTGCCGGTTCGAGTCCGGCCTTCGGCACCAATCACTTTTTTCCCTTAGAAATCCGTGAGTTAGACAAGTAAATCTGTCTTTCTTGTAGGGGAGAAAAGTACATCCCACAGTATCTGAAGTTGCCGCTGTAGTTAGTAGTGGCGAATAAGGATTCTAACTCATAGCGGCGTGTAGTTGCTACGCTCAATCACGTATCAGTAAATCAATTTGAAGCTAATGTCGAGCCAACGACTCTAAACACTCCTTGAAGCAGTGACGCTAACGGCGACCTTTAAGCACGGGACAAACAGGCAAGTAATGGGATTCCTAACCAGTTCGGGAAAGTAACTGGCTCTACCCCGTATCACGCATACGATAATGTGTACCTGACTCACTGACCGTATCACTGCGACAATCTAACGATGCCTGACGGCCTATCTGTAAGTACCCATTCTGGTGCTTTATGGTTTCTATTGCCTAAATTCCTGCTGAACAACAAATAGGTTGTAGTGAGCATGGTTGAGCTGGAAGGCACGGAAGTTATCAACGACCTGCTGAGAGGGGCAGGCGGCGCGATACGGAGAAGACCAGATTACTTCAAGGCGCACGTCATGACTTCATACGGGCGACGGTGAATAAGGCGTACTACAGCGATGCTCGTGGACATGGTGTTATTCTCTAGAGACTGGTAGGTATCGTTAAGATGCTTGCTGGTCCCTTTTTGTATCATCACGGGTAGAGTGTAGGGTTACAGCATCAATCGTCCACGCTCTTATCTCTTGTATAGTTACAATGAAGACAAGAAGTTAGGTGACATGCTCCGGGCATCGACATAAGCAAGTGGGAAGCATACCTAGGGCGCCCTCGCATCATAAGTAACTATAAAGGAAGATAACGAATGTTCTGGCAAAAGAAGCCTACAACCCGCGAACTTGAAGCGCTCATCCATCTATCCCATGAAGTAGAGCGCCTACTGTCTGGTGCAATCGCTCTCACCATGATAACGGAGCTTGCCACAGCGAACGCCGGGCAGGGAACCGATCAATCCAACATAGATACTGCAATTTCGCAGACCGCAAATCTTGCCACTGTACTCAGCACGCGCACAAAGCTGTCCAGCCTGAGAGGAAAGAGAATTGCAGAAACGATTGACCGGTACTGCGCTATTGTAGGTGAGCTAGAGCCATTAGTGAGCCTGCTTTCGCGGGGCTTCAATGCTCAGTTTCTAGAAGGGCAAAATGACGGCAAGCGCCAATGTTCCGCTACGGCATTGGAAAGTTATTTAGAGTTAGAGCTGGCACTTTGTCGCATAATTGCCACCTCGCTTACGGCACGCATGGTTATGGAAGCACAGGGACATGGTGAAGCCTGTCGCTCTACGCAGGTGTCAGCGCTTGAATTCGTCAGTGAGCTAAAAACAGTGAGAATCAGGCGTGTTGAGATGATTCGAGAGTGCGAGCTTGACGAAGACTTTCTTCTCTCGATGCAATCGCGCAGTCACCTGATACGGGAAGACGTGGCAGCCATTCAGCGCATGATGTGGGGTTGATTGGAGTGACCACAGTGCATTATAGAATAAGTAGATAAGGACGCTCGTTAATGTGCTAACTGGGACCTCTCGGTAAATTTGAGAAAACTGTGAGGGGGCTTATAAGAAGCTGCGTGACCCCGTGCTCCCCCCCGTACCCCCCTGCTGTTGGCCTGCTGATTTCTTGCTGTATCCCTCTCGTTTTCCTGCTGGGTAGACCTGCTGTCACCTGTTGTTCTCTATAGGCAATGAGGTGAGTGAGTGCATAATTTCCCCTACCCATAGGGGTTCAGATAAAACGGACTATCTTTATGACATCTTGTAAGTGACATCTATTGTTTGTCATTGGTAGTAATTACATCTAAGACATTTTGTAGTCCCGGACAGTTTCTGCCTGTAAAGCTTACGGGTCTGTCAGATGTCAGGCAGGAACTGTCAGATAAGAAGCATGCTCATCCTTCATTTATCTTTCATTGATTACAATTACGGTTAATACAAGGAAGAAAGCTGGTCGTGTCTACCTGATCTTGTGGTCTTAAAGTTCTCTTATAACTGTCAGACTAATTAAAAAGTAACCAATCGAGGGGCGTTTCATGCTACCTGACTTGATGCGTTTGCCCTATCATCTTCTCAATCCTTGCCTTTGCTGGTGGTGGTGGCAACAAACGACCGTTTAATGCCCTTAGTGATTTAGTCTCACATGTGGGTTTATTAAGTGGGGGTTGACACTTGTTGAGCTGGTGTCATAGGATAATGACACTTGATGAGCACACCGTTCATCTTCGACAAGGAAGTAACCATGAATCAGAACAACCGTACTTTCGCTTACTGCCGTGTCTCAACTGGTGAGCAAGATACTGAGAATCAGGTGCTGGCTATGCGCAAGGCTGGCTATGACGTTCGCCCTGACCGTGTAATCTCTGAGACTATTTCAGGTGGTGTTGTGGCGGTAGAGCGTCCCGGCTTCAAAGAGCTGCTCATCAAGCTGGAACCCGGCGACAAGCTGGTTGTGCTCAAGCTCGACCGCTTAGGCCGTGACAACATCGACGTACAGCAGACCGTTAAACTTTTAACCGACAAGGGCGTTAACCTCATTTGTCTGGACTTGCCTGTTAAGGATTTAACCACACCAGAAGGGCAGTTAATGCTCCAGCTCATCGCTTCATTTGCTGAGTTCGAGAAGGCGCGTATTCGTGAACGTACACTGGAAGGGCAAGCTCGAGCGAGAAAAGAGGGCAAGATTATTGGCCGTCCTGTAGCGGTGAAAACGTACCAGAAAGTGCAGGAGTTGAAGGCTCAAGGGCTATCACAATCCAAAGTAGCAGAGGCGCTAAGCGTGGACGTGAGTACAGTTAAACGTCACTGGAAAGAGAAGTCGGAATAAACCCTGACCATAGGACAGATAACCTAAATGGAGTTAAACGAATGACAATGATTGACCTGCATTCAATACCGGATGCAGCTAACGACCCAGAAATACCAAAGAAGAAAGCAGGCCGTCCCCCTATTATCTGGGACAACACTTTCACCCGTACATGGCTACTCAGGCGTTGTCCAGCATCAGCCGAAGACATGAGCTTTGAACTGGATGGATTGGGCTACTTTGATGCAGACAACGAAGGTTCATTACTGAGCAATTATCCATCATGGGTTAATGATGTAGTCACAGGCGCGGCAAGGTTGAATGGTTCGGCTAAGTACACTGGATTGCCCATGAACCGTGGAACGATGATGAAGATGTTGAGAGAATTACCCGTAATCTCATCAGCTAATGTCGGGGAATGGATGAACAGACGAAGCTTCCAGTCTTATAGCAAACAATACATCCACCAGGTGACCAATGCCGTAATGTCAGCAAGCAAGTCTATCGACTTCTGGCTTGAGCGATTGGAAGCAGTGGAAGCGGTGAACGATGATGAGATTGAAGCTACTTGCCTCGATTACCTTGAACAAATAGCTGCCTGAATTGGTTGTGCTACGTGGATGTACGGCGGGAATTACCCTACTGGATTATCAGAATGCACGTAGCGCACTGAATCGCAGTCATTGCCATAGATCCCCTATCATCTTTTCCACAGCCACCAGCTTCTTTTCCCCCCATTCCATCAATCATTTACCCATCACTCGAATAAACCCTGACCATAGGAGGAATGAACGATTACGAATAGCTGATTGTGCCTTGCTCCCTGTTTAGCTGAGCGCGTAGCCTGAACTTGCAGCCTCCTAACCACGAGCAACGCAAAAGCCCCTGCTGTGAACGTCTCATTGCCGAGAGGCTCGCAGTAGGGGCTTTTTTTCGAATTGGCTAAATGTCGTAGTTAATTAACTCAATGTAGCCAGCCAGCTCTACAGGTGATGCGGCATTCTTTGAGTATGTCTTGAAACTTTCCGTGCTTCCTCGCTCGTGTCCCATCAATAGAGCTATTCTGTCTTCAGGTACTTTGTTGCGGTCGAGCTGCTGCGCGAAGGCATGGCGTAATGAGTGGAATACTTTCTTCTCGTTCCCAGCTTCACCCAATGCTTTCCGCTTAAACCTCGTGAAACGCTGTGTATGCCACGTTGAACGCTTGCCGTCTGCACGGTCTGTTATGGATGCGTGATAGAACAGGAAGCCATCATGATCTTACCCACGTAATGTGGACACAACCCTAAGCGAGATTCTGGTTTTCAAATTGTTCCG
>NZ_NRDO01000068.1 GCF_010231475.1 Citrobacter sp. NCU1 | reverse complement strand
GTTTAAACAGCTAAACGGAAATCACTGAAAGTCAGAATGCGGAAGCGACACCACGGTCCGGCTCGAAAATCGATGAGACGTTGACGGCTGACCGGGTCCGCCCGCAGGGACGCGGGCGGAGGGGACGGCCTGCAGGGATGCAGGCTCGACCCCGACCCGAAAGGCAGACGGCATAAGGCGAATGTATCGCGAAGCGACGATTTTCCCGCCGGGAGCCAGGGTTGCAAGGGAGGCGGCGGTGAGCCTCCCTTGCACGTTCACAGGTAATGTGATTGCAGAGAGGCGGTGGACATAAGGTGAACGTCCCCCTTCACCAGAGTGACAGATTCTCGATAATTGCTTAACTAAGCAGCATTACGCCACATGAGACGCCGCGATATCCAGCAGCGCCATCTCCTCGCTGTTCAACAGTTTTTCGATATTCACCAGAATCAGCATACGATCGCCCAGCGCGCCCAACCCCGTCAGATACTCCGTCGACAAGGTCACGGCAAACTCCGGAGCCGGTCGAATTTGATCCGCCGTCAGCGACAACACATCCGACACGCCATCCACCACGATACCGACGACGCGTTGCCCCAGATTCAGGACAATCACCACCGTATTGTCGTTATAATCAACGTCGCCCTGGCTAAACTTCACACGCAGATCCACAATCGGCACAATAACGCCACGCAGATTGGTCACCCCTTTGATGAACGAGGGCGTGTTAGCGATACGTGTCACCTGATCGTAGCCGCGAATTTCCTGCACTTTCAGAATGTCGATGCCGTACTCTTCGTCTCCCAGTGTAAAAACCAGGAATTCCTGACCTGACGGCTCGCCGGCCAGTTTGGTTACATTACTCATACCGGTCATATTTCTTTCCTTCCTCACTCAATCAGGCGGCGGTGATCGCCATACGTTGTTCGCGGTTTAAACCCTGCAGCGCAGAAACATCCACAATTAGCGCAACGCTGCCGTCGCCCAAAATGGTGGCGGCCGAAATGCCCGGCACTTTGCGGTAGTTACTCTCCAGATTTTTAACCACCACCTGGTGCTGGCCAATAAGCTGGTCAACCAGCAACGCATAGCGTCGTCCGGCGCTTTGCAGGATCACGACGATGCCCTGGGTCGCTTCTGTTTTCGCGCCAACCACATCGAAAAGTTTCCACAGCTCCACCAGCGGCAAATATTCCCCACGCACTTCCAGCACGCGTTCGCCGCCTGCCAACGGATGCAGGTCTTCTTCGCGCGGCTGGAGCGACTCCATCACCGCATTCAGAGGTAAAATGAAGACTTCGTTTGCCACGCGTACCGACATCCCGTCGAGGATGGCCAGCGTCAGCGGTAGCAAAATTCGAATGGTGGTGCCGGCGCCCTGTTTTGACTGGATCTCAACGTGGCCGCCCATTTCCTGAATGTTACGTTTCACCACGTCCATGCCGACACCGCGACCAGAAACATCCGTCACCTGCTCCGCCGTCGAGAAACCTGGGGCAAAAATCAACATCCCCACTTCGTCGTCGGTCATGTTTTCGTGGATCGCCATTCCTTGCGACAGCGCTTTTGCCAGGATGCGTTCACGGTTAAGCCCCGCGCCATCGTCGGTCACTTCAATGCAGATATTCCCACCCTGATGTTCGGCGGAAAGGATCAGATTCCCAACGGCACCTTTCCCGGATTCAAGGCGTTTTTCCGGTAACTCAATCCCGTGGTCGAGACTGTTGCGCACCAGGTGCGTCAAGGGATCGATAATGCGTTCAATCAGGCTCTTGTCCAGTTCCGTCGAGCTACCGACCAGGGTCAGTTCGACCTGCTTGCCCAGCTTGCTTGCCAGATCGCGCACCAGCCGTGGGAAACGGCTGAAAACGTACTCCATCGGCATCATACGAATCGACATGACAGACTCTTGCAGATCGCGGGCGTTACGTTGTAACTGCCCCATACTGGTGATGAGATCGCCGTGATTTACCGGGTCCAGTTCGTTGGAGCGTTGCGCCAGCATCGACTGGGTAATCACCAGTTCGCCGACCAGATTGATCAGTTGATCCACTTTCTCAACCGCCACGCGAATGCTGGTCGATTCACTGGCACGAGCCGGTTTTTCACGTTCCGCACGTGCGGGCTGCAGATCGCGGGTCGCGCTCTTCACCGCAGAAACGACCGCCGGGGTCTGTGCTGGCGACACCTCGGCCACCGCTGACGCCTCGTGGCTGGCAGGCGTGACAGGCACCAGCTCAAACGCAATCTGGTCGGCCTCAATCACAAAGCAGAGCACCGCGATAATGTCATCTTCCGCAATACCGCCATCCAGCGTCGCGCAGAGGCTATCGGCCCCTTTGACGACATCCGTCAAGGTGGCGAGATTCCCCAATTCTGCTTCCAGTAAATCGACTTCATTGGCTTTCAGGCGAGACAGTACAATGCGCAATTGCGTCTCTTCGCTGCCCTGCGGCGTCGCGGTCTCTTCCTGAATCGCCATACTGTCTGCAACACTGAGTTTGGCGGCGCTCACGATGGCAGGCGCTGTTTCGCCTTTGGCTTCCAGCGCTAACTGACGTAACGCATTGCAGATGTATTCGAAGCTTGCGGCATCCGGCTCTTCAGAGCTTTTATAGGCGTCGAGCTGTTCTTGCATAATGTCTTTCGTTTCCAAAAACAGGTTGATAATGTCGGTATTGAGCTGCATCTCACCGCGCCGGGCTTCATCCAGCAGGTTTTCCATCAAGTGGGTGGTTTCCTGCAAAACGGTAAAACCAAACGTACCGGCGCCACCTTTTATCGAATGCGCAGCACGAAAAATCGCATTCAGTTGTTCTGAATCCGGGGCTTCAGGCACCAAATCAAGCAGGTGCTGTTCCATGTCAGCCAACAACTCGTCAGCTTCATCAAAAAAAGTCTGATAAAAATCGCTAATATCCATGCTCACGCTATCACCTCGGATTGGCTGGTGGCGATGTGGGAACGCTTGCCGACGGCGCTGCCGCTGGCTGTTGTAAGACACTTACTGGCTCATTCTGGCTTTCAGCGTTTTCATGCAAAATGGCCTGTTCTGCCTGTTTATTGAGAACTAACAGGCTGATACGGCGGTTGATGGCGTCATCGGGGCCACGATCGCTCATGCGCATCGTGGCCGCCATGCCAACCACCCGTAACACTTTTCCATCATCCAGGCCGCCGCTGACCAACTCCCGGCGCGACGCATTGGCGCGATCAGCAGACAGTTCCCAGTTGCTGTACCCTTTTTCACCGTTGGCATAAGGGAAGTCATCGGTATGCCCGGAGAGACTAACGCGGTTCGGAATACCGTTAAGCACCGGCGCGATGGCGCGCAGAATATCGCGCATATACGGTTCAACCTCAGCGCTACCGGTTTTAAACATCGGGCGATTCTGGCTGTCGATAATCTGAATGCGCAGCCCTTCCTGAACCAGATCAATCTTCAGATGTGGGCGTAACGCGCGCAGTTTGGGGTCAGACTCAATCAACTGATCGAGATCGCCGCGCAACTTGCTCAGACGGCTTTGCTCCATACGCTTTTTCAGCTCATCGATATTCGGCTGTTTGTTGACTTCCCCCTGCTGCTGGGTGTAGTCGTCACCGCCGCCAGGAATGGCGCTTTGACTGTTCGAGATTCGATTGCCCCCCGTCACTGCCGTTGCCAGCGGGGTGCGAAAATATTCCGCAATCTGGATCAACTCTTTCGGACTGGAGATGGAAATCAGCCACATGACCAGAAAAAAGGCCATCATTGCGGTCATAAAGTCGGCATAGGCAATTTTCCACGAGCCGTGCGCACCGCCGCCGTGACCTTTATGTTTTCGTCGTTTTACAACGACGATGGGATGGGCCTGATTTTTCATGCTTCCTCGGTCGTCGTCTGCTGCTGCGGATTCGGATTTCTCACCGCGCGCACATGCTCTTCCAGCTCAATAAATGACGGACGTTCGCTGGAATAGAGCGTTTTGCGGCCAAACTCGACGGCGATCGGCGGCGCGTAACCGTTCAGATTCGAGAGCAGAGTGACCTTCACGCACTGCATCATTTTGCTGGTTTCGGCACTCTTCTGGCGTAAGACGCTGGCCAGCGGTGAAATAAACCCATAAGCCAATAAGATCCCGAGGAATGTTCCCACCATCGCATGCGCTATCAATGCGCCGAGTTCGGCGGCCGGTCGGTCAGCGGAAGCCAGTGCATGCACCACCCCCATCACCGCCGCCACGATGCCAAACGCCGGTAACGAGTCGCCGACTAACGCCAGACTGTTGGCAGGGACTTCTGATTCACTTTCGTGGGTCTCAATTTCTTCATCCATCAACGCTTCAATTTCGAAGGTATTCATGTTGCCGCTGATGATCAGACGCAAATAATCGACAATAAAATCAAGCATGACCGCATCGGCAAGAATGCGTGGATAGCTGGCGAAAATTTCACTTTCGCCTGGATTTTCAATGTCTCGCTCCAGCGAGAACATCCCCTGCTGGCGCGACTTGGCCATCAGGCGATAGAGCAGCGCCAATAAATCCATATACATTGCTTTTGTGTATTTCGAACGTCGAAACAGTAACGGGATCGCTTTCATCGTCCCTTTGATGGCTTTGCCGTTATTACCGACAATAAACGCCCCTATACCCGCGCCACCGATAATGACCAGTTCAGCTGGTTGATAGAGTGCCCCAAGGTGTCCGCCGGTCATCACATAACCGCCGAAAACTGTACCGATAACCACCAGGTAACCTAATAAGATAAGCACGACATCATCCTTCCGCTGTTGACTATGGCAGGATGCGCAGTCGGGGCATTAACGCGTACGCGAGGCAAAAAAAAGCAGCGGTAATCGCTTACCGCTGCTGGAGTGTTTGTCCACACCGTATCGGTTAAACAGCCTGTTCGATCTGTTCATCCAGCAGTTGTGGAATAATATCGGCAGCATCGCGGGAAAGTTTACGTCTTTTTACGGCGCGGGAAGGAGGCTGGCATAAACTGCAGGCAAAGCTGCCCGGAGGCTGGTGCGCGTGGGTGATAAAATTACCGTCACAGCAATTGCAGCGCGACAATTCAAGCAAACCACTTTCCACAAAACGTACCAGTGTCCAGGCGCGGGTCAGCGCGAGCAACGGCCCTTCTTCCGGCTGCGGGCACTGCTCCAGGTAAAGGCGATACGCTTTGATCACCGCATCCACACCGCTGCATAAACCTGTTTTGAGTAAGAACTGCCAGGCATTACAAAACATGGACGCATGAATGTTCTGCTCCCATGTCATAAACCAGTCGGTGGAAAAAGGAAGCATCCCTTTTGGCGGAGGACTGCCGCGTAATTCTTTGTACAGCTTGATGAGACGACCGCGACTTAACTGTGTTTCACTCTCCAGCATTTGCAACCGGGCGCCAAGCGTGATCAATTCCATGGCTAACTGGATATCGCGCGCTTCCTGAACAATGCTTTTTTCGCTCATCATCAGGCCCTTTTCTTACGCGCCATCTCTTCAGCCTGATTCACGTCGTTGAGCAGACGCGTCGACAGCATGATGCCGGTATGAATTTGCTGAAGATCGTCGACACGCGAATCCTGCGTCAGACGCGTGATCGTCTGGCTGCTGTCAAAACGGAAATGACACACTAATTGATTTGTTTCGGCCAACTTGACCATTTGCGGAAGCGTCAGCGTTCCCAGCGTGTTCGCCATCTCTTCACTGATGCCCAGGCGGAACATCGCGGATGCTTTGTCCTGTACGATCAGACGCTGTGCAAGAAGTAAATATGACAAATTGATGTCATAGATATGTTTCAGCAACTCGGATGTGTGCATTGTTCCCATCCAGAATAACCCATTTTATTTTTATGCGGTAAAACCGCACCCCGTGATGTCGCCGGGAATCCCCGGTAAAAAAATCAAGAAGGTCAAATGCATAGCTGTGTGCAGGGACAAACGCGCACTGGAAAGCACTCCCTCCAGGGAACACTCGCCATTTACACGTTTTCATCAATTCTTACAAATACCTAAGATTTTTCCTAATTCGACGCAACTCTACTCGCCGCCATCGTCACATACAACGGAGCGGAGCCGCGAATTTGAAAAATATGTGATCAATGTCACATAATTACCCAAATACTTAACATAAACCCATCAGTTAAGCTTTTATTTTGTGTGTTTATTAACCGAGTGAACACGTATTGCATTCCAGAGATCCGACCAGGCGCTCAATAAATAGTCACAACCAGTTTATTTCACATGGTGAATATCACATAATGAAAATATAAAATTACCAGGTATGTTGTTTTTTTGATGTGTAATATTTAATTCTACTAAAACAATAACTTAAATATTAAGGTGAGTTAATTAATACCCTATAGTTACCATAGGTTATATGTTAATTCTTGTTACATTGCAATTAACATTTCGTTTTCATACCCAGGGAATTTAATTTAAATCACATAAAAGTGTCTTTCTGGTGATTTTTTTTACGATTTCAATCATAAGAATAGCTAATAAATAATTATAATAACCCTCACACAATTGCGCTCTCTAAGCGTTGCAGTATTGGTTTAAACAGAGTAAAGCTGAAGAACCACCTCATATTCCTGCAATAATAAGGAGCGAGTTATGAGCTACACTCATATCCTTGTCGCCGTAGCTATTACGCCAGAAAGCCGCCAACTTTTAGCCAAAGCCGTTTCCATCGCGCGCCCCGTCAATGCCCGCATTAGTCTGATTACTCTCGCCTCCGACCCTGAGATCTATAACCAGTTCGCTGCGCCGATGCTGGAGGATTTACGCGAAGTGATGCAGGAGGAGACACAGGATTTTCTTAATACACTCAGTAGTGACGCGGATTATCCCATTGAGCACACCTTTATTACGTATGGGGAGCTCAACCAACATATTCTGGATGTGTGCCGAAAACATTCGGTGGATTTGGTCATTTACGGAAATCATAACCACAGTTTTTTTTCGCGAGCCTCCTGCTCTGCGAAAAGTGTGATCAGCACCAGCCAGGTAGATGTTTTGTTGGTGCCGCTGGCGGGTGAATAAGCGCCGCAGTGCAAATGTCAGGCGAGTTTAGGAAAGGTCGCGACTTTATTCCGCTGCTGACTTTCGGCGGTACGCGGTGCAACTTCTTTTAGGTCGTGAATAAAGCGTTCCTGCCAGCTATGAATATCGTTTTTGATGATCACCGCCAGCATTTCCGCATGGCGCGAAATACGTTCGGCAAGCGGCATGGTCAATGCGCGATCCAACGCAGCGGCGACGTCGTCCCTGTCATACGGATTCACAATTAACGCGGATGTGAGTTCGTTTGCCGCTCCGGCAAACTGTGAAAGCACCAGTACACCGGGGTTGGCGGGATCCTGCGCGGCAACATATTCCTTCGCCACCAGGTTCATGCCATCGCGTAATGGCGTCACCAGCCCCACATCTGAGTAACGAAATACTTTCATCAGCAGTTTGCGATCAAAATGTTGATTCAGGTAGTAGAGCGGCGTCCAGCCCAGTTGACCGTATTTGCTGTTGATCCGCCCTGCTTCCGTCTCCAGTTGGTGGCGAATATCCTGATAAGCCTGCACATCGCCACGCGACGTCGGCGCAATTTGCGTATAGCGAATGTTGCCGTGATGCTGGGGATAATGCTCCAGCAGAGCCTCATAAGCCTGAAAACGCTCGGGTAATCCTTTCGAATAGTCCAGCCGCTCAACAGAAAAAATGTTCTGCACATGCTTCAATTCCGCCTTCAACTGCGCCAGTTTTGGCGGCAGCGCGCCCTTTGCCTGCTGCGCAATCTCCTCCGGCGCAATGCCAATCGGATACACGTCAGTACAAAATGTTTTGCCCCACGCCGTATGACGTCGATTGCGTGTGCTGACCCGGGTCTGACTCGCCAGACAGTCCAGGAAAGCCAGTCGGTCGTTTTCGGTCTGGAATCCAAGTAAATCGAAATCACACAACTGCTCCAGCAACGAATGATGGGGCGGCAATGCGTTAAAAATTTCGGGTGTCGGGAACGGAATATGCAGAAAAAAGCCCATCCGATGATTCACACCACGCTGGCGTAATTCGCTCGCAAACGGCAGCAAGTGATAGTCATGGACCCAGATCATGTCATCTTCTTTCAACAGTGGCAGCAGTTTGTCTGCCAGCAACGCATTGACCCGCAGATATCCCTCCCAGGCATTGCGCTGAAACTGCACTAAATCCAGTCGGTAATGAAATGCAGGCCACAAAACAGCGTTAGAAAACTGGCAGTAATACTCGTCGTAATCCTGCTCGCTCAGATTAAAAGACGCCCAGGTCATGTTCCCGCGAGTCACTTTCTTTAACGGTTTATCCTCGTCCCCCGTCTCCCCACTCCAGCCGAACCACAACCCCCCCGTTGCTTTCAGAGCGCCCAGCACACCAACCGCCAGCCCACCCGCACTGCCTTTATTATCGGGGGACGCAATTCGATTAGATACTACGACTAAACGACTCATAGCCATCTCTCCTGTCACTCGCTGATTTTTGTTTTTGTTGTGGATAATGGATCTGCGCCAGCCAACGCCAGACGTCCGGCACGCTGGCTAAACGCCAGTTGGCCTGTGTCTCCCCGCCGCCGACTTTAATCGACATGCCGCCAGCCCGATTTACCGCCGCGAACCCCGCTTCATCAGTAAGATCATCACCTAAAAACAGGGGAATACGGCCTGCAAAGGGGGCTTCCTGCATAAATGCGGCAATGGCTTCACCTTTATTAGTTCCCCGAGGTTTAATCTCCAGCACACATTTACCCGGCTGTAGCGCTAACTGCGGCCAGAGAGCGGTAATACATTTCGCGAGTTTCAATAGCGTCGCTTCATGCTGCGGCGCCTGTCGATAATGCAGCGCAAAAGCCATATTTTTGGTTTCCAGTTCAGCGCCCGGCAGGTTTTCCAGCGCCGCAGATAACTGGTTGTAAACGTCACGTTTTAACGCCTGTGGCAGCGTCACTATATGGGTTTGACCATTGATATCACGGCGCTCGGCTCCGTGTACGCCGGCAAGCGGAAAACGAAAAGGGGTTGTCAGAGCGTCAAGTTCAGCCATCGAACGCCCTGAAATCAATGCCAGTGCCCCTGCATTCTGTGTCGCAAGGCGGTGTAACGCCCGGAGAACGGCGTCCGGGATCGCCACCTGGTCGGGGTGAGGCTGTATCTCAGCCAGGGTTCCATCAAGGTCAAAAAACCAGGCATGGTTTGCAGATAATTCAGGGGATACGGTTAACAAGTCTGTCACCCTTTTCTCCTCTTTATCATGGTTTTCGGGCGGCAAAAAGCGCCCCATCAGCATGTTTAACCTAAAAAATTCAAGTTGCAGGAAGTCGGCAACACAGCGAATCCCCAGGCGCTTTTCGAAGTCAGTGACTGGGGTGAACGAGGAAAGCCGACGCGCATGCGACTTGCGGTATGACGGGTATAAGTATAGACAGTGTGACGGCGCTCGCCATTTTGAAAGACAATCGCCAACCGTACTCACGGCTGGCGATCGGGGGAACTATACTGAGAAGTTAGCTGATAAAAACGTCACACAGTCCGTTTCGCTTTCTGTTTGTAACGGTCGAAGACCACCGCTGCCAGTAGGATTAAGCCGCGAACCACATACTGCGCAAAGGGAGAAATATTCAACAGGTTCATGGCATTTTCCACGGTCCCCAGAATCAATACCCCGGCCACTACATAGGAGATTTTTCCAATGCCGCCTTTGAGGGAGACTCCACCCAATACACAGGCAGAAATCACAATCAGCTCATAACCAATCGAGGTCATCGGCTGACCGCTGGTCATACGCGATGCCAGAATGATACCTGCCGCAGCAGAAACCAAACCAGAGAGCACAAAGATGATGATTTTGGTGCGAACAACCGGAACACCGGCCAGACGCGCCGCTTCTTCATTACCGCCAATAGCCAGCGTATTACGACCAAACGTGGTTTTGTTCAGCAGCAGACCAAAGATTATCAGGCAGGCAACCGTTAACCAGATCGGCGCAGGCAACCCGAACCAGTTAGCATAACCGAGAGTAAAGAAGCTCTCGTCTTCAATGCCGACCGCTTTCCCGTCGGAAATAATATACGCCAGACCGCGCACAATCTGCATCGTGGCCAGTGTGGTAATCAGGGCGTTGATTTTTAAGCGGGCAATCACGAAACCATTCACCAGACCGCACAGCACACCGAGCAATAGCCCTGCCGCTACGCCAATCCACAGGCTTTCGGTCAAGTTGATGACCACGGCCGTTGTCACACCGGCGCAAGCAATAACGGAGGCGACAGAGAGGTCGAAATCGCCGGATGCCAGGCAGAACAGCATCCCGCAGGCCACCATGCCAGACATGGAGATGGCCAGCCCCAGCCCCTTCATATTGATAAAGGTGGCAAAGTTTGGCACAAAAATAGCGCAGGCCAGGAACAGTACCGCGAACACCACCAGCATTCCGTACTGATCCCAAATGCGACCAATATTAAACGGCGACTTAGGTGCGCCCGATCCCGATGTAGTTACAGAAGACATCATACTCTCCTTACTCAGGCGACTGCCTGGCTGACTTTTGGCATAGCAAGGCTCAGAGCCTGCCGTTCATCCGCCTGTTCGTGAAGCAATTCACCGGCGATCTCACCTTCCCTCATCACCACAATACGGTCGGCGACGCCCAGAACCTCAGGTAAATCACTGGAGGCAAACAACACTGCAACGCCTCGTGCTGCCAGGGCGTAGATAACGTTGTAGATTTCGTGTTTTGCGCCCACATCAATGCCGCGCGTTGGCTCATCAAGCAAAATGACTTTCATCTCTTCCGACAACCAGCGCCCCAGAATCGCCTTCTGCTGATTCCCGCCGGAGAGGTTCATGATCAGTTGCTCCGCTCCCGGCGTTTTAATATTAAGTGAACGAATATGGTGGTCAGCGTTAGTCTCTTCCCAACTGTTGTTGATAAGACATCCGCCCCGGACGTGCTTACGGCGCGCGCTGATGTTGATATTGTCGCGTACAGAATGCACTGGGATAATCCCCTCGGCTTTACGGTCTTCCGGGCATAGCATCATCCCCGCCGCAATGGCATTGGCCGGCTTGCGAATATCAATCGGTTTTTCATCAATAAATACCTGACCTCCGGTGATTCGCGTACCGCCAAACAACCCTTTCATCAACTCGCTGCGTCCGGCGCCGACCAGGCCAAACAGCCCCACAATTTCGCCGCTGCGCACTGACAAACTGATCGGTGTTCTTACGCCTGGCGCTTTCACTTCATGCAGACGTAAACGTTCGGCACCATAAGGCCTCGATTCCCAACCGTAGATATCGCCGAGATCGCGTCCCACCATCGCCTGCACTAACGCGTCGTGGTTCACCTGCTGCATGTCGGCAAATGTTTTGACGTAGCGACCATCTTTGAAGACGGTAATGGCGTCGCTCAGCGCGAAAATTTCTTCCATACGGTGCGACACGTACAGAATAATGCGACCTTCTTTACGCAGTTCCCGAATAACGCGGAATAGGTTCTCAATCTCTCTGGCTGAGAGCGAGCTGGTCGGTTCATCAAAGGCGATAATTTTGGCGTTACGCGCCAGCGCTTTGGCGATTTCCACCATCTGCCACTGCCCGATCGAGAGATATTTCAGCGGGGTGCCAGGATCAATATCCATACCCAGATGTTTTAACTGCAACCCGGCCTCATAATTAAGCAGCGATCGATTTACAATTCCGCCTTTATGCGGCAACTGTCCAAGATAGATATTCTCAGCGACGGTCATTTCCGGCACGAGATGTAATTCCTGGTAAATAATAGCGACACCGGCGTTCAATGCGGCAGTGGTGTCAGCAAACGTGACCTCCTGCCCAAGAATCGCCAAAGAACCCGTGGTAGGCGCGTAATTACCGCTGAGAATTTTTAAGAGTGTTGATTTCCCGGCGCCATTTTCACCCATCAGCGCATGCACCTGACCGGCATAACAGTCAAAACTGATATCCGTTAGCGCTTTGACGCCAGGAAAGGTTTTTCCAATGCCGCGAAATGAGAGATACGGGGTAGACTGTTGCATAACGTCTCCGTGAATCTGGGTCGTTAGTCGTTAATCAACCCCTCTGCCGCCGCAGCGACAGAGGGTGTTTTCTACTGCCGATTACTTACCACCTAACCCTTTCTTGGCCAGTTCTTCCTTAAAGTTGTCACGCGTGATTAATACCACGTCAGTCACTTCCGTGAATTTTGGCGGTTCAGCGCCTTTGGTCACCCAGTTGTAGAGCATCTCGCTGGATTTATAGCCATGTACGTCCGGGCTTGGCAGCAACGAACCGTAGAAGCCTGTGGCTTGTGCCTTCGACAGCTCGCTGACCGCGTCCACGCCATTGATACCGATGCCGATCACATCGGCAGCTTTAAAGCCCTGGCCTTCCGTCGCACGTACGCCGCCCAGCACGGTGTTGTCGTTCATACCTACAACCAGCCAGTGCTTCACTTCTGGATGCTGAACCAGCATGGAGTTCGCGGCATCAAATGCGCCAGGGATATCATTGGATTTCGTCGGCACCTGGTAGATCTGTTTTTCCGGGAAGCCAGCTGATTTCAGCGCTTCCATTGAGCCACCGGTACGGCGGCGCGCCGTATCCAGCTCGTTTGCCGTAATCGCCATGACGGCGGTCTCTTTTACATCCCAACCGCGTTTCTGCATCTCTTTGTACAGCTCTTCCCCCTGACGTTCGCCGATCTTGGTCGCCGCCATCATAACCAGAGGAACGGTATCCATCGGCTTGCCTTTGGCGTTAACAAACTGGTCATCCACTGCGATGACTTTCATGTCGTAACCGCGCGCCTTGGCAGCGATTGCCGAGCCGAGTTTCGGGTCCGGGGTACAAATGACAAACCCTTTCGCACCGCTCGCAGCCAGGCTGTCGATGGCATTCAGGGTCTTCTCGCCATCAGGGACGGCAATTTTAATCACTTCAAAACCCAAATCTTTTCCCGCTTTATCAGCAAATTTCCACTCCGTCTGGAACCAGGGTTCTTCTGGCTGTTTCACCAGAAAACCGAGCTTCATGGTTTCTGCAATAGCGGATTGTGACATAACGGCAGCCAGACCGATGGCCGCCAGCGCTTTAGTGAATTTGTGCATGGTTAACTCCAGCTTTAGCGTTCTTTTATGTAGGGTAAAAACCAACGAGTTTTTGTAATTCAGACGAAAAACAAGGCATTACCATTTATATCGACGATTAATGCCAGTGCTGGAATAAGTTTTAGCGGGAAATTGATTCTCCATAGGAGAGCGGCATCACATCACAGAATTACAGTAATTGCGTGCATACATTCAGCGGGAAATGACATAAGAAAATGATAATTTGTCAGACAAATAAAAAGAGGCATAGCAGATTAATCCATAAGGCCAGCCAGCGAATCCTTGTTCCCGAATACGGCTGTATTCGGGAACGTTTTATTTACCAGCGATAGTAAATATGGTCTGCATGATCGCGAACCGGAGCGTCATCGCCAAGCAAACGGGCGCTGATCGTCAATGCAAAATCAAAGATGTTGCCTAACCCTTTACCACTAATCAGATTTCCATCTTCAACGACCGGCGCATCCACGTATTCGCCATCGGTCACGTTCTCCCACAGCTCGCCGGAACAGACATAGCGACGTCCTTTCAGCAATCCATTCCCACCCAAAACACGGGCAGCCGCAGAGCAGATCGGGCAAACAAATTTGCCTGCCGCGTCATGTCGGGAAACGAAATCGACTACTTCAGCGCTCGTGGCCAGATGCACGCTTCCCTGGGGGCCACCTGGTAACACGACTGCGTCAAAAAGCGTATCCCGTCGTTCAGTCAGCGTACTGTCTGCCACCATAGGAATGTTGTGGTAACTCACCACGGCGCGTGACTCCGCACAGGTTAATGTTTCAACTTCGATATTCAGTCGACGCAAAATATCGATCGTCACAATGGCCTCTGCCTCTTCAAATCCAGGCGCCAACAGCACAGCTACCTTTTTCATTCACTACTCCTCTCTTCTCTCCGTACGGTTCAAACAGCCAATGACAAAAGCTGATTGGCTTTATGTTTTAACGCTTCTAAAAATGATCTGGTACAAACTTAAGCCCTGGTGGGAGATCGGTCAGTACCGCTTAATCTAATAATTTCCGAAATAGCCATAATAGATAATTATCATTGAACAAATGATACCCGATGAAACTATTCCATTCTGTGACTTGAAATAATGTTTCAAAAAATCACCACCACTTTAATCGACGTTAAATCATGGCGTTGTCTCGGTGGCGACACACGCCAAAATTTCTGACTCAGGTCCGGTTTTCACACAGAATATGTAAAAAACTTTAAACATTTCACGATAAGGATTTTCTTATAACCATACAGACGCTATGCTTATTCAGATCATCAACGGAATTGACTGCGTGATCACATAAAGGACCGGCAGAACGGATTTATTCTGCTAACAGTTTCACTTGTGCGTAGTAGATGTTAAGAGCGGCAACAGCCTGTCGCTCTAATGCTGGTTACGCACATTCCCTTTTCTGGAAATAAGGATATTGACATGGCTGCAGTAGGAATGGCTCACAAACTCAACGCTCAGATGAATCTGGAGTTTTACGCATCCAATCTTTACCTTCGCATGAGTGAGTGGTGTTCAGAACACAGTTTGACGGGCACGGCGATGTTTCTGCGTACTCAGGCGCAAAGTAATATCACTCAAATGATGCGCATGTTTAATTTTATGAAGAGCACAGGCGCTAACCCCATCGTCAAAGCAGTTGATATGCCAGGCGATGAGTTAACTTCCCTTGAAGAGTTATTTCAGAAAACACTCGACGATTATCAGCAACGATCCAGCACCCTGTCGAGTTTGACCTCCGAAGCAAAAGCACTGAATGACGACCTCACGCTTGATTTTCTCCACGATCTGAAAAAAGAACAGCAGCAGGATGGCGTGCTGTTACAAACGATCCTCGATGAAGTTCGTAGCGCCAGACGTGCGGGTTTGTGCATGGAGCAAACAGACAAACACCTACTCAATGTCGTCAACCACCAGCACCACTAATGGCGGTATAACGTCGGATTAACGTCATAACCCCCAGTCTGGCCTGCAAGTACATCCACCGCAGGCCGGGCAACCTTAGTATCACCTTCTCAACCGACGGTTCTGAAACATTTACGCCCCCTGATTCAGGAGGCGTAATAAAAAATTTCAGCAATCTATCACTTTGATTTATTTAGTGAGCTTCGCCCTGCGGCGTGAATTTCAGCTCGATCAACGCGATGGCTTTCTGGATCGCGCGCATCGTCACGGGATCGGCGGCGGAAGGATGGCTTGAAAAATCGATGTTTTTCAGTTGGGTGGACATTTTCTCGCGAACTTCGACGGGGGCGATCACGTCAAGAACGTCCAGAATTTGTTTGATAACCAGTTGGCAGGCAACGACGTCAGAGACCAGTTCCTGATCGGCGTTCAGTGTTTGGGACATAGTGAGCTCCTTATAGAAAGGTCGTCATAGTACCTATTCAGGAGCAGAAACGATAGCCGCGTAAACACAGCAGAGAAACGGGTATAAAAAAACCTGCCGTAGCAGGTTTTTTTATCAGAACATACCGCCTGGCGGTACATCTTTGAATGTTTTGCAATAATTTTCGAACATGCTTTTCAGAATTTTGCGCAGTTTCATAGCATTGCTCCGTTTGATTGTTGTTCAGGTTTTATTGTCTACGAGCAACATAATATGACATCCGTCACAAAAATCAATATTTATGTGATGAAGATCACACTAAAAATTGTGCAAATTCTATTCATTTCGCTATTTTTTGTATAAAAATCAAAAGCTTTTTTCATTGCGTGTTTTAGTAAATTTTTATAATTTTTTTTGATGACAACCGTTCGTCGGTGCCAAAAGCAGGGATCTTGCAGGATGATTGCAACGCGATGTTAGCCAGTGATAGAGGAAGTACGGAGTCAAAACAAACACAACATTGTCGCCCGGTCGATCAACGCTGTCCGGGCCGACCACGCGGCATTTTACAGACCGGATACACCCGTTGTGTTATCCGGCCCCGATGCCTTCAAAGAACCTTACCCCAGGATTTCACGTACAAACGCTTCGATCGCTTTGTCCTGGCCATTTTCGAAAAGACACTGCTGGAAACGCGGGCCTGATACTGCGGTTCTCACCAGCTCAGGATCGATAGCACGCAACGTATCCAGATAGTTCTCTTTTACCACGGCCGCTTTCACCTGGTTCAGGATACCTGCGTTTCGTACCTGCGGCTCTTTACGCTCCGGCGGGTAGCCTTCACCTTTACGACCCGTGAACGCTTTTTCAAAGATGAAACGAACGTTCAACTCTGCACCCCAGCCAAAACCTTTCGCGAAAGGAAGAGAAAGCGCATTGCCATTGTTGATCTGGGCAAACAGAAACGCATCAGCCGGATCTATGCAGTAGCCACAAATAACGCCCGGATGGATGTTCAGGGACATCAGCGCCCCCTGACCTGTACCGCAACCGGTCACCACAAAATCAACCGCTTTCGCATTGAGCAGAATACTGGCCATAATGCCAAGATGAATATAGGTCAGATGATGGTCATTCTCATCGCTCATGCCGACGTTAAAGACAGGAAATCCCTTCTCATCCGCAACGGCCTTGAGCTCGTGATAAATGATGGCATTTTTGCTGGCCTGGCTATTTTCCATCATCAGTGCAATTTTCATACTGTCTCTCCTGAATGCGTCGCAATAAATTCCGACGTGAGTCTTTGAAATTGACGTCACATTACTACGCAATGAATGCACTTTCAAATTTAATGAAAGATGGTTTTAAAAAATAAAAACAGGTTCACGCTTTTGTTGCCCGCAGGGCGTTTTTTGTACATTCCCATGTTCGTTGCCTTTAAACATGGGTGATCCTCAGGCTATTCAAGCCATTGAACGATGGGGGTATCAGGTAGGATAGCGTATCACCGAACTTTCAGAGCGATATCATGAAGAGCCTTTTTCTTGCCCTTTCGCTGTTAATGCTGGCGGGATGTACCATCACCCGACAAGCACACGTCAGCGAAGCTAACGCAACCAGTGGGATTGTGCGCCTCACCTGGAATCAGGCGATGCTGCAAACGGCACGTACTGACGCCTATGTCGCGAAAGGCACCGCCACGCGTGAATGCCAGCAAATGGGCTACGCCAACGCCATCGGATTCGGCCAGCCGGTATCCACCTGCAGTGTTTATGCGGGTTCCCTGTGTCTGAATACGACAATAACGTTATCGTATCAGTGCCAGGGCGCAGCGCTCTACTCTGCAACGCCTGGCTATTATTAAACGTCGAGGTCAGTTTATTAATAACTGACCTTTTATTATGCCGACCGGTATTTATTTTTAATTTAATAGCGTTAATGCGTTTTATTCCCATTCGCATTTTTAATAATTGATTTTATTATTTTACCTTTTGCAAATAATTAAATAACAAATTATAGTGGCGCCACATCGACATATCATTAACATTTGTGGAGCGGAACAATGCTGAAAACAGAAATGATCGAAAAACTGAATGAACAGATGAACCTCGAGTTATATTCGTCTCTGCTCTATCAGCAAATGAGTGCATGGTGCAGCTATAACAGCTTTGAAGGTGCCGCCGCGTTCCTGCGCCGTCATGCCCAGGAAGAGATGACGCATATGCAGCGTTTGTTCGATTATCTGACCGATACTGGCAGTCTGCCACGTATTAATACCGTCGCGTCTCCTTTCGCTGAATATACATCACTGGATGAACTGTTCCGTGTCACGTACGAACACGAGCAATTGATCACTCAGAAAATTAATGAACTGGCTCACGCAGCAATGACCAATCAGGATTATCCTACCTTTAACTTCCTGCAGTGGTACGTGGCTGAACAGCATGAAGAAGAGAAGTTATTTAAATCGGTCATTGATAAGTTAACGCTGGCAGGTAAAAGTGGTGAAGGCCTTTACTTCATCGACAAAGAACTGTCGACCCTGGATACACAGAATTAATTCCTCTCCGGTGAAGCGGGTTTTCTGCCCACTTCACCGGGCTCTCTTAATGACGGCAGATCTTGCTTTCGTGCGTCGTAAAACCGTCATCCTTCGCAATAAATTTCCCCTTCGCCGCCAGAAAAGCCACCAGTTCTGCCGCCGTCATCTCTGTCGCTGAACAGGTATGAAAACGCGCCTGTGCGCCAAACCGTGAAATGATCGCCGCCTCAAGACTGGCATGGGTGTATTGCTCGCCCGATGCAATCATCATGTTAAGCACGTCGTGGCCGTGAATAGAATCCATACATCCTCCTCAGTAAAGCGCTTAGCCTAAGATGCAGCAGCGTTTTCTGCTTTGCGCTAACGCAGGTTTACATTCTTCGGCGTCCGGGATGATGCGGTCACACCCACACTTATAAAATCCGTAAACAAAAATTCACACTCATTGTAACGACGGTTTGACGAAAATAGCAGAATGCCTTACCCTGCGCCGCAGATACCACTATTGAATATCTCTGGGACAGAGGAAAGCGTGAAGAATAGAACTCTGGGAAGTGTTTTTATCGTGGCGGGAACCACCATCGGTGCCGGTATGCTGGCTATGCCGCTGGCTGCGGCGGGAGTGGGTTTCAGCGTCACACTGGCATTATTGGTTGGGTTGTGGGCGCTGATGTGTTACACCGCGCTATTACTTCTCGAAGTCTATCAACATGTTCCGGCAGATACTGGGCTGGGTACGCTGGCAAAACGGTATCTGGGACGCTACGGTCAGTGGGTAACCGGTTTTAGTATGATGTTTTTAATGTATGCCCTGACCGCGGCCTACATTAGCGGCGCTGGCGAGTTGCTCGCCTCCAGTATCAACGACTGGACTGGCAGCGAAATATCGCCAGCCACTGGCGTGTTACTGTTCACCTTTGTTGCCGGTGGCGTGGTCTGCGTGGGAACGTCGCTTGTCGATCTGTTCAACCGTTTTCTGTTCAGCGCCAAAATTGTTTTCCTGGTGGTGATGTTGGCGCTATTGATGCCGCACATTCACAAAGTCAATCTTCTTACCCTGCCATTGCAACAAGGGCTGGCATGGTCTGCCATTCCGGTAATTTTTACCTCGTTTGGTTTTCACGGTAGCGTGCCCAGCATTGTCAGCTATATGGACGGCAATATTCGCAAATTACGCTGGGTGTTTATCACCGGCAGCGCAATCCCGCTGATTGCGTATATCTTCTGGCAACTTGCGACCCTCGGTAGTATCGACTCTTCAACATTTATGGGACTGCTGGCCGATCACGCTGGGTTAAACGGTTTGCTTCAGGCATTACGGGAAGTGGTCGCCTCACCTCACGTTGAACTGGCGGTACACCTGTTCGCCGATCTGGCGTTGGCCACCTCGTTCCTCGGCGTGGCGCTGGGGTTATTTGATTATCTGGCGGATCTGTTCCAGCGACGTAATACCGCTGCCGGACGCCTGCAAACGGGCGCTATTACTTTTTTGCCGCCGCTGGCGTTTGCCCTCTTCTATCCGCGCGGATTTGTCATGGCGCTGGGCTATGCCGGTGTGGCGCTGGCGGTATTGGCGTTGCTGATCCCCTCTTTGCTGGTATGGCAAAGCCGCAAGCATAACCCTCAGGCAGGATATCGCGTTAAAGGCGGCTCAGTGGCGTTAGGTCTGGTGTTTCTTTGCGGGATTGTGGTGATCGGGGTGCAGTTTTCCATCGCGGCGGGACTGCTGCCTGAACCAGGCTGAATGCAGCAGATGGCGCTTACCCCAAGGGAAAAGCGCCATCTGGCCTTAACGCAATCAGTGCAGGCAGCACTGCTTATACTTTTTACCGCTGCCGCACGGACAAGGATCGTTACGCCCTGGTTTCGCTTCCGCTTTGACAGGTACCTGCACCGGAATCTCTTGTGGATGCGCCATCCACCAGGCATGAAGATCCAGCGCCGCCATCCGGATAGCCTCGACGCTTTCTTCGAATGCCTCTGGCGTCATCTTCTCTACCACGGCAAAGTTCTCTTCCGTACCGTGCAACGCAATCGCCTCCAGCGCCGGTTTCAGCGAGTCTGGCAACGCTGACCAGTCAGAAAGCGACACACCGCGCATATAACCAAAACACCACTCTTCGACAATTGTCAGTTCATGGCCGTCAATTTCGCGCAGACCAAATAAAGGTTCAAACTGCTCCGGAAACTCGTTCAGTCTGTCGGCGGTATCCGCCATATGCTGGAACGCAAGATTCATAAAGCGCGTCATCTCTTTTTCCGATGACCAGCGCGGCACATATTGCGGCCCGCCCCATACTGCCACCAGCCACTGCTCCGGCTCAATCTCACGCGGAGAACTGAGTACTGCCGTCAGCAGACCATCCAGCTCTGACACATCCAGAATCGCATGATCGGTGTTGTACTTCGTCAGCACATCGTCCAGCCACTCCAGTTCGCTTTCGTTCAATGGTCCCGTTTTCATAACGCTCATCCTCAGTGAAATACGCTTTCCAATAGTCATCTTACAGGGTGGGCGGGGATTTTTCTAAACAAAACGGGGAGTTCAGAAGCCCGGCGTTCCTGCGCCTTGCGCATCGTTCAAGTGATCATCTCCGCATTTTTGCACCGACAAGGTGCGCAGCCTGACTTTTCTGCAGCTATGTTTAAGATTCTGGACGGTTTGGATACCACGCTTCCCAGTCTGCCACGTGAAGGCAACCTCCTCCTTAGATAACGATTGACACTGACCTGATGAAATTGCGACGTCGTATTTCACATCGCATTGCTACGTCTGTCAGAAAACATTGTCGATATTTATCAACCTGGCGGAGTTTTTGCTTAAAAAATGACAGCCGTACGCGGCCCGCTTGATAACGCAATAAATGACGAAGTTTATGATTTTCCCCGCGCCACCCGGCGCCTGGTATTGAACAGTACTGAGGAATATCCAAATGTCTATAAAAATGATTAAGTTACCGCTGCAGATTGCCGTTATGGGGTGTTTAAGTACCGCATTTTATGCACAGGCAGATATCACGATTGGCGTGGCCGGGCCATTTACCGGCCCTAATGCCACGTATGGGGCGCAATACTGGAAAGGGGCATCGCAGGCAGCGGCGGATATCAATGCAGCAGGCGGGATTAAAGGTGAAAAAATCGTGCTGGTACAAGGTGACGACGCCTGCGAGCCAAAGCAAGCCGTCGCGGTAGCAAACCGCCTGGTCGATGAATCTAAAGTCTCTGCCGTGGTCGGTCATTTCTGTTCTTCCTCCACCATGCCCGCCTCTGAAGTCTATGATGAAGCGGGAGTATTAACGATAACCCCGGGGTCAACCAACCCACTGATTACCGAACGCGGAATGAAAGACATGCTCCGCATGTGTGGTCGTGACGATCAGCAAGGCGTCACGGCGGCAAACTACATGTTGGACGTCCTGAAAGCGAAAAAGATCGCCGTCATTCACGACAAAGATACCTACGGTCAGGGCTTAGCCGACGCAACGAAAGCCGCGCTGCAAAAACGGGGAACCAAAGAAGTCCTGTATGAAGGGCTATCGCGCGGTGAAAAAGATTTCAACGCCCTGGTGACCAAAATCGGCGCGCTGAAACCGGACGTTGTCTACTTTGGCGGTTGCCATCCGGAAGCGGGCCCGTTGGTGCGTCAAATGCGGGAACAAGGGGTACAGGCTAAATTCTTCTCCGGCGACTGTGTGGTGACCGAGGAGATGGTAACAGCGGCCGGTGGCGCGCAGTATACCAATGGCGTGCTGATGACCTTTGGCAAAGACCCTCGCACCATCGCAGAAGGCAAAACAGTCATTGAAAAATTCCGCGCCAGCGGTTTTGAACCCGAAGGCTACACCCTGTACGCCTATGCCTCAATTCAGGCCATTGCTGCGGCCTACGGCGCTGCAGGCAAAGACAACGCCAAAGCCGGCGAATGGCTGAAATCACACTCTGTTGACACGGTAATGGGGCCCAAATCCTGGGACGAGAAAGGCGACCTGAAAGTGTCTGATTACGTGGTTTATCAGTGGGACGACAAAGGTAAGTACCACCAACTCTGATGCCGTCAGAACGGTACTGACTTCTCGCTCCCCCTCCTGGGTGAGGCATTGTAACTCTGAAGGCAACCGGATTGTACGAGCCGGTTGCCTTACCACTGGCGGGAATTTCAAATGGATGCTTTCTTCTTACAACAGATGATCAACGGTCTGACGTTGGGAGCGGTGTATGGCCTGATTGCCATCGGTTACACCATGGTCTACGGCATCATCGGCATGATCAATTTCGCGCATGGCGAAGTTTACATGATCTCCGCGTACCTCTGTGCTATTGGTCTGGGACTGCTCTCCTTCTTTGGCATTCACTCTTTCCCCCTGCTGATTTTTGGCACCCTGATCTTCACCATCGTGATAACGGGTGTTTACGGCTGGGTCATCGAACGTATTGCCTATCGACCACTGCGAAATTCAACCCGTCTGGCACCCCTCATCTCAGCCATCGGTATGTCACTCATTCTGCAAAACTACGTGCAAATCAGCCAGGGGCCGAACCAACAAGGCATCCCGACACTGATGAGCGGCGTGCTGCGTTTCAATGTCGACGATGGGGTGGTGCAAATCACCTGGACCAAAATTTTTATTCTGCTGGCGGCATTTGTCGGGATGGCGGTTCTGACCTGGGTTATCCAGTACACGCGGCTGGGGCGAATTTGTCGCGCGACCCAACAGGACAGGCGTATGGCCTCCATTCTGGGAATTAACACTGACCGGGTTATCTCGCTGGTGTTTGTGATGGGGGCGTCGATGGCGGGGCTGGCGGGCGTTCTGGTGACCATGAACTACGGTACGTTTGACTTTTATGCTGGCTTTATCATCGGCATCAAGGCATTTACTGCCGCGGTACTGGGCGGGATTGGTTCGCTTCCCGGCGCCATGCTCGGCGGCCTGCTGCTCGGCATTGCAGAGGCGCAATTCGCCGGGCTTGTTAACTCCGATTATAAGGATGTTTTCTCCTTTGCCTTATTGGTGGTCATCCTGATCTTCCGCCCGCAGGGGCTGTTGGGACGTCCAATGGTCGTGAAGGTGTGAGGGCAAAACGATGACAGAGATGACAGAGGCCGTCGTGAAATCAGAACTGGATATTAAAAAATGCCTGCTCGACACCGTATTAGCCGGACTGTGCGCGCTGATTGTGTTTGGCCCCATCGTGGGGATTGTTCTAAAAGGTTACAGTTTCACTCTTGCCCCTACCCGCGTAGCGTGGCTGGTCGCCATCGTCATGGCAGGACGCTTTCTTGTCAGCCTGGCGCTGCAAACCCAGATCGGGCAGAAGTTTGCCAGTCGGTTTGACGGTGCTGACGACGGGGTGTACGTCCGCCCGGCGGGTTACACCTCCCGTATGCGCTGGATAATTCCGGGCTTGATGCTGCTGGCCATCGCCTTCCCCTTTGTGGCGACCAAGTATCTGCTGACGGTGGCGATTCTGGGGCTTATCTACGTGCTGCTGGGACTGGGCCTGAACATTGTCGTCGGGCTCGCCGGATTACTGGATTTGGGTTACGTGGCCTTTTACGCCATCGGCGCTTATGGACTGGCGCTGGGATACCAGTATCTGGGGCTCGGTTTTTGGGTCATGTTGCCCATTGGCGCCATCATGGCGGCGCTGGCAGGCGCACTGCTGGGGTTTCCAGTATTGCGGATGCACGGAGATTATCTGGCAATTGTCACGCTGGGATTTGGTGAAATTATCCGGCTGATTCTGAACAACTGGCTGAGTTTTACCGGTGGGCCAAATGGCGTGTCAGTGCCTGCCCCCACACTTTTTGGTCTGGAATTTGGCCGGCGGGCAAAAGACGGCGGCGTGCCGTTTCATGAGTTTTTCGGTCTGACCTATAACCCTAACCTGAAGTTTATTTTTATCTACACGGTACTGGTTCTGGTGGTGCTGCTGGTGCTGTTCATCAAACATCGCTTAACCAAAATGCCCATTGGCCGTGCCTGGGAAGCCCTTCGCGAAGATGAAGTTGCCTGTCGCTCACTGGGCTTAAACCATGTATTAGTCAAACTTTCCGCCTTTATGATGGGGGCATCGACGGCGGGGATTGCGGGTGTCTTTTTCGCAACCTATCAAGGGTTTGTTAATCCTACTTCGTTCACCTTCTTCGAATCTGCACTCATTCTTGCCATCGTTGTACTCGGCGGAATGGGTTCCACACTCGGCGTGGTGTTGGCGGCCTTTGTGCTGACCGTGGCCCCCGAGTTACTTCGGGATTTTGCCGAATACCGGGTACTGCTGTTCGGCGTCTTAATGGTGTTAATGATGATCTGGCGTCCCCGTGGACTGGTCCGCACCAGTCGCGCGGGTTTCGCTATTCGCAAAGGGGTGGCGCCATGACTGACAGCATTTTACGTGTTGAAAACCTGATGATGCACTTTGGCGGGATAAAAGCGCTGAACGATGTCAATCTGGAGGTTGCCCGAGGGTCAATCACGGCGTTGATTGGCCCAAACGGTGCCGGTAAGACCACGGTGTTCAACTGCCTGACCGGATTTTATCAGGCCTCCGGTGGCGCGATTGTGTTTAACACGCGCGCCAAAAGCACCGATGTGATTCAGGTGTTAGGGCAAAAAATACACGCCACTGATTTTCTCAATCCAGGCCGTCTGGCTTCACGCATCTACTACAAAATGTTCGGCGGTACGCATCTGGTCAACCGTGCCGGACTGGCGCGAACCTTCCAGAATATCCGCCTGTTTCGCGAAATGTCAGTGATCGAAAATCTGCTGGTAGCCCAGCACAGACAGGCGAACCGCAACCTGATTGCCGGCATTTTTAACACTCCGGCGTATCAAAAAGCCGAAAATCAGGCGCTCGACCGCGCCTTTTACTGGCTGGAAGTGGTGAACCTTGTGGATTGTGCAAACCGCCTGGCCGGAACCCTCTCCTATGGCCAACAACGCAGACTGGAGATTGCCCGCGCCATGTGTACGGGGCCGGAGATGATTTGCCTTGACGAACCGGCAGCCGGACTTAATCCGGTAGAAACCGAGGCGCTCAGCAGCATTGTGCGCATCCTGCGTGAACGACATGGCGTTACCGTATTATTGATCGAACATGATATGCACATGGTTATGGAGATTTCCGACCACGTTATCGTACTTGATCATGGCGATGTGATTGCCCGGGGGGCGCCAGAAGAGATCCAACACAACGTCAGCGTGATTGCTGCCTATCTGGGGACCGACGAAGAGGAGCTTGCCGGATGAGTCAGCCCTTGCTGGAGTTTCGCCATGTGGACGTTTTTTATGGCCCGATTCAGGCGCTGAAAGCGATATCGCTGACGGTAAATGAAGGAGAAACCGTCTCGTTGATCGGTGCCAACGGCGCTGGAAAATCGACCTTGCTGATGTCCATTTTTGGGCAACCACGCATCGCGCGCGGGCACATTCTTTATCGTAATGACGATATCAGCCACAAATCCACCCATTTTATTGCCACGAACGGGATTGCCCAGGTTCCGGAAGGACGGCGAATATTCCCGGACATGACGGTCGAAGAAAATATTCTGATGGGGAGTATCCCTATCGGCAACCGTTACCATAAAGAGGATAAAGCACGGATGTATCACCTCTTTCCGATCCTTGAGGAGCGACGCAATCAGCGTGCCATGACGCTCTCAGGAGGTGAGCAACAGATGTTGGCCATTGCCCGCGCGCTGATGAGTCGCCCTAAATTGTTGCTGTTGGATGAACCGAGCCTGGGGTTAGCGCCGCTGGTGGTGAAGCAAATTTTCCAGACTCTACGTGAATTAACAAAGGCCGGGATGACGCTTTTCTTAGTCGAACAAAACGCAAATCACGCGCTTAAACTGTCGGATCGCGCGTATGTCATGGTCAATGGCGAAATTCGCCTGAGCGGCAGCGGTCAGGAACTGTTAGTCGACCCCGAAGTGCGAAAAGCCTATTTGGGTGGGGCGTAGCGATTTCGACGCGGAATAACCATAGCCGCTGTAAAAAGCGGCTATGGTTTTATTATTTACGCAAAGGCCATCAAATAATCTGCATTAACGCTTTCATGTACCCCATTGCGTAGGCCATTCCTGAATGCCACGGCGCAGGACAGGTCATTTGTGGTGAGTGATCCGGAATTAATACGCCATCAAAGTTATTGTCTTTCAGTATCCGTAATACCTTCGCCATATCAATGTCCCCTTCGTCGATAAAGGTTTCATGATAATAAGGGACCTTGCCTTTTACGTTACGGAAATGCATATACGCAATCGCGTCCTGACGAGCATATTGTTCTACCGCCTCGTAAACATCCCCTTCAGACATTTCCGCAATGGTGCCCAGACAAAACTCAAGCGCATTAGAAGAGCTGGGCACCAGATCCAGCAAGTCTTGATAGAGATGAGGCTGGTTAACCAGTCTCGGTTGACCGCGCACGAACTCGAGCGGCGGATCATCAGGATGCGCGGCCAGCCTCACACCGGCTTCTTCTGCCACCGGCACAATCTCTTTCAGGAACGCGTCCAGCCGTTGCCAGAGTTGTTCTTTGGTGACCGCAGGTCTTATCCCTTCGGCATCTTCATCCACCACCATATTCCACGCCATACTGGCAGGTAACGGGCTTTCGGTTTGCTCGTTGACGCCGTTTAACCCGACTGTTTTTGCGCCGCCTCGCGCTTTATTTTCCTGAATTCTTCCGGCGACGCCCGCAAGGCTGAAGTTATAACCAAAAACAGGGATACCCGCCGCGCCGACATTACGGATGATTTGTTTCACGGTCTCGATTTGTTCTGCTTTTCGGGGACCGTCAAATAAAATGTCATCCCAGTGGCAAGGGTCGAAATTTTCAATAGCAAAAAAGGTTAAATCGAATTTCGCCATTCTGGCGCGAATATCTAACAATTCTTCTATTGTCCAGACATCGGCCTGCGCCGTTCCCCAACCGCTGGTATCGCCAACCGGCTGATCGCTACGGGAGAAACGCGCATTCTGGTGAAAATAATCAACCATATGAACAACAATATGCGTCGCACCACATTGTCTGGCAAAGGCAAAATGCTCGTCATCCAGCATATGGCGGTACAATCCAAAGCCTAATTTCATGTTCTGAATCTCCGGTGGTAAGAAATCATTATTCTTGTTTGATTGCATCGGCTACATTTTCACGCTGCATCGCAATGGGTTTAACAAAGACAGCCACGGCAAGTGCGCCAAGTACGGCAATACCACCCGCAATAAAGAACGCCGCATTATAGGCCCCTGTCCATTGAATAATGTAACCCGTCACAATCGGTCCTAATATTCCGGCAATATTCGCTGTGGCATGAACCATACCTCCCACGGCCCCCATATTCTGGCGTGCGACAGTGTCTTGCAAGATAGCCCAATACGTTGTTGCGGATAAATAGAGGAAGAAAATGCCACATGCCATAAGGGATACAGCCCCTGCGGCACTGGACACATTCCCAACGCACATCACAAAAATCGCCGAAGCCCCGAGGCACGTGACAAGGACTATTTTACGGGAAAACAGAGGACGTCCTGTTTTACGCAGTACGTAATCACAGAGGAATCCGCCCGCCGCCATCCCAACAGAACCCAGAAGCCACGGAATAACACTCACAATACTCATATCTTTCAGGCTGAGGTGTTGCGAGTTCGACAAATAGCTTGGGAACCATGAGAGAAAGAAAAAGAGAATATAGTTCAGGCCAAAAAACGCAAATGCCGTTGCCAGTATCGTAGGCTGCTTAATATAAAAAGAGAGCGGCATAGAGACTTTTTCAATTTCTTTATTCTCGTCACTTTGCTCTTGCTGTCCTTCCTGAATTAATGCTAATTCCTCACGACTGATGGTTTCGTGTTCTTCCGGCTTGTCTTTTGCCATTTTTACCCAAAACAGCAACCAAACAATGCCTAAACAGGCAATCGCGACAAACGCCATTCGCCAGCCAATAATCAGCACCAGCGACCCCATGATAGGTCCTGCCAGCGCGCCGCCAAGCGGGTTGCCTGCGGTGGCGACGCCAATGGCACTGGCGACTTCCCGGCGGGGAAACCAGTTATTGACGATTTTATTTAAGGTCGAGGCAAAAGGCCCTTCCCCGGCACCAAACAATACCCTGATGATGAGCATTGAGGTAAATCCGACGGCGACGCCAATCAATCCACAGAAGAATGACCAAAATGCCATACTGACTGCAAAGACCATTTTGGGTCCAAAACGGTCGGAAGCATAACCGCCAACGAAGTTAAAAAGCGCATAGCCGATAGAAAAACTACTAAAAATAATGCCTAACTCACCTGGCGTTAATTGCAAGTCGTTAGCAAACATCGGGGCTGCGATTGCAAAGGCAGAACGATCCATGTAATTGATCGCCCCACCTAGCGAGAGTAGGAAAACAATACTCCATCGTTTACTTTTGAACATACAGATGTCCTCATATCATCAAAACTGAAGGGGATTTACATCACACCAAAGCGATTCCATGCCTCAACAGCACCCATGCCACACCGAATGGCATCGCGAACTTTGTTTTCCGTCACGCCTTTTTCCAACGCCAGACCAACAACCTCTTGCTCGACCCGCTTCGGGATCACCAGAACCCCCTCCTCATCCGCCACAATAAGATCGCCTGGCGTTATCATCACGCCATCAATAGTAATCGGAACGCCATAATCGAGAACTTTTCCGCGAACCTTTTGATCCTGAGAATAAGAACCCAATGAAAAAACAGGGAAATTTAATTCAAGGATCTCGTGTTTATCCCGTGAATAGCCGTTAAGAATCGCCCCTGCCGCGTTAAGGTGAACCGCACGAGTCGACATCAATCCCCCCCATAATGCATACGTTGGGGACGAACCGCTGGCAATATACACTTCGTTTTCCTGCAGGCTGTCCAGCGCCTCAAACATCACGCCAAACGCTTTATCGCCGAGAGGTCCGTTGCAATGTGAACCGGGAAACGTCGGGTAATCCGCCTCCAGTACCGGCATCGCTCGCCCGGCGATGCGCATCTGCTTTTCCAGGGGTTGCAGTCGCGGATTGAGAAATTGATTCTGTAAGCCAATGGCGTCCATGACATCACCCAGCAATGCGGTACTGAGATTGTTCTTTATCTTTTCAAATAATTGCCTTTCTTCTGAGTGCATAATTCATTCCTGTGTGGTTAAATTCAAACAGCCTTACTGTCTACCTGTAGGACAGGTTAGCCAGGGTTAAGTGATCAGAAAACACCCAAATCGCCATGATGTGACAAACTCAGCAAAAATTTACACTGGCATGTTGTTGGTAATAGTGAAGATGAGTCGATAACATAGGCAGAATTTCACCCCGAAGATCCGGTCCCAGATGGATGCGGAACGACCGCTTACGAAGAGAGGGAGAGGTATCGCATGAACATGAGTAAACCCATCATTGAGAAAAGCACGCTCTCCGAACAGGTCCGTAACTACATCCTCAATGTCATTACGACGCAAAAGCTTGAACCTGGCGCCAGAGTCCCCAGTGAAAAACAGCTGACAGAAACGCTGGGGGTCAGTCGCGGTGTGGTACGGGAGGCATTTCAGGCGTTATCGATTCTTGGCATTCTGGACATCAGCAGCGGTAAATATCCGCGCGTACAATCACTGAACTCTGCGGCGCTGGAAACAATTTTCAACTATTCGGTCGTGACACAACAGATTTCAGCAAGCCAGATACTTTCACTGCGCAGCACCCTTGAAGTTCACTGTGTCGTACTGGCCGCACAGAACGGCACAGAAGAGGATTTTTCCCGCTTACGCGTAGAGATGGCTAAGATCAGTGACGTCTTCGGCGATCATCAGTCGTTTATTTATCATGATGCGCGTTTTCACATGATCCTGGCCGAGGCGTCCGGCAATCCGCTCTATGCCCTGCTCTTACAGGCACTTCGGGTACCTCTCGAAAAATCAATCTCGGCAGGTTTGCAGGCTCACGATATCAATGACCGTCGCCAGCAAATTATTGATGCGCATCAGGCAATTCTGGAGAAAGTGTGTCAGAGAGATGCTGAAGGTGCCGCCCTGGCGATGCAAAAACATTTCTCCTCTGCGATTAACGCATTGATTATTGAAAATTAATTCTGAACATAGCGGTCTGGTACCGCTGTTCAGCCCATCCTGTACGCACGTAACGTTTTCTGTTTTCGGGAACGTCACCGCATCTCACGCCATCTAATGATCAGAAGTGAAGAGAATCTGTCTGGCCGACAGATTTAATTAGCTATCCGTCATACCGGAGAGATTGCCATACGCGCCGGGCAATGACGGGCCAGCGCTATCTCAGCTTTTCTGGAGAAAACACATGCTCAATTACGCCATCCTCGTTTTTGCCATCGGCGCACTCGGTGGGCTGGTGCTGGCCGCACATGTGCTGCGCAATAAATTCGCCCCCTGGTTACTGTCGCTTTTACATGCCGGGTTAGGTGCAACAGGGCTGATTTTGCTGATCCTGCTACTGACACAGGGCAATGCGCCACAGCAAGTTTTGATCGCCTTCGTATTACTGCTGGCGGCGGCGTTGGGCGGATTTTTTCTGGCTTCGTTCCATATACGTAAGACGTTACCGCCAAAAACCATCGTGGCCGTTCATGCCTGCGCCGCCGCCGTCGGCTTTCTTACGCTGCTCAGCGTGTTCCTGTGATGGCCCGTCATCCGCTTCACCCGGCGCTGGTTCATTTTCCCATCGCCTGCTGGTCACTGGCCGTTGCCGCCGATATTGCCGGATTGTGGTTTGGTGAGATGGCCTGGCGTTGGTCAGGCGGACTGCTTGCCATTGGCTGTGTTATGGCATTAATCGCCATGATTGCAGGCATGTTTGAACTGTCTCGCGTGCCTGAGGGCGCGCCGATGCGGATGGTGTGGTGGCACATGGGTCTGATGTGCCTCGCTTTCGCGCTTTTTTGTACCCGTCTGTTAACGGGTCTTGAGAATATGCACCTGCAAGAACCAAACACACTATCTTTAGTTTTAGATGCCGCAGGATTTATTTGCCTGATGGCCGGAAGATGGCTTGGGGGAACACTCGTTTATCATCATGGCGTAGGGCGTTCCACTGACCAAAGAACGCCTCCATTCGCAAAATAATAACGGGGTCATTATTCCTAAGTTCGACGTTGACGTACTGAGAAACCGTGTTTTGTCGAGAGTAACAAATGCCGTCCTCAGCGTAATACCGGAGTTTCATCATGGTCGACTATCACATTCATCTGACTGCATGCCGCCAGATTGCCAAAGGCACGATGGCCTTCCACTTCGAAAAACCCGTCGGGTTTAGCCACAAACCGGGGCAAGCCATCGATCTCATTTTGCCGGGGCATCAAACGGACACCCGGTCATCGGATACCCGCCACACCTTTTCCATTGTCACTGCGCCCGAGGAGGACGAACTGGTGGTCGCCACGCGCATCGGCGAGAGCGTTTTTAAACGTGCGTTGTGCGCCTTGCCCATTGGGACTGAAGTTCAGATCAATGGTCCTTTTGGATCATTCACCTTACCCAAAAATACCGAACGTGCCAGCATTCTCATTGCCGGGGGGATCGGGATCACGCCCTTTATGAGCATGTTGCGCCATGCAGCCAAACAGCAGCCGCCGCAGCCATTGATCCTGCTATATAGCAACCATAATCCCGAAGAGGCGGCCTTTCTCGATGAGTTGCAGCAGCTTGAGCAGCAAAATCAACGATTTCAGTTAATGGCGACCATGACGGATATGGCGCATTCGACCCAATCCTGGAATGGCGCAACCCGGATCATCGACAGTGACTGGATTAAGCAGATTGTCACAGGGCTGGATAACCCGGCCTTCTACGTTTCCGGCCCACCCTCCCTGGTTGAGGCGATGCGTCACACGCTCACAATGTCTGGCATCGATGAGGACAACGTGCGCAGTGAAACCTTTTACGGTTACTAATGCGGTATCCACTGTCGCTGTGAAAAACAGGTTCCGAACACAGGAGACTCTATGCTGAATACACAATCACTGTCATCTGACCAAATCCCGGACCATTCTCCCGACCCTTTTCTCGTCTCACGAGCAGCGTTGGGGGATGCGTCGGCATTTACGGAAATCATGCGCCGCCACAACCGGCTCCTGTTTCGGACCGCACGCAGCATTTTAAAGAACGACACGGAGGCCGAAGATGCGCTTCAGGAGGCTTATCTGAAAGCCTGGCGCGCTTTGAAGGGATTTCGTTCTGAGTCCGCGCTTTCAACCTGGCTGGTGCGTATTGTCGTGAATGAATCGTTGGGGCGTTTGAGGCGAAAAACAGCCGCCGTTATTCCCCTGGATTCAGCCATGAATGCCATTGACGCTGACATCCAGAGATCGTTAAGCGACAATCCTGAACAACACCCGGAATATGCTGTGATGCAAACCCAAATGCGCCAACTTCTGGAAGCCCGTATCGATTTACTGCCAGAGGCTTTTCGAACGGTCTTCATGCTTCGTGCGGTTGAGGAAATGAGCGTGGAACAGATTTCTCAAGCGCTGGATATCCCTGAAGCAACGGTGCGAACCCGCTTCTTTCGCGCCCGCAGTCTGCTCCGTGAGGGACTCGCCAGCCAAATGGATATCGCACTGAGCGACACTTTCGCGTTCGATGGCGCACGGTGCGATCGGATCGTTGCCGGTGTACTGGAAAGAGCAAATGCCGAAGAGTTCTTAAACCCAAAAACAGAGTAACGTGATGTCAACAATGGGTAATACGATCATGTATTATCCATTGTCGACACCATACATTTCGACGTTTGTACCTAATTTTCGGGCCAATCCCTTTGCGCCATCACGCATTACAGTATGGTGGTTCCAGCGAAAAACGGGCGCTGCCAACGGCGCGAGATAGTTCATCCACCGGGTATTGGTCCGAATATTCCAGTCGTACCTGACAATCGTTTCCCTCCCATTCTCTGAAAATGACCATACCCCCCGCCCTTCAACTTCACCACTGGCTTCCCCTTCCAGCAGATAAAAAGGCGTGATGTTCAATACATGGATGTCAAAGGTTAATCGGTACGGTAGGGCCCCTTTCCAGGTATAACGATGCAGCGCACCGATCCCCTGGATATCGCCTTTTTCAATTTCAGTGATCCGCTCCAGACTTGCCCACCACTCAGGCCAGAGATCAGGATGAGAGAGCACATCCCATACTTCCTGTACAGAAGCGGCAACCCGCCAGGTCGTGGTAAACCGGTATTCGGCCATAAACCCAAACTCCCATTACGGTGTAAAAAAATCAGTGGGAAACTGAATGTTTATCACCATGGCATCCATCAGGACAGTTTCCAGCAGATTTCCCTGCGGGTCGTAGCTGACAACTTTGACCGGGAGCCCATGAGATTTATCTAACCAAATTTCATACCGATTCACGCCATCGACACTCACACCTTTTGGTCCCGTCACGGACAGATGCAATGTGGAACGCCCCACCAGCGTCACTTCACCGACGGTCACGGTTTTCCCATCGTGCTGTAACCGGCGAATATTGCTCAGCAATACGCCGATATCTGATTGATCCACCCGATGACCGCGATCGTCTTGTATCAATGAATCTGTCGGAGAAAGGTTCAACACCGGAAATGTCCCCAGCCCAAAGGGCCATAGCTTCACTTTACGACTGACCGGGTTATAGATAAGAACCGCGCCAGCGTGGGGTTGGGTGAAGTCCATCCTCACAAATCCCGGTTTACGGTAGCTATAGCGAATGATTTTGCTTTCACCCTGAGGTGACGAGGAGCGTAACAGCACCTGATAAGATTGAATGCGTTGAAATTGTTGCCGGGAGAGATCGATTGGATTGGTTGTCTCTACGCTTTGTGAAAAAGCCGATGCCACGGCGACATTTTCCACCGCAGGCGCAATGCCGCTAAAGAGCAGTAATGTCGCACACATTACCGCCAAAGAGAGTAAGTCGCTAATGATCGTCTCCTGCCTTAAGAGGGTCAGCAAACAGGAACCATCACCTGCTGTCATGTGTCAGTATAGTGCTTATTTGTACCTTCCTGGCCGAGTGTCTGGCCTGCAAAAAGCTATACTTTATTAACCACACTTTAAATGAGGATTAATCATGAAACTGCTACGGGCGTCTTCATCCATCGCCCTGGCGCTACTTCTGATGGCTTCCTCCTATGTCGCAGCCAGCGCTCTGCAGCACCAGGTCGAAAGGGAGCGAGAGTTACGCATCGCGGTGATTACCGGTAATGGTCTAAGCCCCCTGGGGGGTGGCGTTGGTTTTTCACTTAACGCCCAAAACCGGAGGATCCGCCCCTTTGGTACCCAACATGTCATCGTTGATCCCATCATCATTGATAGTTTTGGCATGCACAGCGGAAATCCTGCCCGCGATGGCTTCATCGGCAACCCTGCACGTGACGGATTTATGAATAACCCTGCGCGAAACGGATTTATGAATAATCCCGCCCGTGGAGGATTTATGACAAACGCCCCTATTCGCAGATAACCGCAACGTGGAGGGTTATTGCGTTGGTGAGCGTCAGAGGAGATTATTTTCGACCCAGTGACAGGGTGCGGCAGAGAATGTTAAGACATGAGAAGAGGAATTTTTGAACGTAATCCCCCCCTATTACCGTTAGGGTAACCCGGCAAAATAACTGTTTAATAAACGCCACAGGTAATTTGCCGCTGGTGTCAGACGATGGTCAGTACAGCGCAACAAATGGCACAAACTTTCGCGAGCAATACGATGATCAACTGGGACAGCCACCAGTTGCTCGCGAAATTGAATACTTTTCAAGGTTTGCGGCGTCATAAATGCCACGCCTTGTCCGGTCTGGCATAAGGCGATAGCGCTGGTAAACAGATTACAGCGATATGCAGGCGTAAAAATAAGCCCCTCATGTTTAAAAATGGCGTTTAAATAGCGCTGTATACCAAAATCTTCGCTCATGACAATTAAGCGGTGGCGTGTTAATTCTTCGGCGGTAACCGCATTTAAAGAGGCAATTGGATGATCGGGAGGGACAATGGCGCAAATGGGTCCACGCCGAAAACTGTTGCACTTCAAACCAGGCGGCGCGGACGGTCCAAAACTCACCGACATATCCACCTCTCCCTTTGCCAATAACGTGAGGGTGGTTTGCATATCACCAGACTGAATGTTGACGAAGACCGCAGGATACGCCTGAGAAAATTCACCGATGACATGTCTGACGACCTCTTCCACCATGCCCTGACCTATACGCAAGTTCACCGACCCACCGCGCATATGGCGCAAATCCTGCAACTGGCGCTCGAGTTGTTTGCGCCGTTGTACCGTCAGCGCATAATCTTCTGCCAACAATTTTCCGACATCCGTGAGCACCACATTGCGGCCACGCCGTTCGAGTAACGGCAGTTGCAACGTTCTTTCCAGTTCTGATAACTGACGGCTCACGACCGACGGATTAATTCCCAACGCATCGGCTGCGCGTCGAATACCGCCATGTACGCCAACTTCATACAAATAGCCGATCGATTTTTCTGGATAGGTGGAGAACGTCATATTTTTGGCTTATTCGTTGCTCTCAGGGCAACAATAATAATCATCACGGCTCATTTTTTACAATGCCGATTCTGCGCATACTGCCTGTGACAACCAAGACAGACGGGAAATTACATGAAAAATATAAAAACGTACCTGGAACAACACGCACCCGACATCCTGAATGATATTAAACGGTTAGTACTGGCAGAATCACCCTCACATGATAAAACCGCGGTAGATGCATGCGGCCGGGTTCTGGAGGACATTTTTCTACAACGTTTAGGCGCGCAGGCGGAGATCGATGAACAAACTCACTACGGCAACCACCGTAAATTCACTGTCGGTAACGACGGACCGCAAACAACGCTAATTGGTCACTTCGACACGGTATGGGACAAGGGAGTGCTGACCCTTCGTGAGGAGGAGGGAAAATTATATGGGCCGGGTATTCTGGATATGAAATCCGGGTTGGTGCAGGCCATCTGGGCAGTGCGCGCGTTACAACAGCTCAACTTACTCGGACACCAACGTATTGTATTCCTGTGCAACAGTGACGAAGAGCTGGGCAGCCCAAGCTCGCGGACATGGATTGAAACACATGCGCGCGGATCCGCGCAGGTCTTCGTCGTCGAACCTGCCGTCGCGGGCAGCGGCGCGCTTAAAATCGCGCGAAAAGGCTCGGGTCACTATGAAATAACTCTCCACGGGCTGGCGGCGCATGCCGGTAATAATCCCGAAGAAGGCGCCAGCGCAATACAAGAGATGGCGCAGCACATTTTTTACCTGCACAGCCTCAATTCACCCGCTCGCGGAACGACAGTTAACGTAGGTATCGCCAACGGCGGCAACCGTTTCAATGTGGTGGCTGATCACGCGTATCTCGGCATAGATACCCGAGTCACTTCGCAGGAAGAAGCCGCGAGCATTCATGAAGCCATTTGCCAACTGCGCCCTTACGATCCGCGCATCACGCTGCACATCCACGGTGAACAGGGACGCCCACCGATGCGGCAAACAGACGCATCGCGCACATTGTTTACACGAGCGCAGCAGGTGGCGGAAGCATTAGGCTTCACCGTGGTTGGCGAAAGTGTTGGCGGCGGCAGCGACGGTAATTTTACTGCCGCGCTCGGTTTACCCACGCTGGATGGCCTTGGCGCGACCGGGTCCGGGATCCATGCCAAACATGAACATATCAACATCGCGGATGTACCACTGCGCGCGGCATTAGTGGCGGGGATCATTGCTGAAGGGGGAAACCATGACGCAATCCCACGTTGATTCATATTCACCCCAGGTTTCATTGCAGGATAAAGGGCAAAGTCCCTACCTGTTGCTGTTTATTATCCTGGTCTTCGCCGCCGTCGCGACCTGGATTATTCCTGCCGGCATTTATGATTATGAAACGCGTGACGGTATCAAGTTTGCGGTGAAAGGCAGCCTGCATGCCGTTGCACAAAGTGGTGTCTATCCGCTGGAAATCTTCACGGCGATTGCCAAAGGCATGGTGAAACAAGCGTCAATCATCTTTCTCATTCTGTTTACGGGTGGGGTGTTGGCCGTCATCGAAAAAACCGGTGCCATTGCGACCGCGCTTAATTCTTTATCCCACAGCACAAAGCTCAGCGACAAATGGCTCGTGCTGATCTTTGCAGCTATCTTCGGCCTACTGGGTACCACTGGCGTTGTGGTGAATGCCGTGGTTGCGTTTGTGCCCATTGGGTTGCTGATCGCGCGTTCGATGGGCTTGCCACCAATACTGGGAGCATCACTGGTCTATCTGACCTGCGCGGCGGGCTTTAATGTGGCGATCCTCAATCCTGCGACGACGGGACTCACACAACATCTGGCGCAGTTACCGCTCTTTTCCGGCATGCTGTTGCGTAGCATAACCTGCCTGCTATTTATCATTACTGCCGCCGTCTATTTGATCTGGTCAATTCGCCAAACCCGGCAGCAAGGCTTGTTGCGCCCCGCACTGGAGACTTCAGACAAAGACGTGTTAAACGTTACGGGTCGCCATAAATGGATTTTAGCCACCACCGTGCTGGCTCTGATTCTGTTTATCGTCGGTACGATACAATTCCATTGGGGCACCAATGAGATGTCGGCGATGTTTATCCTGCTAACGATAATTGTCGGCATCATCGGCCGCCTGTCCGGATCGGAGATTGCGAATACCTTTCTGGCAGGCTGTTCAAAATTGGTGAAAGGCGCATTTATCGTCGGTATGGCGGCAGCCATTTCACTGGTGTTGCAGCAAGGCAATGTGCTGGATCCGATTGTCGGGGGCTTATCCAATTTGCTGGAGCCAGTGCCAATACATGCGGCGACCCTCGGGATGTTTATCAGTGCCGCGTTGATTCATTTTGGGATATCTTCGGGCTCCGGCGAATCGGCACTGTTGATCCCTATCTTCTCTCCACTTGGCGATAACCTTGGTCTGACGCGTCAAGTGATGGTCCAGGCGGTATTACTCGGCGAAGGTATTGTCAACTGTATGAACCCAACCTCCGGTGTTCTGATGGCCGTATTAGCCACTGCCGGGGTGCCTTATGGTAAATGGCTGCGTTTTGTGGCTCCGGTGATCGCCGTCTGGTTTGTTATTTGCGTCATCATGCTGCTGATCGGCGTGGCGATTAAATGGGGACCGTTTTAAACCGATAGAAACGGGACACGAAGGCCACCGCCATCGTGTCCTTCTTTAGTATGGATGTGCGGCTGCGGGCGTGATTTTTATCGTGTATGAACACATCGGAAATGTTGTCATCTATTGTTATCCACTTAAATACTCTGTAAGCATCTACAATTAAACGCGATTTAAGATACATCCATAATAAACATGGTTGATATTAAAATAATAAACCATGCACCACTCTTACCGGGTAAGGTCACTACTCTATTACTGAACGATGCGAGAAATTTTATCGCCCCCTGGTCTCAGCAATATCCTTTGGTCTGTTCTTACCCATGTAAAGTAGACACAACCCTAAGCGAGATTCTGGCTTTCAAATTTTCCCGGGCTCAGAACGCCACAGACACTCTTTCAAAATAATGACAAGCCATTAAACGAAAATTAGTATAATGCAAATACCAAATCAATCTTTTTAGACATTTTCAGCGCGTTAAAAACGCATATCCAATAAACAGCCTCCGCTACAATGATATACAGAAACATCGCTTTAAACATTGCATGAAAATAACAATGAAGTGGTTTAGATATTAAATAAAGTATAAATCCATTACTAAAGAGGTAATCTTATGTTTGAACCGGAATGGCTGGTAGAGGCAAAAAAATATATGGGTGAGAAGGAAATTAAGGGGACACAACACAATCCGCTTATCCTTCAGTTTTGGAAAGATATTCGCCGAGGTGGTATCAAAGACGATGAAACACCGTGGTGCGCAGCGTTCGTTGGCGCAATCCTGGAGCGTTGTGGTATTCCTTCAAGTCGATATGAATCGGCCAGGTCATATTTACAATGGGGACGAGAATTGAAAGAACCAGGTCTTGGTTGTGTAGTGGTTCTTCTCAGAGAGGGGGGTGGGCATGTCGGATTTGTTGTAGGAACCTCCTCAAATGGAGATCTTATGGTACTTGGAGGTAATCAAAGTGATGCTGTTAATATTCGATCATTTCCTCGCTCACGCGTTAGCGGTTATCGCTGGCCGGCTAATATCTCTCGCGAGCCTCAGTCTCTCCCGGCACTAATAGCACAACGTTCTGAGTCAGAATCTTAACGCTCAGTAAGCCTCAGGGATTCGTTGCGAAATGTCGTGCTCAAGTAATGTTGACCACGGTTTTACAGTAAAAATGGTATCTGTTCTCTGCCACTATCCTTCAGAGCCTACATCACCGCATTATTATTACTGGGAGAGAACGCGCTGATAAGCTCAGTAACGAGTATCCCGAGACGTTTTTCTGCGTGCTGCGGTCATCAACAGCACGCAGGGTATTAACAACTCCAATCAGCGTTTGTAGGGTCGCCCCCAGTCGTCTGACCAACGACTGGACCGCACTCCTGCTTCCCGATGGCATCCCCCTCATCCTTTCACCGCTTTTACCCGCCACCTCATGATGACCCCATTCTTGCATACCGTCGGAAAGCCAGTCAGTTTTATCCCTCTCAGTTTCTTTAGCGTTTGTTTTCCGATTCACTAACGTAAGGCATAAGTCTATCTTCAATATAAAATTATTTAGGGCTGCATACTGACATGCACCAATCGGAATGAATGATGCTGTCGTTACACCTCAGGGCTTCAACACCCTCTTTAATAGTCGCGCAGCCGTCGCCTTTCAGCTAAAGATAAACAGAATATCCCCTAAGACTAATTTCAATTGGTTTATGATGCTATTTGAGCAACATTCGCAGATACGGTTTCAACGGATGGTGCTGTATCGTTATGATCTGTGAGAATAACTGGCACCGTAACTGATAAATTAAGAGATAATCGTGGCTTATTACCCAGTGACTGCCAGAAGTTACCCAAACTATTCAATTCATCTTTTGGCGGGATCATTTTGGTATACGCTCCCGGAATATCGGGTAACGTCCGGTTATTGATTAATGCATTAACAACCTGGTTCATCACTTTTATCGCAGGGTTGTCCGGCGCATCACCAGGGCTACCCAAACCGCTGCTCTGCGTTTGAGTAATATCCCAGTAAGTTATAATATAATTGCAGTTTACATTGACCCAACCGGGTGCAATGCTGACACTTTTATCGCCCTTATTGTAAGTCGGTACTCTCATTTGCGCAGTTCTCATTTGCAGATCTTCGTGGATCTCGTAAAGAAACACGCTTAACGTGGGTTCAGTCGGCGGATTATCTGTCTGAGGTAGATCAAAAATAATCGTTACCCCGCTATCAATATAGGCACTTAATGCGTTATAAAGCGCATTATTAACGTTCAGAATACTGGTATCAGGCGTAATCACAGTCATGTCGGTAACCTCGGCTAAATTTTCAGACGTCCGGCTTTGGCCAGTTCGCGGGAGCAGGCCAGTTCAATATGCCGGTTTTTTACTACATGAGTACGGTTCTTCTCTTCACCTTCGGCTTTTGCCAGCCAACAAGCGAGCAGCACAATGTTGCGGATATTCGCCCCAGTAATATCAATGCATTCAGCCAGTTTGACAAAATCAACGTCATCGTCCACCTTCACACCCTCCGGCCAGACAGAACGCCACATTTGTTCACGCAAGGCAGAATCCGGGTAAGAAAAACGGGTAATAAAAGTCAGACGACGAATAAAGGCTTCATCGAGATGGCTGCGATTGTTGGTTGCGAGGATCACCAGACCCGGAAAATGTTCCAGTCGCTGCAAAAGATAAGACACTTCAATATTGGCATGACGATCCTGCGCATCCTTCACCTGACTGCGTTTCCCAAATAAAGCATCGGCTTCGTCAAAGAACAACACGCCAGCATCAGCTTCAGCTAAATCAAAAATGCGGGCCAGATTTTTTTCAGTTTCACCAATATATTTATTCACTACCGCAGAGAGGTCTATCTTGATCAAATCGACTTGCATACTGTGTGCCAGCACTTCGGCAGCCATAGATTTTCCTGTACCTGACGGGCCATAAAATAGTGCACTGACACCAGTACTATATTGAGTTTTATGCTCAAACCCTTGTTCCAACAGTGCATCACGGTAACGTATGGCCGCACTGATTTCGTTAATCTGTTGGCGTAACTCCGTCGAAATAATCAAATCATCCAGACAACGTTTCGGTTCGATCCGTTGTGCAAGATTGCCAAAATGTTGATGCGCGCGGTAGCGCAATGCCTGATGCCAGTCCCGCTGCTCCATGACGTTAACAGGATCAAATTGCCGGTGGTAAAATTCGGCTTCCTGACGAATGTACGGCATGTCCTCCTCAGTGAAAGAAAAGCGTCGGCTCAGCGTTTCAATGTCAATCTCACTTTCTTCATCCAGCCATTGTCCCAGTATGTGCGAGCGTTCCGGGCTGGTTAACTGTGGCATTGCAAAAACAACTTGAGCGCAATGCGGCAGTCGAATCAGAGGAGAATGTTTGTCCAACAGGCAGATCAAGGGAATGTTAGCCTGTACGAGCAGTGCTGTCAGTTGCCGGTAGAGTGATGCCCGTTCAGACTGCAGTTCGTCCAGTGAACAAATCACCAGCCCCCCTCGATGCAGGCGGGCATTGAAAATCGCCTGTCGACATAATGACAATGCCTCAGCGTTTTCCACTGGAAGATACCCTGTCTCCAGTAACAGCGTCTGGAAACCAAATGCATCTAATGCGTGGACAATCTGGCGCGTAGTGGCCTGGCGCAACATGACGACGCCACGGTTATCCGTATCGAAAGCAGCATCTCTCAGCACTCCATATAGCATATGCTCAGGGGGAGTCAGATCCGCCTCTGACGCCTCTGTCTGCCACTGACAGAAACCTTCTATAGCTGCCGTTTGATAACGATTTCCCAGCAAAAAATGCCATACTTCCAATCGGGTAGACAAGGGAGTTTTACCCCAGACCTTTCTGGCGGACGACGGCGCACTGTCTGCTAATAAAAGCTGGCTGGCATAAAGGGGAGACTGAGGAAGGAAACTGGTTTCGGCCACCCTCCGTTCCAGTTCAGATGAACAAAATAAACGCAGGGCCAGTTCAATGGTAGGTAACAGATGCCCCTTCCCCTGAATTTCAGATAGCAGCTCTTGATAGCGACTGTCCAGGTGAACCAGTGATCCGAGCAGGATAACATCCAGCTCAAAGTCGGTTAATTCAAAACGCGTCATGAGTTGCCCCAGGCGCTCATCCGTCAGTACATCGTTGTGCCTTACTATCTGGGGCTCATGTTGATACTCCCTTTCCTGCCACGCAGGCACACTGTGGGGGTTACAGCAGCGTTGTTCAATCTCGGGTAAAGACAATAAAACGCCTCCGGCCCAGGAACGAGCCTTCTGTTGTGATCTTACCCACGTAATGTGGACACAACCCTAAGCGAGATTCTGGTTTTCAAATTGTTCCGG
>NZ_NRDO01000067.1 GCF_010231475.1 Citrobacter sp. NCU1 | reverse complement strand
CCCTTTTTCTTTGGTAGTGGCGGCAAAATGGCGGCAGGCAATTTGTCCTTCGCCGCCTACTGCGGTATCCGTTCTTGTTATAAAGGTGAACACATGGAAGAAATGCACTTTGTATACATCAATGCGAATGCACGTATTGGTGCTCATTCAATAACCAGCGTCAGCCAGAGCGAAAATCATATTCAGGGCATCTGCTTATCCGCTCATTCAATCAGAACTTTTCGCAGGGACAGGATTCTTCAAGAATTTGCCTCCGCTGATGAGGCGCAACAAGCCAGTAAGAGTTTTCAACCTGAAGGCTACATTCATCTGACCAAAGCCACAAAGCCCAGAGCTTCAACCTTTGACGTCTGCTTTACTGGATTTAAAAAGGCAGATAAAGAACGCTTAGTCGAAGTCGCTGAAGCGCATAAGCTGACAGTGAGAAGTTCGGTCACTCAAAATCTTCAAATGCTGTGCTGCGGCTATAATGCAGGCCCCTCTAAAGTCACAGCTGCACGCATGAAAGGAACTGTCGTCATTGATGAGCCAGGATTCGTGCACTTTCTTGAAACTGGTGAGATTCCGGAAGATTAAAAAACCCGCCAGCGGCGGGTCAGTAAGAAAGCTGTTGCTGCATCCCTTTGGGATGCGGTGGAGCGGCACTGATTTTCTCGGGACGGCAGACAGAACGAACAAAGGTTTCATGCGTTACGAACGTATGTCCACACTCAATATTAGTGCACTGGTTGTAACGCTCTTTGGTTTGAGTGGAGACTTGAAAACTACTGCGTGTGTGTGCGGCCTGTCCACACAACGGACAATTCATCATTTATCAACTCTCCTCATTTTTGCTGCATTCGCAACAATGATACATCATTATTCAATATTGAGAACCATTTATTCCTTTTCGAGATCATCAATCTTTACTTCAAGCTCCAGGCTGGTCGTAAAACCGTTATCCGGGCTGACGGTATGCGTCAGGGTAGTGATGGTCCACTCTGCATCATCAATGGGCTGCTTAAAGCCGCTCACCTTCACCGGCATTTCGGTGTAGAGATCTGCCCGTCCCTCAGCGAGCTGCAGGGAGAATGACGCAACCCCACGCTGCAGGCGCTCCCATTGCATTTTTGCAGCGCGTTCCGCATTGCTGCGGTTGGCGTAGGTACGATTAAGAACCAGCACGTTTTCATCCGTGCCCACCAGATAATCTCCCTGCTTCGCTTCCGGCTCTTTCGGTGTGGCGGTTTTCTTTCGACGTCGCTTCACCTGTGTTGTCTCTTTCTTCTTCGGTTCACGGGTATGCAGCCAGCTGGCAATCACCCCCGTATACGCACCGCGATCGGCCAGGGTAAACCGATGACCGTCATCGGCTTTGCGCGTGATGGTGATAACCGGCAGCGGCTTACCGCTCGCCGTTCTTCCCTGCCCCTGGCGGATAAACAGCAGGTTTCCATTCTTAACGGACGCAATCGCCCCGTACTGGTGCGCCAGCTTCATCAGAAAACTCGCATCGCTTTCGTTGGTCTGGTCCAGATGATCCAGCGCCTTGTCGGTCAGGTCTTTACCTAGCGCCATATTGAGGTTATGTCGGGCGGCGATGTCCTTAACCACGTCCCCCACTGTTGTCTGGTGCCACGACTTTTCACGCCGGGTATTGAGGGTTTCACGAAAATCAGCGCTACGGGCGCGGATAGTCAGACGGTCAGGCGCACCGCTGTGTTCAATTTCATCCACGGTGAAAGAACCTTTCGGGAAAAGCGGCTGGCCTTTCCACCCCAGCGCCAGCTGAATGACCGCACCGCGTCGCGGCAGAACGATCTGCCCGTCGGCGTCGTCCAGCTCCAGATCAAGCTGGTCCGCTTCAAAGCCCCGGTTGTCGGTGAGCGTCAGACTCATCAGGCGTGGGTCCAGCGTAGCCGTCACGTCTTTGCCTTCAATGACGATACTGAACGCCGGGATTTTGCTGTTCAGGTCCAGGAGATCAGAACTTACATTCACTGCAGCAACCCTCCAACCGTGTTTTTAATACTCCCTATCACAGAGGTTGCGGAGTCCTGCAGGTTACTAAGCTGATCGCTCAGGTTGCCGAACATATCAGTCAGCGACTCATCAACCCGTTTCAGGGTCAGCGTAAACTCAATCCGGCGCGGCATCCCGTCGCGGAAAAACTCTGCTTTTGTCTGGCTCAGTCCCTCGATCACGAACATGCCGTAAATGGTCCCGCTGCCCTCAATCAAAGGCCACGCTTTGCCCAGCTCCGCCATCTGCTCCAGCGCCAGCAGTGACAGCCTGCCGCCGGTGACTTCCGGCAGCAGCACACCGGACAGTATCAGCGAGTCGTTATCCGGGCCAAGAAACTGCGTGGAGGGGCGGCGGTTCACCCGGCTGTTGACTGCATGGCGCCAGCTGCGCTGATACTGCAACTCCTGATACGGCACGGTGCGCAACATAAAGACATATAACCCCAGCACCATCATCATGATTCATACCCCCCTTGATCGCTGAAATTGCTGCGCGCTTTTGCCCTCGCCCGGCGCTCGCGCTCATCAAGCTGGCGCGCCACTTCGTGGGCAATATCCTGCGCACTCTGCCCCGGCTGGGCAGTGATATGAATGGGCGCGTTAATCTCATAACGAATGACTGACGGCTGGCTTTCAGCCTTCACCGGCTGCGTCTGGTATGCACTGACCGGAAGACTGAACGGGTGCAGCGGTACAGCCTCCGCAGGCGCAGCAGCCGCACCCATGGCGCCAGCAACCACGGAAGCCAGTGCGGCAGTGCGCCGTCTGCCGGTCACATTTGCCGGACCGTTGACAATTTCAGGACCGTTTTCACCCACAATGCCAAACTGACCGCGCGGAATGATGCCCCCGCTGTCGTACATGCCCGCAAAGCCCCTTGACGGAAACCCGCCAGGCGGTAACACAACCTTACCGTCACTGTTCACCGTGGCAGTTTGCTGCCGCGTAACCTGCTCAGGCAGTTTCGCTTTTGCCGCCTCTTTACTGACAATGCCGAGTTTTTCCAGCAACCACGATACGCCAGATTTCAGCGACTCCAGCGGGTGCATCACCATGTTGAGTCCTTCCGCCAGCGCCTCACCGAACCTGCGCCCCATGGCTGCGGCGTTGTTCAGTTCTTCGGATGTGGATTTCACCGGCGTCAGTAAATCCGTGAACCATCCCCACAGCGCCTGCACCCTGTCGCCAATCCACTGAAATACGGGCCTGAGCGGCTCAAAGGCGGCGCTGATGGGCGCCGCAGCGGCTTTGAACCCTTCCACCACGCCAGCCAGAAATGCACTGATGGGCTGCCAGTATTTCCAGACAACCAGCGCCACGCCAGCCAGTGCCGCCACAACCAGCCCTATCGGACTGAGCAGTGCGCCCAGCAGACCGGAAATGCCGTACAGCGCAACACGCAGCATAGCCAGCGGACCAGTCACCAGGAAACGCAGCGCGCCACCGGCGGCAGACAATCCACCCCGTAGCGCCGCCAGCGGGTTCATCACCATGCCGATAACATTGCGAATGCCGGACATTCCGGCACGGAACATCGCCAGCGGTGCGCCTGCTACCATTTTCAGCGCATTGCCCGCCAGCCCGGCAGAACGGCGCAAAGAATGAAGGGGCGCACTCAGCAATCTGACACTGCCGCCGGATGACGCCATACCACGACGCAACAGGGAAAGCGGCGCTCCCGCCAGCCATGACAGGGCGCTGCCGGTGCGCGTTACCGCCGCAGTGACAGACGGCAGCGTTTTCACACCCAGCATGGACAGGCCAAAGCGGATCACTGCCAGCGGTCCCAGCACTGCCGCCACCACTACAGCCAGCGTCCCGAGAGCAACGGTGATCGCTGCAATCGCTGCAGCCACTTTCATCAGGGTGCCTGCCAGCTGCGGGTTGGCCTCCACCCAGCGACGCAACGCCCCGGTAACGCTTTTCACGGAGTCCATGATGTCCATCAGCGGCTGGCGCAGCGTTTCGCCCAGGCTGCTGAACGCGTTCTGTGCGCCCGTCTTGACCAGCAACCACTGCGCAGACAGAGAATCTTTATTGATATCAGATTCTTTCTGCATGGAGCCGTACGCATCACCGCCCGATGTGAGTTTCAGCTGGCGCTGCAGCTCCGGCAGGTTGTTCGCCAGTTTTGCGGCATCATCGCCAAACTCTTTACCAAAAAGCATTGTCATGGCAGACAAGCGTTTGTCCTGCGGCAGATGGTTCACCTTCTCCAGCACGCGCTGGATGGTGCCGATCGCATCGGTGGTCATCTGCTTTTCAATCTCAGCCGGATTGAGTTTCAGCAACTCCATCCCTTCAAAGAATCTTTTACTCTGCATGGTGGCAATCGACAGTTCGCGCACCATGGCATTTGAGGCACTGGCGGCAATTTCCGGCGCAGCCCCCAGAGACAGGAACGTGGAAGCCAGGGCCGCCGCTTTGCGATAATCCAGGCGGTCAGCCACGCCCCCCATACGTTGCAGCACGTCGATAATGTCCGCGCCCTTTGACATGGCGTTATCGTCCAGGTAGTTCAGCGCATCGCCCAGCTGTTCAATATTACGGGTCGGCACTTTATAAAGGCTGGCGATTTTCCCCAGCCCCTCGGACAACTCATCGGCGGGCAGTTCAAAAGCGGTGGCCGCTTTCGCTGCTGTGCTGGCAAAGGCCAGTAAATCGCGCTTCTGGTCTTCCCAGCGGTCACTGGGGTTCGCCACGTTCATGCGGGCGCCGCCTTCGACCAGTGCGGCGAAGTCCACCGCGCCGTTTTCCATCGGCAACTGCTCACTGGCGGCCTTGATGGCGTCCTGCATTTCATAGAACCGGGCGGTGCGGTTGCCGTTATCATCGCGCAGGCCATTTACCTGCTTTGCCACCCCTTTCATGGCATCTTCCATGCTGGCATAACTTTTCACTGCCGCCATCACCGGCGCGCCCATTGCCAGCCCGGCGGCTGTCGTCGTCGCCCCGGCGCCGGCAATCCTGTCCCGCACTTCCAGACGGCGGGAATACTGGTCACGGACCGCATTCATTCTCGCCTGCTGTTCGCCCAGGCGTTTCAGGGATTTCATCTGACGGTCCAGCGCCTGGCGGGTGTCATCGGCATTCTGTCGCAGCTCCCGCTGCGCGCTGCTGAGTTTCTTTGTATCGAGTCCGGCCTCATTCAGCGCAAGGCGCTGGCGCTGCACCGACTGACGCAGGCCATTGTATTTGCCCTGCAGTTCAGTGACGCGGCTTTTTGCCTGCTCAAGCAGCCGCGCCTGCGCAGCCGTCGGGCGGTTGGTGGCAGTAAACTGCGTGGCAAGTTTTGCCGCTTCTTCGCGTGCGACTTTGAGGCTGTTACCCGTGACCGCCAGCTGCGTGCTGGCCTTGCGGAAACCGTCAATCTTTCCAGCCTGGGCGTCTAACTCTTTCAGCCGGGTGCGGCTTTGCTGAATGGCAGCAGCCAGCTCCTTTGAGCTGGCCTGTGCGGATCGGAATGGGCGGGTGAGCTTATCAACCGCATTAAGGATCACCTGCAGACGCAGGTTATTGTCACTCATCGCTGGCCCCGCTTCTCTGAATCGCTTTATGCCGCCACTCCAGCACATCAGTCAGCGGCATAACGTCAGTGATGGACGGCGACCAGTGAAAGATGGTGGCAATGTCTGCCACCAAATCATCAACCGTCAGGCTGTCGGTAAACCGGCAAGCACCGACTTCTTCAACAAAAAAGTGACCACCTCCACCGACAGCGCTGTGAGATCGGCGGGGTCCAGTTCTGCCATTTCCTGCGCGGTCAACGTCGGGGTGGAGATACGCGGGATCACGGTCATCATCGCGCCCACGTCCATATCCATAATGGCCTGCAGGCGGGTGCCACGCAGCGCGCCGGACTGCGGCTTACGCAGCACAATTTCGGTGATTTCGGTTTTACCACGCCTGATGGGAGTATCCAGCTGTACGGTCTTTTCAGTCTGCTTGTCGCTCATGTTCGTTTCCTGTTAATGGGGTACTGGCGCGGCTGCCCGCGCCGTCAGGGTTAATCAGAGGCCGAGGGCGTTGCGGTGCGCTTCCATCAGGTCCACGCCGTCAACAATTTCAACCATGTTGACCACATCCACCTCATAGAGCACCTCACCGTTGATGGTCAGCTTCGCGTAGCTGTTGGTGCTGCTGACTTTGGTGGTACTGCTTTCGCCGGTCTTCCACTCGCCGGAATCCACTTCTTTGTGACGCCCGCGCACAACCAGCTCAACGGCCTGCACTTCGGCGGTGTCGTCGCGCTGAATGGAGCCGGTAAAACGCAGCTGGATACCGTCAACCGTGGCTTTGCCCATCTGCTTGAATAACAGCAGTTCGGTGCCACCGATTGAAAATTCCGTGTCCAGCGCACCGTCATCCAGCCCCATATCCACATCCACCGCGCCCGGCATACCGCCGCCGCGATATTTCTCAAACTTGCGGGTAAATTTTGGCAGGGTCAGAGATTCAACGATCCCCTGCCAGTTGTTCCCGTCGTTGAACAGGTTCAGATATTTTAACTTGCGTGGTAATGCCATGGAGCCCCCTTACGCGGCTACCTTGCTGGAAAAGTCCATCAGGTATTGATCGGTGATGCGCTGGCGCAGCATCAGGTTTTCAAGTGGCGGCACCGGCGTGTAGTCGTAGTCGATGGTGAGTTTCCCGGCTTTCAGGGAGTCTTTGTCGTTCACGGACTCATCCAGCCAGCAGTCAGCCCCGATGAGATACCCCTGATTCACCAGGCTGCGCAGTTTGGCGCGGATACCTTCAATAATGTCGCGGGCCAGTGACGGGTTAAGCGGCTTATCCACCGCCCACATGTGCGCCTCAGCAATGGTGTCAGCCAGCACCTGCGCCGTGCGGGTGTAGTTTTCAAAAGCAAACAGCGGATCGTCGCTGAGACAACGGGAACCCCAGAAACGGAATCCGTCCTTGCGGATAAGCGTGGTGACGTCATTCTGGTTCAGCAGACCTGCATCGGTTGCCGGGTCCTGCAGATCCCAGAACACATCAGCGGAAATGCCGGTGACGCCGTTCACGCCCACGTTGGACAGGGTTTTGTGCCAACCGGTCTGCTCGTCGATTTTGGCACGCAGGCCAAGCGCACGGGCGGAAGCATAGGCCGCCGCGTCGGCATTCAGCACGGTGTCAAAGTTGATGAAATCAGGCCAGATCAGCATCCCCTCGCGCTGGCTGAAATTGTCGCGGTAGGCGATGGCCTCTTCCACCGTCTTGCAGCCGTGGGCGGACAGGTAGGCAAATCCGCGCAGACTCTGCGCGACACCCAGCAGTTCCGTGGCAACCGCCTGCGTGTCATGCCCAGGCACGCCGAGAATACGCGGCTTAACATTGAGCTTCGCCTGTGCCGACAGCAGCGCTTTCATGCCCGTTTTTTTACCGTCAGCGGTTACGCCGCCGATAATGTTGGAGGTGGTTTCCGCTTCGGTTTCACCCTGCGCCACGCGCACAACAACGGTCACTGGTTTTGCCTGGTCGGCAATCGCATCCAGCGAACGGGCCAGCGTGCCGGACTCGCCTGCTTTACCGCTGGCAGTCAGCACATCAGTCAGCAAGACCGGTGTGTTGAGGGGAAACAGAGCCGCATCAGCATCATCGCCGGTGCAGACCATGCCCACGATAGCGGTGCTCACCGTGGTAATGGATCGGGTGCCTTCGTTGATTTCGACAACGCGCACCCCGTGGTGGTAATCCTGAGCCATAAGGCAGTCTCTCCGGTTTACAGGGATGCCTTATGTTCTGGTCGATAAGCGAATGGCGCACGTGTTTCAGTATGTACTGGAGCTGGCACAATAGCGCCGTTTTCAATCACGCGGATTAGCCGGAAATTTCTTATACAGCGTGGAAATGCCTACATCAAAGAGTAGCGCCACGCGCTGACGGGTTTCACCTGCTGCCAGCAGTCGCCCGGCTTGTGCCCACTGTTCCGCCATGAGTTTAGGCCTACGGCCCCCGACTCTCCCCTGTGCCCTTGCCGCCTCCAGGCCAGCGCGGGTTCTTTCCACGATCAGTTCGCGCTCCATTTCGGCAAGAGCACCCATGATATGAAAGAAAAAACGCCCCATTGGAGTTGAGGTATCAATACTATCCGTCAGACTGCGGAAATTCACAGACCGGTGGCGCAGCTCTTCAACCAAGATAACCAGATGCCTCATACTGCGACCGAGGCGATCCAGTTTCCAGACCACAAGCGTATCGCCCTCTGACAAGGTTCGGAGCAACCTTTTAAGCCCAGGCCTGTCTGATGTTTTGCCGCTGATTTTGTCCTCAAAAATTAGCTCACATCCTGCGCACACCAGTGCATTTCGCTGTAATGCCGTGTTCTGGTCATTTGTTGATACGCGCACATAACCAATAAGCATGATAAATAGCCCTGTAAAAAGTCGGGATCATGCCACCTGAACGGAATAACTGCATTTTCAAAAAGGTTGGTTTAGGAGAGGCTGCAAAACACGACGTTGGTAATGCGGCTAATCAGGTGCCGGACATGAGTTTATTCACCGCGTTGAAATGGGGAGCGGGTCAGTATCGGTCGACCTGAAATATCAGAACCCGTATTCAACGCATATTCCGGCGGTGATTCTGGCCGTGAACAATAACCCGATGCGCTTCACCGACCGCAGCGGTGGCGTGTCACGTCGTCGGGTGATTATTCACTTCCCGGAGCAGATTGCCCCGGAGGAACGCGACCCGCAGCTCAGGGATAAAATTGCGCGCGAGCTGGCCGTCATTGTGCGTCAGCTTATGCAGAAGTTCAGCGATCCGATGAGCGCCCGCGCACTGCTCCAGTCGCAGCAGAACTCCGACGAGGCGCTCAGCATCAAACGCGACGCTGACCCGGCGTTTGATTTTTGTGGCTATCTGGAGGCGCTACCGCAAACCAACGGCATGTTTATGGGAAACGCCAATATTATTCCTCACCCGCCGCGTACCTATCTCTACCACGCCTATCTGGTCTATATGAAGGCGCACGGCTATAAAAATACCCTGAGCCTGACGATGTTCGGTAAAGGACTTCCAGCCATGCTGAAAGAGTATGGGCTAAATTACGATAAACATCGGACAAATCAGGGCATGCAGACAAATCTCACGCTCAAAGAGGAAAGCAACGCTGACTCGCTACCAAAGTGCATAGAGCCCGCAAATATATAATTCACTCTGACCGGCAATTGGTCAGCCTTTTTGTGTCCATAAACAGCATATTGTTAAGATCTCAATGGTAATTTCCCACCAATTATTTACTTATAATTCATTGAAAATGAATATAAAATTATCACAAACAGTAGTTTGACCAGTAAATATAAAAAAGAACTTTTAGTGATAATGTGCTAGATATTTGTGCAACGCTTCTCTGAGCCAATAAAAGGAACAATGAGAATATGGATATGACTTTACTTAGCGTCTTAGATACCAGTGGCCGCGAAAAATTTGAAAGCGCTATAAATGCCTTGCAAGGCGACGTTTCCGCCGCCGCTGCAAGATTATCAGTGGATCCCCGTTTACGCCTTGAATACTCAAAACGAATCAAAGAAATGTCCACAGATTTACGGGAAAAGGCTAATGTTGGTGTAATCTCATGGGAAAAAGCTGCACGGGAAGCTCAGGAAACGCGAAATGTGATCATGGAAATGGTGAGATCGCGGAGCACTCCACTTGGTCGGGCAATGGCCGAACAGATAAAAACCGAGGGTAAAACGCTCAATGAACTCGTTGCCAAAAAAGCGAAATCCTTATTTGGACCACAGGCAAATTTTAACAACCTCTCTGAAGTACAAAAAAATCAGATATACGCAAATATCGTCGAATCCGCAGGTAAATCTAACCCGCAAGTAAACATGAAAATGATGCAACTCTCCCACGTTGGAAGAGGGCTTATTGTTCTTTCGATTGCAATTTCTGTTTATGAAATTTATACCGCCGACAATAAAGTTTCTGAGTCGGGGAGACAAATAGCCATTAATAGTTCAGGTATTGCCGGTGCTGCCGCAGGTGGTGCGATGGCAGGATTAATGTGTGGGCCAGGCGCACCTGTTTGCGTACTTATTGGCGGTTTTGTCGGCGGTGCTCTTGCCGCATGGGAAATGGGACGTTTGTGGAATTGATTATGCAGCAGATTAATTCAATATCTCTGGTAACGGTTCGCGAAGCTACCGATTTATCCCAGGCTCAGTCTGATGTTGTGCTCAGTGGCAATAGCACTGGCATTATTATACCAGGGCAAGTGCTGGAAGCGGCGGTTCAGGTCAATGAGCAGCGTTACATTCTGTTTCTGACGGATGATGTTATTTTCGAGGAATCACTAACAATTGCCCTCATTGATGTTCGCGATGGTGTTAAAGAGATAGTTCGTTTGGGTAATGAATACTCGACGGGAAGTTTTGAGGACTTATCTGTTTCAGCGGATAGCATCAATTTCAGATTCATTGGTGGTTCTCTATGGACAATCAAAACCGTTGATTCACCACGTTTGAGGCTTCCTTTTGGTTCAGATCCGAAAGGTGTGAAACGAGAAGCCGGACTAAAAAAATATATGATGATTTCAGCTACTCCTGCGCCTGAGAGAATTCGCTGATGTTATTTCAACCAAAATACTAAGCGTCCTAAGGGTACAGGTATTGATCCTATGTGAAGAGTCTACTATTCACTCTTCACTTACTCATCACCACTTATCTATTTGATAAATAATAAAATGCATGGTGAATAGTGTGCACAGTTAAACGAAGAAAAGATTTTTCTCTGCCAACTGAGTAACAAGCCCCCCCTTTAGATGGTCAGAAAGTGACAAACCCATCATGCCACATTGGGTCCGACATTCCATAATTGGTACACGTTTAGGTACTGACCCTGGCCCAAAATCAGTGCAGTGCTAAATCAGCGATCTTCGTCTTTTTGACCCTGAATATATTTCCCGCCTCGCTCCATGTTTGCAGCCAGAAAATCGACTCAGGGTGAACCTGCCAATGCTAATCAGTCACCTACAATCACTTACTCCACTGCGCGATACGTCTTCCTGTGCCGATGGTACTGTAAAATAAACTCAGCCAGCTCATCCTCCACCGCATAAAAATAGGCCTCTGGCACATCGAGCACCGCCGCAATCTTACGCACCAGCCGAAAATCGGGCGCATGTACTTCGTTCTCATATGAACTTATACGAGCACTCGCCGACTCTTCATCCAGTCCAGCACGCACGCCGAGTTCTGCCTGCTTCAGACCAGCATTAATCCTGGCAATTTTTAATCGTTTACCCATCACGGCTTTAACCCAGCCCTGTTCAGAAACCTGAATTATCGCTCTCCCGGTCGGGTCTATCTTCAAGTTTAACCATGCTAATTCAATACATACTTGAATTTATATGAACTCAATAACAGTTTTTAAGAATCAAAACCCGCATCATGATGGGAAAAAGTGAGACCGTAACGCCGGGGCATGATGCCCCGTGTCGTAAGTAACAGAACACATTACCGCAATACCCGACATGGAGAGTTGTTTATGCCTGGTGAACTACATATGCCCGCCCCCCCGGTAGCAGCAGGAGAGCATCCGCTGAAAATCGTCCCTACCGCATGTCTTGTGCATTTCATCCTCACCGTAAAAACCGGGCCGCCACATTCCGCGCGCGCAAGCCAATAACGGTTTAAGCGCTTCACCTTTTTATAACGCCCCAAAAATAAACAGGCTCAACGACGCTTGCGAGCACGCTTTTGCGTCGTCCGGCCTGCCATGCGTCACACATAAGGGAATTAACGATGGAAATCAGCAAAATGTTTCTCAATAACGATGATTTTGTCACTGACGATAATCTGGCCTGTTCCGGGTTGGATGAACCGCATGAACGCTACTTTGGTGCAGTCAGCGCGCCCATTATTCAGACCAGTTTGTTTGTGCAGAAAAACTACCAGGCCTACTGCGATGATATGCAATATGAAGCCGAGCGCTATATTTACTCGCGTGGATTAAATCCAACGGTACAGATGGTGGAGGATAAGCTGGCAAAACTCGAACGCGGCGAGACCTGCCGCTGCTTTGCTTCGGGAATGGGCGCCATCAGCGCGGTGTTGATGGCGAACCTCAACAGCCATGATCACATCATTCTGGTCAACAACGTTTACGGTCCGACTCAGGCGTTAGTCCGGCAGATGGCGGAAAAATTCGCTGTGAAATACGATATTGTGCTGGATGGTACTCTGGAGAGCATTGCCAGCAAAATTACCCCCGACACCCGGATGATTTACACTGAATCGCCCGGCACCATGACGATGAATATCGTCGACCTGACGGCCATTGCCGCGCTTGCCAGGGCGCATAACATCACCACCGTTATCGATAACACCTGGGCCACGCCGCTGTTCCAGAAGCCATTGACGCTTGGCTTTGATATCGTCATTCACTCCTGTACCAAATATCTCGGTGGTCACAGCGATTTAATCGCCGGCGCGGTGATTACGTCTCACCAACGAATGACCGCGATCCGTGACTTCTCCCATCAGTTGCTGGGCGCGGTACTGTCCCCCTTCGCCGCCTGGTTGCTCTTACGTGGGCTGCGCACGCTGCCGGTGCGGATGCCGCGCCATCAGGAAAATACGTTGCAGGTGATTGAGTACCTGAAAACCCGCCAGGAAGTGGAGAATATTCGCCATCCCAGCATGGCGACCCCGGAGCAGCAGGTCATTATCCGGCGGCAGATGTACGGCTTCTCCGGTCTCTTCTCTTTTGAAATCCGCGGCGGGAATTTCGAAACGGTGAAGCGGTTTATCGACGCCTGCCGGGTGTTTAAGGTCGGCTGTAGTTGGGGCGGGTACGAAAGCCTGATTATTTCCCCCAACCGGGGCTACAACACGTCAGCGCTCGTTGCCGATAACATCGCCTCCGGCCTGATTCGCTTGTCCATCGGTCAGGAAAGCCCGGCACTGTTGATTGCCGATCTGGACGCGGCCTTCAGCGCCATCGCGGTTCTGTCTAAAGGAGAGGAATGATGGATACCCGGAAAGAGCCGTCATTCGGTTCCGCGCTCGGCCTGTTGGCAGTGATATTTTTTATCTTTGCCACCGGTATCGGCCTGCTGAATTACCCGGTCGAATTCACGTTAATCTGCATCACTATCGTCACCTGTTTCTACGCCCGTTACTACGGCGGAAGCTGGGCAGACGTCATGAAATCGCTGGTCGGGAAAATCAAGGATGCGGTGCCTGCCATCCTTATCTTGTTGTCCATCGGGATGCTGATCGGTTGCTGGATGGTTTCCGGCACCATTCCACTGATGGTGCATTACGGGCTGGCCGCCATCAATCCGGCGTACCTGTATCTGACCGCGTTTCTGGTCACCGTCTGTATTTCCACGTTTACCGGCACTTCATGGGGAACGGCGGGCACCATCGGTGTGGCGCTAAGGCGGTCGCCTCGGCGATGGACGTGTCTCTGCCGGTTACCGCCGGAGCGGTGATTTCAGGGGCTTACTTCGGCGACAAGCTCTCGCCGCTCTCCGACACCACCAATATGGCCGCCATTGCCGCCGGGGCTGATCTGTACCAGAGTATCCGCAATATGCTCTATACCGCCCTGCCCGCTTTTGTCATTGCCTGCTGCGGGTTTTATGCCCTGGGCAGCCACCTCCACGGCGGCACCGGCGCACAAATGACGGCGATTGCGGTGATGAAATCGGCACTGTCGCAGTTGTTCTGGCTGAATCCGTTGCTGCTCAGCCCGGCGCTGCTGGTTTTTGTTGGCGCTATCAAAAAATGGGACTCGGTGATTGTGCTGGTTGCCTCGGCCCTGTCCAGCATCGTGCTGGCGGTGTTGTTTCAGGACATCACGCTCACCGACATTATCAGCGCAGCCATCAACGGCTTTAAATCGGACATGCTGCCCGGATTACAGGCGGTCATGCTGGATGAGGCTACAGCAAGGAATATAAATGTGTTGCTGAACCGGGGCGGGATGTACTCGATGACTGGCCCGATTGTGGTGATGCTGTGCGCATTTATGTTTGCCTCGGCGCTGGACGTCTCGGGCGCACTGGCCGTCATTCTCAGAAAGCTGGTAAAGAAGCTCAACACCATCACGCGAACGGTTCTGGCAACCATATGCACCAGTTCGCTTCTGGTTGCCTGTACCGGCAACGCGGTGATCAGCTTCTTTATCGTCAAAAGTATGTATGACCCCTGTTACAAGGAGAAAAATCTCCATATGGTCAACATGTCACGCGCCATGGAGTCTGGTGCCACGCTGCTGGAAGGGCTGTTTCCGTGGACAATATCCGGGATGTTTATGGCGAAAACCCTCGGTGTAGCGACGTTGGATTACGCACCGTATGTGCTGTTTAACCTGTCATGCCTGGTGATAGCCATCATCTTTGCCATTATTCCCCGCTGGACGGGCTTTGGCACTCGGTATGTGACTGCTTCGGCTTAAGCCGCTTTGGCTAACAGGATATATCGTCATGCCTTCAACCCTCGCCATAAGTGAGCGCTGAAGGTACAACGATTATTCCCAGAATCCTCCCGGAGATACTGATGAGCGGGTTGAGATATTCTTGCTCAACCCGCTCCTGTTACGAAATACTGAACCAGGACAGATGCAACCAGCACAATTCCCCCTGGCACGGAGACCAATGATGTAATATTCCCGTCAAATTGATGGATAATAATAAATTGCACATCCTTTATAAAAACAAGCTTTGTAAGTTGAACACCTTGTTTTCGTTTATTGTTTTGATTGAACAAGTGACCAAAGTGATTCAAAGCAAACCTGAATGGAATAATCCAAACACATTATTGAACAATGGAAGCTGAAATGCTCAGTGATGAACTGCAGGTTTCGGGTTGCAATAGATGTTGGTCCGCCACCGGGGCCTCGAACCCCGCTCCAGCAACTTATCTGTTACCGGCTCTGACCCACTGAGCTAGTGGCGGTATAACGTTTTTCTGCGGCAAAACTGTGGTCAGGAACGATAAATCAAATGCGCTATACAACTGAACTTAAGGATAAAAAATCCGCAAAAACCGGAATAATGATGCTATCCCACAATTTTCTTACCTGTTACCTAAAAGAGAGGCTATTCAGGCAGGACAGATAATAATCACAATGCAAGTGCATTTATTAGCGATGCGTGCGATCAATCTCTACACCTGTAATTAACAATTACGTTAAGCCACACTAATAAAAATATCAAAATAGATTAACTGGTACACTTTTAATATTAAATCTATTTATCACGACATTAATTTACATATCCAGACCCAACAATACACATAATCACAGTTTTTAATTCTTAATATTTAAAAAGCGGCGATAACGCCCTCACAGCATGGAGTTGGTTTACGACTGTGGGTTTAATAATAAACCGTTCCTTGCGCCCCTCCCACCACCTCAAACTGACCCCACAGACCTCAGGTGTTGTCACAGCCAGCACCGTTATATCCCCGCTGTTTATCGCGGGTCTGATGTGTTGGGTTAGCAACCGCTTCGGTAAGCCACTTAAAAGCAAAATAATGTCCAATACATTGATTAAAATGCCCCCGGTATGCAGGCCTCAATACCCTAAATACTCTCTACTCTACTGCGGAAACAGGTTACGCGAACCGCCAGACAACCAAAAAAAGGCGTCTTAAATGTTAAGAAAAATAGTGCTTATAAGTTTATTTTCATTTACATACTTACCCGTTGCACAGGCATCATGGAAAACGGTTGTCGAGAACGATATATTCTCCTCTGGCAAAAAAGCGGAGCTCATCGGAGAAATATCGAATGAAAATCAGTCGGTTGTATTTGATTGTTCGGAAGGGAAGTTAGCTATCAGTCAGGTTGAAGCAGATAGAAACACGGTTATCACAGGAAAAGGGCGTTATCAGACGCTCATCAAAATTGATGATAACCAGCCAGTCGCCTTGAATACGACATTGATAAGAAGAAGCCCGGAATCTATCGCGCTTACCAGCACTGAGAAAGATAAAATTATGACGCTTCTACGGCAGTTACAGACTCAAACCTCCACAAAAGATTTTTTAATTGGCGATATGGATAGCCAGGGAAATCAGCTCTCATCAGGCTCTGGTTCTGTCTCGTTTGCCAAAAAATCTGTCAATAAATTCATTAAGGCCTGCAAAATCGAACTGTAAGTCGAGCTCTGGTTATTCTCCCTGAGCTATCGATATACGGCTGCGCACTCCTGAGTTATTGCAACAAAAACCCGCCTGCTCACCTGAGGCGGTTTTTTAATTCATGTATATCTTATCTCCCTCGGTTTAAAACAGACATCACATGGCAGTGATACAATAGACTGTCTTGTATCGCAGTATTGGCCGACTCACTGACGTAAATGGTTCACAACGTACGACAGAGAGTCGCATGCAACAGGTCTGGAACATGTTAGGGAAAATATCGATGCGCCTTAGCGAAGCCGAACTGATTAAGCGCGTCCCGGTCTGGTATGCGTTATCTGAACTTTTTACCTGGCGCGAACTCCAGGACTATGACTACCAGTGGATGGCACAGGTGCTGAAGGAGTCCGGGCTAAGTCGGGAAGAGATCTTTACTATTCTCGATGAGGAAGTCGCTCCCGCCTTGCAGACAAATCTCCTGTATAACCCCACTCCTGTTATCGATTGCTGGTCAGAGGAAGATGTCAAAACACTCGTCTCGCATTATGTCAGCAGAAAACCGACCCTGATTGAGAGGGTTATCCCTTCGCGTTTTTTATGTAAACAGCGGCGAAAATACATTCAGGATGAAATTCTAAAACTCACTGCTGAGCTGGATAAACGCACATAATAAAACCGATATTCCGTCGCCCCCCTCTAAACTGAAGATTCGCCTGTCGGCTGAAAATTCGTTACTATCCGCCCTCACTCACCATCCGGGCAGCCTGATGTCTACGATCTCCGATACCTTTATTGCCCCGCAGTGCCATGACAAGATAGAAATACTCTATCAGGACGAGCACCTGCTCCTTATCAATAAACCCTCAGGGTTGCTCAGTCTCTCGGGGAAAAATCCACAAAATATCGATTCGGTACATCATCGGCTGGTACAGATATTCCCCGGTTGCACCCTCGTCCACCGCCTTGATTTCGGGACGTCCGGACTGATGGTGATTGCCCGTAATAAGGCTACCAATGCCGCACTCTGCCAGCAGTTTAGTCAGCGCACAGTGACCAAAGAGTACAGCGCACTGCTATGCGGACATCTGAGCGACAATGAAGGCGTCATCGACGCGGCGATTGCCAAAGACCCGGCGCTGTTCCCGCTGATGTCGATTTGCGCACTCCACGGCAAGCCCGCGCGCTCCCGCTATCGGGTCATTGAACGCTTTTATCACAAACAACTGCCAGTGACGCGGGTACAGCTAACCCCGGAGACCGGGCGTACTCATCAACTCCGCATCCACTGCCAGCAATTGGGCCACCCCATTTTGGGCTGCGACCTGTATGGCGGGCGCCTGCTGCCAGGCACCGAGCGGACACCACGGCTGATGTTGCACGCCAGTGAGTTGCATTTTGTTCATCCCATTAGCCTGGAGAAGATCACCGCTCGTCATGCCAGCCCGTTCTGACCGCGTCTATTTCTGAGCATGAAATGGATACCACTCTCACAGAGTTGTTATTTGTTCAAGCCATTCACTTTGATACAGCAGACCTACCAGCACGACCACATTCACAATCACACTCAGCGCAAACCAGGTTTTGAACGGCTGTTTCTGGGTTTTATGGCGGAACAACTGCTGTGCGATAACCCCACCAGGCCATCCACCGACAAGGCCAAAGAGCAGCAGCGTCTTTTCTGGCACGCGCTGCCAGCCGCTACGTGCAGCATATTTATCAGCGCCATAGAGCAAAACAGTTAATGTATTGGCCAGCAACAACCACACCCAGAACGAATGAAATATGTAATAGCTGGCGATCAACGAGAGTACCAGTAAGCTATAGCAAAGTTGATTAATTCTCATATTGTCGGTCTTTCTTATCCATAAATCCGCTACAAAGCATAATCCAGCAATGCACCTCATTTCACCCGTTAATCTCCACGCATCAGAATACGCCTAATCACTCTGGCAACAGAAATCAACCGGTTGATGAGGGTTATCCCCATGATAAAATGCCGCCGGATACAACCAATGGAAGCAAAACATGAAAAAAATCATTGCGGTAGCGCTGGGCGCGCTTTTATTGTCAGGCTGTACTGTGCGCGTTGCGGATCTCACTGTCGCAAGTACCAAGAATTACAACCTGAACGGTGGGCATTTCTACAAAGGAAATCGGGTAATAGCGGAAGATAGCTACCCGGTAATCATATTCCCTACGGGGATCCCAAACGTTAAAACAGCAGCAGATCGCGCTATTGAGAAAGACAAGTGCGCTGTTGGTTTGACCGATGTGGTGGTCACTCAATTAAATCACGCCTTTCTGTTCGGCAAAATCGGCTTACGCGTCGAGGGTAATCTGATTATTGACCGCAGTTTACCTGGTTGCGAAAACGCCAGCTAATAGATTAACCCAGCCTGCGGGCTGGGAAGACTTGAGGCAACACGCCGGGCAAGTAACGGTCGTTGCAGTAGCGCCACCAATGAATTTCATTGCACAAGCGAAAAATGAGACGATGATTAACCTTTCAATGATTGAGCTTTATCGTATCACGAGGTGGTTAAATCGCTTGCAACGCAAAACAAAAAAAACATCACTTCAGAGAAAAGTGATGTTTTATATAAATAACGTTTCGGAATACAATACAGGATTAAATTAGTTTAATCTTAACGTCATAGCTTTCAAGACCGGTCATCTTCTCACGAGCGGTAAACTGAATATCAGAGACTTCTTTTCCGGTCTTCTTTTTCAGCTCCACTATTTTTTTGGTGATAAATTCCGATATATCCGCTTCTGTTTTTCTTTTTACGTCTTCAATGTTCACTGTTGACCTCTTCTGGTTTGTAAAGGCAGCAACGCGCCAGCAAGGTTAATGATTTCAGTTTGCCTGTAAGGCACAGATATTTATAAGCTATCTTACTTAAACATTCAATAATCCCGAAAACTGAATGCGCTCATTTTTTAGGCAAAAAAGTTTAGGGATCGGCGACAGGCATCTGTCATCATACTGAAATCAAATATGGCTCCGCAGTGGGAACCAATACGCATTATTTTCTGAAATCTCATGGAGCCTGACCGGAACGAATGTACAACGCGACATGATCGAATGTCATCATTGTCGACTTGCAAAAAATACATTTGGCGCCGAAGGGATTGCGTTCAGTGACATCGAAAGTCGATGTTCTGTATTGTGAACCATGACAACATGGACACCAGAAGTGAATATGGCTAGAAATATCAGTTACCTCAGAGCGCCACGACATTGACTGCCGCAGGACCTTTAGGGCCCTGTTCTACCGAAAATTCAACGTCCTGATTTTCATTAAGCGTTCGGAAATCGTCACGTTGAATTGCAGAAAAATGGACGAATACATCTTTGCTGCCATCTTTAAGGGGATAAAACCTGTTTTTGGGTCAGAGTTAAATCATTTTACTAAGCCCGACACTTTACCGAATATAAATTATTTCTTTATACGTTAGCATCCTGGGAAAATAGCCCCAAAAAACGCATCATAGAAGGAAAAGGAATTTCAAGAGGGAAATGATGATGAGAAAGACGACCATGACGATGTCAGATAATATTGTATCAAACCACACAGCGATTAGTTCAGGATTAACCAAATAGAGTCTGTTTTTGTTTTATCAAAAATCACCGCCTGTTGTTTCGCGTCAATTCAAAGATCATCCCCAAAACGGGCGGCAGTACCCCTAACCACTGCCGCCACAACCCTCTTAATCAGCGGGGTACGTTTTGTTAATCCACGCGTGGTCATCCTCCCACGTGAAGCACCATTTGCGCACCGGCCCGGCCATCACGTTCAGGTAATAGCTGTCGTACCCCGCCATGGTGGCTACCGGATGATAGCCTTTTGGCACCATCACCACATCGCGGTTGTAGACTGCCATACATTCATCGAGTGACCGATCGTCGGTATAAACCCGCTGCATGCAAAATCCCTGTTCCGGATTGAGGCGGTGGTAATACGTCTCCTCCAGGTACGTTTCCTGCGGCGGATTATCAGTATCGTGCTTATGGCTCGGGTATGAGCTGGTACACCCTTCGTTGGTCCACACCTCTACCACCAACAGACTGTCGGCAGACTTATCTTCCGGCAGAATATTGTGAACGTAACGCTGGTTATTCCCTTTGCCGCGCGCCTCTGCATCAATATCCTGTGGAGCAATCAGTCGCGTCGGCCAGTTGCCCTGACCCGGTGCGGCGCAGACTGCCAGTTCCAGTTTCGTCAGCGCGTGTACGCACACGGTCTCCCCTGGCGTCACATACACCGCCCAGGGCTTGATGCGCTCAAAGGGACTCATCCGCTCGCCAATATCGGAAAACTCCGCGGTCGGCGTACTGATGCTGGCGCGTCCAGCCACCAGTACCAGACAGCGCTCCTCTGCAACGGCAGGCAGATTCAGTTGCTGCCCTGCCTCCAGTTCAAAGGCCTCGAAACCGACGTATCCCCAGCCCGCCCGCGCAGGGGTCACTGACTGCGTTCGCCCCTGCGCGTCCGGTGTTTGCCAGCGCGATAGTAAACGTGACATCTCGCCTCCTCAGAGCAGCCCGGCATCCCGCGCCAGACGACTCAGATTGTTATATCCCAGCCGTGCGTAAGTCAGCGGATGCGCAACCGCCGGATCCTGTTCTGCCTCTACCACCAGCCATCCCTGGTAGTTGTGTTGTTTTAGCAGTTGCATAATCGGCGCATAGTCGACACTGCCGTCGCCCGGCACCGTAAAGACGCCGCTCAGCACCGCATCCAGGAAGCTGGTTTTGCGGTTTTTCACATCCGCCAGTACGTCGGCGCGCACGTCTTTGCAGTGGACATGGTTGATACGCGCCGCCCAGCGCTGCGCGACCGCCAGCGGGTTTTCGCCCGCAAATGTCAGGTGCCCCGTATCCAGTAACAGGCCGACTTCATTGCCAGTGTGAGTCATCAGATTGTCCACATCTTCCGCCGACTCAATCACCGTCCCCATATGGTGATGATAGGCAATCTGCACCCCCTGCTGTTGGGTATAACGGGCGAACTCGGTCAGCTTCTCGCCATACTCCGCCCAACGCTCCTGTGGGAAGCGCGGACGCAGATGCACCGGCGTCTGCTGTTCGCCATGAATACAGCCACTCACCTCGGCGAAAACCATCACGTTTGCGCCCAGTTCGCGCAGTAACGTCAGGTGCGGCTGAACGGCGGCGATCTCCTCTTCAACGCTCCGCTCCAGCAGGCGACCGGAATACCAGCCTGACACCAGTTTCACATCGTGTTGGTTGAGAATCGGCCCCAACACCCCCGCTTCACGCGGGAATTTGTTGCCCAGTTCAAAACCTTCGAACCCCGCCTCTTTCCCTTCGCTCAGGCACGTCTCGAGCGGCGTTTCCGCCCCCAGTGAAGGTAAATCATCATTGGTCCATGTCAGTGGGTTAATACCTAATTGCACAGCCATCGTATTCTCCTTAGGTTATGCCTGCCCGCGCTCACGCCACCAGGCGATCAGCTGCAGGTAGTTATCCCGAATGCGCGCCACCAGTTGCGCATCATCAATGTCATGTTTCAGCCACGCGCGGGAGGCTTCGCCAAACAGCGTCCGCCCGACGGCGAACCCTTTTACCAGCGGTTGTCCAACGGCGGCCTTGAAGTCCGCCCGCAGTTGTTCTGCAGGGGCGTCCAGCCCGAGGATCACCACGCCGCGACAGTGCGGATCGCGTCGTTCAATAATGTCGCCGAGCGCTGTCCAGCCTTCACTGGAGAGCGGTGGCAGCTTCCACCAGTCGGGATAAATGCCGAGATTGTAGAAGCGGGAAATGGCGCGCAGATACAAATCGTCACTGCGCGGCATCCCCACAGGCAGGATCACTTCCAGTAGCAATTCATGCCCGGACTGACAGCAGGCGTGATACACCTCAGCAATTTTCTGTTCCTGCTCCAGACGCAGCCCGTGCGCATCTTCCGGATGGAAAAAGACCAGGCACTTCACCACATGTTCCTGCGGCCAACTGATGAGCTGAGTGCCAATGTTGCCGTGTTCCATCTCCAGCGGTCTCGACCCCGGTAATTCAATGGGGCGGCCAATCCACCAGCCTTCGCCGGTAATCGCGTTCAGTGCGTCCTGACCAAACGTGCCGTCACACAGCAGCCCCGCTTTTCCTTCCAGCCCCGCGCTGTTCGCCGCCTCTCGGCTGGCTTGCAGAATCAGGGTCTTCAGGGTTGGAATACGCTTCAGGGAAGCGCCGCACTGCATCGCCATCTCTTCGAGCTGGCTACGGTGATCGAAGGCCATCACACACAGTTCCGGCCACTCACGGCGGCGGGTGGTGACGCGATGTAGATGGTTAAGGCGCGGATCAAGGTCTGGACGCGGCACTTGTTCCGCGCGTGAAAGATAATCATCCAGTTCGATTTTGCTCGGCATTGCCGGCGCACAGCCGTGGCGAGAGACCACCAGCGCACCGCAGGCGTTAGCGTAACGGCAAGCCTGCTCCCACCCCTCGTCATTGAGATACCCACGCAGCAACCCGGACATAAACGCATCGCCCGCGCCCAGTACGTTCAGCACCTCCACACGCACGCCGGTCACCGTCAGGCCGTCGTCCAGCGAAGGCGGAATGGCATCGGTATAAACCGAACAGCCCAGCGCCCCGCGCTTACAGACCAGCGTTGCCGCGCTCACCTTGCGCACCTGCGCTAATGCCTGCAACGTGTCGATGCTGCCGCCCGCAATATGGAACTCCTCTTCAGTACCGACAATCACGTCGAACAAATGGAGCACCGCCTGCAGTTCGCGGGTCACCTGTTCTGCGGCAATAAAGCGCGTTTCGCCGTCGCCCAGGGCGGTCAGCCCCCACAGGACCGGGCGATAGTCGATATCCAGCACCGTACGCACCCCGTGGCAGCGCGCGTAGGTCAGTGCCGTCAGTACCGCTTCACGGGTATGCGGATGAGAAAGATGCGTCCCGGTGATGGCAAGACAGCGGGATGAAGCAATGTACTGCTCATCAACATCGCTGGCGGTAATCGCCATGTCCGCGCAATTATCGCGATAAAAAATAAGAGGAAAAGTGTCCCGGTCTTTAATGCCGAGTAACACCAGTGCGGTCAGACGTTCTTTATCGGTGATCATATGGCGGGTATCGCAGCCGACCCCGTTGAGTTCTTCGCGCAGGAAGCGCCCCATGTGCTCGTCGCCCACCCGCGCCAGCATCGAAGAGCGCAGCCCCTGGCGTGCAGTGCCATAAGCCACGTTCCCGGAGGAACCGCCGAGGTATTTGGCAAAACTTGACACATCCTCAAGTCGGGCACCGATTTGCTGACTGTAGAGATCAACCGCAACCCGGCCCATGCATATCACATCAAACTGCTTTTCCACGTTGATACCTCGTCAGACAATATCGTTCACATTCAGCCAGCGGCCTTCCTGATGCGAAAGCGCAATGGCATCCAACACGCGCGACACTTTCCAGCCCTCTTCAAAGTCCGGCCACATCGGCACATCGGCGGCGATCCCGTCGACCAGATCGCGAACTTCCACCGTTTTTTGATCGTTAAAGCCGATGCCATGACCCGCCCCCATACAAAACGCGGCGTAGTCCGGATGCGAAGGCCCCACCAGCAGCGTACGGAATCCCTGGCGATTGACCGGATCGTCGTGCAGATACAGTTTCAGCTCCGCCATTCGCTCCTGGGTAAAACTGATCGCCCCTTTGGTGCCGGTGATGACATACGACAGCCCCATCTTGCGCCCACAGGCGACGCGGGAGGTTTCAATCACGCCCTGCGCGCCGCTGGCAAAACGCACCATCGCATGCGCCTGATCTTCGTTTTCCACCGCGACCATTTGCGATGAACCGGTCTGCGCCGGGCGCTCCGGCACCACGATCTTCAGGTCGCCGCACACCTCGCGGATATCCCCCACCATGTAGTGCGCCATATTGACGATATGCGCCGCCAGATCGCCAAGCGCCCCCAGCCCCGCCGTTTCCTTAAAGCAGTGCCAGTGAATGGGCGCCAGCGGGTCCGCCATGTAGTCTTCGTTGTGGGTACCGTAAAAATGGATAACCTCGCCGATTTCTCCGCGCGCGATGATCTCCTTTGCCAGCGCCGCCGTCGGGTTCTTCATATAGTTGAACCCCACCAGCGTTTTCACACCGGCCCGTTTTGCGGCCTCCACCATGTCGTGGGCGTCGCGGGCGTTCAGCGCCAGCGGTTTTTCCGAATAGACGTGCTTGCCGTGGCGGATGGCTTCCAGCGCCATCTCTTTATGCAAATGGTTGGGTGAGCAGATATCCACAACATCAATGTCTGGATCGGCCACCAGCGCACGCCAGTCCCCGGTTGAGCGCCGGAAACCAAACGCCTGCGCCCGCTCTGCCGCCAGTTCCGGCGTCACTTCCGCCACCATTTCGCGCACCAGTTGGCCACGCAGGTTGAACACGGTCGACGCCTGGGCATAGGCAATGGCATGCGCTTTGCCGATATACCCTGTACCAATTAATCCAATCCGTACTTGTTTCATTGTTAATCCCTCACAGTGCGCCGCGACGACTCTTGGCATAAGTGTCAAAGGCAACCGCCAGCACGATAATCAGCCCGGTAATAATTTGTTGGTAGTACGCGGAGACGTTCATCAGCACCAGACCATTAATCAGAATCCCCATAATGATCGAACCGATAATCGTGCCGCCGATACGTCCGTAACCGCCCATCAGCGAGGTGCCGCCGATCACCACCGACGCGATGACGCGCAGCTCAAAAGTGATCCCCGCCACGGCTTCCGCACTGCCTAAACGGGCGCTGAGCACAAAGCCCGCCAGTCCCGCCAGGCAGCCAATCAGCACGTACACGCTGACCAGTACCCGCTTAACGTTTACCCCAGCCAGGCGCGCCGCTTCCGGATTGCCGCCGATGGCGTAGACGAAGCGTCCCCAGCGTGTTTTATGCAGCGCCAGGTAACCGCCAACCGCCACCAGCGCAAATATCCAGATCGGTATTGAGATGCCCAGCAGTTCGCCACGGCCCCACCAGCGATAGCCTGCGTCAAACCCGGCGATGGGCGCACCGTCGTTAATCACCAGCGTCAGACCACGCCAGATAGTCATCCCGCCGAGCGTGACGATAAACGGCGGCAGGCGCAGACGGGTGACGCCGAGACCATGCAGAAAGCCAATCACGGTGCCCATCGCCAGACAGATGCCGAGGCCGATCAGCCAGCTCATGCCGCCCCAGGCATTGGGGTCGACCGTCGTGAAGTTGTCGCCTTTAATCACCCAGGCGGCCGTCATGGCGCAGACCGCCAGAATCGACCCCACGGAGAGATCGATTCCAGCCGTCAGGATCACGAACGTCATACCGACGGCCATAATTCCGTAGATGGAGACTTCAGTCAGGATGTTGAAAATATTGCGTTCGGAGAGAAAGTTACTGTTTTGCGTCTGGAAGAATATCAGCAGCAAAAACATGAAAATCAGCACCCCGAAACGCTCGAAAAACGCGATCGCATCGATGCGCCCGGCACTTTTGGTTGGGGTTTGCGGTTTGGTAATCATCTGCGTCATGAGAAACTCCGTTATGCCGCGTTCAGGGCGTTGTGGTTGATGGCCATCATCATCATGAGCCGCTCTTCGGTCGCGTCGTCGCCGTGGATTTCACCGGTTACCCGGCCTTCGCTCAGGGTGATGATCCGGTCAGAAACCGCCATTACCTCGGGCAGATCGGAAGAGATCACAATCACCGCCACACCTTGTTTAGCCATATCAAACAGCACCTGATGGACTTCTGATTTGGTGCCGACATCGATACCGCGCGTCGGTTCATCAACGATCAACACGCGGGGATTGAGCGCCATGCAGCGCGCCAGGATCACTTTTTGCTGATTGCCGCCGGAAAGCTTGCGGACCTCTTGCTCGCTGTTCACCATCTTGATCTGTAATGCCAGACGGTAGGATTCGATCAACGCATCCTCTTTGCGGGTGTTGACGAAAAAGCGCCAGCTCAGCAGCGAAGAGAGACTGGAAAGCGACAGGTTGTCGCGGATAGACAGCCCGAGAACCGCGCCCTCTTTTTTGCGATCTTCCGGCACCAGCGCAATGCCCTTGTCCAGGGCGTACATCGGATCACGGGGCTGGTACACTTCACCGTCCAGCTCGAACGACCCCGAGGTGAATGCGTCTGCGCCAAACAGACAACGCGCCACTTCGGTGCGCCCGGCGCCAACCAGCCCGGCAATCCCTAACACTTCACCAGAATGCACGTGAAAACTGATGTCATGCAGCGCAATACCATGCGGGTCCAGCGGCGGCTTTTCACGGCACAATCCCTTTATAGCCAGCCGAATCGGTTTGTCCTGATGATGGGTTTCACTGGCCGGGCGTCGATTAAACGCCACATCACGCCCCACCATCAGGCGGATCAGTTGCTCAACGTTGGTTTCCGCTACCGCGCCTGTACCGGTAAAACGACCATCCTGGAATACCGTGAAGCGATCGCAGAGCTGAAACACTTCGTGCAGACGATGAGTCACATAAATAATGCTCACTCCCCGTCCTTTGAGTTCCCGCACCACGCGGTGCAGGCTTTCCACTTCGCTGTCGCTTAACGCCGCAGAGGGTTCGTCCATAATGATAAGCTTTGCATTCAGCGTCAGCGCGCGGGCGATCTCCACCATCTGTTGTTGCGCCACGCTCAGGCGAGCGACCGCTGTCGTGGGGGCGATATTGAGCTGCAGGTAGTCCAGAATGACCTGCGCTTCCTGGTTCACCGCTTTCTCATTGACGATCAAATTGTGTTTGCGCGGTTCGCGCCCGAGGAACATATTTTCGGCAACGGTCATGTTGGGCAGCAGGTTAAACTCCTGATAAATCGTGATAATGCCCTTGTTTTGCCGCTCTACCGGGGAGTCCTCCACCGGCAGTGTTTCACCGTTAAACCAGATCTCACCACTCGTCTGTGGTTGTGCCCCTGCCAGGGCTTTGAGCAGCGTGGATTTTCCCGCGCCGTTCTCACCGAGCAGCGCATGGATTTCACCCCGCCCCACCGTGAGTTGCGCGTTACTCAACGCCCAGACGCCAGAAAAACTCTTCGTCAGCTCGGTAACATTCAGTAAAGGTTGCGACATCAGTCTGCTCCTTCTTTATTGCGGGCCGACGCATCAGCGACGGCCCGGAGTAAATCAGTTACCACCGGCTTCGCCGATACGCTCAGCCTGTTGCAGGTTCTCTTTGGTGATCAACGTCGGCGGATAATCCGCGCCGGTGATGGCTTTTTTCTCACGCACGCTCGCCACCAGCTGACTCATCGCCGTCTGTACCGCAAATCCAGGACGCTGATCCGCCGTCACCGCCATCCAGCCGTCACGTACCCTTTCCAGCGCTTCCGGCACCGCGTCAAAGCCGGTGACCAGAATCTCGCCAGGTTTCACACCCTGCGACTGCAATGCTTCAATCGCCCCCAGCGCCATGTCGTCGTTGGCCGAGAGGATCACTTGCGGACGCTTCGGCAGCGAAGGCAGCACGCTTTCGACAATGCGCATCCCTTCAGAACGCATCCAGTTACCCGTCTGGTCAGCCACGATGCGGTACTTCTCACCGCCCGCCTTCAGACTGTCGCGAATGCCTTTCGTACGTTCGATATTGGAGGAGGAGCCTGGCTGGCCCGTTAGCAGAATGATGTCCGCCCCATTGGGGAATTTGCTCTTCACAAAATCACCCAACGCCTCGCCGCCTTTGTAGTTGTTGGCACCAAAGTGAGGGACTTTTTTCTGGCTATCTACCGAGCGATCAAGGGTGACGATCGGCAGTTTTGCGTCCTGAATTTCATCCACGGCGCTGGAAACGGCGTTGACGTCATTCGGGGAGACGATGAACCCTTGCGCACCACGGGTAATGGCGTTTTCGAGGTCAGCGACCTGTTTCGGCGAACTTCCCTGGCCGTCCAGCACCTGTAGATTGACGCCCATCTCTTTCGCCGCTTTTACCGCGGTACGCTGCATGTGAACTTCAAACGGCATCGCCAGGTTTGGGGTACTAAAGACAATCTGTTCGTTTTCGGCCATCGCCGCCCCGGATGCTACTGCGATGAGGGCGGCTAGAATCAGCTTTTTCATTGTTATGTCTCTCTGTGTAGGGTGTGTTGTTATCAGGTAAATCAGAGGAAGACTTCACGTTGGCTGTGCAACGATTCCAGCGCTTTATCGGCCAGGTACAGTGCGCGTTCGCCGTCATCGCCACTGCACTCCGGCACCGCTTCGCCACGCAGAACGGCAACAAAATGTTCCCACTCGGCGGCATACGCGGCGGTGTAACGCTGCAGAAAGAAATGCTCCGGCAGCGCACTGACGCAACCGTTCGGTCCAAAATGCTGCACCTGGTTTTCAAGGATGTTGCCAGCGGTCAGCAACCCTTCGGAACCGTGCAGTTCCAGACGCTGGTCGTAGCCGTAGGATGAGCGACGGCTGTTGACGATGGTAGCCATCGCGCCGGAGGCATACTTGAGGACGATGAACGCGGTGTCGATATCGCCCGCCTCGCCAATGGCCGGATCGACCAGATTACTGCCCTGGGCGTAGACCGAAACCGGCTCTTCGCCCATCACGAAGCGCGCCATATCAAAATCATGAATGGTCATATCGCGGAACATCCCACCGGAAACACGGACGTATTCCGCCGGTGGTGGCGAAGGGTCGCGGGAGATGATCAGCAGGGATTCCGGCTTGCCGATGCGCCCATCCTGCGCGTCGGTTTTCACCCGGCGAAACTGCGGGTCGAAGCGGCGGTTGAAACCGATGAACAACGGTACGTTGTACTCTCTCACCACTTTCAGACAGTCGCGCACACGGGCAAGGTCAAGGTGTACGGGTTTTTCACAGAAGATGGCTTTGTCGTGACGCGCGGCCAATTCGATTAGATCGGCGTGAGTGTCGGTGGCAGAAGCGATCAGGACAGCGTGGACATTGGGATCGGCCATCGCCTCGTCGATGCTTTGCACCCGTGCCTGGTATTGTGTGGCCAGGCGAGAAGCAAAGGCGTCATTCGGATCAACGACTGACCAGAGGGTGGTCTCTTTGTGGGTTGCGATGTTAGCGGCATGTACCTGGCCGATTCGGCCAGCTCCCAGTAAAGCAATGTTAAACATAACGGCTCCCGGTGTTGGTGAATGCTGTGAACTAACGACCTCATGAATAAAACATTTATTTCATTTTCAAGAATAGTGAAAATTATGTTTTTTGCGCACAAGTTAACACTTTGCTGATATTTGAGGCTGGTTTTGTTATCAGTCTCACAACATTTTCATCAGAATTGGCGAAAGAAAGAATGGAATAGAAATTTCATTGAAGTAAAAATCGGATGAGAGATAGCGCCTCTGACGATGTGCCAGGGGCGCTATTGATAGCTTAATATTGGCGGGCGTTCTTCAACTGTGACTGCGTTTGTTCTGCGGCATGGCGCACCTGTGGCGACTCCGCCACCTGTGCGTCGCCGGTTCGCCACCATGACCCGTAATCATGGGTCATGGTTTTCGGCAGCACTTTGATGTCCAGCAGTGTGGGTCCGGGGTGCGCACGCGAGGCTTCCAGCGCCGCCAGCAGGCTCTGTTCGTCGTTTACCCGCCACGCCCTGCAACCGTAACTTTCGGCGTTTTGCGCAAAATCGACCTGCACCAGCGGGCCATCCAGCAGCCCGGTTTGCGGGTTACGCTGACGATTCTCGGTGCCAAAACTGCCCATACCATGCCCCATCTGCAAATTATTGATACAGCCGAACCCGGCATTATCAAAGAGCAGAATGGTGATTTTCACCCCTTCCTGTACCGCCGTTTGCAGCTCGGAATGTAGCATCATGTACGAGCCGTCGCCCACCATCGCATAGACCGGCTGCTGGGGTTTCGCCAGCTTTGCCCCCAGCGCGGCGGCAATCTCATACCCCATACAGGAGTAACCGTATTCGAGGTGATAACTGTCGGGGGTTTTCACCTGCCAGATACGCTGTAAATCTCCCGGTAGCGATCCTGCCGCCCCCACGACAATGGCATCGTCCTCAATATGCTGGTTGATAAGCCCGAGAACCCGTGTCTGTGTCATGCGCGTGTTAAGCGCCTTGCTGTACTCCGCCAGTTGCGCATCGAGATGTCCGGCAATTTCAGGCGCCTCGTCCGCTTGCCACTCGCGTGACCACAGGCGAGAACACTCCTCATGCCAGGCTGCTTTCGCCTGCGCCACCTCGCTCCCCCAGTCGCTACGATAATCCTGAAGACGCTCCGTCAGCGCCGTCATCCCGGCACGGGCATCGGCCACCAGCGCCGTCGCATCCAGTTTCAACGCATCGAACTCCGCGACGTTCAGCAGGAGGAACTCCACTTCCGGATGTGAAAACAGCGCTTTGGATCCGGTAGTGAAATCGGTCAGGCGGGTGCCAATACCAATCACCAGATCGGCCTGAGGCGCCAGTTGATTCGCCGCCAGCCCGCCCGTCACCCCAACGCCGCCAAGATTCAGCGGGTGATCGCTCGTCAGCGCCCCTTTTCCGGCCTGGGTTTCCGCAAACGGCAATTGCAGCGTTTCGACAAACTGGCGAAACGCCTCGTGAGCGGCGGAGTAACGCACCCCTCCGCCACACACCACCAGAGGACGCTGTTTACGGGCAATCAGCGCACGCGCCTGCTCAAGCCGTTGCGGATCGGGCGGTCGTCTTTCAATGTGGTGAACACGACGCGCAAAGAAACTCAGCGGATAATCCCAGGCTTCGCCCTGCACGTCCTGCGGCAGACAGATCGTGACGGCACCGGTATTCGCCGGATCGGTCAGGACCCTCATGGCGCTCAGCATAGCGCTCATCAACTGTTCCGGGCGATTGATACGGTCCCAGTAGCGCGAAACGGGACGAAAACAGTCGTTGGTGCTGATGCTGAGATCATGATATTGCTCAATTTGTTGTAACACCGGGTCCGGCTGGCGGCTGGCATAAATGTCGCCCGGCAGCAGCAACAGCGGGATACGGTTCGCGGTGGCCGTCGCGGCGGCGGTGACCATGTTTGCCGCCCCCGGTCCCACCGATGACGTCACCGCGTAGATACGCTGACGCCGATGCTGTTTGGCGAATCCCGTCGCCATGTGCGCGATCCCCTGCTCATTGCACCCCTGATGCACTTGCAGATGCCCGGCATCCTCCTCCAGCGCCTGGCCAATCCCGAGCACGTTGCCGTGGCCGAAGATGGTGGCGACGCCTTCGACGAAGGCCATCTCCTGGCCATCGACGCAGACATACTGTTGGTTGAGGAACCTGATCAGGGCCTGCGCCATGGTCATACGTTCGGTTTTCATAAATCCCCCTGTCAGCCCAGTGTCGGCATGGAGAAGGCGGCGGCGCTGTCTTGCTGCATTTCAGGCCAGCGCGCGGTGACCGTTTTCATGCGAGTATAGAAACGCACGCCGTCGTTGCCATGCACGTTGAGCGGACCAAAAATGGAACGCTTCCAGCCGCCGAAGCTATGAAACGCCATCGGAACCGGAATCGGCACATTAATCCCCACCATCCCCGCCTGAACCTCTTCGCTAAAGCGCCGTGCGCAACCGCCGTCGCGGGTAAAGATGGCCGTTCCGTTACCGTATTCATGGCGATTGATCAGGTCAATTGCGTGGGCGTAATCCGCCACTCGCACGATAGCCAGCACCGGACCGAAGATTTCCTCTTTATAGATAGTCATCTCAGGCGTGACGTTATCGAAAAGAGTCGGCCCGACAAAATAGCCCTGCGGGTGGTCTTTGACGCTAAAGCCGCGACCATCCACCCGCAGCGTCGCGCCCTGCGCTTCGCCGCTGTCAATATAGCTCAGCACTTTGCTGCGGTGCGCAGCAGAGATTAACGGCCCCATTTCATTTTCCGGCGTCTGATCCAGCCCCGGACCGACACGCAGCGCGGCAATTTGTTTCTCAAGGCGGGCGCAAAGATCATCCGCCGTGTGGTCTCCGACCGCCAGCACCACAGAGAGCGCCATGCAGCGCTCGCCCGCCGCACCGTAGGCTGCCCCCATAATGGCGTTTGTCGCCATCTCCATATCGGCATCCGGCATCAGAATGCAGTGGTTTTTCGCGCCGCCCAGCGCCTGACAGCGTTTACCGTGTGCCGAGGCCGTCTGATAGATGTACTCAGCAATCGGCGTTGACCCAACAAAACTCACGGCCTGTACGCGCGAGTCGGTCAACAGCACGTCCACGGCTTCTTTATCGCCTTGTACAACGTTAAACACGCCATCCGGCAACCCCGCCTCTTTCAGCAATTTCGCCAGCGCCACCGCCAGCGAGGGATCTTTTTCCGACGGCTTCAGCACGAACGTGTTCCCCGTCGCCAGGGCTATCGGGAACATCCACATCGGCACCATCGCCGGGAAGTTAAACGGCGTGATCCCAACGCAAACGCCCAGCGGCTGCATCAGTGAGTGGCTGTCAACGCCGGTGCCGACATTCGCCGAGTGCTCCCCTTTTTGCAAATGCGGAATGCCGCAGGCAAACTCCACCACTTCCAGCCCGCGCGTCACTTCCCCTACCGCATCGGAATAGACCTTGCCATGTTCTTCGCTGATAACTCGGGCCAGCATTTCCATGTTCTGCTCCAGCAGCGCTTTAAACCGGAACATGACACGCGCGCGTTTCAGCGGCGATTGCTTTGACCATGTGCCAAATGCCTGCTGCGCTACCGCAATGGCGCTTTCCGTTTCCTGCGCCGTGCTCATCACCACCTGACGAATTTGCTCGCCCGTGGCGGGGTTAAAGATCGCCTGAAGGCGCTGGCCTGCACCAGTGACACATTCGCCGTGAATAAAATTCGCTACCGTCTCCATCCTGAACCTCTCGCTGTGAGTACATGACTAATTCCCAACCACTGTATATGAAATAAACATTCTATTTTAAGTTGAAATAAAACAAATATTGATTATTGTGATCAGGGATGGATTTTTATGTTAACGATCTGCCGCACCATGGCAGGTATGACACTGGCATTTGAAATGTGTAATTTTGCGTTTAGAATCAGAAAACTAAGCATAGAGAGAAAAAAATGACGACAGCATCCAGTCTGAGCGAGTTGCAGCAGCAAATTCGCGACCGTTACGATACGTTAAGTAAGCGGTTGCAGCAGGTGTCCCGCTACGTGCTGGATAATACGAACAGTGTGGCTTTCGATACCGTCGCTGTCATCGCCGAGCAGGCAGATGTCCCGCCTTCGACGCTTATCCGCTTTGCGAACGCGTTCGACTTCACCGGATTCAATGAAATGAAACAACTGTTTCGTATGAATCTGGTGGAAGAGACGGCCAACTACAGCGATCGTGCGAGACTGTTCAGGGAGATGGAAAGCGAATCGGTGCCGGAAACACCGCTGGAAATTCTACAGGAATTTGCCCGCTCGAATGCGCAGTCACTACAGCAGTTAGCGTCACGAACTGATCCGGAGATGCTGCAACGCGCCGTTCAATTACTGGCAGAGGCCGACACGATTTATATTGCCGGATTGCGCCGCTCGTTTAGTGTTGCCGCGTATCTGACCTATGCACTGAGCCACGTCGAATGCCGACCCATACTGCTTGATGGGATGGGGGGAATGCTTCGTGAACAGATCAACCGCATTAAAACGCGCGATATCGTTATCTCCATTAGCTTTTCCCCTTATGCAGAAGAGACGCTGATGGTCAGTGAAATCGCGGCCAAAGCAGGGGCAAAACAGATAGTGATCACCGACAGCCAGATAAGCCCGCTGGCGACCTTTAGCGATCTCTGTTTTGTGGTGAAAGAGGCGCAGGTGGATGCCTTTCGATCGCAATCCGCCACGCTTTGCCTGGTCCAGTCATTGGTTGTCGCCCTGGCTTACCGACAGGGAAACGGTAACAAATAACCGCAAGCCAGCAGTTATCGCGCGCGGCGCCGTATGCCTTCCGTGGCAATGGCGATGTTCCCGTCATGCCAGGAACATCGCCGAACACTGAGCAAAACCGTATTCAGACGGCCACTTTACGGCGAGGTTCGTGGGTACGTTGCTGCGTTTCCCACTTGTCTGCCAGGCCGACTTCAACTTCTGACGGCGCGAGCATCATACGACCGCGAACCAGATCCGCCGCACGTTCCGCCAGCATGATTGTCGGCGCATTCAGGTTGCCGTTCGGTTCTGTGGGAAACACGGAAGAGTCAATGACCCGAACGCCTTGCAGACCCTGTACGCGCAGTTCGGAATCCACGACCGCCAGCGAATCTTCTCCCATCCGACAAGAGCCACACGGATGCATCGTGCTTTCCATGTTAGCGCGGACAAACGCATCGATCTCCTCGTCCGTGTTCACGTTCGGGCCGGGAGCCAGTTCCTCACCACGAAAACTGTCCATCGCGGGCTGACCGATGATCTCACGCGTCAGGCGCACGCAGCGGCGAAAACCTTCACGATCTTCTTCGCGCTCCAGGTAGTTAAACCGAATTTCCGGATGCTCATACGGATCGGCAGAGCGTACCCGCACATAGCCACGACTCTTCGGTTTGTTAGGACCGGTCAGCACCATAAAGCCGTGTCCCTTAAACGGTTTATCGCCATCGTAACGCATTGCCGCAGGTAAAAAATGAAACTGAATATCCGGCCAGCGCAACCCCTTCTCAGAGCGGATGAATCCACCCGCTTCGAAATGGTTGCTCGCCCCCAGACCATCTTTAAACAGCAACCAGCGCAGGCCAATGAGCGCTTTAGAAAACAGGCCCATTTTGCTGTTCAGCGAAACTGGTTCTTTGCACTGGAACTGGATATAAATCTCGGCGTGATCCTGCAAGTTTTCCCCGACGCCGGGGAGATCGTGTTTCACCTCGATACCGGCCTTACGCAAAACCTCGGCAGGGCCAATGCCGGAGCGTTGCAACAAGTGAGGAGAGCCGATCGGACCAGAAGAGATCAACACCTCTCGCGTACAGCGCACGGTGTGGATTTCTCCCCCTTGTTCATATTCGACGCCAACAACGCGTTTACCTGCCAGCACCAGCTTACGCGTCATCGCATGGGTGACGACGGTCAGGTTCGGTCGTGTCATGGCGGGTCGCAGATAGGCATTTGCGGTAGACCAGCGTACGCCATTCTTTACCGTCATGTGCATCGCGCCAAAGCCTTCCTGCATATAGCCGTTGGTATCATCCGTTTTGATGTAGCCCGCCTGCGCGCCGGCTTCCACCCAGGCGCCATACAGCGGGTTTTGCATATTGTTGCCGTTGTTGGTGCTGAGCGGCCCTTCCGAACCGCGATAATCATCGCCGCCAAACTTGTAGTTCTCCGCTTTGCGAAAATAGGGCAGACAGTGGCGGTAACCCCAGTTTTTGGCTCCTAACGACTCCCATTCGTCGAAGTCGTAAGCATGGCCCCGGATGTAGACCAGACCGTTGATCGATGACGATCCGCCCAGCACTTTCCCGCGCGGGCAGTGCAGACGACGCCCATCCAGATACGGTTCCGGTTCGGTTTCGTAGTGCCAGTTAAATTTTTTGGTGTTCATCGGCATCGAGAACGCGCTGGGCATCTGGATAATGATGTTGCGATCGCTTCCGCCGTACTCGAGAACCAGTACGTTCACCCGCGAGTCTTCGGTCAGGCGATTTGCCAGCACACAACCGGCCGAGCCTGCCCCTACGATGATGTAGTCGAACTGTTTAGTAGACATCATTATCTTGCTCCATTTTGGTTCTGGACAACGGCGACGGGTACACCTTTATTACCGGTGGTGTACTCCGGCATGTGTAATTCGATATGCGAAATCACGGCTTCTTCATGATGCAGGTTCAGCGAACGGCAGGAGACGTAGTAGACGATACTGGAGGCGATAAGCCCTACCAGCCAGGCCAGGTCAACACTGCCCATCGCGCGGGCTATCGGCCCGACAAATACCTCACGACCGCCGTCGAAGATGCAAAAGAACGGCACCATCGCAAGAAAGCCTGCAAGGTAGGACAACAGCCCGCGCGCGCCCCAGCGACCATAAATGTTGCCGTGCGGCTGGAAGAAGTGCGGAATGGCGTAACGCCCTCTGCGGACAAAGAAATAGTCCGTCAGATTGACCGCCGTCCAGGGCACCAGGAAGTACAACATCACCACCAGATAGATGTTCAGCACGGACAACCCCGAGCTGGAGTTGTAAATACTCATCGCCACGCCCAATTGCAGGAACACCACAAAAATGATGGCCACGATGCGCGCTTTGGCCGTCGGTTCAATCTTTCTGAAGGAGTCCACGCTGGTAATGGCGGTCAGTTTGGCGCTGTAGATATTCATCGCGATCACCGGCAGGAACGCCAGGATAGTGATGGCCACGACGGCAGTTCCCAGATAGGGAGAAAAGTTGGCGCCAACCATATTGAGCGCCACCAGCACATCGGTCGCGCGCAGATGAGAGGCCAGCCAGCCGCCCACCGAGATCATCCAGGCCCCCGACAGCGATGCCCCTAAAAACACGGCGGTGATCAACTTACCGCTGGAGGTATTTTTCGGCAGATAGCGCGAATAGTCGGACACATACGGTGCGTAAGCGATGTTGTAACTGGCCGCCGCCGCAAACTGCGCAATGAAGCCCGTCCAGTTAAAGCCCAAAGGCGGCGCCTTTGCCGCCCCTTCAACAACCGGAGCGTCATGAACCCAGCCCATCAGCACCGCCAGCGTCACCAGACCGTACAACGGCAACGATAAAAACAACGACCATTTGAAGGTTTTGTGCATCCAGTCGTGGCCGAGGATAGCCAGAATGGTCGCCGGTACCGTCACCGCCAGCGCGACCTGAAACGGGTTCCAGCTAAACAGCGTTTTCAACCCCTGCATCATCAGCACCAGGTTGACAATATTGAAACCGGCAAACACAAACAACGTGGCTAACAACACCAGTACCACGCCGCGATAGCCAAACTGCGCGCGCGACTGGATCATCTGCGGCAGCCCCAGGTGCGGCCCTTGTGATCCGTGGAAAGCCATGAACAAGGTCCCGAACATGATGCCCAGGGTGCCCGCAATCGTGGTCCATAGCGCATCAAGTCCGACGCTTGGCCCAACAAAACCGATGGTCATGGTAAAAAAAGTAAAATTGCCGACAAACCAGAAGGGTCCCTGACTGGAGAGTTTATCGGTGCGTTCCTGTTCTGGCACAAAGTCGATCGAGCGTCCTTCTATTGGACTTTGTTCACTGCTTGTCCCTTTCACTGCGGTTGATTCTGGTTGCATAAGGTCCCCCTGAGGAGAGAAGGGTGAAGCAATAAGAATTCATTAAGCCAGGCATCTGCCGGCTCGTTAGCTCAGTGCGTTGTGCCGTATCGGGCCGCTTCCGGTCAGCATGACGCTGCGCCGGAAGGGCCGATAAGTTGGACTATGATGGCAAGGTTATCCACACCGTTTTGGTTTCCATCAGGTAGTCAAGCTGCTCTGGCCCCAGATCTTTACCAAAGCCAGACTCCTTGAAACCACCGAACGGCAGCGCCGGGTCGATGGTGCTGTGCGCGTTCACATATACCGAACCGGCATGGAGCTGAGGAATGAGGGTATGCACACGGGCCAGATCGTTTGAATAGATGGCGGCCGCCAGGCCAAACGGCGAGTCGTTGGCAAGTTCAATCGCTTCTTCGACGGTATCGAACGGCGCGGTGACCAGTACCGGGCCAAAGATCTCTTCGCGCACGATGCGCATATCATTGCGACAGTGCGCAAAAATGGTCGGTTCGACGAAGAATCCCTCACGCTCCTGGGAACGTCCGCCATAGTAAACGGTCGCCCCTTCGCGCACGCCAGCGTCAATGTAGGACAGCACCGTGTCCTTCTGTTTGGCGGAAACTAACGGACTAATGAAACATTCCGGATCGAGACCCGGAGCCATCTTCAGCGTGGCGGTATAGTCGGCAAGCGCTGCCAGGAAGCGGTCGTAAATACTGCGGTGAATATAGGCGCGGGTCCCCGCGTCGCAGACCTGCCCGGAGTTAAAAAACACCCCGTTGGCAACCGCCTGGGCGGCGGCGGGGATATCGGCATCGTCGAGTACCAGTACCGGGGATTTCCCGCCCAACTCCAGGGTCACACGTTTGATGTTTTCGACAGCGGTCTGCCCGACGGCACGACCAACCGGCGTCGAACCGGTAAAGGTCACTTTGTCGATCCCCGGATGGGCGGTCATCGCCGCGCCAATCACACTGCCGTATCCGGTGACGATATTCACCACGCCATCCGGAATCCCCGCTTCCTGCACCAGTTCAGCAAAACGCAGGGTCGATAATGAGGTCAGTTCGGCGGGTTTAATCACCGCAGTACACCCCACTGCCAGCGCCGCCGCCAGTTTCCACGCCATGGTTTGCAGGGGGAAGTTCCACGGCACAATCGCGGCCACCACGCCGATCGGCTCTTTACGGGTATACGCCAGATAATTGCCCGGCAGCGAGGGTTCTACCGTACGGCCATGCAGCTTTGAGGCCCAGCCCGCGAAATAACGAAACGTGTCGATGGTGCCCTGGATATCAACATCGCGCGCCTGTGTCACCGATTTCCCCATATCAATGGATTCGATCTCGGCCAGTTCTTCGGCATTGGCTTCAATCAGATCTGCCAGGCGATGCAGCATACGCTCGCGTTCCAGCGGTTTCAGACGACGCCACTCACCGTGGTCGAACTGTTGGCGAGCCGCCGCCACGGCGCGGTCAAGGTCAGACGCGGTCGCCAGAGGAATCGTGGTCAACACGCCCTGCGTGGAAGGCTCGATAACGGCGCTAACCTCCCCTTCGCTACCGTCAACCCACTCTCCGCCAATAAACATCTTCTGCGGTTTGCTCAGAAAGCGTCGTGTCGCGTCTAAAATACCGTAATGATTGAGATAGTGTGTTACTGCTGCATCCATTTAATGATCCTCTTTTTTTACACCCGATTTTTGACTCACGGGTTTTGCAGGTAGGGTTCAGAGGGTGGCGATACCACCCACTTGTTGCTTAACGATTCTGGGATTGCTTACGCTCGTAGAAAATAAAACCAATACTGTTCATCAGCAGTTGGGCGGCCAGAATGGAGGTCACGCCGGTGGGATCGTAGGCGGGGGCCACTTCGACCAAATCCATACCGATAATGTTGCCGCCGCTGCGTTTCGCCAGCGCCTGAATAATCTCCAGCACCTCGTAGTACTGGAAACCCCCGTGACTCGGCGTACCGGTGCCAGGGGCAATCGAAGGGTCAAACCCGTCGATATCAATGGTGAGGTAGTAGTTGCAGCCCTGCGGGATCTGCTCCAGCACGCCTTCGACGCCTAAACGGCGCACATCACGTACCGACAGGATATTGGAACCCGCCGCACGCGCCGCGTCGTAGTCGCTGCGGTTGGATGAAGAGACGTTGCGGATACCGAGTTGCGTCATGCCCGCGATGTGATTCATTTCTGACGCGCGGCGCAGCGGGCTGCCATGACCGTAGCGCACACCGTGGCGCTCATCGACGAAATCGAGGTGAGCATCGAAATGGACGATGTGAATTGGCCCGCGCCCTTCATAGGCCTTAATGACCGGAGCATGAATGGAATGGTCGCCGCCCAGCACCACTGGCATCGCGCCGGAAGCCAGGATTTTACGCACCGCCAGTTCAATGTTCGCGTTACTGCTGGTCATATCGGTATGCACGATGTCCGCATCACCCACATCAACCATCCGTACCTGATCCTGCGTCAGATACAGCACATCGTCTTCATGATCATAGGCACCGGCATGACCAAACGAGAACAACGTAGACGCCTCACGAATACCGCGGGGTCCAAAGCGGGCGCCTGAACGCCATTGCGTCCCCATATCGTTGGGCGCGCCAAGGATCGCGACATCGGCATCAATCTCTTCCCAGTTGAGGCATACCGGCGCTTTAGCAAAAGTACAATGGCCGACAAACGGTAAATTTAATCGTCCGGACTCGTAGTTATTGTTCCCCATACTTTCTCCCCCAGTCAGTGAATTTTCTGAAATGGCCAGGCACAGGTTGACTTGCCATAACAATGACTATGGACAACAATTTGCATGATAAAAATAGAAAACATCAGATATTCATATCGGCTTTTCCGAAGTAACACATGAGGGGATAGAGACGTGAATCAACTGCAGAATATTGACCTAAAGCTACTCAGAATTTTCATGACCATAGTGAAATGTAACGGTTTTTCTGCAGCTCAGGCGGCGTTGAATGTGAGCCAGTCCACGATTAGCGAACATATGACCAGCCTTGAAACACGCCTCGGCGTCAAATTGTGCGAACGCGGGCGCTGTGGGTTTCGACTGACCGAATACGGCACTGCCACCTACGAGGCGGCACAGCGGCTATTTCTGGCGGTGGATACGTTTTGTATGGATACCTCAGCGCTCAAGCGGCACATCTCCGGCAAGCTCTATCTGGGCATCATTGACAATACCGCCACCGACAGCGACAGCGTCTTGTCGCGCGCGTTGCGCAAGTTCGTCTCCCACGGTCACGATGTGCAACTGGATATCTACATTGGTACGCCCGCAGAGCTGGAAGGACGCGTCCTTGACGGGCGACTGCACGTCGCCATTGGTCATTTCCCGTTTGAGGTGGCAGGACTCTGTTATACGCAGTTATACGATGAACCCGATGGTCTGTATTGCAGCCGCTATCACCCGCTTTTCGATAATCCGCCAGGCGGCGATGCCCTCATCGAGGCGATTCGTGAGAGTCAAATTGTCGCGCGCGGCTTTTTACAACAACACGATCTGCAATTGCTCAAATCAAGCTATGCCGCGGCCACCGTCGACAATGTCGAAGCCCAGGCTATTCTCATTCTGACCGGCGCGTACCTCGGTTTTCTGCCCCGACATTATGCCCGCCAGTGGGTCAACGCTGGCCAAATGCGCCAGCTGGAGCCTGAGCAATTTGGTTCTAAATGGCCGTTTGCTTCGATAACAAAACGGGGAGCCACGCAACCGGCAATCCTTCGCCTGTTCATGGAGGAGTTGATGAGTCATGCGTATTCTTCATCAGCCTGACTGATAACGTTGAGGAAAAAGAGCCACCGGAAATGACAGAACATCGGGCAGTCCCGATAATTTCCGGTGATTCCCGGGATGATGCCCCCCAGTTAACGTCTTATTTTTCTGTTAAAAACTGCAACCACTGTAATAATATTTACATTAACAAACCAACACGTCGTTATTCTGATGTTGGCATTGCGATAAGATTAGGTATGTGACAAGAGTCATTAACTCTTTTTACAGAAAAATTTATCTATTATTAATAGAAAAGCATTAAACGCAAAGTACACGTTAATCGTTCAGGCAACGCCCTACCTCACCATCATCCAGCGCACCTTTGCGTGCACTGAAGAAAATGACGAAGGCAGGGATGCCAGAAAGCGTGCGTATTACCTAAAAATCCGACCCGTTACAGAAACGCTCACCCTACGTCTGATTTATTCAACAAAGCCCCCACAATCATCAGTGCCGCTCGATGTGGCAATTACTGAAAAAGGTTAGCCATTTTCTGGAAACCGTCAGATCATTTCCAGGAGGAAAACATGGGCAAGCACAAGTGTAGCGGTATTAAGCACAGCTATTTAGAGATACCCAATAGTCATCAAAATATTATTGATATCTCAATCCTGAATAACGGGAATTACCGTTCCCGTGATGACGATACCAGTGTTGAGCCATGGAATAATGAAAGCCGAATTGGTAACTATCGAATTGATCTCAATAAGATGACGGTTCAGCTCTTGTCTGAATTAGGTTCAGGTCCAGAGGGCTACAGTAGCCTCTGTGGTGCCAAGCAAATTATGCCGAATGATAACATCGTTGTTTGTTATGGAGGGGCTACGTTTGACGGCACGGGATTAACATTTACTTGCGATCCTGGATTTAGCGATGTTGATTACCACGTCTGAGATGGTTCCGCAGAAGGGAAATTACCGCTGCGTGAACTCGATTCGCAGGGGAACATTCTCGTGGATATCACTATTGGTTCCTATACCAACACAGAGAAATTGCGCTCAGTCATTTGCTGCCAAGGAGGCAAAGACCTCCTCGGCAGATACTCCTTACTTTCTCAATTTTATGGGATTTTTACATCATAAGGATATTGTTAAATCCTGATAGACAGTTGCATCGAGGGTTGCACTCGCCTTGCCTGCATAAACTACCTGTGAGATTGAATAAGTGACTTGCGTAAGGTCTGGTGGCAATTGTGCCCAAGTGATTACCCCACTATCATAAATCCCGCCATCACTAATGTAAGATGGAGGAATAATCGAACCATCTACGTTAATGACGGGATCCTCAGCAATGGCACTTCCATTATTTGGTACAGCAGTCGGATGAATTTTTTGCCCTGTCAGAGTTAATGCTGAAAGGTTAACCAATGATGCTAACGGCGAAAAATCCCAAAGCTGATTAACATCCATATGCAACTGGGTTAGTTTAGAAAAATTACTACAAACGGAAACATCCTTCAGTTGATTATTATTTATAGAAAGATAATCAAGATTAATTAATGTTGATAATGGTGATATGTCTTTAATATAGTTTTGACCGATGTCGAGAGAAGTCAAATACTGCAAACCAGAAAGGGCATCCACACCTTGACTTATACTATTATTAGCCGCTTCAAAATATGTAACATTAATCAATTTCTTTAACGGCTCAAGAGATGTAATATGATTACCGGTAAATCTAAGATCTGTTAATTTAGTGAGTTCTGAAACAGGCGTTATATCTGTTAATTGATTATATGAAGCATCAAAACCATCAATGTTTATCAGATACTCTGCACCAGTAATATCAGCTATTCCTTGCTCAGATGCCATAATTCCCCCCTCCAAAGTGGCTAATTGCTCATCGGTGATGTCGGCACCCTCTGGTTGCTCCAGATAGGCATTCAAGCAACGGCGAAAATGATCATCTGGTATATATACAATAACAGCCATGTTGTGTATTCCTTCATTAAGTAAGTGAGATTACACGTTATGCGTTCTTGTATAATATAACTGTGAACACCCTCAATTAAAAATAAAAAAGAGTAATAATCACTCCACAAAAAAATAAACAGGACTTAGATCTCATAGTTTAAAAAATAAGAATTTGTCCTAATAATAATGACAAACAATATGATGCCACTTATTTATTTGCTCTATCCAACTATGTCCAGCACAATCCGCACGACCCGAATTTTGATGATACCTACGCTGCGATACGGTACTTTATGAGGATTCAGCACAGGGAATAATTAAACGCCCTGACCTGATGGAGCAGATGAACGACATCATCACCTTATCATTTTATTATTCAGCTTCACTGCCGCATCACCATCATCACTGATTTCTCAATGGGAAACCCAGCGGGATGCAACGAAGGATTGATCCCGCGCGGCAAATTACGACAAAAATATTAACGATTGTTTAGGGTATCTGATTCATATTTCAGGGAGAAATCTACACGATTTCCGGCAGTGGTTGACCGAACACACCAGGTGGTGAGGAAAACAACATGTTTGGACTCGAGACGCTCGATGCACTGATTGGGCTGATGACCGTGTACTTTACGTTTGGCATTGCCTGTACCGCTATCGTTGAGGCCATTTCTGCCTGGAGCAATATCCGCAGCAAAAATCTTGAAATGGCGCTAAAAGAATTATTTTCAGGAGAACTGGCGCCGAATGAACAATTTATCAGCCAATTTTTTGCACATCCTTTAATTCAGTCCCTCAGCAAAGGCAAAAACGGTCTCCCCTCTTATATTCCCCCTGAGATTGTCGGACAGGTCGTGGAATCGCTGGTGGTGGGAAAAAGCGTCATGGCGACGTTGTCCGCAGGGGTGAGTTCGCTGCCGGGAACGGCGGAAAATAACCGTATCAAAGGGATCCTTGAAACCGTCGTGATGCAGACCGAAAACGACGCAAGGCAGTTTCGCAAAGCGGTCGCAAAACAGTTTGATGCGGTGATGGATCGCGCCTCCGGTTGGTACAAACGCAAAACGCAGACCATTACGCTTATCGTCGCCGCAGTTTTGGTTCTCAGCGGAAATGTCGACTCCATCCATATCGCGACAGTACTGGCCACCAATCCTGCGGCCCGCGAAAAAATAGTGAACATCGCACAGCAGACACTGACTGAGGCGAAAAAGCGGGCCGAGGAAAAGACGAGTAACACGCCGAAAACCGACGTTGAACAAGCGACAGAAAAGGGCACAGATGCCACTGCAGAATATAAGCGTGCAGTGGCAACCTTTGAGGCTACCGGTCTCTCATTCGGATGGAAAGATTTGCCACAAAACGTGTGGGAATACCTGGCAAAAGCAGTGGGATTGCTGGTGACGATTTTCGCCGTCTCTCTCGGAGGACAATTCTGGTTCGACACGCTTCAGCGCGTCATGCAGATACGCTCTACAGGTCCAAAACCCCCTGAACCAGACCCGCCCGCGCGTAAGAAAAAGTAAGCGATGTGCATTCACTCACTCTCGATAACAGGAGGGTTTTTATGCTACTCACACCCGTGCAAAAAAGTCTTTGTGAACGCGTCCTGAATGCGTTTGAAACCGGTTCAGCCGAAGGGAATTATTCCGTCATCGCCATATTCCCTGATGGCCCACATCAGATTCGACAAGTGACTTTTGGCCGTTCACAAACCACCGAATACGGCAAACTGAAGGATCTGATCGCCCGATACGTCAATGCAAACGGGCGATTCAGCGCCGAACTTGCCCCTTTCGTGCCCATGATCGGAAATACTCCGCTGGTTGATCATGAGCAGTTCAAAAGCCTGTTGCGGCGTGCAGGCAGCGACGACCCGATAATGAAGCGGGTTCAGGACCAGTTTTTTGATGAGCGCTACTTCGCTCCCGCCCTGAAATGGGCACAAACATTTGGCTTTAAAGAAGCGCTTTCCATGCTGGTCATCTATGACTCGTTTATCCATAGCGGCAGCATCTTACCGTTCCTGCGCTCCCGTTTTCGTGAGGTTCCTCCGGCCAGCGGAGGCAATGAGCGCACATGGATTTCCGAGTATGTCGGGGTACGCCATTCATGGCTTGCCAACCATAGCAATCCGGTTCTTCATCCGACGGTTTACCGCACCCAATGTTTGCGCCGCGAAATTGAACGTAATAACTGGGATCTTTCAAAGGTGCCTATTAATGCCAACGGTATCCCCGTAGGGCCAGCGCCCGACATACCGGCAGATCCGGTCGTGATTCCGCTAATGGATCAAGACACGGTGCCGTTTCTTGGCGAAGCGACAAGTGGAAACGGTGTCGCCTCCCCCGTATCAGAGACACAACCGGCGGTGCCTTCCGCTAGCGGTTTTACCGCCAGTGCGGCGTCAATCGCGACCGAAGAATGGCGATTTTTCGGCGATCAACGTTACAACCGCAGCGGCGGCATCATCCATAGCGGGCGTAAAGAGGGTGAAGATGGCTGGTGGCAACGCGTCGGCCTGTATTGGGAGAAGATTGGACGGGATGATTTGGATGGGCGGGATCATGACTGGCCGTGGTCAGCGGCGTTTATCTCATGGGTGATGCGCCAGGCAGGAGCCGGGAATCGATTTGCCTACTCAGCCTCACATGCCACTTACATCAGTAAATCGATCCGGGACAGAAATCAGGGTAACGCCAATGCGTTGTATTGGGGCTACAGGCTCAATGAGCGTAAACCCCAGGTGGGCGATCTGGTGTGCTGGGATCGGGACCCCGATAAAGTCGTCGACTACGATCACCAGCATCTGGGCAATTACAGCAGTCATACGGATTTAGTGGTTTCCGTTAGTGCTGATGAAATTGAAATTATCGGCGGCAATGTCGGGAACTCGGTGACACGACGTCCGTTAGCGCTCACAGCCGACGGTTTTCTGGCCACTGGCGCGCAAGGTGGTGAAACGCTCTTCGCCATCATGGGGTATCGTTTTGGCTGAGGCATCCCCTCTCCTGTGACTTATCTACGAGTACACCGCTGGAGCGGCCCTCCAGCGGCACCTCTCATTAACACACTGTTTTCAATTAAATTTAGCTAAAAACCGTCCCTCTCCCGCCTTTATCCACACAATCTATATTGTTAAATATTTGTTGCCACCGATCACAAAAATTAAACAATTTGGCCGTTTTATATGCGTTTATTGAAAATGTAGATATTTTTAATTTATGGCTACGAAATGAGCATCGCCATGTCTCCCACGACAATCTACCGAGAGGATCGATTCCGATGAATGCACTGACTGCCGTAAAACCCAACGCTGGAGATTTAGACCGGAGCTACACCGGTTTCACTGTCGCCCCGTCTGCACAATCCCCGCGACTGCTGGAACTGACGTTCACCTCCGACACAACTCAACACTTCTTACAGCAGGTTGCGCAGTGGCCAGTGCAGGCGCTGGAATACAAATCATTTTTACGCTTTAAGGTGGGCAAGATCCTCGACGATCTTTGCGATAACCAACTGCAACCGCTGCTGATCAAAACGTTGCTGGAGCGAGGCGAAGGCGCTCTGCTGATCGGCGCTGAAGGGGTCGACAACGTGGCGCAGGCAGACGACATGGTCAAGCTGGCTACCGCCGTAGCGCATCTGATCGGACGCTCCAATTTTGACGCAATGAGCGGTCAATACTACGCGCGGTTTGTGGTGAAAAATGTCGACAGCTCAGACAGCTACCTGCGCCAGCCTCACCGCGTACTGGAATTGCACAATGACGGAACCTACGTTGAAGAAATCACCGATTACGTGCTGATGATGAAAATTGATGAGCAGAACATGGAAGGCGGTAATTCGCTGCTGCTGCATCTTGATGACTGGGAGCACCTGGAAGAGTACTTCTCGCACCCTCTGGCACGCCGTGCGATGCGCTGGGCAGCGCCGCCGAGCAAAAACGTCAGTCAGGATGTTTTTCACCCGGTGTTCGATGTTGACCAGCAGGGCCGCCCGGTCATGCGCTACATCGACCAGTTTGTCCAGCCGAAAGATTTTGAAGAAGGCACCTGGCTTAGCGATCTTTCCGACGCCCTGGAAACCAGTAAAAACATCCTTTCCATTCCTGTTCCGGTTGGCAAATTCTTGCTGATTAACAACCTGTTCTGGCTGCATGGACGCGATCGCTTTACTGCGCACCCTGATTTACGTCGTGAACTGATGCGCCAGCGTGGTTATTTCGCCTACGCCGCTCACGGCTACCAGACGCACCAATAAGCGCCACCCGAGGAACAGAGCGGATGTATGATTTTGTGATTATTGGCGGCGGCATTATCGGCATGTCGACCGCCATGCAGCTGATTGATGTCTACCCGGACGCCAGAATTGTTGTGCTGGAAAAAGAGTCCGCACCGGCCTGTCATCAGACGGGCCACAACAGCGGCGTGATTCATGCGGGGGTTTACTACACCCCTGGCAGCCTGAAAGCGCAGTTTTGCCTGGCGGGAAACAAGGCGACGAAAGCCTTCTGCGATCAAAACGGCATTCGCTACGACGAATGCGGAAAAATGCTGGTCGCCACCTCCGAACTGGAAATGGAACGGATGCGGGCGCTGTGGGATCGTACGGCCGCCAACGGGCTGGAGCGCGAGTGGCTCAGCGCCGAGGCGCTACGCGAACGCGAGCCGAACATTACCGGACTGGGTGGCATTTTTGTGCCTTCCAGCGGAATTGTCAGCTACCGGGAAGTCACCGAGGCAATGGCGAAAATCTTCCAGGCGAAAGGCGGCGACATTGTTTATCACGCCGAGGTGAGCGCCCTGAAAGAGCACGCCGCTGGCGTGGTTGTCCACACCCGGCAGGGACAGGAGTTTGAAGCCTCGACGCTGATTAGCTGCTCCGGGCTGATGGCCGACCGGCTTGTCAAAATGCTGGGGGTCGATCCCGGTTTTATCATCTGCCCGTTCCGTGGCGAGTATTTCCGTCTGGCGCCTGAGCATAATCACATCGTCAATCATTTGATCTACCCGATCCCCGATCCGGCAATGCCGTTTCTGGGCGTGCATCTCACCCGCATGATCGACGGTAGCGTCACGGTCGGTCCCAATGCCGTGCTCGCTTTCAAGCGCGAAGGCTATCGCAAACGCGACTTCTCCTTCAGCGACACGCTGGAGATCCTCGGCTCATCCGGGATCCGTCGTGTGCTGCAAAACAATCTGCGTTCAGGCCTCAGTGAAATGAAAAACTCGCTGTGCAAAAGCGGCTACCTGCGGCTAGTACAAAAATACTGCCCGAGCCTGACATTACAGGATCTCCAGCCCTGGCCTGCGGGCGTACGGGCGCAGGCGGTTTCACCCGACGGTAAGCTTATCGACGACTTTCTGTTTGTGACCACGCCGCGTTCTATCCATACCTGTAACGCCCCTTCTCCTGCGGCGACGTCGGCGATTCCGATTGGCGCCCATATCGTCAGCAAAGTGCAGACGCTACTGGAGAGCCAACCTCATTCCGGACGCACGCTGCGTGCGGCACGTAGCGTGGACACCTTACACGCCGCATTTACCCGTTAACACCTTGAGACAGGAAGCCATCATGCAACTTAACGATCCAACCTTGTTCCGCCAACAGGCCTTTATTGACGGCCAGTGGCGCGATGCCCAACGCGGCGACGTGATCGCAGTGAACAACCCTGCAAACGGCCAGCAACTGGGCAGCGTCCCCAAAATGGGGGCCAGTGAAACCCGTGAGGCCATTGAAGCCGCCAACCGCGCCCTCCCCGCCTGGCGTGCGCTGACCGCCAAAGAGCGGGCCAACATTCTGCGTCGCTGGTTCAACCTGATGATGGAACACCAGGACGACCTGGCGCGCCTGATGACGCTGGAACAGGGCAAGCCGCTGGCGGAAGCGAAAGGTGAAATCAGTTATGCCGCCTCCTTTATTGAATGGTTTGCCGAAGAGGGCAAACGTATTTATGGCGACACCATTCCCGGTCATCAGGCTGACAAGCGTCTGATCGTCATCAAACAACCGATTGGCGTCACTGCCGCCATTACGCCGTGGAACTTCCCTTCGGCAATGATCACCCGCAAGGCCGGTCCGGCGTTAGCCGCAGGCTGCACTATGGTGCTCAAACCCGCCAGCCAGACACCGTTTTCCGCGCTGGCACTGGCGGAACTGGCACATCGCGCCGGAGTTCCCGCTGGCGTTTTTAACGTCGTCACCGGGTCAGCAAGCGCCGTCGGCAATGAGCTGACCAGCAACCCACTGGTGCGCAAGCTCTCCTTTACTGGCTCCACAGAAATTGGCCGTCAGTTAATGGAACAGTGCGCCAAAGACATCAAAAAAGTCTCTCTGGAGCTTGGCGGCAACGCGCCGTTTATCGTCTTTGACGATGCCGATCTGGATAAAGCGGTGGAAGGCGCGCTGGCCTCAAAATTCCGTAATGCCGGGCAGACCTGCGTCTGCGCCAACCGTCTGTATGTGCAGGACGGCGTTTACGAGCGCTTTGCGGAAAAACTGCAGCAAGCGGTGAACAAACTGAACATTGGCGATGGCTTGCAGGCTGGCGTCACCACCGGGCCGCTTATTGATGAGAAAGCCGTCGCCAAAGTGAAAGAACATATCGCGGATGCCGTCGGGAAAGGTGCACGCGTGATCACCGGCGGTCAGGCGCACGCGCTGGGCGGCAACTTCTTCCAGCCCACCATTCTGGCGGATGTCCCGCGTGATGCGAAAGTGGCCAAAGAAGAGACATTCGGCCCGCTCGCCCCACTGTTCCGTTTTAAAGATGAAGCGGACGTGATTCATCAAGCCAACGACACCGAGTTCGGTCTGGCGGCCTATTTCTATGCCCGCGATCTGAGCCGCGTATTCCGCGTCGGCGAAGCGCTGGAGTACGGCATTGTGGGGATCAACACCGGCATTATCTCTAACGAAGTCGCTCCCTTTGGGGGGATCAAAGCCTCCGGCCTTGGCCGCGAAGGCTCCAAGTACGGTATCGAAGATTATTTAGAAATCAAATACATGTGTATCGGCCTTTAAGTAAACCTTACCTGATTGAAGACTGGAGAAAATGAATGAGCACCAATAAAGAGTTAATGCAGCGCCGCAGTAACGCCGTTCCTCGCGGCGTTGGACAGATTCACCCCATCTTTGCCGATCGTGCAGAAAACTGCCGCGTCTGGGATGTTGAAGGTCGTGAGTTTCTTGATTTTGCGGGCGGCATTGCGGTGCTGAATACCGGACACCTGCACCCGGGGATCGTCTCGGCGGTAGAAGAACAGCTGAAAAAATTGTCGCACACCTGTTTTCAGGTACTGGCCTATGAGCCGTACCTGGAACTGTGCGAAATCATGAACCAGAAAGTACCGGGGGATTTTGCCAAGAAGACCCTGTTGGTGACCACCGGTTCAGAAGCGGTTGAGAATGCGGTGAAAATCGCCCGCGCCGCCACCAAACGCAGCGGCACCATTGCGTTTAGCGGTGCTTACCACGGTCGCACCCACTACACGCTCTCGCTGACCGGGAAAGTGAATCCGTACTCCGCAGGGATGGGACTGATGCCAGGCCACGTTTATCGCGCGCTGTACCCGTGCGCGCTGCACGGCATTAGCGATGACGATGCGATTGCCAGCATTCAGCGTATCTTCAAAAACGATGCCGCGCCGGAAGACATTGCCGCTATCGTCATCGAACCGGTCCAGGGCGAAGGGGGTTTTTATGCCGCCTCCCCGGCCTTTATGAAACGTCTGCGCGCGATTTGCGACGAGCACGGCATCATGCTGATCGCCGATGAAGTGCAGAGCGGCGCGGGTCGTACCGGCACGCTGTTCGCCATGGAGCAGATGGGCGTCGCCCCGGATATTACAACCTTTGCCAAATCCATTGCCGGAGGATTCCCGCTGGCTGGCGTGACCGGCCGTGCCGAAGTGATGGACGCCGTTGCGCCGGGGGGTCTGGGCGGCACGTATGCCGGTAACCCGATTGCCTGCGCCGCCGCGCTGGCGGTACTGAAAATCTTCGAGCAGGAAAATCTGCTGCAAAAGGCCAACACGTTGGGCAAAACCCTGCGTGAAGGACTGCTGTCAATTGCCGAAACACACCCGGAAATCGGTGATGTTCGCGGACTGGGCGCCATGATTGCCATCGAACTGTTTGAAAATGGCGATCACAGTAAACCCGATGCGAAGCTGACGGCGGAAATCGTCGCCCGCGCGCGTGACAAAGGCTTGATCCTGCTCTCCTGCGGCCCTTACTACAACGTGCTGCGTATTCTGGTACCGCTGACCATTGAAGAGGCGCAGATCCGCCAGGGGCTGGAGATTATCGCCCAGTGTTTCGATGAGGTTAAACAACGCTAAGGCTATACCTCGTTGCTAACGGAATGATGACGATGCAGTAAACACAACAATAATACGCGTGCCCCGGCGCGGGAATGTCGGGGTGCTCTCCCAAGTGACACACTTTCGAGAGGATAGAAGATGGGGCAATCGTCAGAATCACATGCTTTAGGGGGCGGGCTGAAATCACGCCACGTCACCATGTTGTCTATTGCCGGTGTTATCGGCGCAAGTTTATTTGTCGGCTCAAGCGTCGCCATTGCTGAAGCCGGGCCAGCCGTTCTGCTGGCCTATCTGTTCGCGGGTCTGTTGGTGGTAATGATCATGCGTATGCTGGCTGAAATGGCTGTCGCCACGCCAGATACCGGGTCCTTTTCCACCTATGCAGATAAAGCTATCGGTCCGTGGGCGGGGTATACCATTGGCTGGTTGTACTGGTGGTTCTGGGTGTTGGTGATTCCGCTGGAAGCCAATATCGCGGCTATCATCCTGAATTCGTGGGTCCCGGGAATTCCTATCTGGTTGTTTTCACTGGTGATCACACTCGCTCTGACGGGCAGTAATTTGCTGAGCGTCAAAAACTACGGCGAATTTGAGTTCTGGCTGGCGCTTTGCAAAGTTATTGCCATTCTGGCGTTCATTGCGCTGGGCGCGGTGGCGATCAGTGGGTTTTATCCGTATGCCGAAGTGAGCGGTATTTCCCGCTTATGGGATCATGGCGGCTTTATGCCAAATGGCTTTGGTGCGGTACTGAGCGCCATGCTGATTACGATGTTTTCGTTTATGGGGGCGGAAATTGTCACCATCGCCGCTGCGGAGTCCGACACGCCGGGCAAACACATCGTGCGGGCGACTAACTCGGTTATCTGGCGTATTTCTATCTTCTATCTGTGCTCGATTTTCGTGGTAGTGGCGCTGATCCCCTGGAACATGCCAGGCCTTAAGAGCGTCGGTTCGTATCGTTCGGTGCTGGAACTGCTGCATATTCCGTATGCCAAACTGATTATGGACTGCGTCATTTTACTGTCGGTCACCAGTTGTCTGAACTCCGCGCTGTATACGGCTTCCAGGATGCTCTACTCCCTGAGCCATCGCGGCGATGCGCCTGCGTTTATGGGGAAAACTAACCGTAGCAAGACGCCTTATGTGGCGGTGCTGCTCTCAACCGGCGCGGCGTTTTTAACGGTGGTGGTTAACTATTATGCTCCGGCAAAAGTGTTTAAATTCCTGATCGACAGTTCAGGTGCCATCGCGCTGTTGGTGTATCTGGTCATTGCCGTCTCTCAATTGCGGATGCGCAAAATTTTACTGGCGCAGGGGAGCGACATTAAACTGAGAATGTGGCTTTATCCGTGGTTAACCTGGCTGGTGATTGCCTTTATCGCCTTCGTCTTGATCGCCATGTTATTCAGGCCCGCGCAGCAGCTTGAGGTGATATCAACAGGACTTTTGGGTCTGGGGATCATTTGTACGGTTCCGATTATGTCACGCTGGAAAAAGCTGCTATCGTGGCAAAAAGCCCCCTTGCAAAATACACGTTAGACCTGTTCCCGGCGCAAGCCGGGATCGTGATTTTATTCAGGAGTCGCCCCCATGACCGCCACTTCTCAGCCGACGGCCATCGATGGATACCACTGGCTTAAAAATGACATTATTCGCGGTATTTATCAGCCCGATGAAAAACTGCGCATGAGTTTACTGACTTCACGTTATGAACTTGGCGTGGGACCGCTACGAGAAGCCCTTTCCCAACTGGTGGCGGAACGGCTGGTGACCGTGGTCAATCAGAAAGGCTACCGTGTGGCGCCCATGTCCGGGCAGGAGCTGCTCGATATCTTTGATGCCCGCGCCAATATGGAAGCCATGCTGGTGCGACTGGCTATCGAGCGCGGTGACGACGCATGGGAAGCCGAGATCCTCGCCAGAGCGCATATGCTGAATAAACTGGAATCAAGCGATGCCAGTGAAGGCATGCTGGATGAGTGGGATCAACGTCATCAGGCGTTTCATTCCTCCATCGTCGCCGGATGCGGTTCACATTATCTGCTGCAAATGCGTGAACGCCTTTTTGATCTTGCCGCGCGCTACCGGTTTATCTGGCTGCGTGAAACGGTTCTGTCGGTCGAAATGCTGGAAGATAAACATACCCAGCACCAGACGCTGACCGAGGCGATTCTGGCACGGGATGCACAACGCGCCAGCGAGTTAATGCGCCAGCATTTACTGACGCCAATCCCGATTATTCAACAGGCAATGTCCGGCAAACTTCAGCCAGAACAGAGCTGAGGTCTGCCAGGTGATTGACAACGTGCGTCCTGGGAAAATTGACTGATGGCGCTTTGCTTATCAATCCTACAAACAGCTGTCATTTTTTGAAATTGAGAATAATTCCAGGCCGGGCAAGCGAAGCGCCCCCGGCAAAAATCAGTCGCGAGTTTGGATCCAGAAAGCATGGACAAGGCCGGGGATATAGCCCAATAACGTCAAAATGATGTTCAGGATAAATGCCCAGCCAAATCCTTTCCCCAGCAGCACGCCAAGCGGGGGAAGAAGGATGGTAATTACGATTCGCCAGAAACCCATACACACTCCAAAAAAGTAAAATTACTCATTGTTTAAAAAAGAGATTTTCTCTCTAAGCGTAGTCAGATTACCCAACTCTGCCAATGTCCCCCTTTTCTTTTACCCTCTTTTACGCTCTTGACGCTGGCATACTGTTGCTCAGTACTTTAGAATTACCTTAATTTAGATAACACTTAAATAATGATGACTGAACTCGAACAACTCCAGGCCAGCGCCGAACAGGCCGCCGCCTTGCTAAAAGCGATGAGCAACCCAAAACGACTGTTGATTTTGTGCATGCTCTGCGGCTCGCCGGGCACCAGTGCGGGCGAACTGGCGCGGGCGACGGGACTCAGTCCCTCCGCGACGTCTCAGCACCTGGCGCGCATGCGCGAAGAGGGACTGATCGACAGCCAGCGCGATGCTCAGCGTATTCATTACTTCATTAAAAATAAGGCGGTAGGTTCACTGATCGCCACATTGAAAACCCTCTACTGCCCATAAGGAGCCAGGATGACAACCGGGACGATTTCCCCACGCGAGGCGCAGGTGCTGATAGCCCAGGGCGCGATGCTGATTGATATCCGCGATGCCGATGAGTATCTGCATGAACATATCCCTGACGCCCATCTGGTCCCGCTCCACACCCTTGAGCAGGGCGCTTTCCCTGACCACCTGCGTAGCGAGTGCGTTATCTATCATTGCCAGTCGGGGCGGCGCACACAAAACAATGTGGCAAGGTTGCAGGCGGTTGCGGCTCCGGCAAAAGTCTGGTTGCTGGAAGGGGGCATTGATGGCTGGAAAGCGGCGTCGTTGCCCGTCGCGCGAGACACATCGCAGCCGCTGCCGCTGATGCGTCAGGTGCAGATTGCCGCAGGTGGACTGATTTTACTCGGGGTTGTGCTGGGATACGCGGTGAGTCAGGGTTTCTTCCTGCTGAGCGGTTTTGTCGGCGCGGGACTGATGCTGGCCGGATTCACCGGTTTTTGCGGGATGGCGCGTCTGCTCGATAAAATGCCCTGGAACCGTCGCACACATTAATAATCTGGCAGGATGTAAGTGCGAAGCCCGGTTTTCGTGGTAAACCGGAGGCAGCTTAACGCTGCCATCCGGCATATCACCTTCAGAATTAAATCAGGAAATCATCCAGAGATTTACCTGCTGCCAGCGCCTGGGCAATCGGCTTAGGCGTACGCCCCTGTCCAGTCCAGGTTTTCGTTTCACCATTAAAATCAACAAAACGGTATTTTGCCGGACGCGGCTGACGTTTTTTCGTCACGCGAGGCGCCACCGGTTGCATTCCCAGTAATTCTTCCGGGTTAATGCCGTCCGCTTTCATCAGCGCCAGAAAAGTATTAATTTTCTCTTGCTGCTCTGCACGTTGACGCTGCTGCTGTTCTTCTTCTTCACGTCTTTCTTTAGTGACAACCCTGAATTTTTCGAGCATTTCTTCAAGAACGTCAATGGAGAATTCGCGAGCCATTGCACGCAACGTACGAATATTATTTAAGTTCTGTAACATCACATTCATAATAATAAAAACCTTTTAACGCAGAAAGCCAAAAACAGTATTACAGAGAGGAGTGTATTCGATATTAAATGATATTTCCAGACTCTGATACGTTTAAGGATATTATGAAAAATCACTTTATAATGATTATTTATCATGCACCCTCAGTGAATATATTGGCGCCAGATTGTAAATTATGAATAAATAAAAAATATATTTTCCCGTGGAGTGTCAAACGATCCGCGCAAAATAAGCGACTGGCGGAGTATGTCACTCATCTCCCGCCGAAGCCTGATGAATAGAGACCACTAAAAAGTGAATAATCAGTCATATCATTGGGATGGAATTTTATGCTACAAAATTAACTTGCACAGCATTAAACCTGCTGGAAAAACAAAAACCGTCAACACTACCGAATTCTCTGTCGAATCTGGCACATTTCACAATGGACCGCAAAAAAAACAAAAAGACAACCATTTATAAGTGATTGATTTTAAATCAATTTAAAGCAATGAGACACCGAAAATACCGAAACGTACAAAAAACAGACCACCACAGAGCATTTTATCGACAAAAAGCGAATAAATAAAAATTTTACGCTAATTGCTTGTTATTATATAGCAATATACTCTATTCAAAAGCGAAATGACTTCGCTAACTCACTACAAGGCAGTATTTGACGACGATGAATCCCCTTTGACAAGGAGCATTAACATGTTCTCACCGCAGTCACGCTTGCGTCATGCTGTAGCTGACACGTTCGCGATGGTTGTTTACTGTTCTGTCGTGAACATGTTGATCGAGATATTCCTCTCCGGAATGACCTTTGAACAGTCACTTTCATCCAGACTGGTTGCTATTCCGGTTAACATCCTTATTGCATGGCCCTATGGAATGTACCGCGATCTGTTCATGCGCGTTTCGCGCAAGGCAAGCTCTGCAGGATGGGTGAAAAACCTGGCGGATATTCTGGCTTATGTGACTTTCCAGTCGCCGGTTTATGTCGCTATTTTGCTGACGGTTGGCGCAGACTGGCATCAGATCACCGCAGCGGTGAGTTCAAATATCGTGGTATCAATGTTGATGGGGGCGGTCTACGGTTATTTTCTCGACTACTGCCGTCGCCTGTTTAAGGTCAGCAGTTACCATCAGGCCAAGGCCTGAGTTATCCCTTGCGACTGGCCCCGCCAGTCGCATTATTAGTTTGAACTTAGTTTTACTTCGCCAAACAATCCATTCAAATAACGTTCCAGCGCAATACGCGAGCTAAATCCGTGTGGAATACCATAATGCTCGTGTGTTTCGCCCGCTAAATACAGTGGAAATTGCTGGTAGTGATCGCAGGTTTTAATATCCGTTGCAGGCTCTGCCAGTGAAGAACTTCTTTCTTTTAATGTTGGGTGAATCACCAATGCGGTTCGTCCCATACGCGCTTCACGATTCACGTACACATAATTTTCGCCACGTCGATAACCGTACGCTTTTTGTGTCACTACATCGACGGTAAAGCCCACTTTTTCAAGTACGCGCGCCACCTCATCAGGTCGTAAATACATATATTTTCCTCATCATCTTTTACCGCGGCCTTACCTTACCTGATTCAGCATTAGCAGCGCTTTCAGAAAAGTCCATAAACAAACGAATACAGCGTGATGAACGTCGGAAGATAAAATTATGGTCTACACTGAAAAGCACATCGAAATCAATGGAGGATCATATGTTTAACAGACCCAACCGAAACGACGTCGATGAAGATGTACAGGATATTCATAATGATGCCAGTCGATTAGCTGACAGTCTGGAAGAGGTGCTTAAGTCCTGGGGGAGTGACGCCAAAGACGAAGCGGAGGATGCCCGACGCAGAGCGCAAGCCTTGCTAAGAGAAACCCGCGCACGTATGCATGGCCGTACTCGTGTCCAGCAGGCAGCCCGGGATGCTATTGGCTGTGCGGATACTTTTGTACGCGATAAACCCTGGTGTAGCGTAGGCACCGCAGCAGCGGTCGGTATTTTTCTCGGCGCGCTACTGAGTCGGCGCCGCTAACTGGTCGGTGTGCCGGATGATGACACCAAAACGTCTTATCCGGCATTCTTTCACTACGCTATTGCCACCCTGAGCTGTTGAGCCACCTGTTTTGCCATCGCGGCAGAGGTAATATTGGTAAACGACAGCAGCAATCCCCCCTGCCCTTCCCCTGTTATTCGCCAGCGACTCAATGCCTGAGCCGCCAGCCCGGCGTGATTCGCCTTCGCTACCAGAGCAACATCATCGCCCTCGACGGAAATCACCATCTGGATGCCCCCTTCCTGCGCCACCACGTGAAAACCTTGTTCCGTTAACGCCTCTTCTATCCAGCGACGGCGCTCGGCGTAGTGCTGACGCATCTTTTTTAAATGTCGCCAAAAATGGCCGTCGCGAATGAAATCCGCCAGCGTCTGTTGCCATAACACTGGCACACTGCAGGCCATGAATGCCGCCTGCTCACGAAATCGCGCGACCTGATTCATCGGCACCACCAGCCATGCCGTACGCAGCGCAGGAAAGAGTGACTTGCTGAACGTCCCGGCATACACCACACGCTGCGGCGCATCCAGACTTTTCAACGGAGGCAGCGGCTTACCCTGGTAGCGAAACTCACTGTCATAGTCATCCTCGATAATCCACGCCTGCGAACTGGCGGCCCACTCCAGCAGTTGATGGCGACGCGTCAATGATAGCGACACGCCCAGCGGACTTTGATGCGCAGGCGTTAACAAGACAAAACGCGCCTGTGGGTAAGAACGGATCCCCGCCGATACATCCAGACCCTCGTTATCGACCGGCACGGGCAACCGTTCAACCCGCTCCTGCTCGATAACCGGGCGAATCAGAGGAAAACCGGGGTCTTCCACCCACATGCCGTCCCCCGGTTGTGCCAGCGCCCGCAAGATGAGCATCATTGAAGATGCATAACCCGACGTCACAAACACCTGTTCCGGCTGACACTCGATACTGCGTGAAACCCGCAGATAGTCGACAATTGCCTGGCGCAGCACGGCTTCACCACAAACCTCGCCCAGCGCCAGGTCAAAACGTGTTTGGGTACGCAGACGGCGGCCCATCACACGCGCCCATATCTCACGCGGGAAGAGATCCAGCGCAGGTAATCCCATTTGAAAAGGCAGCGGTGTCTGGCTTTCTCCGGCAAAAAAAGCGGGCGCTACATGCGGTTTCTCCAGACGCAAATGGTCGCTGACAAACGTTCCGGTTTGTCCACGTCGCTCCAGCCATCCCTGAGCCACCAGTTCACCATACGCATTTTCTACCGTTGCGCGGGATATGCCCAACTCCTGCGCCCATGTGCGACTGGAAGGCAACCGTGCGCCCGGTTTGAGTTCGCCTTGTTCAATGGCATTTTTTAACTGACGGGCGATTTGCTGATAGCGCGGCATCATTATGGTCTGCTTTTTACGTAAAAATATGGCTCTCTTTTACAGTCCATTATAGTGCTACCGTACGCTCATTAAAACGAGGAGACACACCATGACCACATTACGCCAGCCCTACTACGAACTTAGCCCAGAGGTCTATCACGCGCTGGTTCAGGCGAAAAAAGCACTGGAAAACAGTGCGCTGGATACCACGCTGATGGAGCTGATTTATCTGCGCATTTCGCAAATCAATGGTTGTGCGTTTTGCCTTGAGATGCACAGCAAAGCGCTGCGTCAATCCGGTATTGAGCAAACCAAACTGGATGCGCTGGCGGGCTGGCGGGTAAGTCACCGTTTCAGTGAACAAGAGCGCGCGGCGCTGGCCTGGGCTGAATCTGTCACGGATATTGTCGGCACTCGCGCCGAAGATGAGGTTTATCTGCCGCTGCTTGACCATTTTAGCGCCAGAGAGATAAGCGATCTGACCTTTGCTATCGGCCTGATGAACTGCTTTAACCGTCTGGCAGTGAGCATGCGGATGTAACTTTTGTTGCCTGATGGCGTTATCGCTTATCAGGTCGACAACAGAGTGCCTGTCGTAAGCAGGATAAGATGCTTGCGTCACCCTCCGGCAATTTACGCCCATAACGCCCCTTCCCCGCTGAGCGATTCAGTGGGGAGTTTTCAATCTGAATTTCCCATATCTTGTGTGGTTGAATCTTTTTTAAACTACATCTAGTATTCTTTTTATCGCAACACACACAACCCGACGCATCTCTTCGCGCCGTTCTCTTACTTTAAACGGAAATACGAATCATGCGCATTACTATTTACACTCGAGATAATTGTGTTCAATGCCACGCCACGAAACGGGCGATGGAAAGCCGTGGATTTGATTTTGAGATGGTCAACGTAGACAAGCTTCCTGATGCGGCCGAAACCCTGCGTGCCCAGGGTTTTCGCCAGTTACCGGTCGTCATTGCCGGGGAAACCAGCTGGTCTGGATTCCGCCCCGACATGATCAACCGTCTGCACGCTGAACCCTACGCATGAACCCGCTCGTTTACTTTTCCAGCAGCTCCGAAAACACGCACCGCTTTATGCTGCGTTTGGGGTTGCCCGCCATCCGTATCCCGCTTGATGAGCGAAAACGGATCCGCGTAGACGAACCTTATCTTCTGGTGGTGCCCTCTTATGGCGGTGGAGGCACTGCGGGTGCGGTACCCCGGCAGGTGATCCGTTTTTTAAACGATGAACACAATCGGGCATTTATTCGCGGTGTTATTGCCGCCGGTAATCGCAATTTCGGCGAAGCTTATGGCCGCGCCGGAGATGTCATTTCACAAAAATGCGGCGTGCCCTGCCTGTATCGTTTTGAGCTCATGGGAACGCCAGGTGATATCGACAACGTCCGAAAAGGAGTGGAAGCATTTTGGCAACGACAACCACAGAACGCGTGACGCCGACAACCACGGATTATCACGCCCTGAATGCCATGCTGAATCTGTATGACAAAGCGGGCCATATTCAGTTCGACAAAGACCGTCAGGCAATTGAGGTCTTCATTACCACGCATGTGAAGCCCAATTCCGTGGCGTTTGCCAGCCAGGATGCGCGGCTGGATTATCTGTTACGTGAAGGCTATTACGATGACCAGGTGCTCAAGCGCTATGACCGCGCGTTCGTGGTGTCGCTGTTCGTACGGGCGCACGCCAGCGGTTTTCGTTTCCAGACGTTCCTCGGGGCATGGAAGTTCTACACCAGCTACACCTTGAAAACCTTTGACGGTAAACGCTATCTGGAAGACGTTGAAGACCGGATCGTCATGGTGGCGTTGACCCTGGCGCAGGGCAACGAAACGCAGGCGATCCAAATCGCAGAGGAAATGCTCTCTGGCCGCTTTCAGCCCGCTACGCCAACCTTTTTAAACGGCGGGAAGCGCCAGCGCGGCGAACTGGTTTCCTGTTTCCTGCTGCGTATTGAAGACAACATGGAGTCGATTGGGCGGGCGGTAAACTCGGCGCTTCAGCTGTCTAAACGCGGCGGCGGCGTGGCGTTTTTGCTCTCTAATTTGCGGGAAGCTGGCGCGCCAATTAAGCGTATTGAAAACCAGTCTTCGGGTGTGATCCCCATAATGAAAATGCTGGAAGATGCGTTCTCCTATGCCAACCAGCTTGGGGCGCGCCAGGGAGCCGGCGCGGTCTGGTTGCATGCACATCACCCGGATATTCTGCGTTTTCTCGATACCAAACGTGAAAATGCCGACGAAAAAATCCGTATCAAAACGTTGTCGCCTGGCGTGGTGATCCCGGATATCACGTTTCAGTTAGCCAAAGAGAACGCCGAAATGGCGCTGTTCTCACCCTATGACGTGGAACGCATTTACGGTAAACCGTTTGGCGATATTGCGGTCAGCGAGCTGTACCATGAGCTGGTTGCCGACGAACGCATCCGCAAAAAAACCATTAACGCCCGCGACTTTTTCCAGCGCCTTGCTGAAATCCAGTTTGAGTCCGGCTATCCGTACATCATGTATGAAGACACGGTCAATCGCGCCAGTCCCATTGCCGGGCATATTAATATGAGCAATCTGTGCTCGGAGATATTGCAGGTCAACAGCGCATCCACCTATGACGAAAACCTGGATTACGCGAAGACCGGTCACGATATCTCCTGTAACCTCGGTTCGCTGAACATTGCCCACACCATGGACTCGCCCGATTTTGGCCGCACCGTGGAAATCGCCGTCCGCGCTCTGACGGCGGTCTCGGAGATGAGCCATATTCGCAGCGTACCGTCGATCGAGGCCGGGAATGACGCATCGCACGCCATCGGGCTGGGACAGATGAACCTGCACGGCTATCTGGCGCGGGAAGGTATTGCTTATGGTTCCCCGGAAGGCCTGGATTTCACCAATCTCTATTTTTACACCGTCACCTGGCATGCGCTGCATACCTCTATGCTGCTGGCGCGCGAGCGCGGTAAAACCTTCGCCGGGTTTACGCAATCCCGCTATGCCAGCGGCGACTATTTTGCGCAGTATCTGCAAGGCGACTGGCAGCCAAAAACCGCAAAAGTCCGGGCGCTGTTTGCCCGCGCCGGTGTCACGTTACCGACCCGCGAGATGTGGCAACAGTTGCAGGACGCGGTGATGCGCTACGGCCTTTATAACCAGAATTTACAGGCGGTTCCGCCGACCGGTTCGATCTCCTACATCAACCATGCAACATCCAGTATTCATCCCATTGTGTCGAAAGTGGAGATCCGCAAGGAAGGCAAAACCGGTCGCGTTTATTACCCGGCACCGTTTATGACCAACGAGAATCTGGAGATGTATCAGGACGCCTATGAGATTGGTCCACAAAAAATTATCGATACCTATGCCGAAGCCACAAAACATGTGGATCAAGGGTTATCGCTGACGCTGTTTTTCCCCGATACCGCCACCACCCGCGATATCAACAAAGCGCAGATCTACGCCTGGCGCAAAGGTATCAAGACGCTCTATTACATCCGACTACGCCAGAGGGCGCTGGAAGGCACTGAAATTGAAGGCTGCGTGTCCTGCGCGCTGTAAGGAGAACGAAGTGAAACTATCACCTATCCGCGCCATCAACTGGAACCAGATCCAGGACGATAAAGACCTGGAGGTGTGGAATCGCCTGACCAGCAACTTTTGGCTACCCGAGAAGGTGCCGTTGTCTAACGATACGCCGTCCTGGCAGTCGCTGAGCGCCGTTGAACAGCAACTGACCCTTCGCGTCTTCACCGGCTTAACCTTACTCGACACCATTCAGAATATCGCGGGCGCGCCCTCATTGATGGCAGATTCATTGACCCCGCATGAAGAAGCGGTGCTGTCGAATATCAGCTTTATGGAAGCCGTACATGCCCGTTCGTACAGCTCCGTCTTCTCTACGCTGTGTCTGAGCAAAGACGTTGATGCCGCCTATGCCTGGAGTGAGTGCAACGAACCACTACAGCGCAAAGCAGACATTATCCTGACCTGCTACACACGCGAGGAACCGCTGAAGAAGAAAATTGCCAGCGTCTTTCTGGAGTCATTTCTGTTTTACTCCGGTTTCTGGCTGCCGATGTACTTTTCCAGCCGCGGCAAGCTGACCAACACCGCCGATCTGATCCGCCTGATTATTCGTGATGAAGCGGTCCACGGCTATTACATTGGTTATAAGTACCAGAAAGGGCTGGAGAAATGCGCAGAATCGGAACGTGAATCGCTGAAGGATTTTGCCCTTGAACTGCTGATGGCGTTGTATGACAACGAAGTCCGTTATACGGAAGAACTGTACGCGGAAACCGGCTGGGTTGAGGAGGTCAACGCCTTTCTTTGCTACAACGCCAATAAAGCCTTAATGAACCTGGGATATGACACCTTGTTTCCGGCAGAAATGGCCGACGTTAATCCGGCCATTCTTGCTGCGCTGTCACCGAATGGTGATGAAAATCATGATTTCTTCTCCGGGTCGGGATCATCCTATGTCATGGGTAAAACGGTAGAAACCAAAGATGAAGACTGGAATTTCTGACAAGAGATATTGAGGTAAATATCACCCTGATAATTGCACTCATATTTCTAATGAGATCACATTTTTGTCATTCCATTATTATTGTGTGATCTACAGTCAATATCTTGCACCTTACCCGCCTGAATTATGACAATTCAGGCGCATTTCAATGCTCCTTACAAAAAATATCAGCCTGCCATCACTGCCGCTCAGCCCTTATATCATGGGAAATCTCGCAGAATGGCTTTCCATAGCATTAACATCATTAACAAATTCAGGGTTGTCTCAGATTCTCAGTATGTTAGGGTAGAAAAAGGTCACTATTTCCATTAGGTAACATATCGACATATATAAATAACAGGAATCATTCTATTGCATGGCAATTAAATTAGAAGTTAAAAATCTCTATAAGATATTTGGTGAGCATCCACAGCGAGCTTTCAAATATATTGAAAAAGGACTTTCGAAAGAGCAGATTCTGGATAAAACGGGGCTATCGCTTGGCGTTAAAGACGCCAGTCTGGCCATTGAAGAAGGCGAGATATTTGTCATCATGGGATTATCCGGTTCGGGTAAATCCACAATGGTACGCCTTCTCAATCGCCTGATTGAACCCACCCGCGGGCAAGTTCTGATTGACGGTGTCGATATTGCCAAAATATCCGATGCAGAACTTCGCGAGGTGCGCAGAAAAAAGATTGCGATGGTCTTCCAGTCATTTGCGTTAATGCCGCACATGACGGTGCTGGACAATACCGCATTCGGCATGGAATTAGCCGGTATTGCTGCGAATGAACGTCGGGAAAAAGCGCTCGATGCGTTACGCCAGGTCGGACTGGAGAATTATGCTCACGGCTACCCGGATGAACTTTCCGGGGGCATGCGTCAGCGTGTCGGCCTCGCCCGCGCATTAGCCATAAATCCTGATATCTTATTAATGGATGAAGCCTTCTCAGCTCTCGATCCGTTAATTCGCACCGAAATGCAGGATGAACTGGTAAAACTGCAAGCGAAGCATCAGCGTACCGTGGTCTTTATTTCCCACGATCTGGATGAAGCGATGCGTATTGGCGATCGTATTGCCATTATGCAAAATGGCGAAGTCGTACAGGTCGGGACACCGGATGAGATTCTGAATAATCCGGCGAATGATTATGTCCGTACCTTCTTCCGTGGCGTTGATATTAGCCAGGTATTCAGTGCGAAAGATATTGCCCGCCGTAGCCCGGTAGGATTAATTCGCAGAACACCAGGTTTCGGTCCACGTTCTGCGCTGAAATTATTAGAAGATGAAGATCGCGAATTTGGCTACGTCATTGAACGCGGAAATAAGTATGTCGGCGTGGTGTCGATTGACTCCTTAAAATTGGCATTAAGTCAGGCGCAAAGCATTGAAGCGGCATTAATTGAACAGCCGTTAGCCGTGGATGCGCAAACCCCACTCAGCGAATTGCTTTCTCATGTTGGTCAGGCGCCCTGTGCAGTACCGGTCGTCGATGAGGAACAACAGTATGTTGGCATCATTTCTAAACGCATGCTGCTACAGGCTTTAGATCGCGAGGGGGCAAACAATGGCTGATCAAACCAATCCGTGGGATACCGCGCCGGCGACAGAGAGCGCCACGCAAACCGCTGACGCCTGGGGCAACGCGCCCGCCAACGGCGGCGGGGCAGACTGGCTGAACAGCGCGCCAGCGCCCCAGCCGGAACATTTTAATATTATGGATCCGTTCCATAAGACGCTGATCCCGCTGGATAGCTGGGTCACAGAAGGGATCGACTGGGTTGTCTCCCATTTCCGTCCCGTCTTCCAGGGCATTCGTATCCCGGTGGATTACATTCTCAACGGTTTCCAGCAACTGCTGCTGGGGATGCCTGCGCCGGTAGCGATTATTCTTTTTGCTCTGATCGCCTGGCAAATGTCGAGCCTCGGCATGGGTGTCGCGACGTTGATTTCGCTGCTCGCCATTGGCGCGATCGGCGCCTGGTCGCAGGCAATGATCACACTCGCGCTGGTGCTCACTGCGCTGCTGTTCTGCGTCATTATCGGGTTACCGCTGGGAATTTGGCTGGCGCGCAGTCCACGGGCGGCGAAAATTGTTCGTCCGCTGCTGGATGCGATGCAGACCACACCGGCGTTCGTCTATCTGGTGCCGATTGTCATGCTGTTTGGTATCGGGAACGTGCCAGGCGTGGTGGTGACGATTATCTTTGCCTTGCCGCCGATTGTGCGTCTGACCATCCTTGGGATCAACCAAGTCCCGGCGGATCTGATTGAGGCTTCGCGCTCATTTGGCGCTAGTCCGCGCCAGATGCTGTTCAAAGTTCAGCTACCGCTGGCAATGCCCACCATTATGGCCGGGGTCAACCAGACGCTGATGCTTGCCCTCTCCATGGTCGTTATCGCCTCCATGATTGCCGTTGGCGGACTGGGCCAAATGGTTCTGCGCGGTATCGGTCGTCTCGATATGGGACTGGCCACTGTCGGTGGGGCTGGCATTGTGATCCTCGCCATTATTCTGGACCGTCTGACGCAAGCCGTAGGACGCGACTCGCGCAGCCGTGGTAACCGCCGCTGGTATCACACCGGTCCCGTTGGGCTTTTTACCCGCCCTTTCATCAAGTAATTCACCTGTTGCCCGGTAGCGCGATACCTGCCGGGCCTCCGTGTCCCTCCAATCATTAAGGAACAACGATGCGACATCATCTTCTTTTTGCCACAGCGTTTGCCACCCTTGTCTCTACCAGCACTTTCGCTGCCGACCTGCCGGGCAAAGGCGTCACCGTACAGCCAATTCAAAGCACCATATCCGAAGAGACCTTCCAGACTCTGCTGGTGAGCCGCGCGCTGGAAAAACTCGGTTACACCGTCAACAAACCGAGTGAAGTCGACTACAACGTAGGCTATACCTCCATTGCCTCTGGCGACGCCACATTTACTGCCGTGAACTGGCAGCCGCTGCATGATGATATGTACGCTGCTGCAGGCGGAGACAAGAAGTTCTATCGCGAGGGAGTATTCGTCACCGGTGCCGCACAGGGTTACCTGATCGACAAAAAAACCGCCGAACAGTACAACATCACCAACATCGCGCAATTGAAAGACCCGAAAATCGCCAAACTGTTCGACAGCAACAACGACGGAAAAGCAGATTTAACCGGCTGTAACCCAGGCTGGGGCTGTGAGGCTGCCATTAATCATCAGCTAGGCGCCTATGAACTGACGAAAACCGTTGATCACAACCAGGGGAACTATGCGGCGATGATGGCCGATACCATCGCCCGTTATAAAGAAGGCAAGCCGGTTCTTTACTACACCTGGACACCGTACTGGGTGAGCGACGTGTTGAAGCCAGGTAAAGATGTGGTCTGGTTGCAGGTGCCGTTTTCCTCTCTGCCTGGCGTGCAGAAAAATATCGATACTAAACTGCCGAACGGCGCGAACTATGGCTTCCCGGTGAGTACGATGCACATCGTTGCCAACAAAGCCTGGGCGGAGAAAAACCCGGCGGCGGCGAAACTGTTTGCCGTTATGAAACTGTCGGTTGCGGATATCAACGCCCAAAACTCGATGATGCATGAAGGTAAGGCTTCCGAAGGAGACATTCAGGGTCATGTTGACGGCTGGATCAAAGCCCACCAGCAGCAATTTGACAGTTGGGTGAACGAAGCGCTGGCTACACAGAAGTAATGTAAGCGTTGTGCCTGATGGCAAGACGCCATCAGGCATCATTCACCTCTTCCCTGAACCGCACGATCCATCACCTGAATTCTTTTTCATTCGTTATGATTGTTGTCACTTAATCCAAACACACTGATAACAATGAATAACCCTACTCATCAACTTAGTCCGGCGCTGATTGTCTTAATGTCTATCGCCACCGGTCTGGCGGTCGCCAGCAACTATTACGCGCAGCCGCTACTCGACACAATCGCCCGCACATTCTCACTTTCGGCCAGTTCCGCCGGTTTTATCGTCACAGCCGCACAGTTGGGCTATGCCGCTGGGTTATTGTTACTGGTTCCGCTGGGCGACATGTTTGAACGCCGGACGTTGATCGTCTCGATGACACTGCTGGCGGCAGGTGGCATGCTGATCACCGCCAGCAGCCAGTCGCTTGCCATGATGATCCTGGGGACAGCGCTCACCGGATTATTCTCGGTCGTCGCCCAAATTTTGGTTCCTCTGGCCGCCACGCTCGCCACACCGGATCAGCGCGGGAAGGTGGTGGGCACCATCATGAGCGGTCTGCTGCTGGGGATTTTACTGGCGCGGACCGTCGCCGGATTACTCGCGAATCTCGGCGGCTGGCGAACCGTATTCTGGGTCGCCTCTGTCCTGATGGCGCTGATGGCTATCGCGCTGTGGCGTGGCCTGCCGAAGATGAAATCTGAAACCCATCTCAACTATCCGCAGTTGTTAGGCTCCGTCTTCAGCCTGTTTCTCCACGACAAACTGCTGCGCACCCGCGCGCTGTTAGGATGCCTGACCTTTGCCAATTTCAGCATCCTCTGGACGTCAATGGCCTTTTTGCTTGCCGCGCCGCCGTTTAACTATTCCGAAGGGATGATTGGTCTGTTTGGTCTGGCAGGCGCCGCCGGTGCGTTGGGCGCACGACCTGCTGGCAGTTTTGCCGATAAAGGGAAATCCCATCTCACGACCACGATCAGCCTGTTGTTGTTACTGCTCTCCTGGCTGGCAATCTGGTATGGACACACCTCAGTGCTGGCGCTGATTGTCGGTATTCTGGTGCTGGATCTTACGGTTCAGGGCGTACACATCACCAATCAAACGGTGATCTATCGCATTCACCCGGATGCGCGTAACCGCCTGACGGCAGGTTACATGACCAGCTATTTTATCGGTGGCGCGGCCGGTTCGCTGATTTCAGCCTCCGCCTGGCAGCATGCAGGGTGGGCAGGCGTTTGTCTGGCGGGTATGACCGTATCCGTACTTAACCTGCTGGTCTGGTGGCGAGGTTTTCATCGACAAGAAGCCGTAAATTAAGCAGACACTAAGCGTTTATGGCTGTTTGGGCACCTTAGGGTGTTAAGGTGCCCCCCAGTCTGTTAAGGTTATTAAAATTATTTATCCTGATTATTTTACATCGGTGACGAATCACATAATTATATGGAAAGCCCTGCCCTCCTGTCTGATCCCAGTCCGGCTACATTCGCTCAGGGATGTGAAGACAGCATGCCGAGAGTTATCAGCGGTAACCCGCTCGTTTTTGCGTTTGGCCTGAATTACACCCGTCAGGGGTTTCTCCCCGCCGGGGTTACGTCAGGTTTTCTGCCTCCCGTACTGTTTATTCATTGTTTGCTCGTTCCCCACATCGTTGCGTTTTCCGGACTACGGATTAGCCCAGAAAAAACTGACGATTTTATAACCCGTAAAAATCATTTTACGTTAATAATACATTTACTTTATTTGTCACTGTCGTTACTATATCGGCTGAAATTAATGAGGTCATGCCCAAATGGATAGTTCGTTTACGCCCATTGAACAAATGCTAAAATTTCGCGCCAGCCGCTACGAAGATTTTCCATATCAGGAAATTCTTCTGACTCGTCTTTGCATGCATATGCAAGGCAAGTTGCTGGAAAACCGCAATAAAATGCTGAAAGCTCAAGGGATTAACGAGACGTTGTTTATGGCGTTGATTACGCTGGAGTCTCAGGAAAACCACAGTATTCAGCCTTCGGAACTGAGTTGTGCGCTCGGTTCGTCCCGTACTAACGCAACACGAATCGCGGATGAGTTAGAAAAACGCGGCTGGATCGAACGTCGCGAAAGCGATAACGACCGTCGTTGTCTGCACCTGCAATTGACTGAAAAAGGGCACGATTTTTTGCGTGAGGTTCTCCCACCTCAGCATAACTGCCTGCATCAGCTTTGGTCATCTCTCAGCACCGCCGAAAAAGATCAGCTTGAGCACATCACGCGTAAACTCCTGACCCGTCTCGATCAGATGGATCAGGATGGTGCCGTTCTTGAGGCGCTACGCTAACGCGTCGACACGCTCAAAAATCCAGATTTATAAAAGAAAAAACTGACAGGCCAGCACGTGACACTGCTGGCCTTTCTGACAAACAGGTCGGCTCAGCCGATGCGAAAAAATAAGATCGTGGAGAACAACATGAGCGCAAATGCGGAGACTCACACCCCGCAGCAACCGGTTAAGAAGAATGGCAAACGTAAAAGTATGCTCATCCTTCTCACCTTGCTCTTTATTATTATTGCCGTGGCATATGGGATTTATTGGTTTTTAGTACTGCGTTATGCCGAAGAGACCGATGATGCGTACGTGGCAGGGAACCAGGTACAAATCATGGCGCAGGTATCAGGCAGCGTGACGAAAGTCTGGGCTGATAATACTGACTTTGTCAAAAAAGGTGATGTGCTGGTCACTCTCGATCAGACCGATGCCAAACAGGCGTTTGAAAAAGCCAAAACCGCGTTAGCCTCCAGCGTGCGTCAAACACACCAGTTAATGATCAACAGCAAGCAGTTGCAGGCGAGCATTGAGGTGCAGAAAACCGCGCTTGCCCAGGCGCAAAGTGACTTTAATCGTCGTGTTCCGCTGGGTCAGGCCAACTTGATTGGCCGCGAAGAGCTGCAACACGCGCGTGATGCCGTCGCCAGCGCCCAGGCGCAACTGGACGTGGCGATTCAACAATATAATGCCAATCAGGCGATGATCCTCGGTAGTCGGCTGGAAGATCAGCCCGCCGTGCAACAAGCGGCGACGGAAGTTCGTAATGCCTGGCTGGCGCTGGAACGTACGAAAATCGTCAGCCCGATGACAGGATATGTTTCTCGCCGTTCCGTTCAACCTGGCGCACAAATTAGCCCAACCACTCCGCTGATGGCGGTCGTTCCGGCGAACAATCTGTGGATCGATGCCAACTTTAAAGAAACTCAGCTGGCGCATATGCGCATTGGCCAACCGGCCACCGTCATCAGCGATATTTACGGCGATGACGTGAAATATACCGGGAAAGTCGTCGGTCTCGATATGGGAACAGGCAGCGCCTTCTCGCTGCTCCCTGCACAAAATGCGACCGGCAACTGGATCAAAGTCGTACAACGTCTGCCAGTCCGTATTGAGCTGGATGCGCAGCAATTAGCGCAACATCCTCTGCGCATTGGTTTATCGACATTAGTGACGGTAGATACCTCAAATCGCGATGGGCAGGTGTTGGCAAGTCAGGTGCGCACAACGCCAGTTTCTGAAAGCGATGCACGGGAAATCAGCCTCGCTCCGGTCAATAAACTGATCGAAGAGATAGTCCAGGCCAACGCGGGTTAATCCTGAGGTGCGTGTGATGCAACAGCAAAAACCGCTGGAAGGCGCACAGCTCGTCATTATGACGATCGCGTTGTCGATGGCGACATTTATGCAGGTTCTGGACTCCACCATTGCTAACGTGGCAATCCCGACTATCGCCGGGAACCTTGGCTCGTCATTGAGCCAGGGAACATGGGTGATCACCTCCTTCGGGGTGGCAAACGCCATTTCGATTCCGCTAACCGGATGGCTGGCGAAACGCGTCGGCGAAGTGAAGTTGTTCATGTGGTCTACCGTCGCCTTTGTCATTGCGTCGTGGGCCTGCGGCGTCTCCAACAGCCTCAACATGCTGATCTTCTTTCGTGTGATACAGGGGATTGTTGCCGGGCCTTTAATTCCGCTTTCTCAGAGCCTGTTGCTGAATAACTACCCGCCCGCCAAGCGATCCATCGCTCTGGCGTTATGGTCGATGACGGTCATTGTCGCGCCGATTTGCGGCCCGATTCTCGGCGGTTATATCAGCGATAACTATCACTGGGGCTGGATCTTCTTCATCAACGTGCCTATCGGCGTGGTGGTGGTCCTGATGACGCTGCAAACCCTGCGTGGACGGGAAACCCGTACCGAGCAGCGGCGGATTGACGCCATTGGCCTGGCGCTCCTGGTGGTCGGGATCGGCAGTCTGCAAATTATGCTCGACCGCGGTAAAGAACTGGACTGGTTTGCCTCGCAGGAGATTATCATTCTGACCGTGGTCGCCGTGGTCGCCATCAGCTTCCTGATTGTCTGGGAGCTGACGGACGATAACCCCATTGTCGATCTCTCGCTGTTTAAGTCGCGAAACTTCACGATAGGATGTCTGTGTATCAGTCTGGCCTATATGCTCTACTTCGGCGCTATCGTGTTGCTGCCACAGCTGTTGCAGGAAGTGTATGGCTATACCGCGACGTGGGCAGGTCTGGCCTCTGCGCCAGTGGGGATTATTCCGGTGATCCTGTCGCCCATTATCGGACGCTTCGCGCACAAGCTTGATATGCGCAGGCTGGTCACGTTCAGCTTTATTATGTACGCCGTCTGCTTTTACTGGCGCGCATATACCTTTGAGCCGGGTATGGATTTCGGCGCATCGGCCTGGCCGCAGTTTATCCAGGGCTTCGCCGTGGCCTGCTTCTTTATGCCGCTGACCACCATCACACTCTCCGGCTTGCCGCCTGAGCGTCTGGCGGCGGCGTCGAGTTTGTCGAACTTTACGCGAACGCTGGCAGGTTCTATAGGCACGTCAATTACGACCACTATGTGGACCAGCCGCGAGTCCATGCACCATGCACAATTAACCGAGTCTGTGAATCCGTATAACCCCAATGCACAGGCAATGTACGATCAGCTCCAGGGCCTGGGGATGACGCAACAGCAGGCCTCCGGCTGGCTGGCCCAGCAGATAACCAGTCAGGGGCTGATCATTTCAGCCAATGAAATTTTCTGGATGTCAGCGGGGATATTTCTGGTGTTGCTCGGACTGGTCTGGTTCGCCAAACCGCCCTTTGGGGCGGGCGGTGGCGGCGGCGGCGCGCACTGACTAGTCCTGATATAGGTTGACAGTTTTTTGTCTGTAAAACGCCTGATGAACATCATCAGG